>NVUQ01000141.1 GCA_002401955.1 Flavobacteriales bacterium | reverse complement strand
AAATTTGCCAATTATATCAAGTATTATAAATAATGAAGAATATTCAATCAATCAACTTCCTGATCAGGAAATTAACATCCCTATTAAAATACTTACTGGAGTAAGTGGAATACACGCTATTAACATTGATAATGTTTCTGATTTTAGTAATGGAAACTGTTTAATATTAGAAGATTTAATTACAGGGACTATTTATGATTTAAATACTGATAGCTCATTTACAACTTACATTTACGACACAACAACTACTGCACAGTTTTTATTACACATAGGTGCTCCTATTGAAATTTCTTCAACAGACATAAGCTGCAGTAATAGTTCAGATGCTAAAATTATTTATACTAAAAATAGTAGCACTCCTTTTGATATTACATGGAAAAATGGATTAGGAACCATTATAGCTTCTAATACAAACATTTTTACAGATTCTATAACCAATATTACTGCAGGAACTTACACTATAGAAACAACGGACGCAGTTTGTGGTAACAGCATTGAAACAGTTGAAATTACAAGCCCTAATCCGGTTACAAGTTATTTTACTACTGTTAGCGACACCTTTTATTTGAATAACGGTGGCAATATTTCCTTTAATAATATGTCTGTCAATGCCACAGATTATTTTTGGGAGTTTGGTGATGGAACCAACTCAATCGTCCAATCGCCAATTCATAATTATACCCTTGCAGGTGATTACTTGGTAAGCTTAAGATCAAGCATTAACCCAACGTGTTATGCCGATTATAGCCGATTAATTACATTGGTTGGTAATGCTACAGGAATTGAATACTCTCCGGCCACTAAAGAAATTAATGCTTGGATTGCCAATGATATTTTAACCATTGATTTAAGCAACAAGCAATACGACTTTATAAACATAAGAAATGTATTGGGGCAAGAAATTTACAGCCTTAGTAACCCTAGCACTGCAAAAATTGATGTTAATGTTGGCTCATTTAGCAGTGGGGTATTTATTATTACCCTTAATAATAATGATGGCCAAGAAGTGATTAAGGTTTCTTACGTTAAGTAATTAAACTCCTCAAAAAAAGTTATAATCATAAAGTATAGTGTATTGAAGGTTTCCTTTTTTATTATATCCAGTTTTTTTCGTCACTAAATTTTTCTCATTATTCTCAAAGTTAGAATGCTTTTTATATTATTCTGTAAAGCATTTTCTTTTCTAGTCTTTATCTCTTCGATTTTTTCACTATGGGTATCAGCGATGTGTTGACCAAAATATCCCAAGTTCAACAATAAAAAGAATATCGCAAACAAGTTTCTAAACATAAGAAGAGGAAAAGGTCATTACAAAAAAGCTATTGGTTACGGTAAACACTCACTAGAAATCGCACAAGAAATAGGCTCTCTAGCAACCATTAAATTGGCATCCGAATCTTTATGGAAAACCCATAAAAAGATGAATAATTTTAAGGAGTCTCTCCTTATGCATGAATTGTACGTTAGGACAAGGGATAGTATAAATTCTGAAGCTAGTAAAAAAGCAACAATTCGACAAAAATATAAATACGAATATGAAAAAAAACTCCTTTTAGAAAGAGCCAATTTTAACAAACAAAAGGAATTAGAATTCCTAAAACATCAAAGAAATATTGTTATTATCCTAGGGGGGTTTGTTATTTTTATTGGTTTATCTTTTGTGTATCTACACTTCAAAAAGTTAAAACGAAAATCAGAAACAAAAGAATTATTACATGAATTAAAATTCATGAAAACTCAAAATCATCTTCAAATTAGAAGAATAGTATCAGATGGAATTACTAATAAAGAAAAACTAAATAAAGAAATTATAGAGTCGAAAATTGATTTTCAATTAAACATTACTGATTGGAATATTTTAAATTCCTTATACAATTATCCTGAAATTAGCAATATTGATATCGCCTCTGAAATTTCACTAAGTGTTCATGGGGTTAGATCTTCTCTTAAAAAAATGTACAACCTATTTGACATTAATCAGTCCGTAAGAGACCAGCGAATATTATTAGTTATTGAAGCAACAAGACTTTCTTCTAATAAGTAACTCTACCTTATAATTCAATAGATAATTCTCTATTTTACTAAGACATAAATATTCACCCCAGAGGTGAACCTTTATGTTTTCACCCCAGAGGTGAGGTGAAAAACAAAACCTATAAATAATTTTGTTTTATAAACTTACTGCATATGGAAGAAATCAATCAAATAAAAAGCCAATTAAAAGATAAGGGAATTAATCCAAATGGAATTTTAGGCCAATGTATTGAAAAGGTAATTCTAGACTTAAAACAGGAAATAGAAAATCTAAAAAAGGAAAAGAATATAGTTCATAATTAGTGTAAGGTTTTTTAAGTATTGCAATAGAGTGACGATACATTTAAATAATAAAAGTGAAGATATGAAAATAGAAAAAAAAATGAGATTTCTACTAATCATGTTTTCCATAACTTTTGCGAGCATTAATTCTAATGCTCAAGTGATTCAATTAGGTAGCGGAACATCAACTACAGACTATAACGAACCATCTCCTGTTAACATAAATAAAAAACGTACTGTCTGTCAATTTGTTTATACTGCAGCAGAAATTAACACTGCAGGCTTAAGTGGTTCTAATATATTAAATCAAATGGGGTTTTATGTTACCAACCAACCCCTCTATGACATTCCTAATTATACAATAAAACTTAAACATACTTCAGCTAATAATGTCAATAATGCTTTAGGTACAACAGGATGGACAACTGTAAAAAATGCTTTTTCTTACTCTGTAACAGCTGGTGGGTACGACATGATAGTTTTTGACACTCCTTTTACTTGGGATGGAACTCAAAATATTGGTGTAGAAATATGTTGGTCTGATGTTCAACCAAGCAGGGACCCTACTGGACAATGCCGAATATATACTACTAACAAAGGGTTTAGATATAAAACTGATAACAATACAGGAAGTTTTTGCGGTACTGTCCCTAATGAGAAGAATAATGATAAACCTCAAATTCAATTCATATTTAAAACTACTTCAACATGGAATGGTTCTGTTAGTACAGATTGGTTTGATTCTGACAACTGGGATGCAGGAGTCCCCTATTATGAATTAGATGCTACTATTCCTAGTGGTTTAACGAATTATCCTAATATTAATAATTCTGGGGCTGAGTGTAAAAATTTAAACATTAATTCAGGAGCATCTTTAACTTTAGATGGTTCAAACAGCATTGACATATACTCAGACTGGACCAACAACGGCACTTTTATAAGTAATATTGGTACAGTTGTGCTTAAAGGCTCTTCTTCAGGAAATAATATTTATGGTGCAAATAATCAAAGTTTATATAATTTAACTATAGACAATGTAAATGGAGCTACTATTTCTTCAGGAAGTATAGATCTTACTGGTACTTTGGATATTTCTATTGCAACAGGAAATTTTAACACTAATAATTCTCTTACTATTATTTCTGATGCTTCTGGAACAGGTAGAATTGACGAATTAACATTCAAATGCAAATACACCCTAGACATGACTGACACATGGGGTGATGGTTGGAATGGTGCTTATGTTACTGTCTGGATTGATGGTGTTGCATATGCTGATTATATGGGCTTCGGTCCAAGTACACAAGAAGATTTTTATGCTTCTAATGGCTCTACTGTTGAAATAGAATATACTGATGGAGATTGGAATAATGAAAATATTTATGAATTATTTGATGGGGATGGTAATAGCCTTTTTATTGACGGCACATCTCCAGCTAATGGTATTGTATTCACAACTACATCTAATTGTAATTTCTTCAACCCTATTTCAGGTGAAATTACTATGCAACGATATATAAATGCAGGAGCAACACACTGGCGTTTTTTAACTTCTGCAGTTAGTGGTGCTACTTTAGCAGACTTGAATGATGATTTTATTACTAGTGGTTTC
>NVUQ01000049.1 GCA_002401955.1 Flavobacteriales bacterium | reverse complement strand
TACAGCTAACAAATACACACGATCTTTTAGGAAGTTGAATCTTATATTGAATAATGGAATTACGGCAGGCTACCGTATTAACAGAAAGTTTGTATCGTTTAATCAATTAAGAAAAGTGGCTTACATTTCTAATGAAATTGTTGCTACTCAAATAGATTTATCCAACCCTCCATTCTGAGTTTTCTACAGCATTATTCAGGTAAAATAATTGTTCAATAATTGAGATGCTTAAAAATAAATCTCTCTTCTTATTTTATAACTACTAACTTCTTTGTAATACTCTTATTTTTTGATAATAATCTACAATAATAAACCCCATATGGAACATCATTTAAATCCATTAGATAATTGTGTTTTCCTGCTTTTAAATACTCATCATTAACAAGGTTTCTAATTAATTGTCCACTCTGATTAAATAATGAAATAGTATAATCCCCGTCACTATTAATATTCATAGATAAATTTATATTACCATCAGAAGGATTTGGGTACACCGAAAATTCGTTGATTTTTTCTTCTATTTTTTCTATATCAGTTACTGCTGGATCTACTACAACCCAATGAGTCATCATACCAATATCTTCATGTTCTAAAATATGGCAATGAGACATATATGCCATTGTAGGATTTGCATAATCTGTAAATTCCTTTATTATTCTAACCGTTTCTCCAGAATGTACAACAACCACATCTTTCCATCCGAGTTCCCAAGTATGGATAGGTCTCCATCCATTTGTTCTAGATATAACTTGGAATGAATTTCCATGAATATGATAAGGATGTGCCATAGTCGCAATATTTGTTATATCCCATATTTCTGTATGCCCAAGGGTTATGGTATCATCAATTCTTGCAGGATCAAACACTAGTCCATTAATTGTAAACCCTCCTGTTTGTCCAGGTACTGGAGGAGAAAGTTCATAAGTTCTTGGGTTGCTAAAATTATTGGCAGCACTTTCAGGTATTGATATTATTTCTGTCAGTTCAGTATTAAAACTGGTAACTGGCGTACCTACGGTTGCTCCAATGTTAAAAGTCATAATTTCAAAATCACTAACATCATAATTATCTTGTAAAGGAGGGTTCCAGTATACATTTCCTAAACCTCCTCCTGTAGGGTAATTGAAAGGTTCTATTTCCGAATTAAATGCCTTGAGTTGTATAGTTGAACCTTGATTGCCAGTAAAATCTACAATTATTTCATAACGTTCACCTGGAGTAATGTCAAAACGTGTTGTGTTCGCAACAGTATCTAATATTCCTCCATCAGAACCTATTATATCAAACGAACGATTATCACTAAACCCTATTCGATATGCCCTCGCATTAGAGGCGTTTAAAAATCGAAGTCTTATCATTTGTGAAGGAGCATTTAAATCAGGAGTTACCACCCCATTTACTAAAATACTTTCCCCTCTTCTTATAGTAGCTACACCTAATCCTATAGGAGGTACAGGAGCAAAGTTTCCACTATCAGCTGTAAATGATTTATCTTGAATAATAATGGGGAATTCATCAACACCATAAGTACTAGGTAAACCTAGGGTATCTGTTTCTGTATCCCTCACAATAATCATGGCAGCAAGCCCTTGATAAACTTGCCAGCTGGTACTGTTTAATGTGTCAGACAGCCCCAATGAGCTGTGAGGATGAGGGTGGTACCAGTAGGAACTAGCTCTGTTTAACATTTTCCAAGTTGCTTGCCAAGTACCGCCAGGTATTATGGCTTGATGAGGGCCACCATCCATCATAGCAGGTAAATGCATTCCATGCCAATGTGAAGTTGTATTAATATTCCATGAAGTTAAATTATTAGTAACATTGATAACAACACTATCTCCTTTTCTAATTTCTAATGTTGGTCCTAAATAGTTTTGATTATAACCAGCGGTTTCAGTATTTTTTCCAGGAAAAAATTGTGTTGTACCCGTTTGCATGTTAAGATTAAAGGTTTTAGCACCATTAATCATAGCCCCTTGATCTAATGGGGGAGTTACAAAAGTTTGTGAATAACTTAATGAATAGAAAAAAGAAAGGATCAGAAGTAAAATTATTTTTTTCATCTCAATTATTTTAATAATTTGTAAATACAAAATTATACCCTCAATTTTTAAAAAGCTATTTATAAGCTATCTATTTAACTGTTACCGCTTTATTAGGTGTAAGTGCAAGGGTTTGGGGATAAGTGATGTTGCATTATGTTTACCAGAAATGGATTCACTCGCTTGTGGTGTTTGTTTATGGTTTTAGGATATTTTTATTTAAAGGTTAATGTTCTACAAGGCAGAGCGTTGCAGTAGCGGTTGTGGTTTGCAGAATGATTGTTTTTTGGCGGCATTCAAAAAGTTGATGTTCTAGTCGAAATGAAAAATTAGTAAGACTGGAAAGTTGAGGGGTGGTCCCCGAAAATCATCCAGCCGCACTTATTTTTAGGAAGGATAGGTTATCAAGGTTTTTGTAAGCCTTGATTTTTTTGTTTCGTTTTTTCATCCAAGGAAAAAATGAAAAAGGCTCTTTTTCCACAAGCGATTAGTAAAGTAGTTGTATTTATTCAAAAGATTCCCCCCGCTCCCGCAAGCGACCCTCCGCTGACGCAATCGACAAGGGCTCCCGCAAGCGTCCCACTTGTGGTGTTCGTTTATGGTTTTAGGTTGTTTTATTTAAAGGTTAATGTTCCACAAGGCAGAGTGTTGCGGTAGCGTTTGAAAAAATGAAAAAGGTTATTTTAAACTTCACTTTTCTTACAATTTTTCTTCGTTCTTTTTCTTGAATAAAAAGAACCAAAAATCAAGACCGAATGCCAAATGCTCCGCAATTTCTTACGCACTAGGCATTCCCAACTTGGCCAATTGCTTTGCATTTCGCTCCATTCGGTCCTTCCCCCTCGCTCCTTAGATACTGAAAATTAGAACAGGAGAAGTCAATTTTACTTGTAAGTAGAATAATCGAATATCGGTTTCAATAACAATTTTGGTGTTGAAAGGCGGCATTCAAAAAGGCTTCAGCAATCGTCAAGGGCTCCCGCAATCGTCCCGCTTGTGGTGTTCGTTTATGGCTTTAGGTTGTTAGTTATTTTATTTAAAGGTTAATGTTCCACAAGGCAGGGCCTTTCGGTAGCGGTTAGCATTTTGATTGCAAAGCAGTATAACTCCTAATTAAATATTACGTAGAATTAATTATTTAAGAAATATATATGAAAGGGTTTATTACAAAATATGCTTGTTTAGTTTTTTTCTTGTTTGCTCAGTATGTTTTGGTTAATAGTTTGAATGCTCAAACTAAATTTAGCGATGGATTAAAAATAGAATCCAATTATCACCAAGGCAATATAATACCAGAATTCGGTCTTTTAGATCCAATTGAAGAAGACTATAGGCGTTCTATAGAATTTAATTTATTTAAGAAGGGGAGAAATGATAACTATTGGGCTCAAATTTATAATTATCCAGAACATGGGCTTTCATTTTTTTATACCTCATTAGGGCACGATGAAGTTTTAGGAAGAGCCATAGGTATAGATTACTTTTTTAGGATTAATTTTTTTGAGATTAAAAATTTAAAAATTTTTAATCAAACTGGTTTTGGAATAAACTATGTAAATCGAAAATTAGATTCTATTAGTAATCCTTATAATATTGCTATAAGTTCCTATTTTAATTTTCACTTTAATTTAAGGTTAGGTGGCACATATTATCTTGCAGAAAACTATGGAATTAATATAGGTTTATCATTTGATCATATCTCTAATGCAAACTTAAGTCATCCTAATATTGGAGTAAATTCAATCTCTCTATTTGGTGGAGTTGTTTATGATGTTGGATCAAATAGAGAAAAAGAATTATTTCTAATTCCTGCTCACCAAAGCAAAACAACTATAGATCTAATAACAGAATTAGGTTGGATGCATTTAGATAAACCTAGAGATAAATATTATTTTACTCCATCAATATCATTGGATTTATCGCACGAAACTTTTCGCTTAATTCATTTCGGAATAGGAACTGATTTTTTTTATGATGAAACCATTAAAGTAGATTATGAGAATCAGTCAAAAGATTTTCAATCTTTTAATAGTTTATTGGGAGGTATACATTTATCTCAATCTATTGTTTATGATAAATTTAGATTTATATTACAAGAAGGGTACTATTTGGTTTTACCAGAAGAACTCGATAAACAAAAACAATATCATAGGGTTTTATTTAAATATTATTTAAAACAAAACATTTCAACTCATTTATCCTTTAAAACCTACTTACAAGATTTAAAGTATGTATCACTTGGTTTTGGGTATAAAATAAAATAGTGTTAGAAATAAAAAGTCATAACAAATGTTAGGTTTTTTACTTTTAAGGTTGGAAGACGGGATTATTTAAATGATCCCTTACATCTTCTGTTTTGCTTTCAAATACAAAAAAGTATTTTATACTCTCTTTTCTACTAAATACTTAATTCAAATGAATTTGCTATGAATTTTGTAAAACAAAAAAGCCTCGCTAACGCGAAGCTTTTTTTGTCTTAGGGTGGAAGATGGGATTCGAACCCACGACTTCCGGCACCACAAACCAGCGCTCTAACCAACTGAGCTACAACCACCATTTAAGAACGGCAAATATAGTCCTTTTTTTAAAAATATATTAAAGCTTTTAATATTTTTAATAAAATATTTTTAAGCCAACCTAAATTCTATTTTTCTTATTTAGCACCGTTAAAATGATCGAATTAACCTCTTTGCTCTAAAAAAATACCACTGATGTAAATTACAATTTGTTTAACAAGTTATAATTACTTAACTTGTGCTATAATCCTTATTAATTAAGATAATGAATGTATTAAAATTGATTTTCGCAGTACTTCTTTCTGTTTCTCTATTTTGTAATGGATTATTTGCACAACAAGCTTCATTAAAATCAGAAATTTATGATTTTGATATTGGAGATATTTTTCATTTTGTAAGTGAAAGTTTAACTACTAGCTTTCAAACAAATAGAACAAGAACAGATTTTGAAGTTATTGATAAATATTATTCTATTACTGGCGACACAGTATATTATGTTAGAGATGTTAGTTTTGGTAGTAAACCGGCTTCAAATTCACTTTGGACTTATTCTACTTATATTGATACAGCACAATATTCAAATTTAGCAGATACTATAATACCTTACGTTTCAAATTCAGGCTTGAATGTGTCAGTTATTTCAGACACTAACTTTTGTCATGGTAGAATAAAGAATAGATTAACTTTTCATCCCATAGAATATACGGAATCATGGACTTATGTAGTTGGGTGTGGATATGTGTCTCATTCTTATTCTTCTTCACAGTCTCAGACTTCTGCTTATTCATTTCATTTGGTTTATTATAAGAAAGGAATAGAAGAGTGGGGAATTCAAAATCCAACGTCAATTGACGAAAACGAATTAAATAAATTAAGGTTAGAAGTTTTTCCAAATCCAACGTCAGATTACTTGTCATTTAATTCTCAGGAGTTTATAAATGCTAATGTTACAATAACATCAATAGAAGGTAAGAACGTTCTAAATATGAAAATCGTTAATGATAATACAACCATAGATTTATCAAACTTAACTAAAGGAGTTTATGTGTTAAATATATATAATGCTAGTCAATCAATTAACAAGAAAATTGTAAAAGATTAAATTACTCAACTCTTAACCATTCTTGTGTTCTATAAAAGAATGCAATATAACCCCTTACATTTAAGGTGTTTTTATCTTCTAACCAGATTTTACAATCGTAAATCTTACCATTTTCTGGATCCATGATGGTGCCATCTTCAAACTCATCATCATCTTGTTCCAAATCTTTAATTATTTCCATACCTAAAACAGGTTTATCCTTTCGATAATCTGTACATTTTTCACATTTTTTATCTCTTTTTTTAGGATCTACAATACTTATAACTTTGCCATAGTATTTACCGCCTTTTTTATAAATTTCTACTACAGATTTTTCCTTTCCTGTGTCATCATCAATAGTTTTCCATTTTCCTGTAATGCTTTGTGCATTAATTGACGTCATCACAAAAAGTGAGACGAATAGTATTAAAATTCTCTTTTTCATCATAGTTGTACTTTAAATTCTCCAACAGGCTCTATGTTTTTTGGCAAATTGGTTTCGTCTAACATTTGTCTTATATCAATTTCTATACTACGAGCTAATGTTTTAATTGGAACATCATTGGAAAGCCCTTCAAAAGGGTTTTCACTGTAATCTCCAATCATTTCCATCATTATAAAAACCCATGATACTAACATTGCTACAGGAATTGTTACCCATATATAATATGGGGTTGTAATTTCTGAAAAAATGTTAAGCATCGCAAACGGAATCATAAAAATAAATATCCAAACAAAGAAATAGTTAACCGAAGCATACTGTCTTGGAAAAGGAAAGTTTTTTATTCTTTCTGATTTTCCTTGAAGGGTATAGAATTCTTGTAACATTTTTTTTAATTCTATATGTCTGAAATCATCAATTAAACCATCTTGTTTTAAGCTTTTAAAATCTTTGGATTGAAGGCTTATCAAATGAGATGCTTTATTGTCTTTAGACATTACATAATCATAATCATCTTTAGAAAGATAATCTATTAGTTTTTCATAGTGATTGTCTTCATGATGAATATCTGCCATTTTCCTCATCAGATCAAGTTTTTCATCATAGTGTTCCCAATCTCTTGGTTCTCTTAATTGATAGGTGAGTGCATTTAACCATGCAACATGGCGGTGCACTATTTTTTTATGAATATTTTTAAGTTCATCATCGGTTAATTTTTTCGATGAATATTCATTGGTAATAAAATCTCTAGTCATTATTGTAAAGCTTCTAGAAGCGTTTACAATACCTCCCCAAATTTTTCGTGCTTCCCAAAGTCTATCATAGGAAGAGTTGTTTTTAAAACCTAGATAAAAAGCTACCGCTATACCAACTAAAGAAATAGGTTCCCAAGGTAGCATTAGCCATTTACAATCTAATAACTCAAAAGCAATTACTGGAATAGAATCGATTAATAAGAAGTAAAAAATGTATTTCTTACTCCAAACGATTGATTTCCAAAATGAATAATTTTTACCAGAATACATTACAAATTGATTTTAATTACTGAACACTTTCAATCATTATACCTAAAATTTCTTGGGCCGCTTTACTAATTTTTGTTCCTGGTCCGAAAACACCTACAGCACCAGCATCAAACAAATAATCATAATCTTGTTGAGGTATAACACCACCAACAATAACCATAATATCGTCACGATCTAATTTCTTTAATTCAGCAATTACCTGCGGAACTAATGTTTTATGCCCAGCAGCTAAAGAAGAAACACCTAAAATGTGCACATCATTTTCTACAGCTTGCTTGGCAGCTTCAGCAGGGGTTTGAAATAAAGGTCCGATATCTACATCAAAACCTAAATCGGCAAAAGAAGTTGCAATAATTTTTGCCCCCCTATCATGCCCATCTTGTCCCATTTTGGCAACCATAATTCGTGGTCTTCTTCCTTCCAATTCAGCAAATTGGTTGGTCATTTCTTGGGCTTTTATAAAATCTTTATCTTCCATAGCTTCTGAGCTGTAAACACCACTTACCGAACGTATTTGAGCTTGATATCTTCCAAATACCTTTTCCATAGCATCAGAAATTTCACCTAAAGTAGCTCGTTCTCGTGCAGCAGTTACAGCAGCTTCTAATAAATTACCATTTTTAGAATTAGCAATTTCGGTAATATTATTTAAAGCAGCAACAACTTTTTCTGAATCTCTATCTGCTTTTATTTGATTTAATCTTGCTATTTGACTTTCTCTAACAGCATCATTATCAACATCTAAAATATCTAATTGTTGTTCTTCATCAACTATATATTCGTTTACACCAACAATAATTTCTTTTCCAGAATCAATCTTAGCTTGTTTACGAGCAGCAGCCTCTTCAATTCTTAATTTTGGAATTCCTTTTTCTATGGCTTTTGCCATTCCTCCTAACTCTTCAACCTCTTCAATTAATTTCCAAGCTCTTTCAGCTAAGTCATGGGTTAATTTTTCTACATAATAAGAGCCTCCCCAAGGATCAACGGTTCTACAAATTTCTGTTTCTTGTTGAATGTATTTTTGAGTGTCTCGAGCAATTTTAGCCGAAAAATCTGTTGGTAAAGCAATGGCTTCATCCAGTGCATTAGTGTGTAAAGATTGTGTTCCGCCTAAAGTAGCAGCCATTGCCTCAATACATGTTCTTGCAACATTGTTGTAAGGATCTTGCTCTGTTAAACTCCATCCTGAAGTTTGTGAATGTGTTCTTAAAACTAATGATTTAGGGTTTTTAGGATTGAATTGTTGTACAATTTTTGCCCATAACATTCTGCCGGCCCTCATTTTGGCAATTTCCATAAAATGGTTCATACCAATTCCCCAGAAAAAAGAAAGACGTGGAGCAAAACTGTCTATGTCCATACCAGATGCAATACCTGTTCTAATGTATTCTAAACCATCAGCTAAAGTATAAGCCAACTCAATATCGTTAGTTCCTCCAGCTTCTTGTATGTGATATCCCGAAATACTTATAGAGTTGTATTTAGGCATATTTTTAGAAGTGTATTTAAATATGTCGGCAATAATTTGCATAGATGCTTGAGGAGGGTAGATGTAAGTGTTTCTTACCATAAACTCCTTTAAAATATCATTTTGAATGGTTCCAGCTAATTGTTCTGGTTTTACGCCTTGTTCTTCTGCAGCAACAATGTAAAATGCCAAAATTGGAATTACAGCACCATTCATAGTCATAGAAACCGACATTTTATCCAAAGGAATTTGGTCGAAGAGTATTTTCATATCCTCAACAGAATCTATAGCAACACCTGCTTTACCAACATCGCCAACAACACGTTCATGATCAGAATCATAGCCTCTATGAGTTGCTAAATCAAAAGCAACAGAAAGCCCTTTTTGTCCAGCAGCTAAATTTCTACGATAAAAAGCATTCGATTCTTCAGCAGTACTAAAACCAGCATATTGTCTAATTGTCCATGGTCGCATAACGTACATCGTGGAGTATGGACCTCTTAAGTTTGGAGCCATACCAGCAGCAAAATCTAAATGCTCTAAATCTTCAACATCTTTTTTAGAATAAGTGCTTTTAACAGCTATTTTTTCAGCAGTTAACCATTCGTCACCTTGTGAATTTACATTGTGCTTAGAATTGGTTTTTTTAAAATCAATGGTTGTAAAGTCTGGTCTCATTTTATATCTATTGATTTAAGCCAAGAAATAGCGTCTTCTTCATTTTTAATAACCCCCTTATCAATACAAGCTAAAAAACCACCTTTTTTTTCTATTTCTTGAAAAAATGTCCATGATTTACTCGCAATTTTATCAGTCAATTCTTCAATGTAATAAGCTCCATCAGCAGGATTGTTTACCTTATCAAAAAAAGCTTCTTCTTTTAAGATGTGTTGTATATTTCTTGCAATTCTATTAGAAAAACCAATGTTTGTTTCCGAATCATCATGCGGTAAAATAGTTAGGCTATCACATCCTCCAATAATGGCAGACATTGCTTTAGTTGTATTTCTTAGGATGTCGTAATTATTATCTTCTTCAGAGTTTTTGGTAATAGTGGTTTCTGAATGAATATCCATTGTAGTATCAGTAACCTGATATTGTTCTAAAATTATGTCCCATAGTTTACGTGCAGCTCTTATTTTAGCAATTTCAAAGAAATAATTGGTTTCAATACCAAACGAAAATTGAATTGAATTTGCAATTTTTGAGGGTTTAATTCCTCTATCGATTAATAAGTTAAAGTATTCAACAGCTTGTGCTAAACTCAAACCTATTTCTTCACTTAAAGAAAACCCGTTGTTAGCGTAATTAACTCCGTTTACAGTTATGGTTTTAATGTTGGTGTTTGAGGATGTGTTTTCGGCTAAATCATCAATATTTTTATCAATGGAATCATTTTTAGAAAGGTAAGCTTCGCTTAAATAATCATAGCTAATACTTCCTCGATTTAGTTTTATAAAAGTTGAAGTTTTTTTAGGATTAGAATTATAAAAATGAATTTCAATAATTTCTGTTTGAATCTCACTTAGTAACTCATTCATTTCTTTTTGAGAGTTGATTTCTCCTATAAATAAAATAGAATTTGCTCCACCTTTTAAGGCCAATAATGCTTCTTGGTTTGCTTTTTTAATGGATTGGATAGTAATTTTCTCTCTAATTTTCCAGCTGTTAAAAGGTTTTAAGGGCGTTGTAGATTGGATATTAGTGTCACTATTATAAAATGGTTGAACATCAATTCCTTCTTTAGAGTTCCAAACTAATGTTTCGTTAAAGTCTTTCCCTTTTAGATCGGCAGTAATTTTATCTAACCAATCTTGGCGACTCACCTTGTCAAATCCTTTAAATAATCCCATTTATAGTTTATAATTAGCTATCCACAAAAATAGGAAATATAATGTTTTGAAATGGACTCGTACGGTTTAAGAAAAGAGATTATTATTTTGTAGCAAAAACAAATACTTCTTCATTTTTCTTTTTCATAAAGTAGTTTTCTCGGGCAAATTTTTCAAGTGTTGCAGGATTTTCTGTTAAATCATATAACTCTTTGCTTGTTTTTTTGATTGCTTTTTCAAAATATTCTTTTTCACTTTTTAAAACATTAAGTTTAGTGTGGTAAGAATATTGGGTAAGAATACTGTTTTGATCAATAAAAGTAACCAAGATAATAAATACTATAAAGGTAAATGAATATTTATTTTTTAGCCATCTGGGTATTTTTTCAATCATAAAACAAAAATAATTTATCTTTTATAGTTTGTGCTTAAAATAAAATGAACTAATTAACATTTTATTGTTCATTTGGTATGATTACTTTTGTTAGAAATTTTTCATTATGATACAACGAATTCAGACCGTATTTTTAGCACTCGTAGTTCTACTTGGTGTTGCAGCATCTTTTTTTCCAATATTAAAATTTATAGGAATGGATGGTTCTGCTCTTATGAATTTATATAAAACAACAGTTGTAGAAAATTCAGATATTATTTTGACAAAAAATATGGGGGTTGGAGCAATTCAAGGTATTGTTCAGTTAGTAGCTTTAGCTGCTATTTTCTTATTTAAGAATAGGTCTTTACAGATAAAAATTGGTAAGCTAATAATTTTGTTAATTGCCTTTCAGATTGCGGCAATAGTAATGTACAGTGATACTGTTAAATCGGTACTTATAGCTTCTGAAGGAAATGAACCTGCTATAAGTTTTGAGTTGGGTGCAATTATTCCATTGTTATCATTAATCTGTACCTACTTAGCTATTCATTTTATTAAAAAAGATGATAAGTTAGTTCGTTCAGCAGATAGATTACGGTAATTAGTTAATAGTTGTTGGTGTATAGTTTTAGATTTTTTATTTTTCTCTAATCTCTAATCTCTAATCTCTAATCTCTAATCTCTAATCTCTAATCTCTAATCTCTAATCTCTAATCTCTAATCTCTAATCTCTAATCTCTAATCATTACCTCCTCTAAAAGCCCTGCTCTTCTTAATAAAGCATCATTATTAGGTTCTTGTCCTCTAAACTTTTTGTAAAGTTCCATAGGGTGTTCAGAGCCTCCTTTAGAAAGAATAAATTCTTTAAACTTATTAGCGATTTCTTTATTGAATATTCCATTTTCAGAAAAATATTCAAAGGCATCTGCTTCTAATACTTCAGCCCATTTATAAGAGTAATAACCCGCAGAATATCCACCATCAAAAATATGCGAGAATGAAGTGCTAAAGCAGGCTCCTTCTATATGAGGATAAATTTGAGTATTCTCCATTGCTTTTTGTTCAAAATCAACAACAGAACTTATGTTTTTAGGGTTTTTTGAATGCCAATTCATATCAATTATTCCAAAACTAATTTGTCGTAACATACTGGTTGCTTCCATAAAGTTGGCAGAATCTTTTATTTTTTGAATTAAATCTAAGGGGATAACTTTGCCTGTTTCATAATGGAAGGCAAATAATTCTAAAGCTTCTTTTTGATAACACCAGTTTTCTAATATTTGAGAAGGAAGTTCAACAAAATCTCTATAAACACTTGTTCCTGATAAACCTGGGTAAGTAGTATTAGCTAGCATTCCGTGCAAAGCATGACCAAACTCATGAAACAATGTGGTTACTTCGCCAAAAGTTAATAATGAAGGCTTAGTATCTGTTGGCTTAGTAAAATTGCAAACATTTACAATGTGAGGTCTGTTATTTACACCATTTTTAATGTATTGGTTGTTAAAAGAGGTCATCCAAGCACCATTTTGTTTACCTGGTCTGGGGTGGAAATCAGCGTAAAAAATAGCGACTAACTCGTTGTTAGAATCAGTTACTTTATAAGTAATAACATCTTCGTGATATTTATCAATATCAAAAATCTCTTCAAAATTAATGTCGTATAATTTATTGGCAACGGTAAATGCACCTTTAATTACGTTTTCTAATTTGAAGTAAGGTTTTAGTTTCTCATCATCTAAATCAAATAATTTTTGTTTTAGTTTTTCGGTATAATAACCCGCATCATAACTTTGTAGCGTGTTAGGACCATTTAATTCTTTAGCAAAATCAGTTAATTGTTTATTTTCTTTTAAGGCAGTAGGTTTAGATTTTTCTAAAAGATGGCTTAAAAAATCAGTCACTTTTTTTGATGATGTTGCCATTTGTTCTTCTAAAACAAACTCAGCATGATTGTTATAGCCTAATAAGTTCGCTCTTTGATAACGGAGTTCAACAATTTTTAGTACATTTTTTTGATTATCGAGTTCATCTTCTTTGCAAGTTTTTGACCCAGATGAAAAACTCATTTCTTTTCTTAATTCACTGCTATCCGCATAAGTCATAAAAGGGATGTAGCTCGGATAATCTAAGGTAAAAACCCATCCTTCTTTTTCTTTTTCTTTTGCCGTCATTGCAGCAGCTTCAATAACACCATCTGGCAAACCGGCTAAATCATCAGTATTGGTAATATGTAATTGATATTTGTTACTTGCTGCTAAAAGGTTTTCACCAAAACTTAAAGATATTTGAGACAGTTCTTTGTCAATTGCTCTTAATGTTTCTTTATCGTTATCATTTAAATTAGCTCCGTTTCTTACAAAGCTCTTGTAGTTTTTTTCTAATAAAGTTGTTTGTTCTGGAGTAATATTTAACTCATTTTTACTATCGTAAACAGATTTAATTCGTTGAAACAACTCTTGGTTTAATCCAATATCATTACCAAATTCTGATAGGAGAGGGGATACTTCTTTTGCAATTTTCTGAATTTCTTCAGAAGTTTCAGCATGGTTTAGGTTAAAAAATATGCTTGAAATTCTTCCAAGTAATTCTCCACTATAATCTAATGCTTCAACTGTATTTTTAAAAGTTGGAAGTTCAGAATTTTCAACAATCCCATCAATTTCTTGTTTAGCGAGTTCAATGGCTTTTACAAAAGCAGGTTGATAATGCTCATTTTTTATTTTTGAAAAAGGAGATGTATTGTAAGGTGTATTAAACTTTTCTAATAATGGATTCATATTTTGTTTTTGTTTTGAGAAAACAAATTTAAGATTTACAGTTTTAAAAATGCGGAAGAATTTGACAGATTTTTAAACTAAGATATTTGTCTTTAAAAGCTGCGTTGAGCTTGAATGAATAGCAAAACTGGAAAAGCATCTTTTGAAAAAGTATGCAATATAGTGCGAGAGTACGTTACTTTATTTGGTTTAACGACAACTGTATTTTTTCGTTTTGTTGTAACCAAATGTAGAGTAATCAGCCAACATAATGAAATATAGAGAAGTGTTACCTGCTGTTGTCTTCTTTTTTAAATTTTATAATTTCTTCTTGACTTCCTGAATAACTAACCATTCTTACGGTCAATATTGAGTCAGTTACACTTTTAATTTTCCAAGAGCCTTCAGTTTTAAATATATTGTCAATAAAATAGATTCTTTTTCCGTCTGAAGTCAAGTCCCATTTATAAGTTTTTGTCTGTCCATTTTTTTTAATATTAATAGAGTCTTTTAAGATTTCTATGCTGTAAAGAAGGTCTTTATTTGTCAAATTTGGTGGGGGAGGAGGTTTGGGATATGAATTCTCAAATTCTTTCCATACTCCAATAAATTTAGATGAAAGAGAATTTCCAGTCGTTTTAGTCAACCCAAATTCTATGTCTTTGTCAAAGGGATATTCTAATAATGTTTTTTTATCAGTCTGCGATTTGAATATTAATAAAGGGAAGAACTCATTTTGTATATTAAAGAATTTGAAGCCACCATAATTAATAATATTCCATTTTCTTGTTGGGTAATTTAAATTGTATTCACCCGTAAAAATTAATGTGGAATCATTTATAAAATCGATGCTGTCATTGTAGTTTTTACTTGAAATAAAATATGAACCTTTGAAAGTGTTTTCATTAATAGTCACATTATTTAGATATGAATTTATTCTTTTTAAGACTGTTTTTGAATTATTATTGACATCAATAATGATTGAGTTTTGAGAATAAGTAATAGGGAGTTTTTCGTTCCCAATTTGCAAAATAGAATTATTGAAACTATAATTTGCGGTATCAATGTTAACTGTATTTAGGTCACCTGTAGATAAATCACCAATTGTAATTGTATAAACTAAATTGCCATCAAATTCAAATAGAGTTTTCTGATAAATTGGTTCAGATTTGTGATCTTCAAAATCTTTATATGCGACAATCCAAATTCCATCAAGCTCATCTGTTTGATTACAAGACGTCAAAATTAATATTGACAGGATTGTATAAAGTATTATTTTCATCATCTGTTTGGCAGGTAACGACCAATCTATGTTTTGGTAGGGCGATTTAAAAGTACATATTTTCGTTTAACTAATTAGTTGTAACCAAATGTACAGCAATCAGCCAACATAATGAAATATAGAGCAGTGTAAATCCAGCTTTAAATTAATAATAAGTTAATTTTTAGTTGTTTTTTAGCACAGTTCTTTGTTGGCAGGAGTTTTTATTGTTTTGGTAATGTAATTTCTCGGTTGGCTTAGTATTCCACTACATATATTTTACTTGCATTCTTTGGTCCCATAATACCGGAACATAGAAACTTGTTCTCTGACAATATATGAATTTGTACAATTTGATAGCGGAGATCGAGTTTGTCAAGTTGCTTATTTCCTTTAAAAATACGTAGCGTATTATCTGCAGCTGAAGATATTATTTTTTTGCCATCTGGAGTGAAAACAAAGTCATTAACCCATTTGTCATGTTTATTTAAATCTCGAATAATATTAAGTGAGCTGTCCAATTTATGAATAACATGCTTGTATGTAGGGGATACATATATTGCGTCTGTTTCTTTTAAGTATTTGCATGTTCCGGTAAAATTAAAGGGTTTAATTCTATTAACAATTAGATTTTCAGATAGTAGATATAATTTAGAAGTGTAGCTTTTTTTGAATGCCGCTATAATAACAAATTCCTTAGAAATTGGGTTGTAAGTCATCCTGTATGCTCTCGGATTTTCAGGTAGAAGAAATTCATTTACTTGGCTACCACTTTTAAGGTCCCATGTTCTAATTTGTCCATTCCATGATTCACTAGCAAGCATATCCGTTTTGTAAAAAATCAGACGGTTAACATTATCTTTAGTTTCCTTTAAGCTGTGCTTTAATTTAAAATTATTAGCATCATAGATGTCAATTCCATTTTTCAGGGAAGCTATCGCAAGAAATTTACCGTCAGGGCTGTATTGTACTACATTGTCCCATTTATTCCTGAGTGGGATTCTCTTTACTATTTCTTTTGAAATAAGTTCAATAATCAACAATTCTCGTTTTTTATGCTGCGCTATTGCAATGTGCTTTCCATCAGGGGAAACAGAGAATTCAGAACTTCTGTTTTCAATATTTATTGAATCTAGAACCTTAAGTTGAGCCATAGAATTCAGGCTACAAAAAGAAAGTATTATGATTATTAATTTTGTCATATTAATTACTGCCAACGACAACTCTATATATTCGTTTTGTTGATACCAAATGTAAAGTAATTAGGCAACATAATGAAATATAGCCATTATACCTGTTGCACAACTTTGTTGATAAAGGTATTTAAAAAAAGACATCGATTTAGGAAGTAAAAAACAAACCCCTTTTAAAATCAATAGGGAAACACTTTTTTGAGAATTATAGGGTTGTGCAAGGAGCACGCTTGTTATACCCTTTTTTCTTTTATGTACTGGGTTTGTATTTTTAAATACTAAATGTTTCTTTCTTTTTTTAGAATTCAACTTACTAACTCTTCAATTTTGGGGGGTTCATTGATATAGAACAATTATGACCAGGTATAAATACCTGTTTTTAAAATGGGGTATTTATACTCTAAAATATATTCCATTATTATCAGATATTTGTCCTGTAATCAAAAACAAATTATTCGATTGAGTAGCTACTATCAATTTTATGATTACAAAGGCGGAATCCGAAAAGCCTGTGTTAAATAGAGTAGGGAACTGAAAAAGTAATAAATTATGCCTGCAGTCGCACAAGAATGGGAGGTTGGGCAGTAGCTCAATCTCCAATCTTACGTACTACAATTACCATAAAACGCTTAGAAAAGAGAGGTTATGTTAGTTTAATCGATTATTACAAGAAATCAAAATGTATCATTATTGAACCGCCAAGTACGAGACCCGTACGCTTGGTGGTGTGAGAGGCGCACTGGCAGTCATTTGACTGTCAGCCGTCTACTCGATTATGCCCTTTTTCTTTCGTGTAATACCAATTATGAATCAAAACACCCGTTATAAGCTTCTAAAAAATACTTGTTATGTGTAATACTTAAAATTTGATTTACAGATAGTTTGTTTTTGA
>NVUQ01000140.1 GCA_002401955.1 Flavobacteriales bacterium | reverse complement strand
TCCCTATTCTTACGCCCTAACTAACCCTTAAAATTATCCTTATACCCTGAAAAATAAGCGGTTGTAATAACTAGTGAAGTGAGGGAATTACACCCAACGCCACAATATGTAATGTGCCGTATGTTTATTCAATGCTTAAAAGTAATAATTTTTGCCAAAGCAGTAGTTTACTACTAAACAAATAAAGAGCACCCAAACAAACTCACCAAAGCAAGGATGCAACTTGCAGAAAGGAGCAAGAAAGCACAAGCAAAAATTATGGAATAAACCACAAAAGCCAAAAAGAGTAAAAAAAGCTAAAGGCAGGGCATATTATATATTGAATGTTGTGTTTAGTGTCTTCATTTCAGTGTGTTGTTGGGGTGGAAAACTTATGCCATTACTTTGGTTGGAGGGAAAGCCAAGAGTGGTATGGCATGTGTTTGAATCAGAAGCGTGAGCCATCCATATTTTTCTTTTTTTTATTTGTCTAATACTTTACGAAACTTGTTAAATATTCTTTCAAGAAGCCTTAAATCTTCTGTAATAATTTCAGCAGTTCCAGTCATTTCAGGAGTAAAAGTAATTTCTTTTTTGTAAGTAGTTATTAAGTCCTGAGGTAATGAGATGGTAATAAAATAAGCACTTTGAGTTTCACTAATTGCTGTAGGTATTAATGAAATATCGGTTATTGTGCCAATCAATTGTCCGAATTCTTGGTAAGGGTAATTGTTGAGTTTAATCCGTACTTTTTGTCCTTTAGCAACCTTGCCAAAGCCTTGTGTTGGAATAGTAATTTGTCCGATGTAGTTTTGGTTGTTTGGAACAACAGCAAATAGAGTAGTGGAGGAATTTATAAATTGATTTTCTGTTAAATTACTTAAATAAGTCAGTTTACCATTGATAGGAGAAGTAAACGTGTAATTTTGCTGCCAGTTGTTGATGTAGTTTTTAATGCTTTTGATATTAGCAGAAATGTTCGTATTCAACGTCCTTTTTTGCTGCTCATATTGTTGTGTAGTTTCGTCTTTCTGTTTGAGATAATTGGTAACAGTAATTTTATAGTTGACATACGTTTTTTTAAGGTTAGCTAATTCTTGTTTTTTGGAAATTAATTCACTTTGGTTTTTAAAAAAGTCATGTTTAGAGATTACATCTCTTTTGTAAAGTGTACTATCTGCTTTAAATTTTTCTTTAGCGTTCATTAACTCTTGATTTAATAAGTCAAGTTGTCCTTTGGTAATCCATGCTAATCTATCGTTATATTCTATTTGCTGATTAAAGTTTTGGTTAGTATTTTGATAAAATTGGTCAGTGAGTAAAACGTTTAACTCGGTTAGGTTTTGGATGAACTGATTAAATTCAGGTAATTCATTTCCTAAAAGTAAATTTTTACTTGAAATTTGACTTAAAACGCCCGTTATTTGGTCAACATTAAAACTCTCCAAAGGTTCATTTTCTTTAGCAATTAAGATTTGAAGAGTTGTTGCTAAAAACTCAATACTACCTTTGTTGGTTGGATTGGTAATTTCTGCAATAACATCTCCTTTTTTGAGAGTAGAATTGTCTTTAAAGTAGAGTTGTTCTATATATCCACTGCTTTTACTAACTAATTTTGCAGGTGGTTCAGTTGTTGTAATTAAAGCTTGTCCCTCAATAACATCAGGATATTTTATAAACCACGAAATAAATACTAACATTAGAATTAATCCAAAGATTAAGGAAATACCCCAACGAATCATCCAGTTAGGAACTGTCGAAAGTATTTCTTGTACTTCATCGCTTCTTATTTGTATTTCTTCTTTTTCTTCTGGCATTTTCCTTTTTCTACTAAAAAAACAGATTCCCAGTCAAGCTGAGAATGACATTTTTTTTACAACTCCAATTGGTTCTTTACTAAGTTATAATAGTTTCCTTTTAAAGCTGTTAACTCTTCATGCGTTCCTCTTTCTATAATTCTCCCTTTATCTAATACTACTATTTGGTCTGCATTTTTAACGGTACTTAATCGGTGTGCAATAACAATAGCTGTCCGTTCTTTAAAAAACTGATTAAGATTTTCCATAATGATTTTCTCATTATTCGCATCTAACGAACTGGTTGCTTCATCAAAAAAGATAAATTTCGGATTCTTATATACTGCTCTAGCAATAAATAAGCGTTGTTTTTGTCCGCCACTCATTCCAACTCCTTCTTGTCCTATTTTAGTATTGTAACCCAAAGGCAAAGCATCAATGTATGCTGCAATATTAGCTATTTCTACTGCCTTTTTTAAGCGTTCTTTATCAATTACATCTTGTCCAATAGCAATATTATTGGCAATGGTATCATTAAAAATATAACCATCTTGCATTACTACGCCACATTGTTCTCTCCAAGCTGAGTGTGAAATATTAGACAAATGGTTATTGCCTAAATTGATTTCTCCTGTATTGGGTTCATAAAACTTTAAGAGCATTTTCATTAAGGTTGTTTTACCACTTCCGCTTGCTCCAACAATAGCCGTTATTTTATTAGCAGGAATAGTTAAATCCAATCCTTTTATTACTTCTTCTTGACTGCCTATATATCTAAAATGAATAGCCTTTAAAATCAAATCTTCATTTTCGGGGACATCATGTATTTTTTCATCTTCAACATTTTCCTCATCTTCTTTATTATGAATTTCAGATAATCGTTCTAAAGCTATTTTAGCATCTTGTGCTGAATGTATAAATCCAATGAGTTGTTGAATAGGACTATTTAATTGCCCAATAATATAGGATATAGACAGCATCATTCCTAGAGTGATTTCTCCATCTATTACTAATTTTGCTGAAAATATAGTAATTAGTATGTTTTTGATTTCGTTAATAAAATTAGAACCGATAGTTTGTGTTTGTTCTAACGCTAAGCTTTTTACCTCTATTTTAAATAACTTTGCCTGTACGTATTCCCACCCCCAACGCTTTTGTAATTCGGCATTAAAGAGTTTTATTTCTTGCATTCCGTTAATGAGTTCCATTACCTTGCTTTGCTCCCCGCTCATTTGGGTAAATTGCTGGTAATCTAAATCCTTTCGCTTTTTCAAAAAAAGCATTACCCAAACAAAGTATAAAATGCTTCCTATTAAAAAAATAGCAAATATTTGTGTGCTGTACCAAGCTAACACTCCGCCAAATATTACTAAATTAAACATAGAAAAAAGCACATTTAAGCTAGTCGTAGTTAGTAAATTTTCTATCCGTTGATGGTCACTTATACGTTGCATAATATCACCTGTCATTTTACTATCAAAGAATGAAATGGGCAACTTCATTAACTTAATGAAGAAGTCTGAAATCAAAGAAATATTAATCCGTGTACTTAAATGGAGTAATATCCAACCTCTAATGAGTTCAATACTTGTTCTACCAATAAATAAAAACAGTTGAGCAGCTAAAATGAGGTAAATAAAATTAATGTCTTGGTTTTGTATTCCTACATCAACTATACTTTGGGTTAAAAAAGGGAATATTAGCTGTAATAAACTTCCTGCTAATAATCCAATGACTAATTGAACCAAGAACTTTTTGTAACGAAAAAGGTATTTAAATAAAAAAGAAAATCCTCCTTGTGCTTCTGTATTATCGTCTGTTTCTGTTTGGTTTAATTTAGGTGTTGGTTCAAGTAAAAGTGCAATACCATCCTCAGTGTTTTCATCAGCATTATTTCCTATCCAGCTTTTAAAAAAATCTTTAGTACTGTATTCCAATAAACCATGAGCAGGGTCAGCAATAAATATCTTATCTTTTTTTATCTTATAAATTACAACAAAATGCTCCTGATTCCAATGAACAATGGATGGTAGAGGGGCTTCTTTCTCAAATTTTTTGTATGTTACTTTAACACCTAAAGTTCTAAAACCAATTTTTTCGGCTGCGTTGGCAATGTTTTTTAATGATGCACCTTCTCTTGTAGTTTCTGACAAACTACGAAGTTTTGGTAACGATATACTTCTGCCATAATATTTAGCTATCATACGGATGCACGTTGCTCCGCAATCCATCTCATCTGGCTGCTCGTAAAAAGGAAACTTCATCAAATTTAATTAATAATTAAATTTATTTCTGAGTATCCAATAACCTCTTTTATATTCTTGCCTTACCTTTGAATCATAAATACCAATACTTTCTCTTAGCTCTATAATTTTTGGAATGTCAACATCTGAGAATGGGTATTTAGTTTTACTCATATCTGGCCATGTCCAATATTTTTGAATTGTAAACTTATTACCTAAATGCCTATCTAAAATTTGTGAAGAATGAATTGGCCAAATTCGTCCTTCGTTACGTGCCTTTTTAAAAATAGGGTCTAAAATTAAATTGTTAGTATCGCTGTCAAAATGTGTCAAGATAGTAATTACATTAAGATAGCCTTTAAAACCAACAAGTTCTTCCCCAATAAAACCATACTGTTTAAAAAGGTCTAATAATATATGTGTATTTGTAGAGTCAGTTGCAGTCCATTCATTAAACAAATATTTTGATTTTAAATATTTTTTTGATTTTTTTTTATAAGTACTATTACGTAACAATTTCCAATATTTATAATATTTTTTTTTA
>NVUQ01000139.1 GCA_002401955.1 Flavobacteriales bacterium | reverse complement strand
CATTGTCTTAAATTCATTCTCATACTGTCTCTTTTCCATAATTCAAATATATAAGTTATGGACTTAATTAATTCGTCACAACAATACTAGACATTCCAAAATTTAAGAATTAATCAGAAAGAACAAAAGAGAGGATTAAGGTTAATATAGAGGAAGAGACTATAGATCTCGTCAACATAGATAATCCCCGCTCTTTTCTACTAACATTTCGAACAGTTCTATGAGGCTTAAACCTCGTTTTTAAGTAGTTGAGAGTAACGAAATTATCGGGCATTTTGATTACAAATCGGTTTAATAAGGCATGCAAAGCGATTTATGACCGCATAGTAGCTAAAGGAAAGAGTAAGAAGTTAGCATTGATAGCAGTTTGCAATAAACTTTTAAAACAGGCTTTTGCAATAGCTAAATCAGGGTTAGTTTATGATAATGAGTATAGAAGTGTAAATCCAGCTTTAAATTGAAAATAAGTTAATTTTTAGCACAGTTCTTTGTTGGCAAATCGTGTTTTACTCATGTCCAATAATTTAGCGAATTAAGGTTAATGCTCCCTTGTAGATAGTTGAAATTCCATTTTCTTTAATTACGACTTCAATAATGTAAAAGTATGTTCCTTCAGAAACTTTAATTCCAGCTGTAGTACGACCGTTCCATCCTTCATTTATTTGATTTGATTGATAAATCAACTGTCCCCACCTGTTGAAAATTTTACTATTGATTGATTCTAAATCGAGACCTAAAAAAGGTAAAAATAAATCATTGAAACCATCCTGATTTGGTGTGAAAATATTTGGTATTATCATTGAACTATCACAATTGTTGATGGTTAAATGTAAGGTAATTACAGAATCACATCCAACGGCATTTATCAAAGTGTCTTGAGCTATGCTGTTGCTGGAGGTATAAGTTATTCCATTAATCCAAGTGATTGAATCACATGCATTAATAGTGCTTGTGCTACTTGAGGAATTATTGATAGTTAAGTTGTGTGTGACGATTGAATCACATCCAAAAATTGTATTTAATGAATCATAATAAGTCCCACTTGTTGTTTGAAAAGAACCTTGTAAGAAAACGCTATCTCCTTGGCAGAGATGAATTGAGTCGTTAATTGAATAAATTAGATTAACTACTAATTCCAAATCCGCGCTTCCTATTGCTCCATTACTATCCGTTACAATTACTTGGTATATGGTTGTTAAATTTGGAAAGGCTAAGGTTGTAGAATCAGTTGGATTAGAAAGAGTTGATGTATTAGTCCATGAGTAAGTAAATGGAGGTGCTCCATTGTTCACAAAAACGTTTAACAAAGAAGTGTCCCCACTACAAATTGTATCTGGAATGCTATTAAGAGAAACTTCTAAGCAAAGAATATTTGAGGTAATGCTAAAAAATACTGTATCTACTTGATTACAATTATTAGTAACCTCTACCCAATAATTACCTTCACACAATCCTGTAATACTATCTGAAGTTAGATCTGTGCTTATAGTTTGTTGTCCATTACTCCATACATAATTGAAAAGAGAACTATCTTGGCAACTACTATTAACCTGAACTGATGCGATGCCATTACAAGGAATACAAGCAGTACTATTTATTTGAGATGAATTTAGATTGATTGTGGGTAAAGATAATCCACAAGTATTTTTATTTAGTTGACCTATAAAGGCATCAACTCCACCTCCTGAAAAGGTTGTTTGGTGTGCTCCTGAAGTAACAGGCATTCCTCCTTGAGTGGATCCAGTGACATATATATAACATCCACTTAAAGCTAACTCAGCATCCCCATTATGGCGACTCCCTATGTAGGAAGAACAAAAAAGGTTGCCGTTTGGATAAAAATGACTAATAAAATCATCATCTACTATTATAAATGATGGTGATTGCGAACATGCTGTGGTAGGAAAATTGTTGCTGTATGTAGAGCCTGAAACATAAACATGATCATTTTGATAATCAACTTCTACAGAGTGAATGTTGTCATTGTCTGTACCTCCAATATATGTACCCCAAATTCTATTCCCTAAGCTATCAAATTTTACCAAAAAACCATCCTGAAGAATCCCTCCAGCATAAATATTTTGATACCCACCAGAGGCAATTCCAACTAAACTATTAGTTCCTCCAGCTAAATAAACATTATACGAATTATCTATAGCAACATCGTACCCAAGATCACGACCATTGTCACCATAATAGGTTGCCCATATTCGGTTTCCATTTCCATCAAATTTTACTAAAAAAGCATCATCATTCAGTGAATAAGTATTTTGAAACCCATTATAAGAAATATTATTTGGACTCTGAGTTTGTCCAACAATATATACATTTCCACTAAAATCAGTACATAAGCCATGAGATCTATCAAGTCCATTCCCGCCATAGTAAGTTGCCCAAATACGATTCCCAGCTCCATCAAACTTGACCAGAAAAGCATCCTGAGCACCACCACCATATGAATTTTGAAACCCGCCAGAAGCAATACCACTCGAACTATTAGTATTACCAAGCAGATATACATTCCCAAATAAATCTGTCGAAACAGCAAAGCCTCCATCTGCATTTGAACCTCCATAGTAGGTTCCCCAAATACGATTCCCTGAGCTATCAAATTTCACCAAAAAAGCATCCTCAGTACCTGAAAACGAATTTTGAAACCCGCCAGAAGCAATACCACTAGAGCTAGTAGTATTACCAGCTACATATATATATCCATTAATATCTGTGACAACATCCTGCCCAGCATCTTGTCCATTTCCACCATAATAAGTTGCCCATATACGATTTCCAAATTCATCAAATTTAACCAAATACGAATCTTGTATTCCCCCAGAGAAAACATTTTGAAATCCAGCAAAACTAATTCCTGATGCACTTCTAGTGGGACCGGTAACATAAACATTTCCTATACTGTCAGTATCAATATCAGCTCCCCAATCGTACCCAATTCCACCATAATAAGTTAGCCAAGGGTCAATTATCAAGCTATAATTGTGGTTGTAACTCGATAATTTAAATGTAATAATAGCTTCTCCTTCAGAATTATTTGATAGAATATATTCTGCTTTCACATTAAATACTTCACCGTTAATTTCTTGATAAACCTTTGGTATAGATTCATAAATTTTATTTAATCTTGTTTCAATCACCAATTGACCTTTATCATTAAGCTCAATTTTATCAGCACCGGACCATCGTATTTTAATTTGATTAGGATCAATATGAGGTTTTACAATAATATCATATTTCATACCTCCTGAATTGCCATAGAAGTTTACATCAATACCATCATAAATATTATTATAGGTAATTCCCTTATACTGTTTTACACCTTTTATTCCATCGGGACAATCTTCATAATAATAGTTAATCTCTCCTTCAATTATTCCTGTTTCAGAAGTTTTTACTGAATTGTTGGAACCAATAAAGTCCATGTTAATCTGATGGATATTTAATCTTTCATTCCAGTTTTCAAATATTTTAGAAAGTTTAAAATTTGAATCTTTTTTATTTTCAAATGTTTCATCATACTTTTCCTTCAAAAGCTTATTTATATCACTTAAAACATAACTTACACCAGTTTTTCGTATATAAATCTCAATATTAGATCCTTCACTAGTGTATAAAACATCAGGACGATTTCCTCCATTCCTATCCATTATTTGCCCCTTATTTTTAGTGAATTTTAAAGTCGAATTTTCTAACCAATCTACAGCTTCTTGTTTTGTAATAGCTATAGTTTGTCCAGCCATATGTGTGGTAAGGGATATTGCTAGTATAAGTAATCGTATCTTCATTGCTTCGAAGATATTGAAAAATAACAAATGGGAGAAATATGTGCCTATTTTTTATTCAATAGTTACTTTTTGAGATTTAACGGTAAAACCTGCGCAGGTTATTTTCTTTCCGCATTTTCATTATAATGAATAAAAAGTCTCAAAGAATTCCTTTCGGATAAATATAATACAACATAAGGACCTGTCGCATTAACCTCTATTTAACCAAGTGTAAGTCTCCCCTAAATAGGACATGAAAATAAGCCGAAAAAGGCATAAATTTATAAACTATAAAAAAGAGACTATTGAAGAAGAAATTTTCAGATTCTGTAATCACTTTTATGGTCACAATTGCTTTGGCAGTTAATTCATCAGCTTCCTTACCACCGTTAACTTCGAATTCTCGAATTTCACATAAATGTTCAGTCCAGTCATAGCCAATGTTATATGCATCGTTCTTACAAGATGATAGCAGGAATTGGGTTATAAGAAATTCCTAAAATTCATTGTCTCCTAATGCTTGCCAACGCTACTATATGTAATGTGCTTTAGTAGGTTCAATGCTTTAAAAGTAATAATTTTTGTGAGGAATCGCCCGAAACCGCACCAACTAAATAGCGAAAAAATGTCAAGTTACAAAGCGAGAATGCAGCTCGCTAATATGCTATTAAAAAGCACTAGCTAAAATTATGGCACTAACTCACAATATTTTCAAAAAGCTAAAACTGCTCGCAGCCAAATGCAATATAACAGCTTGTTACCAACTTTTACCTAACAGCTCTTACAATATTTCTATACATTTTCCATTTAGGGTCAAGATT
>NVUQ01000138.1 GCA_002401955.1 Flavobacteriales bacterium | reverse complement strand
CAATTATCAATTATCAATTATCAATTATCAATTATCAATTATCAATTATCAATTATCAATTATCAATTATCAATTATCAATTATCTACTGGAAATCATCAAAATCATCGAATCCATCAAAAATATCGTTAGGATCAGATCCATCTTCACCAAACCCAGCATCTTTCAATAATTCGTTAGCCATATCTTCTTCACTCATTTCAGTAACATCAGGTTGTTGAGGTGGAGCTTCTCCTTGTGTGTAAACTACTTTAGGATAAAAGGCATTAGGATCTTCTTTAACAGTAATTTCCATCAACTCAATAAAGAAGTTGCGCAAGTTTAAGAAATCATAAGAATACAATAAATGAGCACCAATGTAATTGGCTTGTGTATTAATAACTGTATCAGCCATCACCAATACTTGTTCTTGCTCTTTTTCTTCAATCTGCATGTCGAACAAAGTAATCTCTTGTCCTTTTTCCCATTGATCATTACTTAGGTAAAATGCCGCCATTTGAGAATTATCAAAACCGTAAGAGGCCAATATTATTTGGTGTAAATCATCAAAATTTTGTGTGCTTTTAATTTCAATATCTCTAAAAATTTCTTCTTGGGATTCTAGTAGTACTCTAAATTTGTATATGCTCATGTCCATTTAGTTTATGATGTGTTGAAAGTTCAAAATTAGGAATTTATTTTGCTAACCCGAGTTCTTTTCCCTTAGATAGCATCAATTGATGGGCAGCATCATAAGTATTTTCGATATCACCATCTAAAATTGCTTCCCTAATGGCATCTTTTATAGTGCCAATTTCTCTACAAGGTTTTAGGTTAAAAGTTTCCATAATAATTTCTCCAGAAATAGGAGGTTGCCAATTTCTTATGTTGTCTTTTTCTTCAATTTCTTTAAGCTTTTCTTTAACAAGAGTAAAATTAGCTTTGTATCGTTTTACTTTAACAGCATTTTTTGAAGTAATATCTGCATTACACAGTGTCATTAAATCATCAATATCTTCACCAGCATCAAACAGTAAACGCCTAATAGCACTATCGCTTACAACATCTTTAGCTAGAGCAATTGGTCTTAAATGCAATCGTACTAGTTTCTGTACGTATTTCATTTTATGATCTAAAGGAAGTTTTAATCCCTTAAATATTTTAGGAACCATTCTAGCACCTTTATCTTCATGTCCATGGAAAGTCCAACCATGACCTTTTTCGAAACGCTTAGTCGCTGGCTTGGCTATATCGTGCATAATTGCAGCCCAACGTAACCAAAGGTTATCTGTATTCGGACAAATATTATCCAATACTTCAATAGTGTGGTAGAAATTGTCTTTATGTCCTTGTCCGTTAATAATTTCTACACCTTTTAAATTATCTAATGCAGGAAAAATGATTTCCAGTAATTCAGTATCAAACAATATTTTAAAACCAATAGATGGAGTAGGAGAGAGGATAATTTTATTAAGTTCAACAATTATACGTTCTTTAGAAACAATGTCTATTCTATTTTTATTTTTTGTAATAGAAGCTAAAGATGCAGCATCAATGGTGAAGTTCAATTGTGTGGCAAAACGAATTGCTCGCATCATTCTTAAGGGATCATCAGAATAAGTTATATCTGGTTCTAGGGGAGTTCTTAGTATTTTGTTTTCTATGTCTTTTATTCCTCCAAAAGGATCTAACAATTTTCCGAAACTGTTTTTGTTTAAGCTAATTGCTAAAGCATTAATTGTAAAATCTCTTCTGTTTTGATCATCTTCTAGCGTACCATCTTCCACAATAGGTTTTCGTGAGCCCCTATCATAAGATTCTTTTCGAGCACCAACAAATTCAATTTCAAAATCTTGGTAAACAAGCATTGCTGTTCCAAAATTTTTGAAAACAATTACTTTAGTGTTTTTACCTATTTTTTTGGCAACAGCTTTGGCTAAATCAATTCCAGAACCTATGGCAACAACATCAATATCCTTACAGGGTCGTTCTAAGATAATATCTCTAACAAAACCACCAATTACGTAAGCATCAACATTAAGCTCATTGGCAGCTTCTGTAATTAGTTTAAAAATGGGATGTTGAATGTGTTTTATCATTGAAGTAGCAAAAGTAATTGTTTTTCGAAATAATACTGAATAAGTGAATGAAAAAATCCCTATTCAATTAAGAAAAAGCGTTCATTCTATTTGATAATAACGTTTATTTTATAATTAGTTTTTTGCTATATATTTTTTCATACTTAGCGGTAATAAGGTTTATACCGCTAGGTATGATATAGTCAATAGGAATTATTACTATTTGTCCATTTTCAATATTAATGGTTTAGGAATCGTTTTTAAAAATACTAATTGAAATGAGTTTTAAGGAGGATGCGTTGGAGTAGTTTAATCGTAGATGCGGATAGTGCCTTTATGAGCTTTTATGTTGATAGTTTCTAATTTTTAGCCTAATCTTAAAAAATGGAAAATAAAAATAGCTACTGTTTTAAAATTTTCTCAGAAGCGACTATCTTTCCTTGTTTATTTCGTAAAAATGCGAAATATATTCCTTTAGTGTGTAAGCTATTTAAAGATATTTTATGTGATAAATCATTGTTAGGTATAGATTCACTTAAAACTAATCTTCCTAAGTAATCTTTTATTTCTACAGTATATACTCCAGTTTTGCTTAGCGTTATTGTTAATTCATCTTTAACGGGATTGGGATAAAATTTAAAAAAGCTGTCTTTATTACAAAAAACGGAAATAGTTGAGTGATAATTTGTTTCACCATTAAAGTCGGTTTGTTTTAGTCTATAATATGGTTGTTTACTGGTATTATCATCAATAAAACTATAAGAGGTTAAATTAGAGGAGTTTCCTTGTCCTTGAATAGTCCCAATTGAAAAATAAATTTCCCCATCCAATGATTTTTCTATGGTAAAAAAGTCATTATTAATTTCCGAAATCGTACTCCAATTTAATTCAACAGTTAATCCATTGCATTCTCCTTTAAAGCTTACTAATTCAACTGGTAGAATAATGCAGTCACCTAACTTTTGAATGAATATATCACGCGACCCATTAGAAGTAAGGTTGGCAGTTCCTGTGCCGGGGTCAAAATCTGCTGTTTCCCCAAAGATACCTGTGGTATAGATATTTCTACAGTCATCGATGGTGATAGCATATCCATAATCAATCGATGGTCCTCCCATTTGGTTTACCCACAGGAAATTGCCGCTGGTATCTAGCTTTAGGATGAAGATATTGCCGCCACCAGAATCGCTAATGTTGAAAGTTCCTGGGCCTGGGTCAAAATCTACTGTGTAATAAAATAATCCTGTGGTATAGACACCGCCATATTTATCGGTGGTGATGGATTTGAACATACCATTAATGAAACTTCCTATTCGTTTTACCCACAGGAAATTTCCACTGGCATCGAGTTTTTGAATGAAGCCATCAAGGCTATATTGATTCTGGCTCGAATTATAATAAGAGGTAATGTTGAAAGTTCCTGGGCCTGGGTCAAAATCTACTGTACCTTGAAAGTCACCTGTGGTATATACATTTCCATTGGCATCGGTTGTGATGGATTTACTTTCTTCGTATTCTGCTCCTCCTATACTTTTAGCCCATAGGAAATTCCCATTTGCATCGAGTTTTAGTATGAAGGCATCGTAAGATCCATTAGAATTAAGGTTGAAAGTTCCTGGGCCTGGGTCAAAATCTACTGTTTCCTTAAATCGACCTGTGGCATATACATTTCCACTGTTATCGGTTGTGATGGAGTAGCCCATATCGTTATCTACTCCTGCTGGATTTTTAGCCCATAGGAAATTCCCATTTGCATCGAGTTTTAGTATGAAGATATCGTAAATTCCATTAGAATTAAGGTTGGCAGTTCCTGTGCCTGGGTCAAAATCTACTGTTTCAGTAAATCTTCCTGTAATATAGAGATTGCCACTATTATCCCTGGTGATGCATTGGCCTTCTTCATCACCTGCCTCTCCTATTTGCTTGACCCACAGGAAATTGCCGCCTGAATCCAGCTTTAGAATGTAGATATCTTTATTTCCATTACTAATAAGGTTGTTCGTTCCTGGGCCTGGGTCAAAATCTACTGTGTAAAAAAATGATCCTGTAGCATATACATTTCCACTGTTATCGGTTGTGATGGAATTGCCATACACATTTATTCCTTCTATTTGTTTTGCCCATAGGAAATTCCCATTTGCATCGAGTTTTAGTATGAAGGTACCATAGCCTAAAGAATTGGTAAGGTTGAAAGTTCCTGGGCCTGGGTCAAAATCTACTGTACCTTTAAAGTCACCTATGGTGTAGACATTACCACTGTTATCGGTGGTGATGGACTTGGCCCTATCTGAAGATATTCCCCCCACGCTTTTAGCCCATTCAAAAACTGGTGCTTGGGCTTGTATATTGTAGCTAAAGAGTAGGTTTAGGTAAAGAACAAATAGTGCTGCTGTTTTTTTTATGTTTTTCATGTTTTTCATGTTTTTATTGTCTTCTTCTTCTTCTTCTTCTTCTTCTTCTTCTTCTTCTTCTTCTTCTTCTTCTTGTAATTTTCAAACAATACTATCAGAGAAGATAAAGACAATAACTTGTTAAGTATGTATA
>NVUQ01000137.1 GCA_002401955.1 Flavobacteriales bacterium | reverse complement strand
CATTGTCTTAAATTCATTCTCATACTGTCTCTTTTCCATAATTCAAATATATAAGTTATGGACTTAATTAATTCGTCACAACAATACTAGACATTCCAATTATCGAACCGCCAAGTACGAGACCCGTACGCTTGGTGGTGTGAGAGGCGAACTCCGCTCAGTTATGGGCGGAGCCGTCTACTCGATTAGCGATAGATTCAATTTAATTCAACACAATCTATTTCTGATAATTCGTCTGGAACGATAGTAGCAACGATTGAAACATCTGAAAAGTTCTCTTTCCAAATTTTTGTGATCCAGTCTATCACTTCTAAGCTGAGAATGTCATTTACATACCAATCCAATTCACGCTGGTTCACCATTGGTACAGGTGGATTCAAACCTTCTTTTGTGTATCGTACATCAAATAAATCAGAATAATCTTCAATTACCTTATTAAGCACATATAAGTTTGGTCCATCTAATGAAACACTTACACTAAACTGTCCACCACCATCTTGTTCAGGACAAATGTCAAAAGACAATCCTTTAGCTTTCTCTGGAATTATGGTGAGAATAGTGCTAATTCGTTCTTTTACAAATTGAGATTTTTTATCTAACTCTATTCTAACACTTTTTCGATATTCTTCTTTTGTCATTTTTATTATTATCGCTAACGACAACTCTATGTTTTCGTTTTGTTGAAACCAAATGTAGGATAATCAACCAACATAATGAAATATAGAAATTGTTGGCGGTATGTGCTTTTATCGTACCCTTATTAATACTACATAATCAGATAAAATTTTAATTTTTTCAATTAAGGTTTTACCTACTATCGTTTGGTCATTTGGTAATGATATTTTATAATCTAAAACATCTACTAAATTCTTTAAGTAACTTGATTTAATTGAATATGAAACATTATCCGCTACATCGGGTCGGAGTATTGCAGAATTAATTGCAATTATATTGCCATCGAAATCAAAAAGTGGACCGCCACTATTACCTGGTTGAATCGGTGTGGTCGTTTGGTAAGTTGTAATATCTCCTTGATAACCAGTTTTTGAACTTATCTTACCATCTGTAAATTTAATTTCTGTTCCCATTACTGTTAAAGCCATTGGGTATCCAAGAGCAAAAACATCAGAGCCAACATCGGTTATGTTTGTCTTAAAATTATATGGTAATTTATTAAATGAAACAAAACTATCATCTGTAATTTTTATTATGGCTAAATCATTTTGCTTATCTGTTTGAATAACTTTTGCAATAAAATTCTTTTTCTCCCCATTTTTAACAAATTCAACATCTATGACATTAGCATCTCCAACTACATGATAATTTGTTGCTAAATAGCCATTTCTATCAATAAAAAAACCAGTTCCATTTCCTTTCCATTCTTTATTATCAATTGATTCTGTCTCAGGCTTTCTATTTGCTAATTCAGTATTTGATACAAACTCTTTTATAGTAATATTTCCCAAAACATACTCCCCTTTACCACTTACAATAATACCGTAATTATTACCTCTTAAACTTGAAGATTCTTTTCGTTCTACAATATGACCATTAATGGAAAAGATAAAAGTATCATCAAATTTCATAACCTTTAATAGGTTTTCATCATTGCCTTTATAAATATAATCTGAAGGAGTCCATTCAGCTATATCCATTATAATTCCTTCAAACCTGCTACGAATCTTGTATGAACCATTACCTGATATTAAGAATTCATAATAATTATCCCAATCTTTAAATCCAAAAAGTAAGCCATAACCATTGATATCTTCACCATTTTTCTTTTTAACACTAGTCTCAACTGAAAAATTTGACACCTGGTTTAAACTTATATAGTTAAATCTTGCTGCTATTTTATCGGACGAAACTAAAAGGTTTAATCGGTTATCCACTGTAACTTCAGACTTATTGCCTTCAAATGTGACTTCCCAATTAGATTTGTTTGCAATAAATTTTTCATTATAAACAATTGCTCCAAGACCGTTTTCATCGTATTCAATATATTTATTATTTAGTAGCTTTCCATTTTTATAATTTCCAATTATTTTTAGCTTCCCAGTCTTATACCATCTCGTATCTTTACCGTCAATGATACCAAAGCTATAATTAGTTACTTGGGATGGCTGACCATTTTCGTGAAAAAACTTATTATTGCCATTTAACTTATTATTGATGTAATTTTTTGTCTCTAGAATTTTACCACTCTCGTAATACCAAGTAGCCACACCTTCGTGAAAATTTTTATCTTCATCATCATAGTCTAGATAAACTGCAGTAAATTCTGATTGAATTTGTCCATAAATATAATAATCCTTTACAATTCCATCTGGTTTGTTAGGTGATTTGTAAGTTATTAATCTGTAAAAAGAAGCGTTTTCCCGCTTGCATCTCTTCCAATTTACATCAAAAAATTCTGTTAGTTTTATTCCGATTTTGGGTTTGTAATTGCTTGCTTTTTCTTTTATTTTTTCAACGATGTTACGTTTCTGGAAATATATAACTTTACTATCGTAATTAGTAAATTTCCCTGTATACATTTTATCAGAAACAAAGAACCCTTCAAATTTTGCACCATTAGCTAAATAAAGAATCCCATTTCCATGGCTTCTGTAATTAACTATTTCTCCGACATATCTGTTTCCTCCTTTCATTTCATAAACACCATTTCCGATGGCTTGTCCATTATGAAATGTACATTCAAGAACTGAATTCTCCCCAATATGAGTGAATTTCCCTTTACCTTCTCTTATTCCATCCTTATAATCTCCTTCGTAAATAGATTCTATTACTTCATTTACATATTTAGTTAATTTCCCATAACCATTTGCTTTTCCATTAATACATTTTCCATCCCAAGTTTCTGAAACTCCTACGCGATAATATGGGTCAAGAACTGTGCATCCTTCGTTATTGACTTCTACCCATTCATTTTTTAAAGTTTGACCATTTATATTTAAAATAAACATAGACGATAATAGCACAATACTTAGCGTTTTCATATACATAATTTAATTGCTTATCAATTTTGTGATGAATTCTTATTGCAAATACCGCTTTATTTGAAATGTTTTATTGGTCATTTCTCAATATTCAATCATTTTTTTTTAGTTCAATTCTAGAACTAAATTAGATTTTGTGATTTAGAGAAGCTTTACTAACCAAACAAATAAGTTTACTTAAGATTAACTAACATGGATAAATTTACTTTATTCCGTTAAACAATTTTTGGTAAAAATCTCCTAAAAGAGGAACTACTTTTTTTTCTCCATTTATGGCAGCTATTAATCCCATAATCCAAAACACAAATAGGGTAATATAAGCTCCCATAATGGCTAACCATCCTAGAATAGGGATAAACATTAATATGATACTTGCAAAGCCAATACAAAAACTTGTTAAAAATATTCCTAAACCTTGTCTAATATGAAAAACACCTAATTCTGATTTATTGTTTTGATCTCCGTTCATTACCAATGCGATAATAAAACCAATTAGCGTGCAATAACTTAATATTGCTACTGTTTTTCCTGAATCTTGTTGCGGGGGTGCTGTATTGTTTTCCATAATATATTTAGTTTAACCCAAATATATCATTTTAATTCTAAAGAAATGTAATCTATAATTTCTTCCTTATTTTTTGGGTGAAACCATGTGTAATCATCTGTTTTTTTGAACCAACCGATTTGTCGTTTAGCATATCTACGGCTGTTTACTTTAATTTTTTCTGTAGCTTCTTCTAGGGTTATGTTGTCATTTAAAAAATCAAATAACTCGGTATACCCAACAGTTTTTAGCGCGTTTTTATCTTTATGTTTCACTACACTTTTTACTTCATCTAATAAACCTTGTTCCATCATCAAATCAACCCTAAGGTTAATTCTATCAAACAATTCTTCTCTCTCACGATTTAAACCAATTTTTAAGATTTTAAATGGTCTGTTTTGTTTGTTGCCTTTACGTATGTTTGAGTATTTTTTTCCGGTAAGCATACAAACCTCAATAGCTCTTTGTAAGCGTTTTACGTTTTTTAAATCTACTTTGGTGTAAAAAACAGGGTCAAGTTGCTTGAGTTTTTCTTGTAGCGTTTCAATACCATATTGCTGATAAAGTTTTTCTAACTCAGTTCGTATTTTCTGGTTACTTCCTGGTACTTCTTCATCAAAACCATCACACAAGGCATCTATGTATAAACCAGAACCTCCAGTAAGAATTACTATTTGGTGTTTTTGAAATAATTTAGCTAAAGTTGCTAAGGCATCTTTTTCAAAATCATTTACATTATAATCTTCTGTAATGGAATGAGAATCGATAAAGTGATGCGTAATGTTTTGCATCTCTTCGGTTGAAGGCTTGGCTGTTCCTATAGCTAATTCCTTATAAAACTGACGAGAATCTGCAGAAATAATTTCGGTATTAAAGTGTTGGGCAACTTTTACGCAAAGCTCTGTTTTTCCTACTGCTGTAGGTCCGGTAATTACAACTAGTGTTTTTGTTTGAGTTGTAAAGTTCATCAAGTTAACAAGTTTATAAAGTTAGAAAGTCTTTAAAGTTAGAAAGTTCATAAAGTTGAAAAGTTTATTTGTTAGTAGGTTTAGTTCAAAAAATATTTTTTTTCTTCAATTATCAATTATCAAT
>NVUQ01000136.1 GCA_002401955.1 Flavobacteriales bacterium | reverse complement strand
CGACATCATACAAAGTATAATACCGATTTGATAAATTTACTTTCTGTTCAGCTTCTTTTCTTTTTTTAAAATAAAAAAATACTGAATTAAGACAATCTTTATCCAAAAACAGACCATTTTTTTTAACTGTATTTATCTGTAAAATACTGATAACTAGAAGATAGCATTATCAACTAATATCGTTTATCCAATTTTTTAATCAATCCACAACCTTGCTGTAATCACCCTCTTTTAATGTAAAAATATCGTTTATCCAATTTTTTAATCAATCCACAACGCTTCCGAACTTAATACTTGATAAGCTTCGAATATCGTTTATCCAATTTTTTAATCAATCCACAACCCTTGTAAAAAATGCCACACTCATCATTTTAATATCTTTTGTCCAATTTTTTAATCAATCCACAACAATTTTTAACCACAATGTTTGTAATATCTTTTTTCCAATTTTTTAATCAATCCACAACATTAATTAATGATAATATAGAACAGTTTTAATATCGTTTATCCAATTTTTTAATCAATCCACAACAATTTCTTCTGAACTTAAAATTCTTTTTGAAATATCTTTTATCCAATTTTTAATCAATACACAACTACCAGATCACTTCTTGTTAATTTTTTATAGATGAATATCTTTTATTCCAATTTTTAATCAATCCACAACCCGCTTACACCAATAATAAGCACATCTTTTAATATCTTTTAATATCTTTTTCCAATTTTCAATCAATCCACAACGACTATACACCTTCTGTTATAATTAATAAAATATCTTTTATTCCAATTTTTTAATCAATCCACAACGGCAATGGTTTTCCGTCACAATTACGCGAAGTTGTATCGTTACAATAAATCATCTTCAAAACTATCAATAATATTTAAATAATTTAAAATGCTTCATAATAAAAAATGATTAAAAAAGTTTTTTACAACATCTAGAAGTTGTGTTTTTTAAAATTTATGTTGACCATTATGATCCCATTATTAAGTATTTTATTTTTAGATTAAACATAGAAAATATTTCTTTTAAGTTTTAAATGACTGGGCTTAAAAGATTTATTAACGGCTATCTTCTTTCCATACCTTTAAGAGATAGCCGTTTTTTAATTACTCACGAATCCGTTACAGGCTATAACAAAACTCCTATTGTATATAGACTTAAAATGACAGCTAGTATGTTTCAAATAGGAATACTCCGCTCTACATTACCAAATTTAATTCTTGGCTAAAGCAATAAAAAATTAGATTCAAAGGAGACCTTTTTGTATTTTTCCCATTAAGAGTATAAATAACAAAAATGGATGACGACACAATTATTGAACTCTTAAAGTCTGGAAAGCAAAACAAAGCATTCCTTAAGCTTTACAAAAACTACCCACAAGTAGAGAAACTTATTCTCTCCAAAGGCGGTTCTAAAGAAGATGCCAAAGATGTTTTTCAAGAAGCATTAATCATCTTCTATGAAAAAGTGTGTAACACTAAATTTAATCTCACATCAGCAATTGGCACCTACCTTTATAGTGTAAGTAGGTTCCTATGGAAAGATCAGCACCTCAAAAGAAAAGGAAAACAGTCGGTGATTGTCGACTTTGAATTTACATCTGAAGAGGAAGCTGAGTTCCAAGAAGCAATTGAACGTGAAGAAAAATTCAAGAAAATTGAGCAGGTACTTGCCCAAATTGGAGAAAAGTGTTTACAAATCTTGACACTTTTTTATTACAATGGCTTAACAATGAAAGCCATTGCAACTAAAGTTGGTTTAAAATCTGAAAAGATTGCCAAAAACCAGAAGTACAAATGTTTGGAGAGAGCCAAACTAAAAGTAAAAGCACTTTAATTTCCTGTCATCCTAGTTAATTACCCTTAAACAAAATAACATGCGAAGCGAATTAGAACATATAAAAATCATTGAACAATACCTGAGAAATGAACTCTCAGCAGTAGATAAACAAACCTTTGAAAATAAATTAAACATAGATAACAATCTTCAAAAAGAAGTAGCATTACAACAGCAAGTAATAAAAGGAATAGAACGAATGGGAGTGAAACAATCCATTCAAAACGCTAATAAACAATATAACTTAGGTAAGTCTGGATTTAATTTCGGATTAGGTATCATTATTATTCTTGCGATTGCCTCAGCCTTTTTCTGGTACTCCTGGAGTAATAGCGTTGATACATTTTCGGAACTTAACGAAAACGGCAAGAAAGTTACGGCAGCTGCTGACAGCAATTTACAAGCACAAAAAACTACGATTAAGACAAAGGCAGATACAGCTATTGAAACTGGAATAGCCACATATCTTACAAAGCATAGCAAAAACAGTAAAAAAACTACGGCAAATGCTAACAAGTATTTACCATCACAACTATTTACTATTAAGTCAAATGCAGATACAATTATTGAAACTGAAGACGGGATTGTTTTTGGCATTCCGAAAAACGCTTTCCTAGACAATAATTTAAACGTTTATGATGGAGTCGTTAGTTTTGAAGTTAAGGAAGCACTGAATCCAATTGATATTTTAAAAGCAGGTTTATCGACCAAGTCTGGTGACCACCATTTAGAAACTGGCGGCATGTTTTACTTAAATGCTACTGCTCATGGGAAGCAATTAAGTTTCAACCCCGAGGCAGAAATCTATGCCCAAGTACCCACTGATGAAGTAAACCCTGGAATGAAACTGTACGATGGAAAACTAATGCCAGATGGATCTATCGATTGGGTTAACCCCAAACCTATTGAACGCTATTTAACCCCTATCGACATTAACGGTCTTAATTTCTACCCAGGTGGTTATCAAAATAAAGTTACTTCACTGGGTCATGATGGAGGAAATAAAACCTTTACCGATAGTCTTTTCTACACATTTACGCCTAATGATATAGTAAACAACAAAGGCAATAACTATACACTCAAGGGTCAATTTTTGAATAGAAAATATAACGAGCGCCCCGGCAAACCCATCGAGAACAAAAGAGTTGACATGCTTAACACAAAGGGGGATACCATTATGACCACAAAGACAAACAAAGACGGGTATTTCAATTTTTATGAAATTCCTAGTAAGGTAAATTATGTAGTTTATATAGACATGGAGCCTTCGAGAGGTATGACTTTAGCACTGAAAGTCTTCGGTCGCAATAATAAAATAACATCAACCGAAAAAAGGAAGGAAAATGGATCTTTTACTTTCATGCCAAAAATAAAATCAAATGTAAGTAGATCGAATTACTACGGAATTTCACCTTCTGACATTAAAGCAATTTGGAATGACAAATTTCAGCATACAAATTTAGCCACCAAGGAGTTTGAAAAACGGCTTCAAGTTATCTACAAAACTTGTGATAAAAGTATGCTGAGCCTCTACGTTAAAAATTTAGATCTCCCCTTCTATAAAATAGATTCTATGGCTGCGTTAATTAATACTAATGTTCAAGATGAATTCGAAACGTTTTATGAAAGAAAAGACGGAAGAGTAAAAACATCTATCGAAATAGTTAAAAAGCTGGGGGAATATTATGATGCAAAACGCAAACAATTTGCCTTAGAAATTGAAGCGACAAATAAAAAGATCAGAGCGGAACAACAGCGGCTTGATGCTATAAGCGATAAAAAACAGCTGACTAAAGCATCAGCTGATAAACTTAGAAAGCTAGAAAATTACAATAAAGAACTTAGGTTCAACCAAAAAGTTGCCTATGCACAAGTAAACTATACCCCTTGTGGTTTTGGAGGTGGAAGTGGTTGGTTTAATATTGATATTAAAATTGGACTTAATGTTAGAAAATTTAAAAAATCAATAGCGGAAGCCACTGCAAACAGATCAACCCTCGATTATACCACTAAAAATGGTAAAAAAGTAAGCATCAAGTATAAACCAATAGCTGTGAATATTGCAAAGTCAGCTCAATTCGACAGGCTGTATGTTTATCTCGTTTCCCAAGACCAACACAGCTACATTAGGCTCCATCGAGATAAAAATATATTTTCGGAAACACTAAATGAGTTAATCGAGTACAACATTCTCTCCATTGCTTATAAAGGCAATCAAGCATTTGCTCACTCTATTGTATCAGTGCAACCAGGGAAAGAAATTGCGACTCTTAAACCTATTACTTCAAAAGAATTAGATAAAAAAATCTTGATTATATGTCCTACAAAAGCAACTAAGGATATAAAAGATGATCTTGTCTATGGTGACTTCAAACTAAAAGATGACGCACGTAGAGCCAAAAATGAAGACATGGCCAATTTCAGAGCCGAGCTTACGCCTATTATTTTTCCTTGTTTGAAGACAAAGATTACAAAAGGCTCGTCAGATAAAAAACGTAGGAAGTAATGCTAATCTTACTAGATATGTGAATGACTATCTGAAAGGATGGTCATTTCTTTATTTATCCATATCGAATTGTAGTGTATAAATCCAGTTTAAAAAAATCACGATTTCGTTACAAGGTTTTAAGTGTTTTCTAAAGGTATTTGCGTTTTTTCTTCCCCCCATCCAAAAGTAGAAACTTGTGTTTAAGTGCTGCCAAGTGGTATTAGCGGTTAGAATGGTAACCCCCTAAAATGAGATAATTACCGACATCATACAAAGTATAATACCGATTTGATAAATTTACTTTCTGTTCAGCTTCTTTTCTTTTTTTAAAATAAAAAA
>NVUQ01000135.1 GCA_002401955.1 Flavobacteriales bacterium | reverse complement strand
TCACTCTCTTTAATGCCAATTATTACTCGTTTTCCCATATAATAAAGGTACACAATTTTCTGAATATATCAGGCGTTTTGTTTCAGAATTGGTATAATAACCAGCAGTGATATTAGCCGAAAGGTTTTTATAAATTTTAATTTCGCCACCCAATCCTATATACATACCAGAATATGTGTCAATTAAAGTTAAAGGGGTTGTGTGTATTGATAATTGGATGTCCTCTCTATTCTTATTTTGTCCATAAGCCTGTAAAAATGGCAAAAGGATTAAAAATGTAAAGATAAATTTCATCTTACTTAATTGGATATAACGACAACTGTATGTTTTCGTTTTGTTGAAACCAAATGTAGGATAATCAGCTAACATAATGAAATGTAGAAATTGTTAGCTTTAGTGTTATTTTAACTTCAGGTCAATAAGTTCTTTGTAAGATAAATAAGTCCATTCAGATTCTTTCCTGACAAATCTTGCAGTAGGGATATAGCCTATGGTGCCACCGCACCAAACTCCAATTGACATCGATTTCTTTTTAATATTGTCAATAGTGTAGCCATGGATGACTACGTCAACGGTATCTTCATTATATATATGATATTTTAGACCATAGATACTTCGTCCATTATGATTTTTATATGGCTTGTCTAAGAATGACTTAACGCCTTGTTTTGTATTGAAGAAAATCAATTTATTCGAATCAACTGTTTGCAGAAGCAATGATGTGTCAAATTCTGTTTCGATTAAGAGGCTGTTAAATTTATTGTTTTTGGAAGGAGTATTGGCGGAATCAAAATAGTCCTCTAAAGCTATATTACAAAATTGAGCTATAGTTGAATCAGCAATACCTTGACCAAATGAAAACAAGCTAAAATGTAAAACAAATATTAATAATAATTTTTTCATTTACTATAAGATGCAATATTGAAGTGTTTCCACAATATTTTTTTTTGTCCGCCAATTAAGCCCAACGCCCAATCTATGTTTTTGTAGGGCGATTTAAAAGTACATATTTTCGTTTAGCTAAGTAGCCAAAGCTTTGGCTTTAACTTTTTCTCATCTTAAAACGTCAAAACAAAGTTTTGACGGAGTTTATTAATTGCTTTACTGTTTCAATTTACTACCAACTGCCCTATGAAATATAGATGATATTAGCAAATCGTTTTTTAGATTCGTTTATAAATCTCATTAATTATGCTACTTTCAGATCCTGAAATTTTTCCGCTTTCTTTCCATGTTGAAAGACTTTCTTTTAATTCATTTTTGTCAATTAACCGAAATTCAACTTTTGGATTTTTAATCAGGTTTGGATTTTTTAGAGTCAATAACTTTTCAACTCTTTCAAGTGAATTTAATCTAATGTTTGGTTTCTCCAAATCTTTTGAGAGTAAGTCTATCTGTATTGATTTTTTTATTTTAGTCCAATCCATTAATTATTTTTTAAAAACGAAAGTTACTTTAATTAGCCCAAGTGCTACTTTTTGGTTTTTTACCTTTTTTAGCCTTCTGTACAGTATTTGTTGATTTATTTGTTTCAAGTGTCACATTAATGTCTTTGTAATAAACAACCCACCTTTCATTGTTTGTCCCTGTTAATGATTCAGGAGTGTCTTGACTAAACCTATAAGCAATGTCAAATACGTTCATTCCAACTAATGTTGAGACTTCCATTTCTTCACCATTAACGGTTTTGAATTGTTCTGGCTCACAACTCATTATTGTCAATACGAATAATAAATATAGTAGTTTTTTCATAATTATTTGATAGTCTTTGAAGAGGGGGGCGCTACTCTTAAATCTCTATTTTTTTAAAATAGCTTAATACCCCAATTTTGTCATTATCTGTTAAATCTCCATTATATTCTATTTTATACCAATCAGCTTCCCCAACTAATGTTTTATCTTCAACAATGTCTTTTCTCATATATCCAATACCATTTGGAAGTTTCTTCTCCATTAATTCATAAATATCAGTCATTTTTTTTGTTTCAATTGTGATTTCACTTACGAAACGAATGCCTTTTTTTTCTATAATAAATAGAACTGAATTTTCTCCATCCATCCACTGACCAACTGTCTCATATTTTTTTCTTTTTATTTTGTGGAAGTCAATAGCGGATTTTAGTCTTTTGTTCTTTTCAAGACTTAAAGAGTCACGCTTGTTCTTTTCAAACTGATCCATTTTTATTTCTAGTTCAGTTTTTGGTTGGTTCAATAAGGCTTTTAAATTTTTCTGATTTTCAGTTTCTATCTTGTAAATTCTTACTCCTAAAACAATTAAAGCAATGACTATGATTGAATAGATTAGTATATTTTTTCTTGAGAACATAAATTAATTATTAATTAAATGTCAGGATTGTCTTTTATGTTTGCCTCACAACCAAATAAAGTTCATATGCACTTTATTCGTATTATATGTTTAGTTCAAATCTAGCGATTTATATCGTCATAGAAAAAATACGAGTAGTCGGTTTATTTCTAATGAGTTGTAAATCGAAAGCCATACAAATATTTCTTACAAAAGGTCTGGCGTGTTCTGGAAGAGTTAATCCGTTTTCAGTAATGTTAACCAAACCATCTTGTTCCATTTCTTTTAAACGCTCTAAACATGCTGCTAATTCAGGAAATTGCATTTCTGTATCTGCCCAAGAAGTTTCAAAATGACACATAATATTTAAGATGTGTTTCCTTATAATAAGATCTTCATTATTTAATTCATGCCCTCTAAAAATTGGAATTTTTCCAGTATTCACTAATTCAGTGTATTCCTCAATAGTCTTGGCGTTTTGAGCAAAGGCATACCAACTATCACTAATAGAGCTCATTCCTAAACCTACCATCAATTGTGTTTTACTTGCTGTGTAGCCCATAAAATTACGGTGCAAGGTTTTGTTTTTCATAGCCTTGTACATCGAATCAGTTTTTAGAGCAAAATGATCCATACCAATTTCTACATAACCCAGTTCTGCAAACATTTGTTTACCCGTTTCGTAAAGCACGCGTTTTTCTTCAGCACTAGGTAAATCATTTTCATCATAACCCCTTTGTCCAACCCCTTTAATCCAAGGTACATGAGCATAGCTGTAAAATGCAATTCTATCTGGTTTTAAAGCTTTTGTTTTGGTAATAGTATCGATAATGCTATCTTTAGTTTGGTGTGGTAATCCAAAAACTAAATCCTGACTAATAGAAGTGTAGCCAATTTCTTTGCTTAATTCCGTTACTTCTTTTACGATTTCAAAAGGTTGAATACGGTTAATTGTTTTCTGCACTTTAGGATCATAATCTTGTACTCCAAAACTATTTCTTCTAAAACCTAAATCGTAAAAAGTTTGTAAATGTTCTTTAGTTGTATTGTTTGGGTGAGCCTCAAAACTAAATTCATATTCTTCACATTTTTCAGCCTTAGCTAAAATGCCATTAATCAGCTTTTTAATGTTTTCGGGACTAAAAAAAGTGGGTGTTCCACCCCCTAAATGTATTTCTTTAATACGAGGTTTTTCATCAAACAAATCACAATACAAATCCCATTCTTTTAAAACAGTATCTATATAAGGTTGTTCAACGCTGTGTTGTTTAGTAATTCTTTTGTGGCACCCACAAAAAGTACATAAGCTTTCGCAAAATGGTAAATGGATGTAAAGACTTATTCCTTCGGTTTGATTACTTTCTTTAAAAGCCCTTTTTGTAGAATTAATCCATTTATCGTATTCTATACCTTCTTTATTCCAAAAAGGAACCGTAGGGTAACTTGTGTATCGAGGTCCGGCAATATTGTATTTTTGAATAAGATCTTTGCTCATTTATTTTATTCTATTTTTAAGATAATAACCCAATACAAAAGAAACACATCCTGGATTTGTGTTGTTCACTACATCATAGTGAACCAACATTTTGCGTTGAGGAAATTCCAAAGTTACTTCAAAGTTACCTTCTTTAGTCTTTGTTGCTGTTTCCGAATTAAAAACTTCTTCATATTTTCCTGCCCCTCGTTTTTTTCCTAAATCAACCAATCTAATAATAACACCTTCGGGCATTGCAGAAACATCAAAAATTAGTTTATAAACAACGCCTTTAAAAAGATTAATTTGATATTCTTCTACATAAGTGTTGTCATAAGTTTTAATCTCAGTGCTTTTAGAATTATCATACTCAGCTGCACCAAGCAATTGGTAAATCTTTTTCTTCTTCAATTTTTCACATTGACTATAAGAATGATTTACCCCAAAAAAGAATAAACTTAACAGTAATATTAAACTTCTTTTGAAAAGCATATTATTTATTGTCTAACATTTTTTCGCCAATCATCTTGCCAAACGCTCTCATTTCTTCTGCAATAACTTTGTCGTTGGTAGCTCTTTCGTAGGTGTCAGACATAGTGATAATAGATTGATAAAAGAAATGTTTCATCTCATCTAGCATCATATCTTTAGTCCATAAATCAATGCGTAAAGTGTTATTTTCTTTTGCATCCCATAAGCTAATAATCATTGCTTTGGCATCTTTTATTTCTTTTTCACCAGTATCTGTTGCTGTCCATTCTATTTTTTCTGGAACATGATTTTCATCTAATGATACGGTAAAATTAATTTCTGATTTTTTCATTTGAGTTGTAAATTTTTAATGTCTGAAAGTTGTAAAGATAGTTAACAAGTTCATAAAGTTAGAAAGTTCATAAAGTCTTTAAAGTTAGAAAGTTCATAAAGTTGAAAAGTTTATTTGTTAGTAGGTTTAGTTTAAAAAATATTTTTTTTCTTCAATTATCAATTATCAATTATCAA
>NVUQ01000002.1 GCA_002401955.1 Flavobacteriales bacterium | reverse complement strand
TTGCACTACAACCTACAGTATCTGTAATGATTAATGTATAAGGTCCAGCACAAAGATTAATAATTAATGCTGTTATTGGTTGAGGTAACGCTGGAGGAGAACCAGGTATTGTCCATAAGTAGGTGTAAGGACCATAACCTCCAGTAGGAGCTACACCAATAGAGCCATCACAAGCACCACAATTAGGGGGGGATAATGAGCTAATATCTACTATTGCAGGAGCTTCAGTTAATATAATAGTATCTGTTGTAGTACATTCATAGTAATCAGTAATCGTAACAATGTATGTTCCTGCACATAAACCTGTAGCTATCTGTGTAGTTTGTACTGGTATTGTATTCCAAGAAAATTGGTAGTTTGGAGTACCTCCTAATACATTAGCAATAGCGGCACCATCGCATAAGCCATTACAGCTTACAGGAGTATTTACACTAGCAGTTACCGTTAATATATCTGGTCCAGAAATGTTAGCACTTATAGAATCACTACAATTTGCAGTATCGGTTACTGTTACAACATAATTTCCTACACATAAATTGAGTGCTTGTGGTGTAGTTGTAAGAGGAGGTCCAGTAGGTACCCACGCATAAGTGTAAGCTGGTGCTCCACCTGTTACAGATACAGTAGCACTACCATCACAATCTCCGAAGCATGTTTCAGGAACAATGCTTGTAATGCTTAAATTCAAACCATCTATATTAATAGATATGGTATCTGAACTAATACAGTTGTTACTGTCAGTTACTGTAACGGTGTATTGCCCTACACATAACCCTGTTGCCGTTTGCATTGTGTTTGTTGGTGGAGTAGCAGGTGCTGTCCAACTGTATAAGTATGGAGCAGTTCCACCTGATGGAATAGCTGTAGCTGTTCCATCACAAATACCTGGGCAAGTTTCATCTGTTGCAGATAAGGCGAGTGCTGGGCCAGTGGCATTATCTACGATTATTGTAAAGTTTTCTATACATCCAGTACCTAAGTCAGTAATTTCTAAATTGTATGTTCCTGCACATAATGCAATTGCTGTTGATGATGCTACATTTAAATCATCACTAAAATATGTAGGTGCAGTTAGGTTTGTCCATACAAAGTTATATGTTCCACTACCACCTGTTGGTGTTGATGTTGCAGATCCATCACAAACATTACATGTTGGTTCTGATATAATGGTATTATCATTTATTGTGGATGGTGCAATTAATACAATCGTATCATAAGTAGTACAATTATTTGCATCTATTACAATTACATCATAGGTGCCAGAACAGAGTGTTGATGAAGTTGTTTGAGTAGTATCTCCATTACTCCATATGTAAGAATAAGGAGAAGCACCACCGTTTGGTGTTGTAGTAATACTCCCATCACAAACACCATTACAAGTAGGTGGATTTGGACTGGAGATCGTGCCTAGAACTGTTGGGTTGACTACTTGGGCACCAGCTGTATCTGTACAGTTGAGATTGTCAGTAACTGTAACAGTATACCATCCCGGGCATAATCCACCTATTAATGAATTGTTTGGTAAAGGGCCTGGACTCCATGAATAGGAGTAGCCCGGATCTCCTCCAGATGCATTGGCAATAACAGTTCCATCACAATCACCATTACATGTTACAGTAGTTGCACTTATGGTAATTGAAATTGGGGTTGGGTCTTTAAGGGTAATACTATCGATAATTGAGCAACCATTTGAACCAGTAATTTCAATATAAATTCTATTTGAACAAAGTCCAGTTATAGTATGAGATGCACCAATAGGAATTTGTCCGCCACCATTCCATGCTACAGTATAAGGTGGAGTTCCTCCAGTTGGAGTTACGGTTGCTGTTCCATCACAAGCTCCTGGGCACGTTGGGGGAGTAAAAGTAAAATTTGCTAATATTTCTTCTGGGCCAAGTACTGATACAGAATCTACTGTTACACATCCGAATGAATCTTGAACAACTACATTATACAATCCAACACATAAAGCCGTTGCAGAATCCGTTATTTGTAGGTTAGGGTCATCCCATTGGAAAATGAAAGGGCTTGTACCTGCAATAACATTTGTATAAGCTAATCCATCACAATCACCAAAACAAGTTACACTATCTGCTAATGTTGTTAATGTTGGTCCGTTAGCATTGTTAATTAAGATGTTAAATTCTTTTGTACAACCAAGATTGTCAGAAATATCAACTTGGTAAGCACCAGGGCATAAGTTGTTAAGTGTTGTAGAAGTTTGCCCACCTGGAGACCATAAGTAATTGTAAGGACTACCCGATCCACCACCACCAGACACAGTAATAGAACCATCACATAAACCACAATTTGCCCCCGTCTGATTAGTTACTGCAGTAATTGCAACACCATCTCCAATGGTTATACTTCCATTAGCTTTACACCCTTTAGAATCTGTTGTTATTACGGTATAGTTTCCTGCACATAATGCTGTAATTGTAGGAGTTGTAGCTCCTGTTGACCATAAATAAGTAAATTGAGGAGTTCCTCCAGAAGGAGTTGCTGTTGCTTGTCCATCACAAGAACCTTCACAATTAGCAGAAAGACCAGCTACCGAAACACTTAAAATAGGAGGTTCGTCTATGGTTACATTTTGAATTAAAGAACACCCTGCAAAATCTGTTATAGTAACGGTGTAATTTCCTGCACATAAACCTCCAACTGCATTTATCGTTTGTCCTGCAGCATTTCCCCCAATCCAACTGTAATTGTATGGTGGAATACCACCAGTAGGAATTATTAAAGCAGATCCATCACAATCTCCATTACAAGTTGGTTCTACTGTAGAAACAGTTGCTGTTATAGCATTGTTGTCTTGAATAGTAACGGGTTCAGTTGTTATACAACCATTACCATCGGTTACTTCTACAGCATAATTTCCAGCACATAAACCTGCGATTCCTGGAGTTGTTGGTTGTGGTGGAGAGGTTGGTGTTGTCCATAAATAACTAAAGTTAGTAATTCCAGTAGCACTAGCTGTTGCAGTTCCATCACAAACACCATCACATGTAGCATTGGTTTTTGCAACATTAACAGTGGGTCCATTAATATCGCTTATCGTAATTAAGAATGATTGCATACATCCATTTCCATCAGTTATTTCAACAGGGTAAGCTCCCGCTGCTAAACCAGCTACACTACATGTGTTTACTGGGCCAGGTATAGTGGTCCATAAATAAGTATGAGAGCCTGTTCCTCCAGAAGATGCACAAACGCTTGCAGTACCATCGCTGTTTCCACAAGTAGATTGAGTAGTGCTTTCATTGGCTACAATAAGAGGGGGGTTAGTAATTGTAACAGTATCGTTTATAGAACAAAAATTAAAATCTGTAACCGTTACAATGTAAGTTCCATCACATAAACCAGTAGCAGTTTGCCCCGTTTGAGACAAAGGATCATTCCATTGGTAGCTATGGCTTGGAGTTCCTCCTGAAGGAGTTACTGTTGCTGTACCATCGCAATCTCCACTACATGTAGGATTAGTTATTGATGAAATAACTGTTAATGGGTTAGGATCTGAAATATTAAATACAACTACTTTTGTACAGCCATTAAAATCAGTTATTGTAACACTATCTATTCCAGCACATAATCCAGAAATAGTAGAACCTGTTGAACCATCACTTCCCCACACAAAAGTATAGGGAGATTTTCCCCCTGTTGGAGTAACACTTGCTGTTCCATCGCAAGCACCAACACATTTAGTATCCGTAAAAGTAGAATTAGCAGTAATACTATCTGCTTCCCCAACAACTAAGCTTGTTGCTAAGATACAACCCGTACTAGTTTCAGTTACGATAAGATTATAAGTTCCTGGACATAATCCAGTTAAAGTGGTGTCAGATGGACATTGTGCTGGGCATGATGGTCCTGTCCATGCATAGGTATAAGGAGCAGTACCTCCAATAACTATAACGTTTAATGAACCATCGCATGAGCCATAACAAAGTTCATCATTAACAGTAGCTGTTACCCCTGAAGGACCAGTAGGGTTTGTAACGGAAATGGTAAATATTCCCACACAACCTTTACTATCTGTTATGGTGTCCGTATAGTTACCAGCAGCTAGGTTGGTAATACATGGTGTAGTAGCTCCGGTACTCCAAGAGTGTGTATAAATATTGCTTCCTCCTGATGGGAACATGCATATTGATCCATCAGAAACATTACAATTCGCAAGTGTTACTACCTCATTGTCATCAATTAGATCAGGTTCAGTAATGATAACGGAACCAATAAATGAACAGTTGTTAGAATCGGTTACTGTTACTGTATATGGGCCTGGACAAAGGTTAGTGATTGTAGCCGTATTCCCAGGATTAGGATTACATGGAGGGCCAACCCATGAGTAAGAATAAGGTAGTGTTCCTCCTATTGGAGTTGCTGTTGCTGTCCCATCAATATCACCATTACAAGTTACATTTGTGCTATCTAATGTTACATTTAGAGGCGGTGGTCCTGTTACCGTATAACTAGCAGTGTCTATACAGCCATTTGTATCTGTTACAGTTACTAAATAATTACCTATACACAAATTTGAAAGGTTTGGATCGGTTAAATTAGTTGGTGCAGGAATTACACTTGTACTCCATAAGTAACTATAACCAGGGCTGCCCCCTGTTGGTGAAGAGAGTACTGTTCCATCGCAAGAACTGTTGCAGCCAATAGGTGTTCCAGTAACGTTTGCATTTAATGGTACAGTTGGGTTAATAGAAATGTTTACTAATACCTGGCATCCATTACTATCTGTAATGGTAACACAATTTGTTAAGTTGGATACTGGTGGTTCACAAATATTAAATATAGTATCAAAAGGAGCGGTTGTTGGGGGGTTGATACACCATGTATAGTTAAATGGCCCAACTCCTCCATTCACAATCACAGTCATCATACCGTCACACAATCCGCTACAAGTTTCACTCACACCAATGGGAATACCACTTAATGCTACTGGTTCGTTAATGGTATCGGTAACTACTATTGAACATCCGTTTGAATCAAGAATGGTTACAGTATAAATTCCCGCAGCTAAACCAGTAGCACAAGGACCGGTACTTGTAACTGGAAAAGACCAATTATAAATGTAAGTTCCACCTGTTCCTCCAGTTGGAGTTACACAAATACTTCCTGTTGTGTCACCAAAACAAAGCACATCAACCACTATATCATTGGGGGTGATTGGATTTGGGTCAGTCATAATTAGGGTGTCTGATGCCACGCATCCAGCTGAATCGGTGACGGTAATTATAGCACCAGGAACACAAACGTTATTGGTATCTATTCCTCCAGGCAAGGTCCAAACAGATTGATAGCCTGGCCCTGGATTTCCTGGTGTTCCTCCTGATGGAGAATGCGTGACCACTCCATCACATGCCCCGGCACAACTTATCGGAGAAACAATGTACCCTCCAGTTTGTATAACAGATGGGTCTACGGGCATAAAAACCGAATCGGTAACTGCACAACCGTTAGAATCTGTTACAGTTAGGTAGGCCCATCCAGGGCATAGACTGTCAACAGTAGGTAGGTTGTTTGGTAGTCCACCAGACAGCCAATTGTATGTATAAGGTAAGGTTCCGCCACTAGGAAATGCAGTGGCTTCACCATCACATACGCCATTACAACTAATGGTAATGATGGTAGGGTTAATAAATATTTTGATTAGATCAGAAATCTGTGTTGTATCGGATGCTGTACAACCCATAGAATCGGTTACAATTACTGTATCTATCCCTGCACATAATCCAGTATAAGGATTTCCTGTAAAAGGACCATTTGAGCCTGTCCAATTGTAAACATAGTTAGCTGGATTACCTGTTCCTCCACTCGCTGAAGCTAGAGCAACACCATCACAAATTGTTCCACAACTTGCTGCTGTAGCATTTGCACTAACTGTGAGTGGTTGGGGATCAATAATTTCAATAGTCTCTGTTCCTGTACAACCGTTAGTATCTGTTACGGTTACTTCATATTGATTAGGGCCTAAGCCAACAATCGGATTTCCAGGGATTATTGGCCCTAAAGGTAAGGTGTTCCAAACAATTGAAGTGTAAGGTGGTACTCCTCCAGTTGGAGTTGCAGAAGCTGTGCCATTATTTAAACCAGCACAAGTAATGTTGGTAAATGTTGCATTGGGAAAAATTTCTAATGGAGAAAAAAGTTCAAAAGTGTCGGTTATGGTACATAAGGAATCATCTGTTAAAGTAAAGTAGTAAGTTCCTCCACATAAACCAGTAAAAGGAGCAACCATTGGCGGTCCAGAAGGTAACAAAGGTGTAAGTGTTATTGGTGCATAAGGAAGTGTTCCTCCTCCAGGTGTTGGTATTGCTGAGCCATCACATAATCCAAAACAAGAAGGATCGCTTGTCGCTGAAGTTAATGTTAAAGCTTGAGGTTCATTAATTGCAAAAATAACTGACAATGTACAACCCAGAGCATCTGTTATTAATGCGGTGTGTGGATTGGGTAAAGGACAAAGACCTGTTATTGTTTCAGATCCTCCAGCTAATATTTGAGGCCCTGCTGATGCACCATCCCATGAAACAGTATAAGGGGCTTGTCCTCCAGTAGGAGAGATGGTTGCAGTTCCATTACAATCTCCATTACAAGTAATGTGTGTGGTAATTAAATTATCCACAATAGGTATTGCAGGATTAACAGTTACAGAAGCGTTATTAGAACAACCAACAGAGTCGGTAACAATAATAGTATAAATGTCTGGACATAGGTTAAATATAGAGTCTGTGCCTTGACCTTGTGCAACTGTTACAGATGCAGGAGTCCACGTGTAGCTATACCCAGTTGTTCCAGGAGTTCCTCCTGTTACTGTTGCTCCAGCAGTTCCGTTACAATCTCCAGCACAAAGTTCAGGACTTACAGTCATTGTTAAATTTAAAGGTTGTGGTTCTGAAATAGTTACACTATCAATGGCTGTACAACCTAAGGAGTCGGTAACGGTTATATAGTATGTTCCAGGGCATAAACTAGAAATTGACTGTGTAGAAGCTCCTCCTGTAAAACATCCTGAAGAGCTTGTCCAAGCATAGGTGAATGAAGCTAATGTTCCTGATCCTCCTGTAGGATTAACCGTAGCAGTTCCATCATTAAAACCGGGGCAGGTAATATCGGTTGAGCTTGGGTTTGCTTCTAATAGTGGCGGTTCAGAAATAATAACTGTATCAGATACAGAACAACTATTATTATCAGTTACTGTTACAAAATAGGTTCCTGGGCATAAACCAAAAATAGAGTCAGTTCCTTGTCCATTAAAAGGTCCTCCAGAAGGTATTGAATCCCAAACATAAGTATATCCTCCAGTACCTGGAGTTCCTCCAGTTGTATTAGTTATTGCGGTTCCATTACAGGTGCTGTTACAAGTTACATCGCTTGTGGTTGTGCTTGTGGCTAATATCGGAGGTTCAGTAATGTTAAAACAATAAATAGTATCGCACAAATTCCCATCAAAAATGGTGTCACAATAAAGACCAGGAGACAAGCCTGTAATGGTTGATGTTAATCCAAGATCAATGGTTCCATTGCTCCAATGATGTTCAAAACTCGGTGTTCCTCCTCCTAAAACGGTTACTGTTGCTTGACCATCGTTGGCTCCACCACAACTCACCATTGCAGAAGAGCTGTCGAGTATTATTTGGGGAGGGTCAGTTAAAATAATGGTTGTATCATTAATACAACCCATAGCATCAGTAACTGTTAAGGTGTAAGCAATTCCAGCACATAAATTGTTTATGGTTGCAAAAGTATCAGTTAGTAAAGCTGGAGGGCTTGTCCAAACATAATTATAATTAGGGGTCCCTCCTATTGGTACTGAGGTAGCAGTTCCACTGCATTCTCCAAAACATAAGGGGTCTGAAGGTGTTACATTTACATAAAGACTATCGGGTTGTGGAATTAAAAAGGAGAAGGTAGTATCACATCCAAAACCATCTAAGACATTCAAACTGTAAGAGGTACCTCCACAAAGGTTATTTAAGGTTGTTGTTGTGTCAGCAAGCCCTCCAGGAGTCCACTGATAAGTTAAGAAAGGGAGTGTGAAACCTGCAGCATCAATAAACGCAGATATTGAGCCATCACAAACCCCATTACATGAGGGTTCAGAGATGTTTGGTTGGATAGGAAGTGTTATTAGAGAATGTCCTAATACTGTAGCTTTTGGAAATTTTGCATCACCATCACAACTGTTGGTTATAACAGCGGTGTATTCGATTCCTGGGCAAATATCGAAAATAGTGTCAGTTCCTGTTGTTATTGGGTTAACACCATTGTCATCACCTGTTGGTGATCCTGGGCTCCAGTTCACAGAAGCGCTAGGGCATGTCGTAGTCCAGTTTACGATTATTATTCCATCACAAAGATCCCCGCATGAAGCTGTATCTGTAATTATGGATACCACAGTTATAGTTTTAGCACCTGATCCCTTTGATTGTTGAATAGTAAAGTTTTCACCACCTTTGTCAATAGCATTAAAATTGTTATTTGTATTATGAATGTTAGCACTGATTAAATCATGGGTAAATTTATGAGGATTAGTAATCCATTGATCATGAATTATAATTCGAGAATTAGTTGCATTTATGCTTCTTTTTTTACTAGAATTAGATATAAAAGAGTTACATCTAAGGTCATTTCCATTTAAAATTATTTTACCACGAATTAGAGTGATTGTTTTATTAGGGTTTGTTAAGGGACTGTCAAAAGTAAAATCACTATTACTTTCAAAAAACATATTACTATTCCAATTTCCCCAACCAAAATTTAGATTAGTTTGATTAGATATAGATTTAAAATGGATATCACCTTGTATAAGGTTGTTAAATACTTTTGGAACATTTATGCTTCCGTAAATATTTATTTTAACGTTTGGATTAGATTTTATAATGAATCCAGGATGATTAGAAGTAATGATTAAATTGTGAAAAGAAATGTTTGACTGAATTTCAATAATTGAGTTTGAAGCATTCCCATCAAAAAAAACATCGTCATTTTGGGTTGGAATACCTATTCCTCCAGCTCCACCAGAAGTACTTGCCCAATGTGAAGCATCATTCCAATTTCCACTATTACCTACCCAGTAAAAATCGGCTGAAAAAGCATTTCCTATAGCAAATAAACTTACTAGGACAGTAATTAAAAGAGATTTTCGGAAGGTCATTAACATAAATCTTTTTAAGATAGTGATAAGGTTACGACAATAATACAAAATATGTTACGAATTAGGTAATAATATTTCATACTTATACACACCAAGACGTTGATTGCTCTCATAAAGTTGCAAATATCAAGGGTTGTTCTATCTAAGAATGAATAAAATAGACTAGTCAGTAATAAGAAATGAGTTCAGTATTTCTAGGAATTCGGCAGGTTTTTCGGCATGAACCCAATGCCCAGTATTCATAGTTTTTATTTCAGTATTTAGAAAAATATTTTTAATAATAACAAAGTCATTTGTAGTAATGTAATTCGATTTTTCTCCTCTTATAAATAAGGTCGGTTTTTCAAAAGGTTCAATATTTTCTAATCCTTGTCCAATAATTTCTATGTCTCTAGTAATTACAGGGAGATTAAATCGCCAGGCGAGCTTTTCTTTTTCAATCCAGTACAGGTTTTTTAGTAAAAATTGTCTGGTAGAAAAATCATCAAGATGCTTACTTAATTCTTCGTTAGCTCCTTTTCTAGTGTTTATTATATCAAGGTTAATACTTAACATCCCATCTATAATAGCAGTATGATGAACAGGGTAAGGTTTTGGAGCAATATCGGCAACAATTAGCTTTGTTAATTTATCAGGATAATTCATGGCAAATTGCATGGCTGTTTTCCCACCCATAGAATGACCTAAAATGATAGGGTCAATAATATTGTGATGTAAAATAAACTCATACAAATCATCAGCCATAACATCGTAATTAAATTCTTCGCTGTGTGGTGATTGACCATGGTTTCTAGCATCTACTACATATACTTCAAAATGGCAGCTTAATTTTTTAGCCAAACTCATCCAGTTGTCCAACGAACCAAACAGACCATGTAAAATAACCAATGGTTCTCCCTCTCCTATTTTTTTGAAATTTAATTGCATTGGGCAAAAGTAGATTTTTTGATGTAATTCAAATCCTTATCTTTGAAGAAATTATTGAAAAATATGGGAGCAATAAAAGTAGTAAGAGAAGGTGAAAAAGAATTTAATGTTGAGTTGGATAAAGATTTAAATTCAGGATTGTTAAATGGCGAAACATTTAATTGGGATGTAATTAAAATTAAAGAAAATACTTACCATATAATAAAGGATAACAAATCATACAATTTAGAAGTATTGAGCATTAAGCCTGAAGAGAAATCTTTTTTTATAAAAGTTGATGGTATTAAATATCAATTTAATGCTAAAGATAAATATGATGAATTGCTACATAGTTTAGGGATGGATAACCTTGCTAGTAAAAAAGTTTCTGATCTAAAGGCTCCTATGCCAGGGTTGGTTTTGGAAGTTTCTGTAGAAGGAGGGCAACAAGTTAGTAAAGGTGATGCTTTGTTGATTTTAGAAGCCATGAAAATGGAGAATGTAATTAAATCGCCAACTGATGGGGTTATTAAAAGTATTTCAATTAATAAAGGAGAAACGGTAGAAAAAAACCAGTTGATTTTAAATTTTGAGTAGATGAATTTTGTTAACGTTATTGCGAGGGTAGTTTGTGCTGAGCGAAGCCAAAGTAAGGCAATCTTATTATTAAAGACTATAAAAGTCTTTTCTCTTTCTTCTTTTCTCTTTCTTTTTTCTTCTTGCGGAAACGAAGTTTCAGAAAATGATACTGAAAACACAAAAAATGATTCTTTAGCTGTTCAGAGTGTCGTTGTTTCTGGCGAGATAAAAATAATTGAGCCAGTTTTTGATGAAGAAGTAGTTGTTTTAGAAAATGATGGAATAACCTTAACAGAAATTAAATCTGATAATAATAAAGAAGCAACTATAGTCTTAAACACTAAAAAGTTTAGTGAAGGAAAAAATCATTTGAGTTTTTCTGTAAATGGAGTGCAAAATTATTCAATTGCTTATTTGGCAAATAACTATTCTTTATCACAATTTAAAGCGGATGTTTTTGAGGTTGAATTTATGTATGGAAATAATGTGTTCTTGGCTTTTTTAACCGATGAGAATAACATCAGTATTAAAACCAATAAAGGAAGTGTTTTAAAAAGTGCTGTTTTAGGAGGTGTAGAAAGTCTGTTCGATATGAACCAACCGCATTTATTTTATTATTTACCACAAGCAGAAACAAACGAGCCAATTTTAGATTTTTATTTGGTAAATACAGCTATTTCAGAAAATGGAAATAAAGTGAAGGTTACGATTAATGAAACAGAGTTTATTCTCAGTAAATGGGCAGCTTATAAAATTGACGGGTTAACCAATGAGGAAAACGCAGTTAGAATTCAATTGATAGATAAAGACGACAATTTAATTGAAGGTCCTTTTAATGATTCCGGTGAGAGAAGATTTGTAATAAAAGCAACTTCCTAAACAACCTCTAACAAAGTTCTAAAAGCAACAAATTTTCCTTGGTAGCGTTTTCCGTGTTCTTCTTGTAACGGAGCGGCACATTTTTCTTGATATTCATCTAATTCAGCCATAGAATTACAAGTGTATTGTATCGCGTAAGTATGTCCTGTTTCCCCTTCTTGAGTAGTCAAAACTTTTGACATTCTATTATCTAAAAAATAACCTGTTTCCATTACTTCCGGAATGTGCACTGTTTTCATCCAGTTGAGCCAATCTGATTGAATGCTATCTTCTATGTTTACTGTTACGTTGTATATAATCATATTGCGAAAATAGTGTTTTGTTTTTTATTTTTGGTGTTTGGTGTTTGGTGGGGTTCCTTTTTCTATAAACTAAACACCAAAAACTATAAACCACGCATATGTTATAAACAAATTCAAACACTTATCAACAAAGGTTAAAATAGCCTGTTTTTGAATTGTTTAAGGGGTGAAAAAGGCGTAAAATTGTAAGCTTAAATATAGCTAAGTTTTAAGTGCGATAGTTGATGAGGAAAATCAACTTTTTACTTTAAACTTTTTAACTTTAAACTAAAAATTAAATGGCTCAAAAAAAGATTAAAAACGCACTTATTTCAGTTTTTCATAAAGACAATTTAGAACCAATTATTAATCGTTTAAATGAGTTGGGAGTTACCATGTATTCTACTGGAGGAACCCAAAGTTTTATTGAAGGGCTTGGAGCTCCAGTAACTGCAGTTGAAAGTTTAACTTCTTACCCCTCAATCTTAGGAGGGAGAGTAAAAACGTTGCATCCAAAAGTTTTTGGCGGAATTTTAAGTAGAAGAGAATTGGATAGTGATGTTGCTCAATTGGATGAGTTTGAAATACCAGAAATTGATTTGGTAATTGTTGATTTATACCCTTTTGAAGATACAGTTGCTTCTGGTGCAGCTGAGCAAGATATTATTGAGAAAATTGATATAGGTGGAATTTCTTTAATTAGAGCTGCCGCAAAAAATTATAAAGATGTGTTAATTGTTTCTTCAAGAGAGCAATATGATTACACCTTAAACTTATTGAATGAGAAAAATGGGGTTTCTGATTTAGAAGATAGAAAGCATTTAGCTAAATCTGCTTTTAATGTCTCTTCACACTACGATACAGCAATTTTTAATTGGTTTAATAATGATGAAGAGAAATTCTTTAAACAAAGTATTACAGAATCACGTTCATTACGTTATGGAGAAAATCCTCACCAAGAAGGAACTTTTTATGGAGATTTAGATGCAATGTTTGATAAATTACACGGTAAAGAATTATCGTACAACAATTTATTAGATGTTGATTCTGCCGTAAATTTAATTTCTGAATTTCCTAAAGACAGACCAACTTTTGCAGTGTTAAAACACAATAATGCTTGTGGATTAGCTTCTCGAGATAAGTTAGTTGATGCATGGAAGGATGCTTTAGCTGGGGATCCGACATCTGCTTTTGGAGGAGTTTTAATTACTAATCAAGAAATTGATTTAGAAACTGCAGAAGAGATTCACCAGTTGTTTTGTGAAGTAGTAATTGCTCCGTCATATAATAGTGAAGCTCTTGAAGTTTTAAAAGGGAAAAAGAATAGAATTATTTTGCTTCAAAAAAATGCTGAATTGCCAAACAAGCAATTTAGAACAATTTTAAACGGTGTGTTGGAGCAAGATAAAGATGCAAAAACTGCCAATGCAAATGATTTTACAACCATCACAAAAAAAGCACCAACAGCCGAAGAAATTAATGACTTAGAATTTGCGAATAAGTTGGTAAAACACACCAAGTCTAACACCATTGTTTTTGCTAAAGGAGAGCAGTTGTTAGCAAGTGGAACTGGTCAAACCTCTCGTGTAGATGCATTGAACCAAGCCATTGTAAAAGCTAACGCTTTTGGGTTTGATTTGAATGGAGCAGTAATGGCTTCAGATGCATTTTTTCCTTTTCCTGATTGTGTAGAAATTGCTAAAAATGCAGGAATAACGGCTGTTGTACAGCCTGGGGGCTCAATAAAAGATCAATTATCTGTAGATTATTGTGATGCCAATGACATGGCAATGGTAATGACAGGGATTCGTCATTTTAGACATTAGAATCATTAACAAATAGGTGTTCATCAATTTTGAGTTTACCATTTTTATATTAAACTTTAAGAGGTACATTTACGTAAACTCAAAATACACTCGGTAATAATTATATTGATGGGAATATTTAATTTTTTAACACAGGAGATTGCAATCGATTTAGGTACAGCAAATACACTTATTATTCACAATGATAAAGTGGTAGTTGATGAACCTTCTATTGTTGCTAAAGACAGAATGACTGGGAAAATTATTGCTGTTGGTAAAAAAGCCATGCAAATGCATGGAAAAACCCATGAAGATATAAAAACAATTAGACCTTTAAAGGATGGTGTTATTGCAGATTTTGATGCAGCAGAGCACATGATTAGAGGGATGATTAAAATGATGAATGATAAAAAACCATTGTTTACACCATCATTAAAAATGGTAATATGTATTCCTTCAGGAATTACCGAAGTAGAGAAAAGAGCCGTAAAAGATTCTGCAGAACATGCGGGAGGAAAAGAGGTTTATCTGATTCATGAACCTATGGCCGCAGCAATCGGGATAGGGATTGATGTGTTAGAACCAATGGGAAACATGATTATTGATATAGGAGGTGGTACTTCAGAAATTGCGGTAATTGCTTTGGGAGGTATCGTTTGTGATAAATCTATTCGTGTTGCTGGTGATGATTTTACCAATGATATTGTAGAATATATGAGAAGACAACACAACCTTTTAATTGGTGAGCGTTCTGCTGAACAAATTAAAATTGAGTGTGGGTCCGCATTAACGGAGTTAGAAAATCCGCCAGAAGATTACGCAGTTCAAGGAAGAGATTTGATGACTGGAACTCCAAAAGAAATAATAGTTTCTTATTCTGAAATTGCACATGCCTTAGATAAATCAATTGCAAAAATTGAAGACGCGGTGTTAAGTGCTTTAGAGATGACTCCACCAGAATTATCTGCAGATATTTATAAAACTGGATTGTACTTAGCAGGTGGTGGTTCAATGCTTAGAGGGTTGGATAGTCGTATTTCTGGGAAAACAAAACTTCCAGTACATATTGCAGAAGACCCATTAAGATGTGTGGCTAGAGGGACAGGTATTGCACTTAAAAACGTAGCAAAACTTCCATTCTTAATTAAAAACTAAATAAATATAGGATTGAATAATGGGGAACTTAATACGGTTTTTATCTAAAAATTCATTCTTATTCCTTTTCTTGTTTTTACTTTTTGTATCATTTACTTTATTGGTTCAAAATAATAATTACCAAAATTCTAAGTTTTTTAATTCTTCTAATTTTCTGATAGGAAACCTTTATTCAACAGTGAACAACGTTAATGAATATTTTAACTTAAAAGAAATTAATTCCGAATTGGCTGAGCAAAATGCAAAACTTAAAAGTGTTCAAATAAATAATTTTTATCAAGTTTATGGCAATGTTTTCTTAATTAATGACACAACATATTCTCAGAAATATGTTTACACTTCGGCTAAAGCAATTAATAACTCAACCAATAAAAGAGAGAATTACATTACTATAAATAAAGGAGCTGTTAATGGAATTAAAGCAGGAATGGGAGTTGTTTCTGCCATGGGAGTAGTAGGTACGGTAAAAAATGTATCCGAAAATTTTTGTTCAGTAATGTCTGTTTTGCATGAGAAAAATGCAGTAAGTGCAAAAATTAAAAAATCAGGGTACATTGGTTCGTTGGTTTGGGAATTAGGTAATTATCGAATTGCAGGGTTAAAAGATATTCCTAACCATGTAAAATTAACGAAAGGAGATACAATAATAACAAGTGGCTATTCATCCGTTTATCCTGAGGGAGAATTAATCGGAATTATACAGGATTTTGATTTGCCTGAAGGAAACAATTTTTATAACATTAAGATTGAATTGGCAGTTGATTATAAAAAATTATCGCACGTTTTTATTGTGAAATCATTAATTAAAGTCGAGCAAGAAAAATTAGAGGAGTTAAATGGTAATTAACGTTTTAAAACATAGTGGTCTCTTTATTTTATTGGTTCTTTTTCAGGGACTAATCTTAAATAATGTTGAGTTTGGAGGCTATGTGGTGCCTTTTTTATATGTGGTATTTATTCTTGCATTGCCATTTGAGACACCCAGTTGGTTGGTATTGGTATTGGGGTTTGTATTAGGAATAACAGTAGATATTTTTTCGAGCACATTAGGAATGCATGCTTCAGCATCAGTATTAATGGCTTTTGCTAGAGCTTACTTGCTAAAAATGATGGCCCCTAGAGGTGGTTATGAATTTAACTCTAAACCTAACATTCAATTTATGGGCTTAGCTTGGTATTCATTGTATGCTCTTATTTTAATTTTTTCACATCATTTGTTTTTGTTTTATTTAGAATCATTTAAGTTAACTCAGTTTTTTCAAACTTTCGGGAGAGCAGTTGCGAGCACTTTTTTCACGATCTTGTTAGTGTTTGTAGTTCAACTTTTCAATTACAAATCCACCACTAAATCATGAATCTATCCAGCAGAAAATTTATTGTTGGACTCATTTTTTTAGTAGTAGGAATCCTTTTTATTATTCGATTATTTAATGTTCAGATTTTGGATGATAAATATAAATCAGAATCTGAAGATAATGTTTTAAGAAAAGAGATACAGTATCCAGCAAGAGGTTTGATTTATGATAGAAAAGGAGAGCTGTTAGTATATAATGAAGCAGCTTATGATTTGATGGTTTTGCCCAGGCAGGTAAAAGAAATTGACACGTTGGCTTTTTGTAAGTTATTAGAAATTGAAAAAGAAGAATTTCTTAAAAAATTTCTTGAAGCAAAAAATTATTCGAGGTACAAATCCTCTACTTTTTTAAAAGAAATATCATCTATTTCTTATGCTAATATTCAAGAACAGTTGTATAGATACCCTGGTTTTTTTGTTCAAACCAGAACGTTGAGAAAATACCCTAGAAATAGTGCAGCTCATATACTTGGGTATATTGGAGAGGTAAATCAAAAGGTTATTGATAATAATTCATATTATAAATCTGGTGATTATATTGGGAAGAGCGGTTTGGAGTATTCTTATGAAGAATTGTTAAGAGGAACTAGAGGAGTAAAACGTGTTTTAGTTGATGTGCACAACCGAGAAAAAGGGAGTTATTTAGATGGAGCAAAAGATACTATGGCAGTTACTGGAACAATACTTTATACTACTTTGGACATTGTTTTGCAAGAATATGGAGAGTTGTTGATGCAAAATAAAAAAGGAAGCATTGTTGCCATCGAACCCAAAACAGGAGAAATTCTTTCTTTGGTTTCTGCACCCAATTATGATCCAAATATGTTGGTGGGTAGAGCAGTTAAACAAAATTACCCTATATTGAGTAGAGATACAATGAACCCTTTATTTAACAGAGCTTTGATGGCGAAATATCCACCAGGATCTATCTTTAAAACAGTACAAGCATTAGTTGGAATGCAAGCAGGAGTAATTAATGAAGAGGCTAGTTTTCCCTGTATTAAAAGCTTAGTAAATTGTCACAATCACCCAAGAGCTACATCTGTTTCTAGTTCAATAAAAATGTCTTGTAACCCTTATTACTATAGTGTTTTTAAGAGGTTGATTCAACAAAAAAGAGCGAAAAGTATTTATAAGGATAGTGAAATAGGATTAGGTATTTGGTCAAAGCAAATTAAAAAGTTTGGTTTTGGGGTTCGGTTAGCCACAGATTTACCAGGAATTAATAGTGGCTATGTGCCTGATGTTGGTTTTTATAACAGGTGGTATGGTGAAGGGCGTTGGGCTTTTTCTACTATTTATTCATTAAGTATAGGGCAAGGTGAGGTTGGAGTGATACCCTTGCAAATGGCAAATTTATCGGCAATAATTGCTAACCAAGGTTATTATTATGTTCCTCATTTTATTAAAGTTATTGATAAGGTAGATAGTATACCTTATCAATTCGCTCGAAAAGAATCTGTTGGGGTTGATAAAAAGTATTTTTTACCTATTGTTGAAGGAATGTATCGAGTGGTAAATGAGCCTGGAGGAACAGCAAGAAGAGCCAAAATAATGGAGAGCATACTTGTTTGCGGTAAAACAGGTACAGCACAAAACCCTCATGGAGAAGATCATTCAGTATTTATTGCATTTGCACCAAAAGAAAACCCTCAAATAGCCATAGCTGTTTTTGTAGAAAATGCTGGTTTTGGAGGAACTTGGGCTGCACCAATTGCCAGTTTAATGATAGAACAATATTTAACGGATAGTATTTCAAATAAAAATTTAAGAAAGCAACAAAGGATTTTAGATGCGAACTTATTAAATGTTAAGGTTAAAAAGTGAGAAATTATAAAAGCATATTTACAAATGTAGATTGGTTTACAATTTTACTTTACCTCATATTGGTTTTTGTGGGTTGGATTAATATTTATGCAGCCGTTTATAATGAAGAGCACTACAGTATTTTTGATGTTACTCAACGTTATGGTAAGCAACTAATGTGGATAGGTTTAGCATTACTTATTGCTTTTGTAATACTCTTGGTGGATAGTCAATTTTTCACTTCGTTTGCAATTCCTATTTACGGAGTGGTACTTCTTTCGTTGGTTGGAGTATTGTTTCTTGGAGTTAAAATAAATGGAGCAACCTCTTGGTTTCAGTTTGGAAGCATTAAAATTCAGCCATCAGAATTTGCCAAATTTGCAGCCAGTTTAGCATTGGCAAAATATCTTTCCGCCATTAATATTAAGATGAAAGATATTAAAACGAAAGTGATGGCAGCTGTAATTATTGGTTTGCCAGCGGTGTTAATATTGTTGCAAAACGATACAGGATCAACGTTGGTTTACGCTGCATTTATATTTGTGTTGTATCGCGAGGGGCTGTCAGGAAATATTTTGCTGTTTGGAATTTTAGCAATCCTTGTTTTTGTACTTACTCTTATTTTTGGTCCCGTAGATATTATTTTAACAGCAGCTTTTGCTTATATCGCTATTTACACATTAATGAAATATGATGTGAAAGTTGCTTTTATTTCTGTTTTGGTTTTCTCAGGTTTAGTCTATGCTTTTTCTCATTTTGAGTTAAGTCCTAATGTATTGTATTATTTTCTTGCAGGAGCAATATTTTTCTTGATGGTTTATCTCATTACAAAAAAAGAGATGAAAAATAAGGCTGTCCATTATCTAGGCATTCTCATTTTTATACTCACCTGTTCTTATGTTTTTAGTATCGATTTTGCTTTTAATAAGGTGTTAAAAGAACATCAAAGAACAAGAATTACAGTACTGTTAGGTGAGGAAGATAAGTTAATCGAACAAATAGAGGCGTTAAAAGTAGAACGTGATGAAGAAGGAGTATCTAAAGAAGAAAAGCAAAAAATTAGAGATGATATAGGAGCAAAACGATATAGTTTAAAAGAACTAAGGCAAGGTAATGGGTGGAATATTAAACAATCATTAATTGCAATAGGTTCTGGAGGGTTTACAGGTAAGGGGTTTTTAGAAGGGACCCAAACGAAATTCAATTTTGTGCCAGAGCAGAGTACTGATTTTATTTTTTGTACCATAGGTGAAGAATGGGGCTTTTTAGGAACATTCTTTTTGGTGTCAATTTACATTGCATTATTTTTAAGAATACTTTTTTTAGCAGAACGACAACGCTCTATTTTTAGTAGAGTTTATGGATATGCTGTAGCTTCCATATTGTTTTTCCACTTCTTAATTAATATCGGAATGACTATTGGTTTGGCTCCAGTTATTGGAATACCACTACCATTTATAAGTTATGGAGGCTCTTCGTTATGGTCCTTTACCATACTCCTTTTTGTCTTTATAAAATTAGATTCAGAAAGGTTGTTGGTACTGAGGTAGCTTTTGTTTGTTGCTGTTTCGTTTATGGTTTTTGGACTGATGTTGTTAGTAAATAGTTTATGGTTGTTGGTGTATGGTTTTTAGAACTTTTTATTTTACACTAAACACTAAACACTAAACACTAAACACTAAACACTAAACACTAAACACTAAACACTAAACACTAAACACTAAACACTAAACACTAAACACTAAAAAATGTTTCCATACCTATCAGATTTAATAGAATATTTATTTGGATTTTCTTTTTCTTTCCCTTTACCAATGTTTGGTTTTATGGTGGCGATAGCCTTTCTTTTATCGAATTACATCTGGATACAAGAAATGAAAAGAAAGGAAGCGGAGGGCTTACATACTTTTCAAATTATTAAAGTTATTAAAGGAGCAAAAGCAAGTATTGCTGAGTTAGCAGGAAATGGATTGTTTGGTTTTATTTTAGGATTAAAAGGAGTAGCAATTGTTTTAAATTACGATGAAGTAATAAAAGATTTACCCGGTTTTATCATGTCTGCAGAAGGTAATATTATTGGAGGAATATTTGGAGCAGCTTTATTGGCCTATTTAAAATATAGAGATGCAGAAAAACAACGATTACCAGAACCATTAGAAGTAGAAGAAAAAGAGCACCCTTACCAACATGTTGGTACCATGACTTTTATTGCAGCCATTGGAGGAATATTTGGAGCAAAGCTATTTGATGCCATAGAAAATATGGAGCGATTAATAGCCGATCCAATACAGGTGATATTATCAGGATCTGGTCTAAGTATTTATGGAGGGTTAATTATAGGAGGTGGAGCAGTATTGTATTACGCACACAAGAAAGGATTAAACATTTTACATGTTTCTGATGCATGTGCCCCTTGTTTAATGGTAGGCTATGGAATTGGTAGAATTGGCTGTCAGTTATCTGGTGATGGAGATTGGGGATTACCAAACTATAACGAAATGCCTGCAATAATTAGTTTTTTACCAGATTGGATGTGGAGTTTCGATTATTATGGAAACATTAATGGAACCGATTTAGGAGCACCAGGAAGACCAATGATTAGTGATGGGCATACCTATGAAGGAAATGCCTGGCCAACGCCTTTTTATGAAACCATTATGGCTTTTATTATTGCCGGTATATTATGGGCTATTCGTAAAAAAGTTAAAGTGCCAGGAATAATATTCTCTATCTATTTAATTTTTAATGGAGTTGAGCGTTTTTCTATTGAAAAAATTAGAATTAATTCTAATTATAATGTATTCGGTTTTGAGGCTACACAAGCAGAAATTATAGCAGTGTTACTCTTTTTATTAGGAAGTTTTGGAATTTGGTTTTTTACTAAAAAGGCAAAAAAGAAAGTGGAGTATCTCTCATAATGTCATTCCGATTGAAGTGACGAAGGAACGAAACAGAGGAATCTTTTGATATTTACACTAAAAATCCAAAAAGATACCTCGGCTATGCTCGGTATGACATTACTCTTTAAAAAGATTATGATGTCAAAAAATAAAAATTAGATTAATCAGAAGCAATAGATCAGGTAATTTTACGTTGCACAAGAATATTAATTTAACTCTAGTACAATGAAATACATTATCGCTTTAATATCCCCAGTTCTTTTAATGATATCTTCTTGCTCAAAAGATAGTTGTGAAGCCACAAATGGCTCAGGAGCAGCATGTATTGAAATATACGACCCAGTTTGTGGATGCAATAATGTAACTTACAGTACGAGCTGTCATGCAGAAAGCCATGGTATTACAGAATACACTACTGGTGAATGTAATTAATTTTTCTTTTTTGTTGATAATTTGCTTTGATTTCCATTGCAATATCAGAATAGAATAAGCTACTTTGTAGTAGATTAAAATGATTTATTCTCGATACAATTTTTAATTTTTGTCAGTTCGAGTGTCCGTTAGCTAACAGATGTATCGAGAACAAAAAAATAGAAATTATTCGGTTATAGAATTATGATTTATTAAGTAAAATTGAAAACTATGTTTCATCTAAAAGTAGGAGATAAAGCTCCAGAATTTGATATAAAAGATCAAAACGGTAAAGTGCATAAAATTGCAGATTATCAAGGTAAAAAAGTAATCCTTTATTTTTATCCTAAAGATTTAACACCAGGTTGTACCGTTCAATCTTGCGATTTAAGAGACAATTACGAGAGCTTAATTAAAGATGGTTTTGAAGTAATTGGAGTAAGTGCAGATGATGAAGCAAAACATCAAAAATTTATAGCAAAACACGATTTACCTTTTAATCTTTTAGCCGATACCGATAGAGCTGTTTTAAACAGATATGGTGTTTGGGGAGAGAAGAAATTTATGGGAAAAACCTATGATGGAATTCACAGAACAACATTTATAATTGATGAAAATGGTGTAATAGAAGATATCATTTTGAAGGTTAAAACGAAAATTCATACCGAACAAATACGAGATTTGAACTTAAAAGGAAAACCTACAGTATAGGTTTTGAAATTTAGAATAACGGTTTTGGATTGCAATATTTTAATCGTTTTTTAAAGAGACTTCTGTTTGTTAAGAAATATATTGGCTCTGAATGAGTTGATTTCATTGAGTATTTGAAATTAAATTTCCAAAAACTACAATTTGTAGATTTATTAACCTAGATTTGTAGTGTTAAAATTAATCACTCAGAATAAAATTATATATATCATGGCAGAAGTAAAAGAAGTAAATGCAGAAAAGTTAAAGGCACTTCAACTTACAATGGATAGGTTGGAAAAATCATATGGAAAAGGTACCATTATGAAATTAGGAGATGCTCCTGTTGTAGATGTGGATGTAATTCCTACAGGTTCATTAAATTTAGATTTAGCACTTGGAATAAAAGGATACCCTAGAGGAAGAGTAGTTGAGATTTATGGACCTGAATCTTCTGGTAAAACAACATTAACAATTCATGCAATAGCTGAATGCCAAAAGCAAGGAGGTATTTGTGCTTTTATAGATGCAGAACATGCTTTTGATCCAACTTATGCAGAATCATTAGGAGTAGATATTGATAATTTAATTATTTCTCAACCAGATAATGGTGAGCAAGCCTTAGAAATTGCTGATAATTTAATTCGTTCAGGTGCTATTGATTTATTAGTTGTCGATTCTGTTGCTGCATTAACCCCAAAAGCAGAGATAGAAGGAGAAATGGGTGATTCTCAAATGGGACTACAAGCACGTTTAATGTCTAAAGCACTTCGTAAATTAACGGGGTCAATTAAAAAAGCAAATTGCTGTGTGATATTCATTAACCAATTAAGAGAAAAAATTGGAGTGATGTTCGGTAATCCAGAAACAACTTCAGGAGGTAATGCACTTAAATTTTATGCTTCTATACGAATTGACATTAGAAGATCTTCTCAAATTAAAAATGGCGATGAAGTAATTGGAAACAGAACAAGAGTAAAAGTGGTTAAAAATAAAGTTGCTCCACCCTTTAGAAAAGCAGAGTTTGATATTATGTACGGTAAAGGAATTTCTAAAGTAGGTGAGATAATTGATTTAGGAGTAGATATGGATATCGTGAAAAAAGCAGGGAGTTGGTTTAGTTATGGTGATACTAAACTTGGACAAGGAAGAGATGCTGTAAAAGAGATCTTTTTAGATAATCCTGAATTAATGGAAGAAATTGAACAAAAAATTGTAGATGCTTTAGCTGAAAAATAAATCTTCATTATAAATAATTACCTTTGAAACCTTTTGAATATTCGAAAGGTTTCTTTTTTTAAAATTATGTATAGAATAGTAATAATATTAGGGCTTTCAATGGTTTTGTTTTCTTGTGGAAACGATGCTGGAAATGAGGTGAATGATGAAATGTTAATCCAAGATACAACTGTGTCTGAGAAAACTACAGAATTTAGAGCAATAAACGATTTGCTTAAAAAAGACATTAATAATTCAACATTGTATTTACGAAGAGCAAAACTGTATGTAAAATACAAAGATGTTACTTCTGCAGTTAATGATTTAGATAGAGCCATTAAAGTGGATTCATTGATTCCAGAATACTATTTGTTAAAAGCAGAATTGTTAAAAGGACAGGATAAATTAAAAGAATCGAAAGAAGCCTTGGATCAATGTATGTATATCGATAATGAAAACATTACAGCTAGAATAGAATTGGGTTGGTTAGCATTAATTTCTAGAAATCATAAACAAGCATTAGATTATGCTGATGCCGTTTTAAAAAGGGATGTACATAGCGCTGAGGCATATTATTTAAAGGGGATGATATTTAATGATAAAGGAGATACTGTTCGTGCTATATCTAGTTTTGCAACAGCTGTAGAACAAGAAAATGATTACTTTGAAGCTTACATTCAGTTAGGGTTGTTGCATTATGACGAACCGAATACATTATCAAAAGAATACTTTAAAAATGCGTTAAGAATAGATTCAAATAATTTAGAAGCACTATATGCTTTTGGTATGATTTGTCAAGAAAGTGGAGATTACAATGAAGCTATTGAAACGTATTATAAAATTTTAAGTATTCATGAATACAGAGAACCTCATTTTAATTTAGGCTTTATTCATCATGAATATTTAAAAGTGTATGATGTAGCTATAGAGCATTATACCAATGCTATAAAAATTGAACCTAAATACATAGATGCTTATTACAATAGAGCTCTTTGTTATGAGCAGAGAGATGAATTAGAAAAAGCGGAAACAGATTTACGATATGCTCTTAAGTTAAATCCACAATATACTGAAGCTGCATTAGTATTGGAAAGAGTGTTAAATCAAAGATGAAAAAACTTTTAATAGTTTTATTTTTTACGATTTCTGTTTTTATTTCTAAAGCAGATAATACCACTATTGATTCATTAATAAACCTTACCGTTGATGAAAAAGATGGAATGCATATATATTTATGTAGTTTCGATTTAGAAAATAATAAGTTGGAATATGCTGGAGCGATAAATTCTATGTTTCACATTAAAGGAAAAGAACTGGTAGAGATTAAAGGAGATAAGCAGCCAATAGGGCAGTTTTCTAATATTAAACCATTTACTACTCACAAAATAAATCTAATTAAGGGAGATAAAATTTATTTATTCTCTGATGGTTATGCCGATTAATTTGGCGGTGAAAAAGGAAAAAAATACATGTATAAACGCTATCGAGATTTAATATTAGGAATTAGTGCTAAAGATTTCTCTAAACAAAAAATAGGCATTAGAAAAAGAGTTTAAAACATGGAAAAGAAATCTAGAACAACTTGACGATGTTTGTATTATAGCCCTTAGTGTGTAATTTTAGAATTCCCTTGATTTTTATTACATTGTACACCCTTAGTTTATGAATTTGAAACATCAAATATTATTTCTATTATTTGCTTTCTTGGCGTGTACATCTTACGGACAGTATTATGCTTTTAAATCATACAGCCTTGATGAGGGGCTTCCTCAAACAACCATTGAGGCAATTATACAAGATCAAAAAGGATACTTATGGGTAGCGACACATGGTGGTGCAGCTTATTTTGATGGACATCAATTTCGAGATTTTACAACAAGCGAAGGTTTAATCAATAATTACGTATTTGACATAAAAGAAGATTGTTATGGGAATATTTGGTTTGCTACAAATGGAGGAGTAACGGTTTATACAGCTTCCGAAGTAGAACCATTTGTAATCAATTTTACAGAAAAAGATGGTTTAGCTTCAAATAGAGTAATGACTTTGTTGGAGCGGGATGGAGAAATGATTTTTGGAACTGCAAAAGGTTTGTGTTCTGTTAAGTTTGGTAATTCTGATGTTAATCCTTTATCGAATAAAAAGAACATTATTGCTGTAAGTAGAATTTATCCTCAATTTAATGAGAAAAAGATAAGGTGCTTATTTTATGATTCAAGAGGACAATTATGGGTAGGAACAAATGCTGATGGAGTAGCTAAAATAGCTGATAATACTACTTTTTACTCATTGGAGGATGGAATTCCAAATAATGAGGTGTTAACCATTAAAGAAGATAATGATGGGAATATATGGATAGGAACAGCTAATGGGTTGGCTAAATTGACTTATGTAAACAATGAAGTTTCAAAGATTTTACCTGTTACAAAACTAGGAGCAAGAGCAGCAAAACTACATGTTAGGTCTATATATTTTGATGATGATGGGACCTTGTATCTTTCATACCCATATTTCGCGATATTTAATACTGATCATAACACGGAGTTGGGGTATAAGATGAATGAAACTTTTTCTGCATGTAAAAATGTTTACTCCTCTGGAACACAGGTTATCTTTAAAGATAGAGAAGAGAATATATGGTTAGGTAGTAGTTCAGGAGGGATTTCGAAATTTATGGGAAAGAAATTTGAGGCTTACACTAATTTTTATGGAATGAGTAGTAACAGCATTAGAGGAATTGCCCAAAATAATAATGGAGATTATTGGTTTGCAACAGGTAAATTCTCCTCCCGAATGAAAGCAAGTGTAGATAGATCATTGATTACTTATAAAGAACTCAATTTTATTGAAGAAATAGGTCCTGATTCTGGAGTGAAAACCAATTCTATATGGTCAATATTTCATGATACTAAAGACAATATATGGATAGGAGGAATTAAAGGTTTGTATAAATATGATGGAAGTGATTATGAATTAATCTCTAATAGAGAAGGCTTTTTAGGAAATGCAACAATGCGTATTTATGAAGATAAAAAGGGTATAATGTGGTTCTCAACATTCCAAGGAGTAACTTGTTATAATCCTGAAAATGATTCAATTTATTCTCCATTTAAAAAAACAGATGTGTTATATGGAAAACGAATTTCTTATTTCTATCAAGATAAAAATAATGATTATTGGTTTGGAACTAGAGAAGGATTGGTTTATTTAAAAAATGGAATTTATAAGAAATATGAGGAGAAAGATGGTTTGCCTAACAAATATGTTGCCCTTATTATTCCTGATCAATATGGTAACTTATGGTTGGGTACAGGTAAAGGCATTTCAATGTTCGATGGAGAAAAGTTTACCAATTATTCTACTAAAGATGGATTAAACTCAGATACTCCTTATTTAATGATTTTTGATGATGATTGGAACCTTTGGGTTGGAACAAACAAGGGGGTAGATAAGTTAACTATAAATCCAGAAACATCTGAAATAACTGCGATTAAGTTTTATGGAAAAGAAGAAGGGTTTATTGGAATGGAAACTAATTCGAATGCTGCCTTAAAAGATCAAAATGGAGATTTATGGTTTGGGACTATTGGCGGAGCTGTAAAGTATCAGAAAAAATACGATAAAAAAAACAGTATAGCTCCTAAAACTCATATTACTAGAATGAGGGTTCAGTATAAAGATACTCCTTTAAAAAACAACATGGTTTTATCCTATACCAATAACCATTTAACGTTTGATTATACAGGAATTAGTTTTACTAATCCTAAAAAAGTAAGATATAAATTAAGATTGTTAGGTTTAAATGAAGAATGGACTCCTGAGTTAACAGAAACATATGTTTCTTATTCAAACTTATCGCATGGAGAATATACTTTTCAGTTAATAGCATGTAATAACGATGGCGTTTGGAATGAAAACCCAGTAGAATATTCGTTTACCATTACACCTCCATTTTGGAGAACTTATTGGTTTTATGCATTGGTATTAATTGTTGTTTTTTCGGTTATTTACGGCTATGTAAAAATGAAAACAAAACGATTAAATAAATCTAAAAAAGAATTAGAAAATAAAGTTAAAGAGAGAACTACTGAGCTTTATGAGCAACACAAAGAGCTAGAAAATGCCTATTCTAAAATCGAAGAAAACAACAAGAACATTACCGATAGTATTAAATATGCTAAAAGAATACAAGAAGCAATATTGCCTACAAATGATTCTGTTAGAACCTTATTGCCAAATTCATTCGTTTTCTATCAACCAAAAGATATTATTTCTGGAGATTTTTATTGGGTTGAACGAGTAGGAGAATTAATTTATTTTTCTGTGGCAGATTGTACAGGTCATGGTGTGCCAGGAGCATTAATGAGTATTGTAGGGCATGGAGGATTAAACCAAGCAGTGTATGGTAAAGATTTATCCAAACCAAATGAGGTGTTAGATTTTTTAAATAAATTGGTGAATACAACCCTGCGTCAAAAACTGGGAGGTAAAGAAGTAGTGAGAGATGGAATGGATATCGTTTTATGTTCTTTGAATATGAAGACAAGAGAATTAAATTATGCTGGAGCATACAACCCACTTTGGATAGTTAGAGCAGGAAAAATGATTGAAATTAAAGGAGATCGAAAGCCGATAGGTAATTATGTTGTTAAAGATGGTAAAGGCTTTACTAATCATAAAATTCAATTAGAAAAAGGAGATGTTGTTTATCTGTTTACTGATGGTTATGCTGATCAATTTGGAGGTAAGAAGGGTAAGAAGGGTAAAAAATATAAGTATGCTCAATTTCGAAAATTTATACGGGAGAATGCTCTTGTGGAGATGGATAAGCAAGAAAAAATATTTAAGCAAGAATTTGACGGATGGAAAGGAAACCTTGAGCAAATTGACGATGTTTGCATTTTAGGAATTAAAATATAATGCAAACGAGCCAGTCTGTTCTGAATGAAGTGGAAGGATGTTTTGCGTAATTTAGAGTAAGAGTATTATATGAATTATTTATCAGTAGAAAACCTAACAAAATCTTTCGGGATTAGAGTATTATTTGAGAACCTTACTTTCGGTATAGAAAAAGGTCAAAAAGTAGCATTTATAGCTAAAAATGGAACAGGAAAATCTACGTTCTTAAATATTTTGGCAGGTAAAGAAGGTTACGATTCCGGAAACGTTATTTTTAGAAAAGATGTTAAAGTTGGCATTTTGGATCAAATGCCTGTTTTTAATGAAGAATCAACAATTTCTGAAGTTCTTTTTGATGCCGATTCTGATCAAATAAAAGCAATATTAGCTTACGAAAAGGCAATTGATAATCCTGATGATAATGAAAAAATGCAAGAAGCATTTGAGCAAATGGATTTACTCAATGCTTGGGATTATGAAGTGAGAATTAAACAAGTTTTAGGTCAGTTAAATATCCATGATTTAGAGCAAAATGTGGGCGAGCTTTCAGGCGGGCAGAAAAAAAGAATTGCATTGGCTCAGGTATTAATAGATGATCCAGATTTTATTATTCTTGATGAACCTACCAATCATTTAGATATTGATATGATTGAATGGTTAGAGAATTATCTGACTAAAGAAAATACAACCATTTTAATGGTTACCCACGATAGGTATTTTTTAGAAAGAGTTTGTAATGAAATTATTGAATTAGATGATGAAACTCTTTATAAATACAAAGGGAATTACAGTTATTATTTAGAGAAAAAACAAGAGCGTGAAGAGGTTTTTGAAGCCAATGTAGATAAAGCCAAAAACCTTTATCGTAAAGAGTTGGAATGGATGAGAAGGCAACCTAAAGCCAGGGGGACTAAAGCTAAATCTCGTGAAGATGCTTTTTATAAAACTGAAAAAACAGCTCATTTAAAGAAGGACAATAGCAAGGTTGCTATGGAGATTGACATGAGTAGGCTGGGAGGTAAAATTCTTGAAATTCATAATGCCAATAAAGCCTTTGGAGACTTAAATGTATTAGATAATTTTAATTATATATTTAAAAGAAGAGAACGAGTTGGAATTGTTGGGAAAAACGGAGTAGGAAAAACTACTTTTTTAGATCTTATTTTAGAAAAACAAGCATTAGATAGCGGAAGAATAGAGCATGGAGAAACCGTTGTGTTTGGTTATTATACCCAAAGTGGTATGAAATTGAAGGACAATAAGAAAGTAATAGAAACCATTAAAGATATTGCAGAGGTTATTCCAATGTCTAAAGGTAGAAAGATAACAGCAGCTCAGTTGTTAGAACGTTTTCTGTTTCCTAAACACATGCATTACAATTTAGTTGAAAAGCTAAGTGGAGGAGAAAAGAGGAGGCTTTATTTACTGACTATTTTAATTAAAAACCCTAATTTTTTAATTTTAGATGAGCCTACCAATGATTTGGATTTATTAACCTTAAATGTGTTAGAAGATTTTCTAATGGAATTTCAAGGGTGCCTTATAATAGTAACTCACGATAGGTATTTTATGGATAAGTTGGTAGATCACTTATTTGTTTTTGAAGGAGATGGAAAAATCAAAGATTTTTTAGGAAACTATAATGATTATAGGTTTAAAGTGAAAGAAGTTGCTACAGCCCAAAAAACGATAGAGAAAAAAGAAAAACCAGTTGTTAAATCTTTTGATTCTACTAAGGAAGATAAAAACTCAAAATCAAAAACTAAATTTTCTTATAAGGAAAAATTAGAATTTGAACAGTTAGAAAAAGATTTGGAGTTGTTGGAAGTGAAAAAAGAAGAATTAGGAAATCAGTTAAACGAAACCATTGCAGATCACGAAGAACTCATGAAAATAACCAAAGAATTTGGAAAAGTTACTCAAGAATTGGATACTAAAACCGACCGTTGGTTAGAACTATCCGAATTTGCTTAATCGTTTTAAGATAGATTGGTATCTTTATTGAGTAATCAATATAGTTTGAAAAAACAAATCCACATATTATTAATCATTCTTGCTTCATTGTTTTTTTGCGATGTTAATGCTCAGAAGCTAACAAAGAAAGAACTCCAGGAAAAGAAAAAAGAGATACTGTCTAATATTAAAACTTTGGTAGCAAAGGGGCAGGTAGATTCTATGCTTAACTATGTTCGCTACCAAAATAGTGCTGTAGACACATCGGTTCAAGTTTATGAAGAAACGACTCAAAAAGGAGGCGTTTTAAAAATGGTTGTTATAGATGGGGATACCTTATACATCTATAACATGACAACCTTTACTGTAGTAGATCTTAAACCTTATGGTGATGTAGAGAAAGATAGAAAATTTAGGAGATTACGATGGCACGTAAAAAAGGTGTATCCCTACGCCAAAACAGCTTCTAACATGCTTAAAACATATAATGAAGAACTTTCAAAAGTAAAATCTAAACGAAAGCGAAGGAAGTTAATGAGGCAGCGAGAAAAAGCGCTTAAAGAAGAATTTGAAGATGTAATTAAAAAAATGTCTCAAACATCGGGTAGGGTATTGGTAAAATTAATTGATAGAGAAACAGGAGAATCTACTTATGATATTATTAAGGAAATGCGAGGAGGTTTTAAAGCATTTATATATCAAGGAGTAGGAAAACTGTATGGAGCCGATTTAAAAGTGCGCTATAATCCAAAAACTAATGAGGAGGATGAGATGATAGAGCGAGTAGTACAATCGCTTATTGCAGAAGGAGAAAATATGGAATAAATAGTTGTTAGAGTAACAGATTAGCCACCAATTAACCCATGTAACTGGCCTACTTGACTTTCCCAAAGTAATTTTGATTCCTCTACTTCATCTTCATCAGCAAAATCGGTAATTAGTAAAGCAACATCTTTGGTAATGGCATCAATTTCTATTCTAAATTCAAAATAAGTGTCTTTATCATCATCTTCTAACCATTTAAATTTAATGAATTGATCGCGTTTTTTTGTGATTAATTTAGCTTGTTCTTCAGAATCATCCCATATAAAAGTGAACATTTCTCCTCTAGAGTTTACATTATCGGCAAACCATTCGCTTAAACCACTTGGTGTAGCTAAGTATTTAAATAATAAACTTGCTGATGATTTCATCACAAATTCTATCTCATATTTCACTTTATCGCTCATAGTATCACAGTATTAACACTTTCTGCAAGATAGTAAAAAAAATGAATTTATGTAGGAGCTAACTTATAAATAAAAAAAAACCTTTCCTTTTGTTATTAAAAAGACAAAACTACTATATTTGCAACCTCATTTTGGCGAGGTAGCTCAGTTGGTTAGAGCACTGGATTCATAACCCAGAGGTCAAGAGTTCAAATCTCTTTCTCGCTACAAAGAAAGCTCCAACGGTAGTTGGAGCTTTTTTCATTTTAAATAGGACCGTCATTACGAATGAGGAACGAATGAAGCAATCTTAATTAATGTAAAAATGAGATTGCTTCGTATCTCGCAATGACGTAGAATTTATTGGTTACTTTTTTTTATGGGTTAGAGTGGGGTAGATTTCAGTAAGAATTATAAATAGTTAAAACAAGATGAGTATGAATGAGGAGATGATAGCAAGTATCAATAAAGTAATTGCTGCTTATTTTAAGAATAATCCCGAAGTAGAATGGATAGCTGTTAAAAAATTGATGCCAGAATTAATTGCTGAGGGTGTTTTTTACAAAGATGAAAAGAAAGGGTTGCCTTTGCGAAATGTTTTAAGAGCATTAGATAAGGAGAAAGCATTGGATAAAATTCCTACAGTACATGCCGAAAGAAGAGGAATAGATACCTATTGGTATATCGTAAGAGAAGGTGCTCAATATGTGTCTAAAGATGTTGCACTACCAGAATCTAACAAAGAAAAAGCAAGGTTAAAGAGAGTAAATAGTGATGAGTACTACCTTATCGGTTTATGCAATGAATTGTTAAATCAAGAAGCTGCACATCAGTATACATTTAAGTTTCTATTAGGTGATTATCATAAAGATGGAGAAACAAGAACAGCTTTGCCTGTAGATGCTTATTATACCAAGTTAAAGATGGTGATTGAGTTGTTTGAAGTTGAGGATACTACATCGCTTGAAGAAGAAAAAAATACAATTAGTGGAGTTAAGAGAAGTGAGCAACGAAAAAAGTATGCTCAACGAAAAGTAGAATTCTTAGAGAATAAGGGAATTCATTTAGTAGAAATAGGCTATAATGAATTTGAGTGCGATAAAGAGAATAAATTAGTTCGTAATAAAGAGGCTGATGTTAAAATACTTCAAGAGATTTTAAAGGAGTATCTATTGGATAAAAAAAGCAAATAGTTTTTTATGTGATGTAGGGTAGTCTTAGAGTGGGGGAAGATGAGGAGGTTATTAGTTGGTTTCAAATATTAATTATAGACTCGAATTGTCTTACCTACACTTTTCCTTAATGAATCACTATAGATGTATACATAGGAAATCCTTTGCTGAAAATATATTGAATCCACTCCAACCGTTTTAGCTATCAGTGTTGAATCATCTAACAAGTGAGAATCTTGATTTTTATAAATTGCTTCTGGTTCAATTAGAAACATAATGCCTTTCTTTGGGTAATCTATAATAAATTCAACGCTATATAAATAGCCGTTATCATACCTCTCTATATTAATGCCATCTGCATACCTGTAAGAAGGAGTACCATAAACTGTAATTATATCATTTATAGTTGTGTTATTGTTCAGTTTAAGACCGTCAAATGTTTTCGTTCTGTAACGTTTGGGTTTAAATCCTATCAGATGTAAGACACCATTAGTAGTTTCGCTAGTAACACCAAAACTTATCTTTTTACCTTCGTAATTCATGAAGGTTCCTGGGGCAATACCATAGTTATTTTTCCTCCAGCCATATTTTTTTGTGATGTCACTTTCTTTTGTTGTTCCAATTTCCAAATTGTTAAAACTTTCCCCTTCTACAAGGGTATGTTGTTTTAGCGAACATCCAGTAGAAGTAATCAAAATGATTAGATATGTAAGTAATTTATACATGTTAGTTCTTAGTACAGTTTACGCCCCAAATGTAAATGTTAGAGATGTCCTTCTTAATCTTAACGGTTTTATCATTGACAATATTGAAGCTTGATTTCTTTGTGTACTTTAAGTCAAACAACGCTTCTAATGATGGAGGATTTTTATTGAATTCTAATTGAGTCCAAACACTATCCAAAAAGAACTTTCACACTGGTAAACTGATGCACCTGGCATCTCGAATTATGGAGATTGTAGTAAATGAAACGGTAAACAATGATATTGCGAGAATGAAAGATATTAATTGTCAAGTTCCAAAAATATCTGACATCATTAAAAGAGGTGTTCACTCAGGAAAGAAAAGAATCAAATTTAAAATTATTCGCCCCCAAAGAGACTTGAGCGTAAAGATTGATAAGTTTCAAAAAAAGGACATTGAGAAAATGATTGATTTAGGGAAGATTACTGCCAAACAATCGAGTTGGAGTTATTAAGTAATTACACCCTTTTTAAGGGACAAGTAAAATTTTTAAAATGAATAAATATATAAAATACATAAACCTTACTTATTTCTTTAATTTTGAGACTGAAAACAACTATTATTTTTGGTTGAGTTGTTGGAATTCTGAATTTTCAGGTAGGAAAATGGGGTTCAGAACCAAAATTTATTCTAAATAAAACTGATTTTTTATTAATTTAGGTATTATGATACTATATATTTTAAACAAAACATTTTTAAAGAAAATTTATTTTAAGAAATGGGGAAAGAAATGGGTTAAAAATAAGATTTCTCCTTTTTTAGAATTTCTTGAGGAGGGTGATACTATTTTAGATGTTGGTTCAGGAAATGGTTTAGTTTCATGGGAACTTATGCAACTAGGATACAAAGTAATACCCTTAGACATAGCTAGTCAAGAGTTCGATTCTACTGTAAAACCAATCGTTTATAATGGAAGTAGGATGCCTTTTGAAGATAAAAAATTTGATGTAGCCTTATTGCTTTCTGTTTTACACCATACAGAAAATCCTGAAGAAATATTAAAGGAGGTAGGAAGAGTTGCAAAAAGAATTATTATTAATGAAGATATTTACAACAATAAGTTTCAGAAATATTTAACATTAGTTACAGATTCCGTTGTAAATTTAGGTTATTCCCCTTGCCCAAGAACGAATAAAAATGATACTTTATGGAAGGATACTTTTTTAAAATTTAATTATCAACTAATTGACAGTAAGTATAATCGAATATTATTTTTCTTTAAGCAAGCAATTTATCATCTTAAAGCAGATAATCTTAATAAAAAGATCCTAACTAACTAGATTGTTTGCTAGTTTTACATTAAATATATTCAGTTATGGACAATGGATTAGTCAAACTTCAGCAAGGCTTACTGTAACTTCTGGACAAAAATTAGGAGTCGGAACAGGTTGGCCACAAGAAGAACTCTATTTTTATGGGGGTTACTTTGTATCATAATTTAAATTGAACTTTATATGGGAACCTTTTTAGACAAAACTCTTTAACTAATATTTTTGGATTACATTCATTTCTTAGGGACTAAGCAAATAATCTTAATAGTAAAAATTTGATATCTAAAGCACCTCTGAGGTTAGCTCTAAAGAGTTTAATTCTAGAATTAAATCTTAAATGAAAAATAAACGTTAATAAATACACGATGTAAAGTGTTCTAATACCGATTTGTAATCAAAATGCCCTATAATTTCGTTACTCTCATTCTCTGGCTTTGATTATCTATCGGCATTATACAAAAACCATTGTTGGGTGTTTTGAAATTAAATTGGTATAAAAAAGGGTCTTCAATTTGAAGACCCTTTTTTGTGTTTATATAAATTCTTAATTCTTAATTACTTTGTATGATTCTAGGTTGTTTTCAGTTTGAACTTGTAAGAAGTACATTCCTTTACTCACATCGGTTAAATCAATAATTAAGTTATTGTCTGTAATCTGTTTAGAATAAAATACTCTTTTACCAGTAACATCTAACAATGCTATTTCTTTAACATCGTTTAATCCAACAACGTTTAAAATATTTTTAACTGGGTTAGGGTAAATATTTATCTGATTTACATTTGAGACAGTATTAACAGCCGTACAAATATCTACTGTAATTTGATTAGTATCGGTATCAGAACCACAATTGTTGGTTACTGTTAAATAATAATCATGCGTTCCAGAGGTTCCAAAAACTACAGGTGGATTAACAACCCCAGAACTCGTAGGGTTAGCAGCACCTTGCGGGAATGACCAGCTATATCCAGTACCTCCAGTTGAAGTAGAACCATCAAATAGAACAGTTGTTCCAGGGCAAATGTTAGTGTTTGGAGTGTAACTTGAATTAGCAACTGGCAAACCTGTAACATCAACAACCATAGTGGCTGTTGTAAAGCAACCACCACTAGGAGTATATGTATACGTAATTGAACCAACACTAGCAGTAGAAATAGTTAAATCCCAAGTACCTGTTGCTCCATTGGTAGATGTAGTAGGTAAAGTTCCTGGAACATCACCAACACAATAAGGTCCTAATTGAGTAAATGTTGGAGCTACTGGCTGGTTAACAGTAATAACCATTACAGCTGTACTTGCACATTGTCCTGCAGTAGGAGTAAACATGTAAGTTGTAGTAGTTGTATTATCTAAAGCAGGAGACCAAGTTCCTGTTATAGAATTATTAGACGTAGTAGGTAATGCAGAAAGTGCATCTCCAGTACAAATAGCAGCTACTTGGGTAAACGTAGGAGTTGTAGGCTGATTAACAGTAATGGTCATTGTAGTTGTGCCAGCACATTGTCCTGCAGTAGGAGTAAACGTATACAGGGTTGTAGTTGTATTATCTAAAGCTGGAGACCAAGTACCTGTGTAGCTATTATTAGATGTTGTTGGCAAAGCTGAAAGAGCATCACCTGAACAAATAGCAGCAACCTGAGTAAATGTAGGTGTAACAGGCTGGTTAACGGTAACTGTCATTGTAGCTGTAGTAGCACACTGCCCAGCAGTAGGGGTAAATGTATATAGTGTAGTACTAGTATTATCTATAACTGGAGACCAAGTACCAACATAACTATTATTAGATGTAGTTGGTAAAGAAAGTGCATCACCGCTACATATAGCAGCTACCTGAGTAAATGTTGGAGCTACTGGTTGATTAACTGTAACCGTCATTGTAGTTGTAGTAGCACACTGCCCCGCAGTAGGAGTAAATGTATACATTGTTGTAGCAGTGTTATCTGCTGCTGGTGACCAAGTACCTGTGTAGCTATCATTAGAAGTAGTAGGTAGTGTAAGTGCATCACCACTACAAATAGCAGGTATTTGCGTAAATGTTGGGGTTGCAGGCGTACTATTAACAGTAATAGTCATAGTTGCTGTTGCGGCACATTGTCCACCCGATGGTGTAAATGTATACAGTGTAGTAGTAGTGTTATCTAAAGCAGGAGACCAAGTTCCAGTATAACCATTATTAGATGTAGTAGGCAAAGCAGATAATGCATCACCAGTACATATTGGTGATACTTGAGTAAATGTAGGAGTTACAGGTTGGTTAACAGTAATAACCATAATTTCTGTATTCGCACATTGCCCTGCAGCAGGAGTAAACATGTAAGTTGTAGTAGTAGTATTGTCTAAAGCAGGAGACCAAGTTCCTGTTATAGAATTATTAGATGTTGTAGGCAATGCAGATAGTGCATCTCCATTACAAATAGCAGCAACTTGAGTAAAAGTAGGGGTAACGCTAGGGTCTACAACTACATCCATAGTAGTGTTAGCAGCGCATTGGCCTGCATCAGCAGTAAAAGTGTAAGTAATTGTTCCATTAGTTGCTGTAGAAATAGCAGCATTCCAAGTACCCGTAAAGCTATTGTTAGAGGTAACAGGAAGAGTTCCTGGAGCATCACCAATACAATAAGGCCCTAACTGAGTAAATGTTGGAATAGTAGGAGGGGCTATTGTAACAGTTCCGTTATAGGTATGATTCCCACAAGAATTTATTACTTGTAATGAATAGTTATGCGTACCAGCCGCACCGAAACTAACAATAGGTAAAGGGCTAGTAGATGAAGCTATAGAAGGAGTCCCTTGAGGGAAACTCCAATTATAAGTAGCTGCCCCTGTAGAAGTGGTTCCGTCAAAACTAACATTATCACCAACACATACTGATCCTCCTGGAGTAAATGCAGCATTAGCTGTTGGTGCAGATTCAACGTAAATAGTCTTAGAAGCATTTCCTGTACATCCAGCCATTGTTCCATCTACATTGTAAGTTGTGGTACTTGTAGGAGAAACGATTATAGATGGAGTTGTTTGACTGCCCAGAGACCATAAATAACTTGATCCACCAGCTGCTGTTAGTGTTACAGAATTTCCTTGACATATTGTGTCATTTGGAGCAGTTATAGTTATACTAGGTGCGGCATTAACAGTTATTGTTACCGAATCAATTAAGTAACGGCTACAACCACCACCTACAACTTCTAGATAGGTTGTAAATGAACCTGCCGAATTATATAGAATATTGTCGGTTATATTATTAGAGTTCACAGGTGTTATTCCACTATAAGTCCAAAGTAAAGTATCACCATAGGTAGAACCAGTTGCATCGTAATTTACTATATCTCCTTCACACAATGAAGTACTAGAAGCAGATAATGAAATTGATGTGGTATCATTTGTTAGCCATGGCATAATATAATGACTTAGACTAATTCCCCATGCAGATGCATAATCATGCCATGTTAAATCATTCCATTGTTCCCATGCGGTATTTGGTGTTGATTCTCCAGCAGTGTTAGTTACAAGCCCTAATGAATCTCCAGCTGCATAAGATAAATTACTAATGTCAACTCCTACAAAAACTTCACCTGAAGCAGGAAGTGTAACAGCGTTATCGAATTCAATATAATCTAGTGCGTTTGTATTTGCCATAACATAAGTCATGTCTAAGGTTTTTGTTGCAATAATTGCCCCTACAGTTCCGCCTGTACCATCATAAACATTAACATCTATTGTTTTGGTTGGAGTAGCCGTGTACGCATTTCCAAACCATAGATAGGTTCCAATCATATAACTGAATCCACTTGTTTGTGCCGCATTAAAATAATCAACTTTTGCAACATCATCATACCCGTTAACTCCAGCAACATATCCATATGGATTTCCTCCATTAGTTGCATTATATAATACTGGTGACCATCCGAGATGAAAAGGAGCACCTGTTGTATCGAGATTAATTATCTCACAAGCACCAGCTGTATTAACAGTTATGTATCCCGTTTTAGTTTCAGTATCATTACCAAAGGCATTCGTAACAGTTAAGGTAACTTCATAAACACCAGGGTTGTTGTAGGTAACATTGTAAGGTCCTTGATTATTTGCAGTAGCTGGGGTTACTCCTCCTAAACCTTGATTGTCGAAATTCCAAATCCAGCCAGCAGGGTTATAAGTTGATTGATCGGTAAATGTAATAGTTCCACCTGCATTAATAGTGGTATAATTAGCCGTAAAATCAGCTACAGGAGGACTGTTTAATGTTGCAGAAACACAATTCATTGCTGCAAAAGCATTAATTCTTCCATTTCCTAATTCACCAACATAAGATGGATTAGCTCCATCAATATTATCAGCCGTAGAGTACATGCAATTTATTAAATCTGCATTAGGCATTGTTGGATTGAGTGATTTCATTAAACCTAATAAACCAGAAACCATAGGCGAAGCCATAGAAGTTCCACTCATATAAGAGTAATTTCCATAAGGAACAGTACTTGCAATATTACTTCCAGGAGCAGTAATGTCAACAGAATTAGCACCATAATTTGAAAATCCTGATTTAGCATCTCCGGTTGTTGATGAAGCTACTGCTATTGCATTCGAGAAGTTTGAAGGGTAATGAGGTGTAGCATCATTATCTGTACCATCATTCCCCGCTGCAGCAACGACAATACTACCATTATTCCAAGCAAAATTTACAATATTATTTCCTGTTGTAGAAAATCCAGTACCACCCCAAGAGCAGTTAATTATGTCTGCACCACTTACTGCAGCATAATATATACCATCATAACCGTTAGTAACTGAGGTAGAACCTGCATTATCTCTTGTTGACTTTACAGCCATCACACTAACACCATAACCAATAGAAGCTACTCCTATATTATTATTACTTTCAGCACCTGTAGTTCCAGCTACATGTGTTCCATGATCAAAAGCAGCACTTGGAGGGCTAGGGTCATTATCATTGTCACCAACATCAAAACCATTGATATCATCAATATAACCATTACCATCATCATCTATTCCGTTACCAGGAATTTCTCCAGGGTTAACCCATAATACATTAACTAAATCAGGATGAGCAATTTCAATGGCATTATCTGTAGTAGCAACAACAATAGCAGAGCTACCAGTACTAACATTCCATGCTTGTTGGGCATTAACTTGAAATAAACCCCACATCTGAGTAGAATTAAAGTATGGATCATTAGGCGTTAAAGAAATCTTGTCTAAAGGCACTTTTTCAGCATAATCAACAGCCCCAGATTTTTCTAGTTCATTTATGAAATTTTCAACATTATTTATATCTGCAAATTCTATTAAATAAGTTTTTAATAAATCGTCCGAACCATAAGCCTTAGGAAAAGGTTGAGCTAATCTAGTTACTGAATGTGCTGTAAAAGCACTTCTTAGATAGGGCATTGTTGATAGTTTTAGGTTGTTTAAATCAACCTTTATTTCGTTAGTTTTAGATGCTGTTAAATGAATCGTTTGTGATTTTTTTAATTTAAACCATATTTTTCCATCTTGATAGTTGTTATAAACTGTTTGAGAAAATAAAGAATTCCCAATTAATAACATAGAAATAATAAGAATTGCGTTCGTTTTTTTTATTAGTTGAAATGACATAATCGTTGTTTAGTTAGATAGTTAAGTTTTATTTAGAAGCGTTTAAAAGCATTGTTTTTTTTAGGAGAGTAAAGGGTAATTAATAAAGTATGTAATCGTTTTTTTTCATACTTCGTTGTGAAATAACATAGGGAATTACTCGAAATGACATCATTGATATCGATGATTTAAAAAAAAGAGTATAAGCCATGCGTTAATATTAATTAAATAAGAGACTTCGAAAATTCGAAGTCTCTTATTTATGTTTTAAGAACTATTTATTATTGTTTAATAATTTTAAATGATTGTACCTTACCATTCGTTTTAACTTGAAGGAAATAAAGGCCTTGACTTACATGAGTTAAATCTATAGTTAAGCTATTGCTTGGCACCTCATTTATTCTAGTGATTACTTTTCCTGTAACATCCAATAACCTGATATTTTCAACATTTAATAATCCAGTTATGTTTAAGATATTAGTTGCTGGATTTGGATAAATATTTATCAGGTTTGCATTTGAGACAGTATTGATAGCTGTACAAACATCAACTGTAATTTGACCATTATAAGTGTCAGTACCACATAAATTAGTAGCGGTAAATGTAAAGTTATGCGTACCAGATAATCCAAAAGAAATTGCAGGAGTAGCAATACCAGATGAAGCTGATGATGGATTCCCTTGAGGGAATGTCCAGCTATAACCAGTAGCAGCTAACGACATTGACCCATCAAACTGAACAGTAACACCAGGGCAAATATTTGTAGTAGGGATATAAGCTGCTCCAGCTACTGGGTCTGGATCAATTACTACCACCATTGATGCCAAAATGTAACACCCTCCAGAAGGAGTGAAATTATAAGTTGTTGATCCTGATGTTGCTGTTGATATTGCTGCATCCCAAGTTCCTATTGCACCATTGTTAGATGTAGTAGGTAAAGTTCCTGGGGTATCTCCTTCACAATAAGGTCCTAATTGTGTGAATGTAGGAGTTGCGGGCTGATTAACAGTAATGGTCATTGTAGCTGTAGAAGCGCATTGTCCACCAGTTGGTGTAAACGTATATAGTGTAGTAGAGGTATTATCCAAAGCAGGAGACCAAGTACCAGCGTAACTATTATTAGATGTAGTTGGTAAAGCAGAAAGTGCATCACCTGAACAAATAGTAGCAACTTGTGTGAAAGCTGGAGTTACGGGCTGGTTAACTGTAATAGTCATTGTAGCTGTAGTAGCACATTGTCCACCAGTTGGTGTAAATGTATATAGTGTAGTAGAGGTATTATCCAAAGCGGGAGACCAAGTACCAGTATAACTATTATTAGAAGTAGTTGGCAAAGCAGAAAGTGCATCACCTGAACAAATAGTAGCAACTTGTGTGAAAGCTGGAGCTACGGGTTGGTTTACAGTAATAGACATTGTAGTTGTAGTAGCACATTGTCCGCCAGTAGGTGTAAATGTATATAGTGTAGTAGAAGTATTATCTAAAGTGGGAGACCAAGTACCAGTGTAACTATTATTAGAAGTAGTTGGCAAAGCAGAAAGTGCATCACCATTACAAATAGCAGCTACCGCAGTAAATGTAGGTGTTGAAGGTGTGCTGTTTACTGTAATGGTCATTGTTGCTGTTGAGGCACATTGCCCTCCTGCAGGAGTAAATGTATACAATGTTGTAGTGGTATTGTCTAAAGCTGGAGACCAAGTACCAGTGTAGCTATTATTAGAAGTGGTAGGCAAAGCTGATAATGCATCACCTGTACAAATTGAAGCTACTTGAGTAAATGTTGGTGTAGTTGGATTATTCCAAACAACAGGAGTTCCTGAAGCTACAGATAAGCAAGCATCATTTATATCAACATTACCAGAACCATTATTATTTCCAACAACGGCAGAAATGTAATAGGTTGTTCCGTAAACCATTGCTCCACCATAAGAAAAGACTGGTGTATTATTTGTTCCTAAAACAGTTCCTAAAGTTGTTCCAGCATTATCATGAATATAGTATTCGATAACATCAGTTCCATCTAAATTTTCATCACCATTTGCCGTAGCAGTTTGAGCACCAGGGCCACACAATGATAAGGTTGGGCTAGTTACCATTGTTCCTGCACTAGAAGTACATGAGGAGATACAGAAATTTTGTGTTTCAGAATTTCCAAAATTAACAGCAATCATACTAGCAAGTACAGTTCCTGTTCCATCTTCAGTAATCGTGTAATCTCCATCTATTGTGCAACCTAAACCAGCAGCAGTACCTTCTAATCCATCTCCCCAATCGTCATAAATAGTAAAATCATAACATCCATCGGCTAGGCACCAGTTTTCAGTAATTGTAGCTTGATCTGCAAGAGCTCCGGCACCAGCATTAGTTGCAGCTTGACCACCTCCAGGAGGGATGGCAGCGTTTCCATTAGAATAAATAAGAGAAGGTGTAGCATCATCTAGTTTCCAATAGGTTTCATAACCCCAGCAATCCGTATTTAAAGTAAGTGTTATCCCGGTACCATTAGCAATAGTAAAGTTAGAAGTAGTGCCATCGTTAGCAGTATTTCCGTCAGTAGCACCATTAGGTAAATCAGTTGTAGCGGTAAAGGTATGAGCACCAATACTTGATGACATTGTTGGCAATACAACATTTACACTTGCAGCTTGAGCTAGCGTTCCCGTCCAATTGTAAGTTGTTGGTGTGTTGGCATCAATATAATAGTCAATGTTAACAGAGCTAATTGTATTGTTTCCAAAATTTGTTAAGGTAACTTCAGGGTCAAAAGAGGTGATTCCACATACTGTACTAGTAGGGCTTATAATGGTAGATATTCCAGCATCATCAGCATTTGGAGGAACACATGCTGTTGAAGTGAGTAATTCAACTCTTTGAGGTGAATTGGATAAAACAGCATCCATCCTTAATTTTTGATCGTTAGAAAAAGTGTACATACATACATCATCTACATAATCCATAAAATTCATAAACATATTAGATGAAGAACAATTTGTTTGAGGGTAATTAGGACAACCAAAGTTTGAACCTTGTTGCGTAGGAGTGTCATTACAAAAATCATTACCACAGTTGGAATCTCCCCAAATGTGTCGTAATCCTAACCAATGACCTATTTCATGCGAAGCACTTCTTCCTAAGTTATAAGGAGCCTGAGCAGTACCAATACTTCCAAAACAAGTATAACCTATCATTACACCATCATATGCAGGAGCTCCACCTCCGGGCATTCCTGCTAAACCTGATCCTACAGGAAAAACAGCTTTACCTAAAAGACCACCTGAAATATTTCCAACAAAGATATTAAGGTATTTTGTAGGGTCCCACATATTATTTAAACCATAATTAGTTTCAATATCTGAATCAGAAACGGAATTTACGGGTACAGATATTCTATCGACTCCATTAGTAGGGTTTCCACTAGGGTCTACTGCAGCTAAGCAAAATTGAATATCCATACTACCTACAGAAGAGGTGAATGCAGCAGGAACACTAGAAAAATCAGCATTAGTCGCATCAAAATCCTCATTCATAATTCTAATTTGATCTTGTACTTGAGCCATGCTAACGTTTTGAGTCGCATTGTTATAAAGTACATGAACAACTACAGGAATGTTTCTAGCAGCCTTTTTTGCTTGGTTAGGGTTTTTCTTTATTTCATTAATTTTAATATTAATCCAAGCTTCAAAATCTTGTTCAGTCTGATAGTTCGGATAAAGAGAGGCTTTTATTTTTTCAGATTCAGCAGTCATACACCTTATATGTCCACTTGGTGTCCGTTGAGCGTTATCTATGGCAATTGATGATAATTCTTTGTATTCTTCTGTCAGTAAATTTTGACGAAGATCTTGTTGAATAGGTTTTTGTTTAGAATTTTGTCCAAACACAAAACTTGAGAAAAATACAGAAAAGATAATAAAAGAAATTTTATTCATTTTAGTTGATTTAGTTAGTTTAGTTTTAGTTAGTTCAACCGTTAAATTAATGCTTATGCTTTACAAAACCTTGGAAAGTTTATCAACAATTGTTAATAACTAGTTGGTCTACAAACTAATATATCCATACCAAAAGCCTTGGTTTTAAACCTAATTAATCGACACAATAATGAATGTGTATGGGTGTTGTTATTTTTTAACAATCGGTTAAATTATTAATAAAATAGGATGGATTTATTTTTTAAATAAACAAAAATAAATGAAGTGAAAAAGTTAATTTGGTATATTTAAGTGTATATCACTAAATAAATAATGATATTCTTGATGGTTATGTTTGTAGATTTTGGTTACAATTCCATTTTTTTGAAAGTCAATTGGTTTTTTATAAATAGGGCCATCATAACAAAAACTATGAAACTCACCATTTTCTCCACAAGGGTCTATTTCTTTAGGTAATTGGCATAAAAAAGAATTAGAATAATCTATCCCTATTAAATCTGTTGGCATTTTAGCTGTATCAATACTACAAATATGCGTTTTAAAGCCTTCATCAATAAATTGTTGAGACAATACTTTGGTGTCTTTTTTCCATAACGGAAATAGGGCTTTCATATCAACTTCAGCCAATCGTTCTTCTCTGTATGTTCTAAGATCTTCTAAAAAGATATCTCCAAAAGCTACTGTTTGAATTCCTTCTGATTTAAACTTTAAAAGCATTTCCTTCATTTTCAGATCATACTCATCGTGTGTTTTCTCTTCAATGTAAAGCGTTATTAAAGGTATCCCTATACTATTTGCCTGTTCTTTTATTAAGGATTCAGGAACTCCATGCATGGAAACTCTTTTGTTTGGTTTAAAAATATTAGTGAGTAAGTATTTTACTTCATATTTATCTTCTTTTAAGATTTGATATAAAGCATAAGAGGAGTCTTTTCCTCCGCTCCATGACATTACTATGGCTTCTTTCTTCTTCATTATTGAATAAATAAGAGCTCCCCTGGAATAATGCCAGTATTAAATTGATGGATTAAATTCCCTGATTTTGAATACCTAAAAACCAAACCGTTTTGAACATAGTCTATCGCATCAGACACATAAACATCTTCATTAATAGGATCAATTCCTAAACCATAATAAACATTACTGTTACTGGTGATTAAAGGAGATGAGGGTAAAGAAATATCATTAATACTCATTCTATAAACATTAGAATTAATAAAGTAAAGGTGATCTGCTGTAGCGTTTATTTTTAAATTACCTGGCGATTCTGAAACAGAAGGAAAAATAAATGTGCTTTCTATTGTTCTTGTTTGAGGATTGAATTTAATCAGTTTAGGATTACTTTCATTAAATCCACCATCACACATAATCCATAATTTATTATTCTGATCTTTTACAATACTGTTGGGTTGTACTCCAAGCTTAACACTATCTATTAATGTGTTATTGTTTGGGTTAATAATGAGTAAATTATCATTGCTTACATCGCAAACATAAACTGTATCATTATGCAAAAGCAATTCTTCGGTCCAGCCACTTAATGCAATGCTCCCAGAAATAGAATTACTTATCAAATCAACTATCTGTATCGAATTAGAGTATAAGTCGGTTACATAAGCTTTATTGGTGCTTATTGGTAAAATATAACGAGGCGAGGTAAACCCTGTAATAGTAGCTATTGAACTAAAACTATTGATGTCTACCACTTCAATTTTGCTGGAATTGTTGATGACGATATAAGCTTTGTTGTCTATTTGAGTGATGGATTGAACTACATCTCCAAGTGCGTTACCACTGTTTGCTTGAGAAAATACATTTTGAGATACATTTTGAGTAGAAGGATTATATAATGATACAGATCCGTTACTCCAGCCAAAAGTACCCTCATTAGTAATTAATAGATCAGATAGTTCAGTTTCAGTAAAATCATCATCACACTCAACACATTGTGGGCCGAGCTCTTTTTTAGAGCATGAGAATAAGAGTAGAATGGTTGATATGTATAGAAGTAACCTCATTAATTAAACTGAAAAGTTAGTGTTCCTAAATAGTTTCTTCCGGGCATTGGTCGCCAAGCAATGGATTGATAATCTTGGTCAAGTAAATTATTTACTTTAAAAGAAGCGCTAAAACTAGTCTTATTGCTTGTTTTAAACTTTTTACTCAAGCTAATATCAGAAATAAAATTAGCTGGTAAATACCAGTTATTGTCAGAAGAAGTGAAGCGTTTTCCAGTATAATTATAGTTGTAACTCAATGTATAACCTTTGATTATAGCTCTTACAACATAATTCATTTTATGATAAGGAACATATAAAAGTTGTTTATTCTCAGCATTATCAAACTCATTTTTAGCTTTCATATTGGTGCTCATGGTATAGCTATAATTGGCATTTGCCATTAACTTTAACTTGTTGATGTTTGTTTTAATTCTTAAGCTCAACTCAACGCCTTTATTTTCAACCTCTTTTAAGTTGGTCGGGCTCCAAAAGTTATCTGATGTAGGTTGCCAAATAACCCAATCATAAACATAGGAGTAAAATCCAGTAGCCTCAATTGCCATTGTGGTTTGTTTCAGTTTGTAATCATAACTTATTCCAAATTCAGCCATTTCAGCATGTTCTGGCTTAAGATTAACATTCCCTCCAGGACTCCAGTATAAGTCGTTAAAAGTAGGGTAGTTGTAATTAATTCCTGCATTGGCTTTAAGTTTTAACTGTTTCTGTTTTAAGAATCCGTAATTAACTCCAATGCTTGGTGAAAAAACCTGAGTATTTTCTCCAATCTGTGCAAATCGATTAAACACATCAATATTGAGGCGTTTAAAGTTCTTGCTTAAACCAAGTAGCCAAGTGTAGTTTGTACGGTTGTGTTCATTGTTATAACCATCAGCTTTGGCAGCTTCATATTTAACAGAAACATTATTGCTTAGCATAAATCTATTCTTTAAGTAGTATTTGGTAATAATCTTACTATTAACTGAATAGCTATTACTACTGGAATTGATGTTTGCCAATTTATTCGTGTAAATTAATTGATCTTTTACCAATGCATTTACCCATTTGTACTGAAGGTTTCCTGCTAAGCCTTTCCAATCCAATAGAATTCTAAGAGATTCATCTTGTTGGTTTTCATCATTTAAGCTTGCTTGCATAGTTGGAGGCAGCATTCTATCGCTATTAAAATACCACAAACGTGCTCCAATCTCTCCTGTTTTTAATTTCCTATAAATAGCTTGCTGAAACCCATATTGTTGAAGTGCTGCATTGCTTTGATTAGTTGCAGCCTCTTCTTGTAATGCTATATTTATGTATTCGAAATTATTTTTACTTGTGTTGTAATAGAGCTGAGTTTCTGTAAACCATTTTTTGTTTGAGAAACCTAGTTTTAAAGCAGTGTTATAGCTATTGAAACTTCCAATAGATTGCTGAAGTCCAACATTTAATCCTTTGTTATAGTTGGTTTTATTACTCAAATGCACACTTCCCCCCAAAGCACCATTGCCATCTATTAAGCCACTTGCTCCATGATGCAGTTCTGCATTATTGAAAAATAGAGTAGGATAGAGCGAGAAATCAATTTGCCCATTCATAGGCGAGTTTAAACTGATATCATTCCATAACACCTGAGTATGAGAAGCTCCTGTACCTCTAAATGAGACTGTTGATAAAGCTCCAGAACCATAAGTTTTTACAAAAACAGGAGAGTGCTCTTGTAGTAGTTCGGACAAGTTCGCAGATTGATTAATTGCTGAAGAATCAAATTCTGTGGTTTTATAAGCCTCTGGAATTCTTTCTGCAACAACTTCTACAGTTTTAATCGTTAAAGTATCTTTAGTTTCTTGTGAAAAAGCTGTTTGCCATAACGATAAAACTAGTATGGCAATGAATAAAAAAGCTTTCACAAGTTATTTTTTAATGATTTTCTTTACTACCAATTGATCTTTAGAAGAGATGTGGATAAAGTAAATTCCAGCTTTTAATTGGCTAACATCTAGTTGATGTTGTAATTTACCACTATAAAGTATGCTACCGCTTATATTAGTTAAACGATAAGTGTAATTTTTCTCTGGATCAACATTAAAATAAACTATATCCACAGCAGGGTTAGGGTAAATAGAAAGATAAATAGTGTTACCCTCTTCATTTATTGATGTTGGTGTATAATTGATAACGCCAACAGCATCTAAATCAAAACCACCAGAAGCAAACGGAGTAGGCCAAGGGTCATTTATAGGTCTGTTTTGGGCATCATAAGTGGCATAAGATTCAGTGATATCCCCTACAACATCAACAACTCTTACATGTGTAATATTATTGATGTCAAGTCCAGTTATCCCGGTTAACTCATTTAAATCAAATGGAGTTCCGTATTGAGAGCGGTATTTGCCTGCTAAATTATAAAGGTTAGTGGCGTCCGTATTGCCAAAACTACTCGTTTGAATAGAGGTATCGGTTAACGATTGGGCATCAAATCGATAAAAGTTAATACCATCAGAACTTACTTCTACAAAAGCCAATTCTAAAAACAAACCATCAAAAGAGTTTTCAAAAACTGCAAAATCTGCTCCAGGCCCATCATAAATCTTCCCGTTAAATGTTAAAGTAGCACTACCATTATCACCTAAACTAACTACTCCGTTTACACCAGATTTATTTGTAGCCGAAGTATCGTTACCAATATTCGCTTTCCCTAAAGCGATGTTGCTAACATCCATCCACCCTCTAGATATAGTTGAGATTGTTGCCCATCCTACAAAAACAGAAGAGTCTTTATGTATAGCCGTGCAACCGTTTTGCCCAACAGGAGGAGCATAAGGCCCCGCCATAATTTGAGCAAATAATTTACTAGATAATAGTAAACTAAAACATATAGTAATTGCTAGTTTCAATCTTATTGTTTAATAAATTTTTCTATTTTAATTTGGTTTTCAGACATTATCTTAACAAGATAAATACCTGATTTTAAGTTCTCTAAATTAATGTTATGTGTTCCTGCAAACAAATCTTTTTCAATTCTAACAGTTTTTCCTGTAACATCTATTATTTGCAATTCAGTGATATTGCTATTTAAACTAACAAATACATTTTCATTAGCTGGATTAGGGTAGATTAAAAAACTCAACTTATCATTCAACTCATTCACAGAAACTGTTTGGTCGTTTAAATTGTCTAGAGCAAAAAATGCGGGAGTATTCATTCCGTATAGACCAACATCACTAGATGTTAAAATAAATGACAAGCTATCTACAGCCCCTAAAGAAGTTAAATCAACCCACTGCCAATCTGTTACTATATAATCTTGAGCACTACTAGTAAAACGATAATCAGCTAAATAAAAATTAACACTATCTGTAGTAATGTTTCCTCCAGAATACCCTTTAATTGTTAATAGGAACCAATCATTACCATTTGTTCCATCAGGGTTGCCTGATGCGTTATTAACTGATCCAAATTGTTTCCCGAAAAAATCACCATCTCTCATGCTATTAGCAGCATAAGTTGTATTGGTAACATAAAGACCACTAAGGGTGTTGTTTGCGGCTGTTCCAGTTAAATAAGCTTTAGTTTTGTTTTTAGAAATCAAGTAATTAGAAGAATTGTTATATCCTATAGCAGTTCTAGCACTATAAGTGTTTAAATAACCAGATGTTACTGAATCTGTTTTGCTTGAGTAAGCAAATCCCGATTCCCAGTAACCGCCCCATCCAATATTCCATACATTTTTAAAGTCAGCATCGGAATCAGAAAAAGTAGTTCTGTAAGTTAAATCATCTGGTACACCAGTATAATCAGCCCCATCCCATGCTGAATCAGCTACCGTGAAACCCAAATCTTCAAAATCTATTAATGTTGCACTAATAGGGGTAATGTCATCTATACAGAAGAATGTTGGAGTATTCATCCAGATACCAGAAACATCAGAAGATGTAAGTGTAAAAGTTAATGCTGTTACATTTCCTAAAGAAGCTAGATTTACATATTGCCAATCTTTAACAATGTAATCTAGAGAGTTAGTAGCAAAACGAAAATCTGCTAAATAGAAATCAACGCTATCTGTTGTAATTGCACCAGTAGTATCAATTCCTTTTATAGTTAGCAAAAACCAATCGGCATCATTTCCTGAAACACCACCGAATTTTTTAGCAAAAGAATCACCATCTCTCATGCTGTTGGCTGCATAAGTGCTATTGGTAATGTAAATACCTGAAACAACAGTATCTGTTGCTGCATTTTTTAAAGTAATTTTTGTATTGTTTTTAGCTACCAAGTAGGTTTGAGAAGCGTTGCCACTTCCAGCTCTAGAACTGTATAAATTTCCTGAACCCGATGTTATAGAATCAGTATAGGTGGATTGAGCAAATCCTTCGGACCAATAACCTGGGCCACCAAAAGCTGTATCAAAAACATTGTTAAACGATGCATCACCGCTCATAAAATCTGTAGTAAAAGTTTTTGGTGTTGTTAACCCAGATAAATCAGAGCCATCCCAATAGGTGTTTGGGCTTAATGTTAATGATTCAAAATCAGAAACTGATTGTGCGTTAATGTTTATTGTGGAAAACATTAATCCAAGACAAGCTAAGCCACTTGCCAATTTGTAAATTTTTCTCATCACTTTAGTTTTAAATGAGGTTAAACAATAAATTAATTCAGAAACGATTAAAGTCGTTTCATTAAAAGATATAAAGTGAAGATTTACTTCGCCTTTAACCCCGAAAGCTTTTCTCGATTACTCGAGATATTAATGGCAGGTCTTCTGACTTACTCCATATTTTTACGTCTTCCCGAGGTTTAGTCAGTGACTTATTGTAAAAACTTGCAGAGCTTACAGCTGCGGGCACAGTTGAGGAATTACACCTCATTCCCTATTAATGCCAAGTAATTCGGCAACCAATAATAGTGCAAATGTAATTATTAATGGATAAAAATAGAATAAGTTGAATGGCTGATTATTAACAAGTATTAATTCTTGTTATGATAATAAAATAATTAACTCGGAAAAACTTTTAAAGCTTGATTTAAGCTCTCGCTGAAATGGTGTAAATCTAGGTTTAGATCAACATTGTTTTCATTAAAATAGGTAATCATATTCTCAGTAGGCATATTGCCTGTTAAATCGTCTGTTGCCATTGGGCAACCTCCAAAGCCTTTAATCGCTCCATCAAATCTTCTGCATCCATGATGGTAGGCAGCTTCAACTTTTTCGTGCCAAGTATCTGGTGTTGTATGTAAATGAGCTCCAATTTCCACATCTTTAAATTCAGGAATAATATTTTCAAACAAATAACTGATATTCTCTTTGTTGGAGACTCCTATAGTATCGGATAGCGCAATAGTTTTAACTCCTAAATCAGCTAACTTCTTTGTCCATTCCATTACAATATCACTGTTCCAAACATCACCATAAGGATTGCCAAAAGCCATAGAAATGTATACTACTAGCTCTTTGTGGTTCTGAGCACAAAAATTTTGAATACTTGCCACTCGTTCTAGTGATTCTTGAATAGAAGAATTGGTGTTGCGTTGTTGAAATGTTTCAGAAATAGAAAATGGAAAACCTAGATAACTAATCTCTTTATAAGCACAAGCATCAATTGCACCTCGCTGGTTGGCAACAATAGCCAGTAATTTACTTTTTGTTGAAGATAAATCTAATTTAGATAAAACTTCTGCTGTATCTTTTAATTGAGGAATGGCTTTCGGAGAGACAAAGCTTCCAAAATCGATAGTATCGAAGCCAACTTTAAGCAACTGGTTAATGTAAGCAGCTTTTGTTTCTGTGGGAATAAAATCGTGTAAACCCTGCATAGCATCTCTAGGGCATTCAATTAGCTTAACCATAATCTGCTACAATTTTTTTATTAATCTCTTTAATTAGTCCAGGCCCTTCATAAATAAAGCCAGTATAAATCTGAACTAAGTCAGCTCCAGCATTTAGCTTTTCAATAGCATCTTCTGCAGTATGTATTCCTCCAACACCAATTATAGGGAAGGCTTTGTTTGATTTCTCAGATAGGTATTTAATTACTTCGGTAGATCGCTTATTAACGGGCAAACCGCTTAAGCCTCCGTTGGCAATTTCTTCAATTCGTTTTTTGTCTGTTTTTAGGTTCTCTCTGCCAGTGGTTGTGTTGGCGGCAATAATGCCATCTATCTTAGTTTGAGCTACAATGTCAATAATTTCATCTAACTGAGAGTTATTCAGATCTGGAGCTATTTTAAGCAAGATTGGTTTAGGCTTGTCTTTTTCGGTATTAATCTGCTTTAATTTTCCAAGAAGATTAAGTAGGAAAGGTGTGTCTTGTAATTTGGTTAGATCTTTTACATTCGGACAGCTTACATTTACCACAAAGTAATCCACATAATCGTGGAGTGTATTAAAATTGAAAACATAATCCGCTAAAGCATCATCATTACTTGTCGCAGTGTTTTTTCCAATATTCCCTCCAATAACAATGTCGGTCTTTCTGTTTTTTAATCGTTTGATTGCGTCTTCAGCCCCTAGATTGTTAAAGCCCATTCTGTTAATTAGTCCATGGTCTTCTGTAATTCTAAATAGTCGTGGCTTAGGGTTTCCTATTTGTGCTTTTGGAGTAAGGGTTCCTATTTCTATAAAACCAAAACCTAAGTGTGCCAGTTCATTGTACCATCTCGCATCTTTATCAAAGCCAGCAGCTAATCCAACAGGGTTTTTAAAAGTTAAACCAAACAGTTTTCGTTCGAGTTTTGGGTGTCTGTAATCGTAAAAACTTCTTATTAGAGCAGGAACTCCTGGAATAGAAGATAAAAAAGTTAAACAACCTGTGGCAAAATAATGGGCCTTTTCAGGCTGCATAGCAAATAAGAGCGGTTTTACTAAATACTTATACATTAGTGCAAAACTACACTTTTTCATTCCTGTTTTATTATTATATTTGTTATAAATCATTATGTTACTAACCATCTCATGAATATTAAAGAACTACATTTTGGAACCATGATGCTTCAGCAAGATGATGTAATCCTCTTTAAGCTTAAAGATGATATTAAGTTAAACATAGATGAGGCTATAGAAATAGTTCATGTTACTATGGATATTGCGAAAAACAAGCCTTTCCGATCGCTGGTAGATGCTCGTGATATATTTGGTTCAATGGATTCTGAAGCTAAGGAATATGTTGTGCATCATAAAGGGATAAACAGATTAACTATTGCTCAAGCTATTGTAGCAAACAATATTGCTACTCGCTTAGTCGTATCAATTTATATAGGCTTCAATAAATCGTCTCACCCAATAAGAATGTTTTCGGATATAGATGAAGCTAGAGCTTGGCTTTTGCAACAATTTCACATTGAAGTAAATCCTTCAAAAGAACTATTAGAATAACAAAGACAACTATTTTCTTTATTTCAGAAAGATGCAATAAGCTGGGAAAGGGGATTCGTTGCTTTTTTTTTGCTTTAGAAGGTTTGTTATCAGGAAAAGAGTCTTTATCTGTGCTGGTAATTCCAACAATGAACCAGTTGTCACTAACTTAAAAAAACACATCTGTACTTTTAAATAAACTCTTCACATTAATTACATTTGTAATAGACAGTTGTTTTTACATCTATTAAATGAAAATAAAAGAGCTACATTTTGCAACTTTAACCTTTGAAGGTAATAATCATTTACTGATTAAATACAAGAATAATGTAGAGGTTGGACTAAGTGAGGCTGTTGAAATAGTTGATGAGGCACTAAAGCTTGTTAGCGGAAATAAATTCTTATTACTTACCGATGCAAGAGATATTTTTAGCTCTATGGATTCTGAGGCTAGAAAATATATTACAAGTCATGATGAAGTTAATGATTTGGTTATAGCTCACGCTATAACTGTTAATGGCATGGGAATTAGGCTGTTGGCTCAATTCTTTCTAAATCTAAATAAAAAGAGGTCTTATCCACAAAAAATATTTTCGGATATAGAAAAAGCGAGTGGATGGCTTTTAAAACAATATTATTTTGAAGTAAATTCCTCAAAAGAATTATCCGAATAAAAAACTACTATTTTCTTAATTTCTTTGTTTCCTACAGATGCAATAGGCTGGGAGAGGGGGGTTGATTGTTCTGTATTTTTAGGTTTAGTAGACTTATCAAGAGGTGCAGGATCTTTATCAGCATTTGTAATTCCAGCAATTAGCCAATCAGCACTAACTTTAGGAAAACGCATTAGTACTTTCTGAATAAATTCTAAGCTCGGTTTGTTTCTGCCAGATAAGATGTGGGATACACTAGATCGCTGCACACCAATTTCATCTGCAAAAGCAGAAGCGGTTAAATTATTTAGCTTCATTAAGTACTTAAATCGATCTACTAATTCCATATTTAGAGATGTTACATTTGTAATTATCAATTGATGTTACAAATGTAAACAATAATCTAATAGGGCATTGTTTACAAATGTAAAAAGTGCTTAAACTCTAGGCTACTAAAGAATTTATGGTTTAAATAAGGCGGTATTAACTGTTGATTACTAGTTGTTTATATTATAAATTAAAATGAGGGAGCCGTACTGGTTACACCTGTAATATTTAAGCTGGCCATTCGTCTATTTTACATTCTAAAATTGTTGACATATGTAAACTATGCCTTTTGAAATTTGCAATTATTACCCCTAAAACTATCTTCTTTTCTGCGCTTAATAAAGAGGGTAATAGTTCTCTGTTTTCTTAAAAAGAATAATAAACTCCACAATAGCATTATTATAGGAAAAACAACGTTACTTTTGCAGCCTTAAAACCATTCTAGATGCAATCAATTAGAAACATAGCGATTATCGCTCACGTAGATCACGGAAAAACAACATTAGTAGATAAAATTATTGATGAGTGTCAAGTACTTGACGAAAGAACAGAAAGAACAGAGTTATTATTAGACGACAATGACTTAGAGAGAGAAAGAGGGATTACGATTCTTTCTAAAAATGTTTCTGTAAATTATAAAGGTGTTAAAATTAATGTTATTGATACTCCTGGTCACGCGGATTTTGGTGGTGAAGTAGAGCGAGTATTAAAAATGGCTGATGGGGTTGTTTTATTGGTAGATGCTTTTGAAGGAGCAATGCCCCAAACACGATTTGTATTAGGAAAAGCTTTAGAATTAGGCTTAAAACCTATCGTTGTTGTAAATAAAGTGGATAAAGAAAATTGTACTCCAGAATTAGTTCAAGATTCTGTTTTTGACTTGATGTTTAGTTTAGATGCTACAGAAGATCAATTGGATTTTGTTACTGTATTCGGATCTTCTAAGCAAGGATGGATGAGTTTAGATCACAACAATGTTACAACAGATATTTCCATATTATTGGATACAGTAATTTCAGAAATACCTGAAGCTCCTTACAATGAAGGAACTCCGCAAATGCAAATTACCTCTTTAGATTACTCTAAATTTGTAGGTAGAATTGCTATTGGACGTATTTTTAGAGGAGATCTAGAAGTAAATAAAGATTACATTTTATGTAAAAAAGAGGGCGTTCAAAAGAAAGTAAGAATTAAAGAGCTTTACGTTTTTGAAGGAATGGGTAAAATCCAAGTGGATAAAGCGAGAAGTGGTGATATTTGTTCTATTGTTGGTATTGAGGACTTTGAAATTGGAGATACAATAGCTGATTTACAAAATCCAGAAGGATTAACAAGAATTGCTATTGATGAGCCAACAATGAGTATGTTATTTACGATTAACAACTCTCCATTTTTTGGTAAAGAAGGTAAATTTGTTACTTCTCGTCATTTAAGAGATCGTTTATATCAAGAAATTGAGAAAAACTTAGCACTAAGAGTTGAGCCAACAGATACGGAAGATAAATTTACTGTTTTTGGTAGGGGAGTTCTTCACTTATCTGTTTTGATAGAAACAATGAGAAGAGAAGGGTATGAATTACAAGTTGGTAAGCCACAAGTAATTTACAAAGAAATTGATGGAGCTAAGCACGAACCATATGAAACATTGGTTATTGATGTTCCGGAAGAATACTCTGGTAAAGCAATAGATTTAGTAACTCAGCGTAAGGGAGATATGTTGGTAATGGAACCAAAAGGAGATTTACAACATTTAGAATTTGATATTCCATCTCGTGGATTAATTGGTTTAAGAAACAACATGTTAACTGCTACTGCTGGAAACGCAGTAATGACTCATCGTTTTAGAGAGTACGGAGTGTTTAAAGGTAGTATTGCTGAAAGAAACAAAGGTTCTTTTATCTCATTAGATGCAGGACAGGTAACTCCATTTGCATTGAACAGATTACAAGATAGAGGAAGATTTTTTGTTGATCCAGGTGCAATTATCTATAAAGGACAAGTTATTGGAGAGCATTCTAGGGACAACGATTTAGAGATTAACCTGATTAAAGGAAAGCAATTAACAAACATGCGTAAATCAGGTACTGATGAGGCTATGAAAATTGCTCCAAAGGTTGATTTCTCTTTAGAAGAAGCAATGGAATATATTCAGGCTGATGAGTACTTAGAAGTAACTCCAGAGAGCTTAAGAATGAGAAAGATATAATGTGAACCAAACTCAATTAATCATAGCAACTAGTACTAATCAAGAACACGTTGATTTTTTAGTTAAAATGATTAATGATGTTTATGATGAATCTGAATCTAATATATGGCTTGAAGGTCATAAAAGAACCAATTCCGAAAAATTAAAAAAGGTTATTCTTGATAAGGAATTGTTGCTGGCTATTTCTGGAGAAGACATTCATGGTTGTATTCATTTAGAGCGAATAGACGATGAAACTCATCGTTTTAAGATGTTGGTAGCTAACCCTAGGTTTAAAGGTCGTGGAATAGGCTCTAAATTAGTTGATTATGCTGAAAATCAAGCTCGAAAAGCAGGATCAACCAAAATGCAGTTGGAATTGTTAGTTCCTACAGAGGTAGAAAACAATGATAAAGTCTTTTTGCATACTTGGTACACTAGAATAGGGTATCAAAAAATAGATGAACAAGATATCGAATACATTCACAAAGGGGTTTCAGTCTTTTTAAAGAATGATTGTATCGTTAAGGTTTATGAGAAAGAGCTTTAGTTTTAAACAATTAAGATTATAAAGTCGCTATGAAATTAATAGAATCTACATTGTCTAGTGTTTCTCCTATTATGAAAATCATAAAAGATGCTCAAAACTATCTAGCTGATTTAGGAATAGATCAGTGGCAAGATGGTTATCCAGATGAAGCTCAAATTGAATTAGATATTATGAATAAGGACAGCTACCTTGTTGTAAACGAATCTAATCAGGTAATGGGAACTACCGTTTTTACAACTAAAAAAGAATCTACATATCAAGATATAGAAGGAAAATGGATGACTTCTGAAAATGCTGAATATGGTGTAATTCATCGTTTAGCAGTAGGAGATGATTATCGTAAAATGGGTTTGGCAAAGTTTGTTTTTGATGAATGTGAAAACAGGTTAAAGAAAATGAATGTAAAGAGTATGAGAATTGATACTCATAGAGATAATAAAGGGATGCAGTACATGTTGAAAAAGAGAGGCTATGATTATTGTGGAGTGATAATATTAGATAGCGGAGATGAAAGATTGGCTTTTGAAAAACATATAGCGTAAGCTAAATTATTGCTAGCAGAAAATTTACTTCAAGCAAACTATAACGATAAGACATCTAGTATTTAAAAAATGATGGTAATTTCGAATCAAATATATTGACTTATGGAAAACATTATTACGTTACTACTACTAATATTATTACAGGCTGTACTGGGTTTCGACAACCTATTATACATCTCATTAGAATCGAAACGTGCTCCAGAATCGGAGCAGAAAAGAGTGAGGACATTAGGGATTGCTATTGCAATTGTGTTACGAATTGTATTACTCTTTGTATTGGTTTCTGTGATGCAATATTTTCAAGAACCATTTGCAGATGTTCATAATGATTGGTTTGCAATAAAGCCAAACGTACACAGTTTAATTGTTTTATTTGGAGGGATATTTATCGTTTATACTGCTATTAAAGAAATTTGGCACATGTTAAGTGACCATGATTTAACTACTAGTAGCGATAAAAAAGTTTCAACAGGTAAAATAATTACCATGATCGTTATTATGAATGTAGTTTTCTCTTTTGATTCTATTTTGAGTGCTATGGCCTTAACAGATGTGTTTTGGGTAATGGCAACAGCTATAATTATAAGTGGTGTGTTGATGATATGGCTAGCAGGCCATGTGTCAGAGTTTTTAAAGAAAAACAGGCTTTATGAAGTATTAGGATTATTTATCTTATTTGTAGTAGGAATAATGCTTTTAACAGAGGGTGGGCATTTGGCTCACATTAGTTTTTTAGGCAATCCTATTACACCTATGAGTAAAACCACTTTCTACTTTGTAATTGTTATCTTGGTAGTTGTAGATGTTGTTCAAGGACAATATCAAAAGAAGCTAATGAAAAAGTAAAGTGTTGAAGCTTCCGTTAAGATTTGTAATCGTTTTAAAAGGGTTCAAAATTATAAATAACAGACATTTTTTAATATCTACTTTTTTTTATACTTTGGTCGTTAACAAAATAATAAACTTAAATTAAATTGAAAAAAATCATTTTCCCCATCTTTTTATTGCTTAGCTTAGGAGGTTATTCTCAGCAAAGTTTTCATTTTGATCAACTCGTTTCTAAAGGGGAATTACCTGGCGACATTGTCTCCCCTACTTATTTAACTTTTGAAGAAGCTCTTAAAGACAACCTTATAGCTGACGATAAAAAGCTTACAAAAAAATCAAAAAAAAAATTTATTTTAAGTTCGAGCTATTACATAAACGATATTCTTACATCAGGAGACATAGTTTTTAATGATACAGTTACTATTTATTTAAATAAAATAAAGGATTTAATTTTAAAAGATTTCCCTCAAATTAAAGAAAAGGTTAGAGTTTACACCTATAAATCTCCTATGGTTAATGCATTAGCTACCAATGAAGGAGTTATTTTTGTGACTACAGGTTTGCTTGCAAGATTAGATTCCGAAGCTCAATTAGCATATATTCTTTCGCATGAAATTAGTCATTTTGTTAAAAAACATCCTATTAATTCGTTCGTTGAAGAAAGAGATCTTTCGAAAAATGACAAAAGTTATAAAAAGTTATCGGGTATTAATAAGTTTAAATTATTATCTAAAAAGTCGCGTGAGACTGAATTAGAAGCCGATTCTCATGGCTATAATTATTTTCATACTACTACTTATAATATTGAAGCTGCTGAACAGACGTTTAAAATTTTAGAAGCTTCTAATAAGCCTTATGTGGTTGATGGGGATTTATCTATAAATTCATTCTATGATTTTCAGCAGAAAATGCCAATAGATATATTTTCTCAAATTGAAACGGGCAAGTCAGAGGTTAAAGAGGAAGGTGTAGATGAAGAGGCCATTCTTTTCTCATCGCACCCTGCTATTGATGAAAGAATAAAAAATGCCAAAGAAAAAAATATCAATAAAAATGGAGCTGTTGATTTTCTAATTTCAGAACCCTGGTTTAAACACTGTAAAAATATTTCGAGAGCTGTAAACGTAACTCAATTACTCAACTTAGGGGGGTATGGTGAAGCATTTTATTATTGTTACCTGTTAGAAAAGGAATTTGGAGAACAAAAATTTCTGATGAAACTTAAGCTTAGAACTTTATACGAAATTGCTAAAGTTAAAAAAGAATCAAATCAGATTAATACAAACATACTAGGATTTGACATTTCAAAAGTAGGCAATAGAGATGCTTTTTTAATCGCCTTAGCATATGTTAAGAAGTATGAGGGTAAATATACCGCAAGTGCTTACAGCAATGCTTTACGGATTGATATCATAAAGGAATTGAGCCTACTGTCAGAATTAGATTCAACAACAATTAATTATAGAGAAACATATGATAATATAAAAGAAGAACTTTCTGAATCAACAAAAAAAGAGAGTACAGAAGTTTATGATTTCTCTTACTTAGCAAAAGATTTTAAATATGCGATGAAAGGAAGAAAAGCTTATTATAAACATTATTGGAATACTGGAAAACCTATTAAAGACATAATAGTTATTGATCCATCATGGAATGCATATGACACTCGTAAAGGAATACATTCTATAAATAGTGAGAAACAAGCCATTGAATTAGATAATGCGTTGTTAGCTAATGCAAAGATGAATGGAGTAAACATGAAATTAATGTCAACCAATAGTATAACAAAAGATGATGTTAAAATCTTTAACGATAGAATTGTTTTGATTAATTATTTAAGGTCTAAAACGAATGATGAGTCGAATATTGTATTTTATAATATGGATGAACTTAACAGAATAATGAAGGATAATAATGCTGAGCATATTGCTTTAATGAGTATAAACTCTGTTCTTAATAAGAAAGGTGTAATGGATTATTTAGCAAGTGGTTTAACGATAGGTATTATTATTGGAATTCCATATGGAATATACACATTAACAAAAAAAAGCTACAACTCTTTTTTGTTTTTTACAGTTTATGACATTAAAAATGACAACATAGATTTTCTTGACATTAGGAAGTTAAATGTTAACACAAATAGTATGATTATTAATTCATACTACTATGAATACCTTAAGCTATTAGGCAAATCAAGAAAACTTAAAAAATGAAGACCTTAATTATCATCTTTTTATCTCTAATATCTTACTCGGGTTATGCCCAGTTTTTTGGCTACCAAGGTAAGAGGCTTGAAATTACCGCTGGAGTAGCTATTATGCCAAATCCAGCAATTACAAATCCTATGAGGTATGGAGAGAACAATGATACACCTTCCGGCTTTGCATTGCCTTATTCACCCTTTGCTGAATTTAATTTTGCTGTGTCTAGACGAATTGGTGTAGGTTTTAAAGTATGGTATGCTAATAATTTTGTAGGATATCGAGTGCCAGGAGTAAATGGAGGTTACAATACCATGAATAACGTACCACAAGACTTGATTTTGGATGAAAGAATAGAGTCTTTTAATTTCTACAATAACCATAACATTAAAACTTACTATACAGGTATAACGCTCAGGTATTATACCCGAAGCTTTATTGCACCTGCTGGAAATTATTTTGAAATTGGATATGGAAAGGTTAATGTTATTGAGGATCTTAATGACACTTACGAATACAAAGCGAATAAATTATACTATTCAGAGGATGGTAACGCAATTCCTAATACAGCAACATCATATACGATAGAAAGCATTGATCGACCTAAAATAGATCCTGTAGGGCTGTTGTCCTTTGGCTATTTTGTAAGGAAAGAAACAAAGCTGTTAAAAAACCTTATGTATGATGTTGGTGCTACTTTTTCATTTGGGTTTGGGGGTGGAAGACCAGAATCAGTAGAAAACCCTAACCCGATGGGCAATAGCTATAATGTTCAAGTTAATAATGCTAATAGTGAAGGTTCTTCTGCTGAAGATGAATTAGATGAACTGATTAAAGGAACTTCTTATGTGTTTATTAGAAAACAGAACTTTTTTAGATTTAGTACAAAATTAATATACCTATTTTAACATGTATTATTTAAAATTAATAATAATTTTTATTGTTACAACATTTTTGGGTGGGTGTGTAAAAGAAGAGCTTACATCTAATGAAAATAGTGAAGGGTTTTACGGTGAATTTGTAAATGTTTCTTTAATGGATACCCTAGCTAAAGCAGACTCTGTAATTATTATTTTGTATGATGAATTTAAAGTTGAAACGATTAGGATAAGGTTTGATATCGACAACAATCAAACTTCAAGCAATGCCACTCTTAATGGTGTTGGAACTTTTACCACTTTTGGCTTTAATACATTAGTTGTGGATAATAATGCTCAGTTGATTTTTAACGAAGGAAATGATGAGTATCCTTTAGGGTCTTATTTTTACAATTATCATGGCTTTAGATTGAAAATAAAAGGAATAGATAATGTATCCGATTTATCAATCGGGTTAGGTCAGGCTCAACTTAATTTCCCTGCTAATTATGGCGTTTTTTACGGTGCTTCAGGAACATCTGGTATTAATCAATTTTATCATTATCAAGTAGGTCCTATCGCATTTTTTGATCTAATTTCATATTATTAAATTCATTATAATGAAAAACATAATTATCCTAATAGCCATCTTGCTTTCCCAAAGCTATATAAATGCTCAGCAGTTAGAATGGGCTTTTGGAATTGGATCAACAGATATTGATGCATCAGATAAAGTAAAAAATATTGTTTCTGATACTTTAAATAATATTTATGTTGCTGGAACCTTTGAAGATATAGCAGACTTTGACGGTACGAGTGGAGGGTACTTTATGAATGCATATGGTACAAACAGTACTTACAACGATTTGTTTTTAGCTAAATACTCTAAGGATAAGAACCTTATATGGGCATTTAAGTTAAGTGGTATCAAAGATGATGAGCCGAATAGTATTGCTGTTGACAATGATCAAAACGTTTATTTGTCGGGAACCATTCAATCTTCTTCCGTATGGGATTCAATCGATTTTAATCCAAATGCTGGAATAGTAAATATAGCTTTGGGATCTACTATTAATTTTATAGCGAAATATGATATCAATGGTAATTTAATGTGGTTAAACGATACCTTGTTAGCTGATTTCATGGAGGTGGATGACAATGGTAATTTATTTTGTTTAATAGGAGGTGATGTTAGAAAATTTGATTCTAATGGAAATATGTTATGGAATGTTACTATGCCTACAGCTATTGCAGATATTTCAATAGAAGATGATGGCGATTTTTTAGTCTCTGGCATGTCAACATCTTGGGGATCAGTTGATTTAGACCCGGGAACTGGAACTCATATGGTAAATATGTCTAATGGATTTACTTATGTTTCTCGATTTGATAACAATGGAGTCTTTGAAGATGCATTTGAGATAGAATGGAGTAGTTCGATTAGTTATGTCACCCCTTATGGTTTAAAAAGTTTATCAAATGGAGGGGTCGTTATTTCTGGTTACTTCAGCGATTCGGCAGATTTTGATCCAAGTTCAGGAGCATTTGTTTTAACACCGGTTAAAGATCCTTTATCTATTATTTCTAATCAAAAAAATACATTTTTTGCTAAATACGATTCTTTGGGAAACCTATTTTGGTCAAAACAAATTTCCGGGGATAATTATAATTTAGGTATGGATGTAGACGCTGGTGAGAATATTTATTTAAATGGGAAATTAGACTATAATGCAAATAGTGACTTTGATCCTGGCGTAGGAATTTACTTGCTATATAGTGAAGCAACAGATTATGTAGCAAAATATAATGGTAGTGGAGACTTAACTTGGGTTGCTGGTTTTGAGCCTATAAATACTGGTTCGGGTAATTATTCTGCTTGGTTTAACGGATTTGAAGTTGACAAATTAGGAAATGCTTACTTAGTAGGTCAATTTACAAATCGAAACAATGATTTTATTGATTTTGATCCTGATCCTACAAACGATTTTAATCTTTTTTGCTATGGAACTAGTTCTCAGAGTGATGGGGATGGTTTTGTTTTGAAATTGTCACCTTGGGCAGTGGGGATTGAAAATGAGGAGGTAAATGGAACTGTTCAAGTTTATCCGATTCCTGCAAAAGAAGAAGTAAATATTGAGTTAAACCATTACCCTGAATATGTCAATATGCAATTATTTGATGTTTCAGGAAAAGTATTTTACAATCATACTTATAGCAAGGTTAATTCTATCTCTTTAAATATTAACAATCTTCCGTCTGGGTTATACTTTATCCAATTAATAATAAATGAGGATGTTTCAGTAAGAAAGTTTATCAAAGAATAATTTTAAAATACTCGTAGATTAATAGAGTTTTCTTCGTTTATAATTCGTTATCTGTTAGATCGTTGTGTAAGTCTTGTTTGGAGGAAGTTTAAATTAGTTAATGAAATAAAAAAGCCTCATCCGCTATAACGAATGGGGCAACTCTATTTTGTATTTAAAAGGTGTTATTCCTTTTCAACTTTAATTCCTTTCTTACCAATTACTTTTTCACCATCTTTACTTGACCATTTACAAGTTTTGTTTTCTCCTTTTTTACAAGAAGATTTAGATTTGCAGCATTTTTTTGCTTTAGAGCATTTCGATTTAGAAGAGCAAGATGATGATTTTGTACAGCCCGAATAAGAATCGCAGCCATTACCCCCGTAAGAAGAACTGCATTGAACAGAAGCTTTTGAACATCTAGATTGTCCGCAATGAGATTTACACATGTGTATGCAAATCATAATAATAAACATGGTTGCAATAGTTGTTAATGCTGATACTAAAATTGTTTTTTTCATTTCCATTAGTTTTGATTTAGAGCGATTTAAGAAGTAAATGTAAGATTAAAATATTTTAGTTGTTTTAGTGTTATTTTAACTAGGCTCTTTATCTTTACAAAAAGATCAATTAAATCAATGTCAATAACTTATAAAGAATTAAAAGGCCCAAAAGGGCTGCCGATTATAGGGAGTATACATAAAATTGAATTAGCTAATTTCCATAATCAGCTAGAAGAATGGTCGGAGGAGTATGGAAAAGTTTACAAACTTATCTTAGGACCAAATAAGGTAACCGTTATTACCGATCCAGAAATTACCCAAACAATGTTAAAAGAAAGGCCTGGTAAGTTTAGACGAATGTCTAAAATGGATGAAATAATGGTTGAAATAGGGGTGCATGGGGTTTTTAATGCGGAAGGTGATGTATGGAAGACGCACAGAAGAATTGTAAATAAAGGATTAGATGTTAAACATCAACAACAATTTTATCCTGAAATTCTCATTTCTTTAGAACGATTATTTAATAAATGGGACAACATTTCATCTAAAAACCAAGTACTAAATATTCAACAAGATTTACTGCGTTTTACAGTAGATGTTACTACATCATTGGCTTTTGGTTATAAAATGAATACTTTAGAACAAGAGGGTGATGTTATTCAAAATCATTTAGAAAAGATATTTCCAATGATTTTTAAACGGATGAATGATCCGTTTCCATTTTGGCGTTATTATAGAACTAAAAAAGATAAAATTTTTGATAATGCTGTTCTTGAAATAAACAAGTTGATAGATGAGTTTATCCTTGATGGAAAGAAGAAATTAAAAGATAATCCTGCATTAAGAGAGCACCCTACTAATTTTTTAGAGAGCCTTTTGGTTGCCGCAGAAGAAGAAGATACTTTAACCGATGAAGATGTTAGGGGTAATTTATTAACCATTTTAATGGCTGGAGAAGACACAACAGCTCATACTTTAGCTTGGTCGATATATCTGCTGGCACAACATCCTGAAGTTCAAGATAGACTACATGAAGAAGCTAAAACAGTACTAAATAAAAGCAATTGGTTAGAAAAATATAATTCTCATTCCTCTTTACTTTATACTGAGGCTGTTGCTATGGAAACCATGCGGATAAAACCCGTTGCTCCTCTTATTTATAATCAGGCACTTGAAGATGTTGAAATTAACGGATACCTGTTTAAAAAGGATAGTAAATTATTGATAGAATCTCGTTATGCAGGAATGCAAGATGACAATTTTAGTAATGCAAAAGAGTTTAAACCAGAAAGATGGATAAAGCAGGAAAAAGGAAAATGTCCGATGGGGCACGATACAAAAGCTTACATTCCTTTTGGAGCTGGAGCTAGATTTTGTCCGGGTAAAAACTTGGCAATGCTAGAAATGAAGTTAGTATTATCTATGTTAATGAAAAACTTTAAAGTAGAATTAATAACACCGGCAAATGAGGTAAAAGAAGTAATGGCTTTTACAATGATGCCATCCGAATACCAAGTTAAATTGATTAAAAGAGATTAGTTAGATGAAAAATATATTGTTATTACACGGTGCTATTGGAGCTAAAGATCAGTTAGATGCTTTAAAAGAAAAACTGAAAGAAAATTACAATGTTTATAGCTTTAATTTTTCTGGACATGGTAAAGAAGTTTTTAGCGAATCATTTGACATAGAACAGTTTGCAGAGGATACTTTAAGTTATTTATCAAGTAATAATTTAGAGCAAGTTGATATTTTTGGTTATAGTATGGGTGGTTATGTGGCATTATATTTAGCTAAACATTATCCAAATAAAGTAAATCAAATTATAACATTAGGCACAAAGTTTAAATGGACTCCAGAGATTGCTAAAAAGGAAGTTAAGATGCTTAACGCAGCAATAATTGAAGCTAAAATCCCTCAATTTGCACAAGCCCTATCAGAAAGACATGGCTCTAAAAACTGGAAAACTCTTTTATCAAAAACAGCAGAAATGATGTTAGCAATGGGAGAGGGTTCACCACTTTTATTAAGTGATTACCAAAATATCAGTCATAACTGCAAAATAATGTTAGCAGATAATGATGAAATGGTTACCAAAGAAGAAACTTTAGAGGTAGCAGATGCTTTATTAAACTCAAGATTAACAACTATTAATAACTCTAAGCACCCAATAGAGAAAGTTGATATGGATTTATTAGTTAAAGAGATTGTAGGTATGATTTAGTTTTTATGTCATACCGACCGAGATAGTGGAGGTATCTTTTGATTTAGCAGTACAATTCAATAGATTCCTCTGTTTCGCTCCTTCGTCACTGCAATCGGAATGACAGATTAATAAAAAACAAATACGTAATGTAACTTTTTTGTTTTTCGTTACACTTACATTATAGAACACCAATTGTAATTAATGCAAGAAAGTAAACAACAGCGAAATTTTCTAAAACTCTACGAACCGGTTCATGATAGGTTCGAACGTTTCTGCAGGGCGAGAGTATTTGGAAAAATGGAGTATCATGATTTGATGAATGATACTTTGTTAATTGCTTTTCAGAAAATGGATACTCTAAAATCTGAAAAGGCCTTTCTATCATTTCTTATTGGAATTAGTGTTCGAGTATTAGCTAATCATCACAAAAAAAAGAAAGAGGAAGCTTATCCACAACAACAAGGTTTTGATGTTTTAGATGTAAATTCTAAGACAGAAAGAGATGCGGAAGTGTATCTGTTACACAAAGCTTTAGCGATGTTACCTGAAGAACAACGAGAATGTATTATTCTGTTTGAAATTTCTGGGTTTTCTATAAAAGAGATTGTTGATCTACAAGAGGTTTCTGAATCTGCTGTAAAGCAACGATTGAAAAGAGGAAGAGCAAAATTAGTTGAGATTTTAACGTTTGAATCTGATTACAAAAAAATGGAGGTGCAAAATGGAACAAAATAATAACAACAGGTTAGATGATTTATTTAACCAAGCCAAAAATGACCCTGCCAAAATTTCTTTTGAAGAAACAAAGACGCAATTTTTAAAATCTACAATAACTATAGGTAAAGTTGCAAAGGGAGGTAAGCTAACTCAATTTACAAACTTTAAATTGATACTTATGATAACTACAATATGTGCAGTTGCAGTAGGAACGGGAATGTTCTTTAACAATGCATCTGAACCAATAATAGAAGAAAATAACTCAGCAGAAATTAATAAAAACAGTTTAACCGATTCAGCTTTAATTATTGAAGAACACGAAAAAGTAATAACTGAGTATTTTGAAAGAGTAGCAGCATTAAGTCCGCAATTATTGGAGAATGACACGAATAAAAGAAGAATCAAAAAACGAAAATCTAAGATTATAGACAAATCATGGTTTTTAACTGAAAATGAAACACTTGATGAAGGAATTATTGAAACCATTGATAATTATCGTTTTCCGAAATTAAATGAAGAACAATGGAAAGAGCATCAAAAACAAATAAAGAAGATGTTTGGTAAGGTGAAGAAAAACAAGACTAAAATGGTGGGGAAATCAGGAAGGACGCTTTGGTATCAATCTGATCCAAAAGGATTTCTATTCATCCCTATAGGGTCTTATATAGGTAATGTAGACACGATATCGGTACAATCGTTTTATATGAAACAGACTGAAGTAACTAATTTAGAATACCGTACTTTTTTGTTTGATTTGTTAAGACAAGATAGAAAAGAAGAATTTCTAAAAGCAAAACCTGATCAATCTAGGTGGGTTAAGGATTATCCTTGGGGATATAATGAACCAATGGAAGCAAATTATTTTTCTCATCCAGCTTATAATGATTACCCTGCAGTTGGTATGAGTAGAAACGGAGCTGAAATGTATTGTAATTGGTTTACAGAAGGTTTAACAAAAGTTAGTGGAGGTCATAAGGTTAATGATGTTCGTTTACCAACAAGTTATGAGTGGGAGTGGGCAGCAAAAGGTGGACTCAACAAAGGTCCTTATCCTTGGGGAGGTCCTCATATTAGAAATTCCAATGGTTGTTTCTTGGCTAATTTTAAACCTGGGTTTGTTGCAGGTGCAATTGGTTGTTCCCAAAATTTCAAAAATATTTATACTAATAGAAATGGGGATATTGATTCGGTTCAAACTAAAGATGATGTTTTTATTGGGAAAAATTTTAAAAACCGATATAGTGCTGATGGTGGATTCCATATGGTAAAAACAAGCTCATATAACCCTAACGGTTTTGGATTATATTGTATGAGCGGAAATGCAGCTGAAATGGTATTTGATAAAAATAATGAACCCGCAACTAAAGGTGGGAGTTGGAGTAGTATTGGTCAGGAATTACAAATAATTGAAGGGGCCGATCGTTTTAAAGGCTTGACAAATCCATCTGTTGATGTAGGGTTTAGACCAGTTATGACTTATTTAGGAAGGGCTAAGGAACGTATAGGAACTAAAGAATTTAAACCCTTTGGGACTAAGAGAATTAGTAATGAACTTTATATGGATGAAACTGAGGTAACTAATTTTATGTGGAGGGAATATCTATTTTGGCAAGAAAAAACACATGGCAAATTATCCAAGGAGTATAAATGCTCTTTACCCGATACTACAGTTTGGGAAAATAATGAATCCTTTGTTAAGCTATATTTTTGGCATCCAGCATATCATAATTATCCAGTTGTTGGGATTTCTTATGAGCAAGCTCAGGATTTCTGTAAATGGCGAACAGAAAGAGTACTAGAGTATTATGCTATCAAAGAAAAAGAGACTGGCAGACCAATTTATCCTAATAATTTCGAATATCGTTTACCAACTAAAGAAGAATGGGAGAGTGTTGCAGAAGTGGGATATTCAGAAAAGTTACTTAAAAAATTAAATTCAAAATATAAAGGGAAATACAGAACAAATTTTTCTCGAAATGAATCAATGGAAGAGTCAATTAAAAAAAATGGGGTAGACGCAACAGGTCCCGTAAAATTATATTGGCCGAACAACTATGGAGTTTATAATATAATGGGAAATGTTGCAGAAATGACTTCTGAAAAAGGAATTGCTAAAGGTGGTTCTTGGATCCATACTGAAGAGGAGACTACGGTTGAAAAGGATTTTAACTATCAAAAACCTACAAAATGGCTAGGCTTTAGGTGTGTATTTATAGTAGGTAATTCAGGAGAAATTGAAAGAAACTAAATGATTCTGATAATACTAAAGATCGGTTAGACAAGTTGAGGATAACAAAAATAGAAAAGGGATAAAGGCAGTTGCCTTTATCCCTTTTACAAATATCATTTGCTTTTCGTTATTTAACAATTAAAGGAATTGTTTCTTGAGACTCTACATTACTTAATTTAATAAAGTAGTAACCAGAATTTAAATCAGGAATAGTTAATTTTTTACCTGAAACAAGTTCATTAAAAACCTCTTTACCAGATAAATCCATAATTAAGGCTTGATTATAATCTACTTCAGAATCCCAATTTAATACTGATCCTGATGCTACCGGGTTAGGGTAGAGCACCATTTGATTTACATCCTTTTCTATTGGAGAATCAATACCAACAGAGGTATTATTCCATTTATAAAAACTATTCGTATTACCAGTTAAATACCCTGTATTAGCTGTTAGCTCTAAATCGTAAGGGTAGCCAATGATAGAATCATTAAATACCCAGGATAGCCCTCCATCCGTAGTATTATATAAATGCACTCCTCCACTAACGCCTTCAACTGCAATAGTTCCGTTAATGCTATCTGTAAAATCAAACATTAACAGACCATCAGTAGGTATAGAGGTATTTATGTTTAGGGTATCCCATAAGGCACCCCCATTAGTTGATTTGTACAGTTTTAAAAAATTACTAGAACCCCAACCTGCACTGGCGGCATAAGAAGTAGTAGCAGAAGCTTGATCAACCATTCCTACTACAGAACCACTGGTTGTTAGGTCAGTTTGAGTAAATGTTTGCCCACCATCTGTAGTTGCAAACATACTTCCTAAATACATAAATGTTCCATCATGAATACCAATAACACCATTATTAGCATCATAAAAGTCCATCGATTGAATCTGAAAATAATTCATGTTCGAACTAATTGAGGTGGTATCCCAATTAGTACCACCATCTATTGTTCTATACAGGATGGTACCTACAGCCCAAAACCCAACATTTTCATCAATAAATTGAACAAAAGCATTTCCAGAACCTGCGTTGGTTGAGGCAGGCGTAATGTTTTGCCATGTTGTACCATTGTTCATGGTTCTATAAATCATACTTGGAGTGGTGGCGTTAGACATATCTCTATGTACAACAAAACCAACACTATCTTTAGGGAAACTAAAATCAAAAAATGTAGTTATAGCTGGCGGAGTAGTTATAGCAGTCCATGCATTCCCTCCATTTGTTGTTCTATGTATTTCTGATTTGTTGGACATTAAAGCATAGCCAATATCGTCTGTTATAAAGTTGAATTTATCTATTATTTTGGTTGGTGTTGAGTTGATCTCAACCCACTGTGCTTTAGCGTGGTTGTTAGTTAATGCTAACATAAGTCCTAAAGCAATTATTGTAATATTTTTCATAATCTGTTTTTTTTAATTGATTAATAATTTACTAGTCTTTTACTAGTCTTTTACTAGTCTTACACTTATTGCATAACCTGCATAAGGGTTGGTAAATCGGTAACACGAAGCATCTCCGCCAACTATTCTTCTTCTAAAGATGTTACCACCACCAGCATCAGTATTTACCCATAAATACGTTCTGTTATTAATAGCCGAAAAAGTGCTTCCTGATTTATATCCTGCTAAAGGAAAATTTAATCCTGAACCACCGCCAAGTTGTAGTTGTATTCCTTGATCGGTACCTCTAGAAAGACTGTAACCATTGATATTTAAATCTCCAGAAGGCATTCCTAAGTAAGTTTCAAGTGTTTGCCATTCTGTATCAGTTGGTAAGTGCCATCCAGCAGGAACTGCATTGGGTACATCTAACCAGTCGTATAGTCTGCCATAAACTACATCATAACTAGCGTTATTATCATAACTGTAAGACCCAGTAGAATTGTAAACTAAATTTGCAGTCATCCAAACTTGGGTTCCTAGTTTTTTGATCCCATATTGATGTCCATCACGTGGATCTGTAAATGAACCAACATCTGAAGTTTCAAAATTACGAGTTTCGCTTGGTGTAGTATGAGATCCTGCGGTAGCATCTATACGTAAGTAATAAGTAGACATTAAGTCTAAATCTGCAGTTGTGTAGTTAATACTTGATTGAGATGAGCTAACTAAAGTTAAGCTTGATGAGTTAGTGCCTAAATATACATTGTAGGTAATGGCATCTCCATCGGCATCGGTAGAAGCTAGCCATGAAATTGTTAAAGGCGAGCTTATTCCTGTAGCTAAATTTGCAGGGGCAACATTAAATACTGGTGCGGTTGGAGCAGTGTTTGCAAGTGCTGTTGTGGTAGGCGTTTCTACAACTGGTTCTACCACATCCTCTTCTTTAGAGCAAGATATTGCAGCCAATAAAATACATCCTAATGTTAAGGGTAAAATTGTTTTTTTATTTTTCATAATATTGAGTTTTAAATTAATCTATAACAAAGTACCTTAAAACTTGTTTGATTGTGATATGACATTTTTTCCATTTTATGGTACATTTTTATTTCAACTAAGTGGTTGATTTCCAATAATGAATCATTTTTGAAATGAAAATATTACAAGAATTTTGTATCTTCATTATACATTAAATTAAATAAATGAGTGCCAATATTATACCGATACATAACTTCTCTGTAGACAACGAGGAAACCAATGAGCGGTTTAGGTTAATTGAATTAACTACTAGAAGTGATTACGACTCATCGGTTGCGCATAGACATAATTATTACGAGATATTTATTTTTGAAAAGGGTGGAGGATTTCATGAAATTGACTTCAATAGGATTCCAATAATAGACGGAAGTGTTCACTTTGTATCTCCAGGGCAAGTACATAAGGTAAATAGGGAAAAAAGCTCTTGTGGATACATTATACTGTTTAGTAGAGAATTTTTCTATTTAAACAATCAAAATACGAATAGCTTATTTAGCATTCCTTTTTTAAACAACAATTATACTGAACCTGTTATTGACCTAAACGAAGCTGATTATAATCAGATGATTACTATAGTTAATGGGATGAAAAATGAGTATGATAACAATCAAGATCATAAAAAATCGGCCATACAATCGTATTTAAATCTACTATTACTAAGTTGTACACGCTTGTTTGATAAAGAAAAAGGGGGAGGAGGGGAGCTTCATAAAAATAATACTTTTCAGAATTTTAGGCGTTTATTAGAAAGTGAGTTTGAGAAAAACCATAAGGTTAGTTCTTATGCCGATAAATTAGGTGTTACCGACAAACAATTAAGCGTTCTAACTAAGAGTATTGTTGGGAAAACTGCTTTAGAAATGATACATAACAGAATAATTTTAGAGGCTAAACGATTATTAAAACATTCTAATCATAGCATAAAAGAAATTGCTTTCTTTTTAAATTTTGATGATCCATCACATTTTGGTAAATTCTTTAAAGGGAAGGAAAATATTACTCCAAAAGAATACCGTAGCATTTAAAATTAGTCCAATAAATCATCTAAGTCTCTCCTCACTTTTTTAGTGGGGCGACCTTTAATTCCTGAAAACTTATTTTGACGATTAACTTCCTGAATTTGCTTTAACTGGGCAATATCTTCTTCAGGAGTAGTTTCTAAAAGGTAGTTAGAAACTAATTTTGCTCCAACACGAGATTTAGGGATGTCTATCACTTTATAGGTTTTCCAAATAGGAATAACTTTAATAGAAACGACATCACCAATAGAAACAGTTTTGCTCGGTTTAGCAAAGGCTTCATTAAGCTTTACTTTTTCTGCAAGGCATGATTTACTAGCAATAGAACGCGTTTTAAATAGGCGAGTGGTCCATATAAATTTATCTAACCTCATTTAAAGCTCCAATTAAATTCTTTGAAAAGCTTATTCCAATCGGAAGGAAATTTAGCGATTAACACTAGTTTCTCTTTTGTAAAAGGGTGAGTAAATTGAATATTGTAAGCATGTAAAAACATATAGTCACACTTAAATTCGGTTTCAAACATTCTATTATGAAAGCGATCTCCATATTTATAATCACCAACAATGGGGTGATTAATTTTATTCATGTGCTTACGCAATTGATGCATACGCCCTGTTTGAGGCATTAATTTAATTAAGCTATAGCGTGAATTATCATAAGGATGAACTGGAATATCTAATTCAACTTGGTTAACTGTTTGGTAATTGGTTAACGCATCTTTATAAACACCAGTATCATCATTTTTAACTGGAGAATCGATAATACCCGTTTCTTTACTAAAACCTCTAACAATTGCATAATAGGTCTTTTTAATAGTGTTGTTGGTAAATAGATCCTGAAATTGACTGATGTGTTGTTTGTTTTTTGAGAAAAGTATAATTCCAGAGGTTTTACGATCTAACCGATGAACAGGATAGACTTTATAAGCTAATTGATTTTCTAAAAATTGGATAAGGGTAGTTTCTCTAATATTACGTGCATAATGTGATTCGTGTATAATAAAGTTGTTTGGTTTGTTTACTGCAACAAGAAATTCGTCTTCAAAAACAATTTCTATACTTTTTACGTAAGGTTGTGTAGAGGTATTCATTTAATTACAATAATAGTTATATTTGTTAAGTTGCAGGTATCTGATGACATAGAAGTGGTTATTTATAACACAAATTCTGAAATGAGAATTTTAGATAATGGCGTTTTGCATGTTATTTATAGTGATGGAATAGTGCTAGAAATTGAAGATATTAAAGAGTTACAGGTTCAATTTGATTTATTAGATCCTAAACCACGCAAAGTTTTACAACATTTAGGTCGTTACAGTACGATGAGTTCTGATTGTAGAAAATTTGCCGCAGAACATTCACCTGATTTAGATGGCGTTGCTTATGTAATACATGGATTAGCTCAACGATTATTTATTCGTTTTTACGTTAAAATGTGGAAGAGAGATAAACCTACCAAAGTATTTGAAACTGTTCCTGAAGCTCTTGATTGGTTAGATGAATTATAGTATCAATTATAAAACACCCAACAACTTTTTTTGTATAACACTTTTAGGTTTGAATAATTAGAATTATTTGACCATAAAATTTCATTTACCATTATTTTAAAAGGTTTAATCTATTATTAAGTGCCTTTGATAATAAAATATAAACCGTATCGTTTTTTCACTTATTCACATTTTTTTATATTTGCTTTATGTCATCTCCAGAACTTGGAAATATCTTATGCGAGCATGAGAAGTTTGTTTTTAGCATTCTCGAGGAAAATATTTTACTCATCTTTTATAAAGACAAATGTATAATAGAGGAAGATGATGTTTTAATTATAGAAAAGGCTTATAATGATTTGCCTTATGCAAAACCCATGAAAGTGATTACGCAATATGGAAAATTCGTTTCCATTTCTAGTGAGGCCAGAATTAAAGCTGCAGAACGTTCGCCTGATTTAATTGCCATTGCTTATGTTATTAATAGTTTATCGCAACGTTTATTACTTAAATTTTATATTAAGATAGTAAAGCGTAAAAAACCAACTAAAGTTTTTCAATCTATAGAAGAGGCATTGGAGTGGTTAAAGCCTATATAATATACTCTTTATTTCATCCTATTTAACATAATATTAATTATAAGACAAAACGATAGTTTTGTTATTTAAGGCTTATTTAAGCGTTTCGTACTTATAATGTACATTATGTCTGCGATCATTCTTCGCTTGCTTTGCTCTTTGGCAGCAAAGTAAATAGCTCACACAATCCATCGCTCTTTTAAAATTCTCGTAGAATGTATAATTGTACAGAAAAAATAAAATACGCGATTACTCACTGTTTATTATTTTTTTTGGGTGTTCGTGAACTCGTATACTTCGTTTATTCGTGGCTTATTATTTTAGGGGGAACTCATGAACTCGTAAACTCGTTGCTCAGCGATTAGGATTTTTTTATAAGGTTTATCCTTTTGTCCTTATAATTAGTCATTATGTTAAATTGCCGCACAATGGCTCATATACTTTAATAATTAATTCTTTTTCCTGCGCTCAAAAATTTTATGATTGTAGTTTTACTTGTATACGAAAAAATACGTTTGCCTTAATAAGGCTTCATTTCGTATTTTTCTATACTGCGCAAACTGGCTTTGTTTATATGTTCTTTTTGCCTTGATGCAAAAGAACCAAAAAATCAAGATAGCGTTAGATGTCCTGTGGACATATAAGCCTATGCTCTCCACGCGCTCTGTACAAATGCTAAAACAATACAAAAGTAATTGCCCCGTGAAAAACGGGCCAAAAGGACAAGCTTTTTTTTTGTTTTTACGCATTTGTCCATTCACCCCAAACGCTGGCCCGCATTTCTTTCGGGCTTACGCACAACACCATTATTATGTTAAATAGAAAGCTATTTCCTTTTATCTTTTAACAGATATAATGGTCGTATTTTATAAGGATTTTCCCAAGTTTCTAATTGACTTAAGAATTCTTTTTCTGAGTTTTGTTCTAGCTCTACAATGAATGCTTGCCAAAGATCTTCCCTAATGAGAATATAGTCTATTCCTAAAGATTGAATCTGTTCCTGCTTTTGTTGTCCAATAAAATATTCTATTTCCTGTACACCTACTCCTTTAGCAACTCTCCATAATCGATTTTTATCTATTTTATATTCTGGCAACCATGGCATTCCATCTATTCCAGTAGTATAGGTGAAAATCTCTGCAAATGACTTGTGAACAATCAATAATTCAATATTCTTATTAGAATTAACTATCTGATTAGACATGTATGCATATTTGCTATAGTTTGGATCATGTTTGTCAGGCTGATATGAATTTACGCAACCAAAAGCCAATATTAGTGAAGAAGGTATTAAAATAATACTTAAAACTTTTTGAATCAACAATCCCTTAACTCTATATATAGCTATAGGAGTCAATAATGGGAATACAAGAAAAAATCTAAATGACAAACTGTTTAAATCCCAACTCAAAAAAGGGAGTAATAGAACTATCATAACAATTAGGAATGCCAATAAAATCGAATCTAACTGCTTTTTTATAACTTGTAATGCTACTAATGTGATCGTACCTAAAACTAGTAAGCAATCAAAAATAATTTCATACTTCCACCCCTTCACAACCAACTCTTCACCAAATTCTTGTAAAAATGTAATTGGTGAAAAATGAAAAGATGTGGTAAAAGCACCAGAAAACCTAGACAGATCAGCAAAACTCATTATTCCCGGTATAAAATAACCTACACCAAGTAAGGTTATAAAAGACAAGAATAAAGGTAATATCGTTTTTAAGAGTTTTTTTTCATTAAAGTAAGTGATAGTAAAAATTAGAGATAAAATAAATGTTAGCCGATGTCCAAAGATGTTTAATATGAGTAGCAAAACATGTTTAATTGTATTTTTTTTGACATAAGTTAACGACCAAACAAGAAAAACCATCCCTATAAGATTCTTCAAATACTGCGAGGTAAAGTAAGTTAAATGTGGACTAAAAAGAAGATAGAGCGAAACAGATATGGTAAGTAAAAGGTTTTTAGACCACAATAATCCTAAACGATATACACCTAGTATAAATAAACCTGAAAATAAAACCGATAAGACCTTATAACTAATAATGTAATCATCTATTCCTAGATTAAATGCATATAGCAAGGGGTAAACGATAGTAATATTTGGAGTATGCATTGCTCCCTCCTCAAATAAAGATTTTACTTGAACCAAGTAAAAATAACTATCCCATCCGTTTGCGAATTTGGTTTGAGTTAAAGAAGCCCACCTTATTAAAACTGAAATGATAAAGAATAAAGGATATAACGAATATTCAATATAATTCCTTATTCGCATTTAATTGGTGAATTAGAAAGGTTATAATGTGATTGATATGAATAATGCCACCATTCTGTTCTCAACGATTTAAAACCGTTTTTTTCCATAACCTCTTTCAATAGATTTCTATTCTTCTTAATTGTGTCATTTAGTACTTCATAGTCGTGATGAGCTTCTTTACCAAAATGATCAAATGAAGTTCCCATATCTAATTCTTTACCAGTTGAATCTACAAGTGTTATATCTACTGCTCCTCCTCTATTATGTATTGATCCTGATTTATTCGGATTAGCCACATACCTGCCATCTGGCAATATCTCCCACATTCTCTTTTGTATATCTAATGGTCTATAACAATCAAAAAATTTAATCCGAACTCCATTATCTATAAAATCATTATTAGCAATAATTAAAGATTGAATAACAGCATACCTTAGATAACAGTCTGGGCAGTCATATACTTTTTCACCAATGAAGTTATCTGTAGTAGCATACTTCATGTCAAGGACAAATTGATCACTCAATTCAAGAATATTAACAAAGTCTGTATCATTCCAAGATTTAGTATCGACTTTCACTTCAGTAAAGACCTCTTCTTCATTAATTATAGAAGGAGTTTCCACAACTTCGTTGTTTAATACTTCTATTTGCGAGTGATTTTCACAAGCAGTAAATAGAATCGATATGCTAAAGAGCTTAATAAGTAAATTCATCAATAAATCTTTTTCCCTTAATTGAATTCTTAGTAATGGTTAGATAGTCTTGAAATATTTTAAGGTTATCGGATGTTATATCACCTTTATAAAGTTCTTTATCTGTTGTTGGACTATAGCGTCTTCCAAATATTCTAACTTTTGCTGAGCCATCATTCATTTCAAGTAATTCCCAATTACCTTCAGAAATAGTCTCTTTATTGTCATATCCATAATCAGGATCGTCTTTATCCGTTTCTACATTTGTATAATCAACCCACTCCTCTGACTCACTTTCATAAAGCACAAATGTATGGTTTGATCTTAACACCATTGATTTTGTATAATAGTGTGTTGATTCCATTTTCCCAGTTTGTTTCTCTTTCTTATTCTGATAGTTAAGATTACGATCTATAACATTAGACATTGCAATATTATCTTCTATTTCACTTATTAATTTCTTCTTTATTTCTTCTTCAAAAGGAGTCCTCACACAAATCCAACCGTCATTATCATAGAGTTTTATTTCACTGATCACTAAATCTTCATATTCGTCTCCGCCATATACATCTATAACTTTTAATATAAATTCTTTACCCTTAACTGGGGTCTTTAATTTTATAATTTGAGGTGTAATTTGATCTTTAACTTCATAAACATCTCCGAGTTGTCCAAAAGTGAAAGATTTAACTCGTGCATTAGCTTGGTAATGTTTTGATGATCGTTGAAACCCATTCCAGATCTTTAATTCTGTAATCGTCACTTCTTCATCTAAATTAATTGTTAGCGTCTCGTTTTCACCTTTTCCCTTTGATCCTTCAGCCCATGAAATTTCCTTTTTAGAATCAAAAACATTCGCTGCATTATAAGCTTGATTGGGTTTTAGTGTGGATGTCGCAGTTATTTCTCCGTTAACAATAGTTGGTATCTGAACTGGTATTTGTTGCCCTAGAGAATCGATAAATTGCAATTCACTGATTGCACAAATAGCATTCTTATTTCCTTTAAAATCAATATCATTGATCTTAATAAAGATTGACTTTAGTACATCCCTTACATAAATATCATCAGAACTATAACCTCCAAAACCTTTACCATCTCCATAAATTGCAATTTGTTGAATCTCCCCTGTATTATTTAAATTAGGATACTTAAGTAAAATTTTTTCAATATGAACATAAGAATCAAAATAGAGCATAATACCTTCATCTTTACCAGCTCCTTCCATTGCAGACCAATAAGTATCTTCATTATCATCAAAAAGATTTCCTACTCCATAATCCCTATGTGGAATTAATGTTGATGTGGCATAAAACCCATCGATTCGGATTACTCCTTCAATAATAGGTTTAATCTCTTCTTCAAAAGTATTAACCTCATTGTCCGTAACTTTTTGTTCTTTAGGAGTTTCTTTACTTGTTTCTTGTTCTATTTCAGACCCACAAGATTCGAGTATGAAAATGGAAACAAAGAATAATAGAGTGTATACTAGCTTTTTCATAGTTTTACATTTGAAACAAATCTACAAAATTATAATCTCTCCAAGAAACATATCAAAACCAAAGAAAAGAAGTAAATTGAGACGTTATCTTGGGAAAAGATTTTACATCACAAAGCGTACTATTCTCCAATTATCTGGAAAAGAGACCTATTCTAGCTATAGGTCAAAACAAAAACTTCCTTTCCATTTTTTTAGTCATGAATCAATACTTCTTAGACAACTTAAAGATGTTGACATGGTTCTTCAGTACGATAAGATTCATAACCTGAAAATGGCCATTAGTAATATAGATGGGATTGTCATTAAACCTGGAGAAACATTTTCTTTATGGAAACTTATTGGTAATCCATCAAAAAGAAACGGTTACAAAAAAGGAATGGTACTCGAAAGTGGCCAAGTAAAATCTGGTTATGGTGGTGGGTTATGTCAACTTGGTAATTTAATTTATTGGATGCTATTGCATACACCTCTTACAGTGAAGGAAAGATGGAGACATAGTTTTGATGTTTTTCCTGATACAAACCGAACATTACCATTTGGTAGTGGTGCTACAATCTCATTTAATTATATAGATCTTCAATTTAAAAATGAAACTGATAGTGACTTCCAATTGAACCTTTGGCTGTCTGACACATACTTGAATGGAGAGTTCAATTCAAAAAAAGAAAATAGGCATCAATATGAAGTATTCGAATCTGATCATTTAATTCATCACGCTCCTTGGGGTGGATATACTCGCCATAATCGTATCAAAAGGAAAGTATCTGATAAAATATCAGGGAAAGAAGTTAAAGAAGAATTAGTAACAGAAAATCATGCTATAATGATGTATGAACCGTTACTTTCAGAGCCTATTAATCCGTAACATTGCTAATTAAGTTAGCAAAAAATGGAATTCACTTTGATATTTAAGTCTCATTCTTTTCTCCATACAAGGAATTGTTCGTTTTCAGCACATCCCATTGAATTAATAAATTGCTCAAAATCAAACCCTTCATATTCTGATACTATATTATAAACTTGTTCCCATCCTTCAGCCCCTTGCGGTATTAGGCAACCATCACCTTCTTCTTTTCCGAATAGAGCCAACCATACATCAGGCATCCAAGGGCCTTCGTCAGTGGTTATTATTCTAATTTCAGTTATATTTTTCCATATTACTTTTTCTGTTTTTCGTTGTGGATGTTCAACCATAATGAATTCATCGTTAATAGTTACTTTAAAACGATCTTCAGGTTGTTCTGTTTTCTTGAATAATTTATCGAATAGTCCCATTTTATAATTGTTTTAGTTCGTATTATTTTATCTTAATGACTCTATAGCTTCTACTATTTCTTTTTCAATTTTTCTATTGTTAGAATTAATCTTCAGATCCGCAAACCATGCTCTAATTAGTCTATTCGTTCTATCCCCTAAAAGCGGTATATCCTGCTCAACAAAATGCAATAGAATAATTTTGTATTTTAGGTAATCGCAAGGAACATTAACCTTTAGTTCAATTTTATAATAATCATCTCTGTACTTGTAATATTCCTCTATCCATCCAATATGTATAGGGATTTGTAAAAAATGATTTAATATAGTTTTGTTTTCGGTGCCAAAGTCGAGTTCATAGTTATTCCCACATTCACCATCCCATGAAGTTTGCAGGTAATCGATATAATGTGGTTTTGTTTTATTAAACACTCCTTTTACACTGCTTATTTCGTAATCTGAATGGTTATCGCTGAGAACTGAATATTTACCACATTCTACTTTCCTAATTTTCATTTGATCTTCTATGAGATCAAATGAAATGTATGTACCATTTTTCCTAAAGATTGTGTAATGGTAAAAATCTGTTTCGGTTACCTGCACATCGTCAAATTCTATATTGATAAATAGGCTTTCTATATATTCAGTCCAGTTGTTCATTTTACACCTTATAATTGTTCTATTTCTTTGGTTATATTTTTTCTTGCTTGTTGTTCATAATTCTTCCTAAACCAATTCGTTTTGTATATTATTGATCTTTGTAAGTAGCTATTTAAAACCTTCTTTCTTCCTTTGTTGTAAATGGTGTTAGGGTAAATGGAATATTCTTTTCTAATGTTTTTGGCGTATGTGGTATAGTCATTCCATGGTTGTCCTAAAATCCATAAATCTGCATCTAAGAAGAAGTTAAAATCATAGTTACTTCCCTCCTCTTTTGATGTGTGATTTGAACTAGCCAATATCAACTGAATTGTTATTTTTCTAGTTTCGGTAGGTACCCCCATTTCTATTAAAGTACAACGAGCCATTTCTGCACTTTTTACCTCGTTATTAGAATTAGTAACTCGGTAAACAGCATCATGAAACCAAATAGCAAACCTTATGGCATCATAATCAATTAAATGCTGTTTTTCTTTATCCGCCAGAACGAGCATGTTTTCAATATGCGTTAGGTTATGATAACTTCTTTTGTGGTTATTATAGGCTAGTTTAAGCTCATTTAAGATGCATTCTGACTTATGATAGTCACAATACTTTGAGCTAAGGTTAAACCACTCTTTATTTAAATATGTATCTACCATTTGCCTGTATTAATTATACAAACAAATGTATGGGTCTATTTAATGGTGTGCATTGATGTATGGTAAGATTAACTACCTGCTATGCTTTTTCTTATTCTACTCATCGATTCTGGAGTAACCCCAAGATAAGAAGCAATATAATGGTGAGGAATTGTATTTAGTAAATTCGGATAAGTTTTAAGAAGTAGTTCATAGCGTTGCTGTGCACTTTGATGTTGTAAAGAATATATCCTTTCCATTGAAAGAACATAGTTATGTTCAGCCATCAACCTTCCTAATTTTTGAATATTGTTGCTACTCTCATAGAGCTTATCTAAGCTTTCTTTTGATATAATGAGCATTTCTGCATCCTCAATAATATGAATGTTTTCATAAGATGGTTCATTGGTTAAAAAGCTAACAAATGAAGAAACTAAAGGGTTTCTATCCTGATAATTAAAATATGAGGTAATTTCTTTTCCGTCTTCCAAATAGTAAACTCTTGAAATACCGTTAACTAAAAAGCCTATGTGCTTACATAATTGACCACTCTTTACAAAGTAATCTCCTTTGTTAAAGGACTTTAATGTCATTTCATTTTTGATCGAATCAAATTCTTCATCTGTAAGCTTTGTGTATTGCTCGAATGATGTTCTTAATTTTTGGTACATCTCTGCCTCTTTTATTAATCTTTTAGCTTTAACTTTTGAATTACAGTTTTCACTAACTTCAAACAATTTACCAGGTCTGTTTTCAATACTAAATAATCCTCTTTGAAAAGTTCTTTTTCAAAATGCCTAGCAATACCAACTTTGGAGATTGGAACTTTTTCTTTTTCCCAATCACTTTTTTCTTTAGAAGGATTAGTGAAATTATCTTTAATAAAAGGTGCAATACTATTCTTATAAACGGAATTTTCAGATAATTTTCCTTTTAATTCACTGCTTTTTCCTTCGACTAAGATAAGACTATGATCTTCAACTAATTCTTTAGCATAAGCATTAATTGCTTTTTTTAATAAATCTTTGGGTAATAAGTCTTCTATAGAAATACTATCGTTTTTAAAATCATTTATTTGATTAAGAACTAGTTGGCCGCTCTTAAGTGTTTTCCTTTTCTTTTCAATTTTATTGTAGGTTTTTTCTGAGTCAGAATCCATTAAGACCATTATAGGTCTTTCCTCTTCGATCATGATCTGTATCATTGCAGGTAAGTTTCCTTCGCCACCTGCATCAATAAAGGAGAAAATATCAGTATTAACTTTTATCTCTTCTTTATCATTAAATAAATTAATAAGTGAACCCAAATATATAATATCTTCAGGTCCTTCAACAATTAACGCCTTCTCACTATAATAAAAACTATCACTTAGGTTAAGCCCCAAAGCACTTCTCATAGGATGCCAGTTTTTTGAAAAACCTTTGTGTTTAAAAGTTGTGCCTTGTGCTTTACTCCTCTCAATTACTTTGACTCGGTTAGGATATAAACGATTTATCAAAAAAGGTGAATGAGTTGTATAAATTACTCTGAATTTTTCAGATAATTCTTCTAAATACTTAAGTAGATCTCTTTGTCCACTAGGATGTAATTTACTTCCTGGTTCATCTAGTAAAAAGATTATATCTGAAGAATCGTTACTCAATGATGCTACTTCAATCAGTAGTCCGAAAAAGTATTTAAATCCATCGCTTCTTTCGTGAATATCATACTCTGTATCAGTATTATCAAAAATTTCTAATGAAACTTTTCCTGAATGATGCACAACATTAAGCTGGACACTATCATCTTGTGAGTAATACTTTCTAGTAAATTTCGTGTTTAGATTTTTACTAATTCTTTTTAAATATATAGCTAATCGTTTAGGATCCTTACTAAGCTTAGTGAAATCAGATACACCTGCTAATTTCATAAGTTTAACCAATCCAGAATCAGGTACTGAATTAGCAATTAATTGATCTAATGTTAATTCAAATTGATCAATATAGTCTTCTTCTAATTTCACAACTTTTGTTTGGATGTTTTCAATTATTTCAAGGGCCGCAGGCAAGTGACCTGCGTTTGGCACAAAATAATCTATGCCATAAGAATGAGTTTTATCTTCAAAATAAATTTTTTCATCTAATTTTTCGTTGGGTGTTGTCTGTATTGTAAAATGAGTGAGGTCCTTAATTTCATTAAGAACATCTTTATCTGCGTTATAAGGATCAAGTTGTTCCCTTAAAAGTTTTCTACTTACATTATTTAAATTGAACTTTAATTTAATAAAAGGCAGCTCTTGCTCAACATACCTATCACTTGACCTATTTGTGTGAATTTCTGTAGATAATTCATCTAAATTTGCAAATTTTAAATAGTCTAAAATTTCGATTATATTAGATTTCCCACTTTCATTTTGTCCAACTAGACAGGTCAAACCATTAGATAATTTCCAATCTAATTTTTTAATAGACTTGTAGTCTTCTATTTCAATATCTACTAATTTCATCTATTCTATTTTAACACTGTTAATTCTGAGCCCTACTAAATGTAGTAAGTTGTTTTATAAGCCCAGCAATTTAAGAATTAATATTCTAAAGTGAGATGATGTAAGTTGTATTTTAAGGCAAAGTTATTTTATTAGGGCGTGTCCTAAAGGTCGGGCTATACGCATTACACGGTAATTTGCTTCTATCCCTCACGCAGCATCTAAATAAGTAAAGCTACAACACCTCTTATACTTTTTTGTAGTGTTTACACTTTACCTATTTATCGCTTTACTTAAGCGGTATTGTAAGAGTTGTAAAGTTTGCTTGAAGTGAAGCGCAAACTTCCAACACTTACGCCTTTTGATTAAATAAAATTTTCTTTCCGTCCTTTAAGAATAAATTCTTAAAGTCCAAAGCAAAGTAACATAATGCAATACATTATAAGACAAAACGATAGTTTTGTTATTTAAAGGTATTATAGCATATATTGCAGCTTTACAGCATATAATCGTTTGTAGTCGTTTAGATCTTATAATGTTTATTATGTCTGCACTCGTGCCTCGTTTGCTTTGCTCTTTGGCAGCAAAGTAAATAGATCGCACTCCCGATAGCTATCGGGACCAACGCTTCTTAAAATTCTCGTATAATGTACAATCGTACATAAATTTTAAAATACGCGATTCTCAGGAACTTTGTTTTTTATAAGGTTTATCATTTTGTCCTTATAATTAGGAATGGCGCCTGTGCTGAGTGAGGAACGAACCGAAGTATAAAATTGCCGCTCAAGGCTCAACATCTTTAAAAATTAATTCTTTTTCCAGCGCTCAAAAAATTTTATGATTGTAGTTTACTTGTATACGAAAAAATACGTTTGCCTTAATAAGGCTTTAACTTGTATTTTTCTATACTACGTAAACTGGCTTTGTTCATTAGTTCTTTTTGCCTTGATGCAAAATAACTACGGCAAATATCCAGTGGATATTTGAGCGAGCCTTGTGTAAAGCCTCAAGATATGCTATCCACGCGCTCTGATAAATGCTAAAACAATACTAAAGTAATTGTTTGCTCCGCAAACAAAAGGACAAGCCCCTTTTATTTGTTTTTACGCATTTGTACATTCACATCTCCCGATAGCTATCGGGACTGGCCCGCATTTCTTTCGGGCTTACGCACAACACCTTTATTATTATGTTAAATAGAATTATCCTCATAAACCTTATCTAATGGATTTACACAAGATTTCAATTCAGTTTTGGCAGCTTTGATATAACGTGTTGTTGATAAAATACTTTTATGCCCTAAGATCTGTTGTATTTTATAGAGGCTTTCGCCTTCTTCTGTTAACATGGTTGCAAAGGAATGTCTAAACGTATGTGGTGTTATCGTTTCTTTTGTTTCTAGTACATAGTTAGCATTTCTAATAATACGATTAACTGTAGCTCTGCAAATTGGTTCTCCTTTTTTTCTACCAGTGAAAATATAATCTTCAGGATTATACGCTGTGTAATACAGCTCCAATTGTTCTAACATCATTGGACTCAACGGAACATAACGATCTTTTTGTCCTTTACCTTTAACAATTCTTATTACCATCCTGTCTGTGTTTAAGTCTTGTCTTTTTAAATTTACGCACTCCCCCACTCTAATCCCTGTAGAATATAGCAACTGGATTATTATCTTATCTCTATACTTCGTAAGCGATTCAATAAATTGATAAACTTGTTGTGGTGCAAGGATAAATGGTACTCTATCTGGAATTCTTGGGCTTCTTAATTGTTTTACTTTTTCGGGTGCTCCAACGATGTTATGATAAAAGTAAGTGAAACTTGCCATTGCAAGTGTTATCTTATTTGGTCCAAACGCCTTTGTTTTAACAAGATGATAAAGGTAATTCTGTATTTGCTCTTCACTAATAGTTTTCGGGCTACATTGGTAAAAGCAGCAAAGATGATTGATCTCTTTTACATAGTTTCTTACAGTGTATTTACTGTAATTACGATAAGAAAGATGCTTATGCATACTTTCAATTGTATTAGCGTCTTTACCTATGTACGCTCTTGCTTTTTTTTCATGTTATTTTGGTTATTTATTTTCTTATTAAATCATACTCTTTTTACAACTTAGCTTGGACATAGTGTCCAAGTTAGTGTCTAAGCTGAAGAATACACACTCATTTTTCAACTTAACTTGGACATAGGGTCTAAGTTAGTGTCTAAGCTGAAGAATATACACTCATTTTTAAACTTAGCTTAGACACTATGTCTAAGCTAATGTCCAAGTTAATCATCGGAATTAATTACATATTTATAATTTGGTGATGTAGCTGGTTTTCCATTATCACCCATTAAACCTTCTTTTTTCATTTTATTAAGATGTCTTAGAGCTTTTTTATCATCAAATTCAAAATGTTCAGCATATTCCTTTTTACTCACTTCCCCATTCTCCCTTATCCATTGATAACCAGATAATTCCTCATCATTTAGTTTGACAAGTGCTTTGTTTTTTGACACTTTTTTAATAACATCAAAAGTTCGTGGAAATGCAACAACTAGATTTGGTTTTTTATATGAGATTTCCGGAAGAGGGAGATCATGATTTTTACGCATAGATTTAAAAGTATCCATTCCTAAACCTGATTCTTCCATTAATCTCATCAAATTAAAGACATAAGCAATCTGCTTATTACGAGCATAGGAAATTGCGGTGAAATTTTGCAAGTCGCTCAAAGTGTTGGGAGCAAAAGGTTCTCCAGGGCTTCTAACCTCAATTTTGTCAGGTGTTATATCTATTTGAATTTTGGCACCATCGAGATCATAATTTCTATGAACAAGAGCATTAATAACTACTTCACGAATGACTTCTGGTGGAAAATTCGATTTTTTTTCACGAGAAAACTCGGATCTATCCATACTCTCAGGTAGTACTTTTCTTACCCAGTCTTCAATCTGTTTAGGAATTAAAACTAAGGCTCCATCAAAACTTTGAACATCAGGTTCTTTCCCATTACCATAATCAACTTTGGCTTTAACGGAAGCTTGGGGGAACTTATCTCTTGGATTGTCACCAAATAGTAGCAAACAATTTCCTGTAGGTTCTACTTCCTGTGTTTCTTTATTAACCTCAAGCAAGTTTTTATTTATCAAGTCGGTTCGTAAATTATCCGAATCCCAAGAATATTCTTTTTTAGTTTTTGATACATAATATTTCAATGCATCTTTTGATAACAGACTAAAGTTAGTATTTGATAGAGCAAAATTTAATGATCCATTACTTGTTGAACCCACAATTTTAGTTTTCGTATTTTCAACTTCAACCCAATCTTCAAACTTTTTATTTATCGTATGTAACTCATTATGTAAATCAGAGTCAAATGGGTTTGTTTCAACTTGCATTCCCTCTAAATATTCGTTACCACCAGAAGCATTTGAATTCAATTCTTGAAGTCCATACCAAACTTTTTCAATACGGGCATTAGCTATTCTTTCGGAACAAGGTAGCTTAGGTTTATTTCGAGCCCCTGGGCCACATGGCTCAAGGGTTGCAAATATCCAACAACCTGTTAAATCATCAGTTCGGTATTTTTTATCGAGTAAGGTATATTCAGCATGATCACCTTCCCGTAATTCACCACGACAAGCGGTATCATAATCACCATTTGGGAAAACAAGAACAGCTCCTACGCGAGGGCTTGGGTTATTTTTATTCTTTTCATCAATAGAATCCTTCATAGCTTTAATCGCTAATTCCATATAAAAACGTGGCAATTCTCGTTTCCCTGTTTCTGATTTAATAATGGCCATATTATAAGTATTTAATTATCATTTTTTAAAACTACACTCTTAGTTTAACATTAACCTGTACATTCATTAACAGGGTAAACAACCAATATCTTAACTCAGCTATTTTCTAATTTTGCTTAGTTGTTTCACTTAGTTTTCCTTTCGGTGTTTTAATTACATGAAATCTTTACAATAATAAAACTTTAAAAGATTAAAATTTATGTTGTAACAATTCTTCCAAATCAAATTTATAAAAATACTCGCTTGGTTCTGAATATGAAACAGTATTATAAACATTTGCTCTCGATGAAATAACTTGTATCTCAGGCTTGTTTATCGCAAGTAGAGCACAACCAATAGTCGAGATTTTATTATTCATTGGCGACAATACAACATTGTGATTCTCAAATTTATTAATATGTTCATTTAATGATTTAGCTGTTTTCACTGGATCAATACATGAAAAATAATATTCCTCAACATCGTTATAGACGACCTTTAAGTCTTCATATTTATTTAAATTAACTTCATGTACATTGTACTCGACAGACTCATCTTTATCAGCCATTCCAATTGATAATTTATCAGATTCATAAGCCTCTATCAAATGTTTTGCTCTTTCAACTTCAAAGCCAACTAGCATAATGAGATGAAGAGAATTGTTCGGTTTAAACCTACCTGGGTAGCCTAAAATTGTTCTTTTATCTTTAAGTCCTTTACTCAGCCATACTTCATCTGCATTATTTGCGCTAGAACAATAGCTCGAAGCTGAATTATACAATAAAGTCACTTTACATAATGAACAAAGATCATTTAGTTTAAATATTTTAAGAAGTATAAGTAAGGCCTCATGAGTAAATGTAGTTACATCCACAACAATATTTTGTTCAACCCCAGTTATTAAAGCACTAATTTTATCAATTAATTGATCTGCAATAGTCAATGGGTCTTCTGTATTAAATTTAGCCAGCAGTACTGGACAGTTAAGCAAACTAACTATTGTATTAGCATTTTCACCTACAATATCATTTTGATCCTGATTAGAGCAAATAATTGCATTTTTTATAGAGGATTTGTCTATCTGTTTTAGTATTGCTAAACTTCTTTCCTCAAAACTAGAATTACATATAAATATGTCTATTGTGCCTGGTAACTGGTCGTTAATTACATTAAGTTGAAATCTCATTATTCAAATAGTTCTAATTGCTCATTAATATACGAATTCTCATCTGGATCTGCTTTTAACTTCTTTTTTATTGCTTTTATAAACCCTTGTGGATCAGTTATAGCAACTTTTAGTTCATCATTTTTTAAGAATTTATATCCCGCGAAGCTATTAGGGTCTAGAGTAAATACAGGTGCAAGTCTACGACTCATTATATATAATCTCGTTCTACCGGTCCCTTCTTTATTACCTATAGTTGAGATTTGAAAATAGCCTAAGCGTACTCCTATTTCAAATATTTTCGAGACATCTTCATCTGCTCCATCAGTGATAGCAACTGAAAACACTCGCCTTTCTGCTGCTCCTGATAACAAAATCGCAGAAAACATGCCTCCCAAACCATCAATCAGATTATGTAGTTTTCTCATATCTCCTATTGGTTGGCCATTATTCTTCGCTGTTTTTACATGTTTTTCAAATTCTTCAAATAAAAATTCATTAGAATAATTACGAGCAACTTTATTTTGGACGCTATGTGAGATGTATTTAATTTCTTCTCCGTCACTGTTTTTAATCATTTCCGAGTACATCAAAGCAGACGATTCCAAAAAATAACGAACTATACCAGAAGACAGGTGTATCAATTGATTATATCCACTATAAAAATAACTTGATCCTTGTTTACTCGCGCCTTTTAATGACCGTATATAATCAGGTCTTGAATAGCGATTAGCATCATCGGTCCTACCACTACCTTTAGCACTACCTTCTTCGAAATTTTTTATATGTTGATCATATATCGCTTTTATCTTAACTTCTTGATCATTATGTAAAGGAAAAAAATCATTAGGATCTGTTAAAGGAAATTGATACTCTTTAAGTCTTCTTTCTATAATGTCAAGTATCAAATCTTTGTACTTGTTTTTCGAAGATGTATAAACTGTAGAAATATTAACTTCTGAATAATCGTGCGGGGAATCAATAGTATGCCCTGATATAGTTTGATACATATTGTATCTCATTTGTGTTGAGACTTTTAAACTAACATTAACACCCAACCTATAAAAGACCCATGTATTTAATACTTGTTTCTGTATATCACTTAAATTATCAGCATCATCAATTAAGAGATAAATATTTTTTGGTAAATTTTTAAGTTCTGTAAACTTGCTTAGTATGGGATATAGAAAATGTAAGTAATTGCATAAAGGACCTTCGTAAGTAACGAGATTTTCATTTTGAAATCCAATTCTTTCACAATAGTCATTTACTTCGAAATGCATGTCTTCAATAGTTTCCTGGAAATGTTGTATCAACTTTCCAATATCAGTAAAGACCATTTCTTTAAATTCTCTTTTACCAGCACGTTTCAATATTCTTCTAAATTCATTTTTCTCAAATGATTTTAGTGTCTCAAAATCTTCGCTACAAAAAAATACTTTATTATGAATTAAACTAGAAAAAAATCGATCTAGAATATGTGTAGTTAATATGTGTTCATTAATGACACATTGAGCTTGTTCTTTAAGTCTGTTTAATTCTACTTTATCGAAATTTGTCGCTTTAATTGGTATATAACAAGCGTAGTATTCTAACTCAGATAATTCACACTTTTGAACAAGTTTTTGAGCATCAGGTTGCATATATCGAAACATCATACTCTTTCCACTTCCTCTAGGTCCATTAATAAAAGAGTCTCCTTGAGTTAACACATCAGGAAAATCATTAAAAACATTTACAAAGAGGTTTACAGTTTCTTGTGCGCTAATTTTTTCTGGTGATTGAACCTTAAATGGGTTACTTTTTTGACTGCTCATTTATATATTTTTTTAATGTTTGACCACTCCACCAATCTCCATTTTGATTCTTTAGCTGTTGTTCAGGATCCATACAAATGTCCTTAATTTCAAATTTGCTAAGATTTACATCGGGGTATCCCTTATCTACTAATCTATACTTAATATCAACTATTTTTTTCTTAAAATCCTTAGAGTAGATACTAATTTCAGCATCGATATAATCAATCCAGATATCTGGTCTCATGAATTTTTGACAATAAATCAATTCAAAATGCATTTTTATGTCTCTTTTGAAAATATAATCTAGTAAAAAAATTTTAGACTTACCAAATTCATACTTTTTCATAACGGTATCTACATCAAACTTGTATGTAATTGATATCCTTTTTTCTTCAATGTTAGTTGATTTAAGACTATTACAATAGACATGATGTAATTTACTCCCTTCTTTAACCAAATCCTTTTCAACTCCATACATAAAAGCCCTCTCCGGATCATCAGCTAACTCATCGGCAAGTTTAAGTATGGCAGCTAATAGTTGATGTCTAATTTTTGCATCATTATGCTTTATTTCATAATCATTTAACTTTGAAATTGTATCCTTATCATCGTCATCACCCTGTGTATGAACCTCCGCAATTGTGTGAAAAATATTAGTCTCAACTGAATCTAATATTACATTTGCAGGCATTAAGTCATAAAAAACATCGATAGCAGTTAATTGATGATTTTCTCTACCTATAATATTTCCAATGTCATGTATTTGAATAGCCGATAAAAGCATAAAAACTTCGTATGAAGTTAATTCGCATTTACTTGCTTTTAATAATTCTGAAGCATTGTGTATTACTTTTTTAAAATGTGACGGATCATGTCCTGTTAACGTCCTTTGTCCTTTTTCTTTAAGGTTTTCGACCTCAATGTTCCCTGCATGTATTTTTTCTTGAGCAGAAACAGCCACACTCTTTATTAAATTATAATCAATTTTATAATCCTTGCTTTTTGGGAACTTATGCTCTTTACATGTAAGAAACCATTCTTCAAGATTATTATTTCCTAATATTTCCTTCATTTATATGTTTGTATTTTGTCAAAAATTGCTTTCGCTAATAGTGGTGGTACAGCATCACCTACTTGTTGTTGCTGATGCATTAAAGGTCCCATGAATTTATAGTCATCAGGGAATGATTGTAACCTTGCTGCTTCTCTTAGAGATAACCCTCTGTTTTGTGTTGGGTGTATTAACATACTTTTCCTATAATTAGCAATAACTATTGAAGATTTATTTTGGTCTAGTCTTCTATATATTCCGCTATGACAACGAGTAGGATCTTTATAGTTACTTAATAACTCTAATGGTATATCTTTCCAATTATTTCCTTGTTTAATGTGGCTATAACGCTCAATAACCATATCAGAGTTTTTTGAAACAAAGTTCTGAGATGCTTTTCGCTCTTTTCCTCTTATCATCTTTGCATATTGAGACAAGGGTTTAGAACTATATTTTAAGCTTGGTTCCATATCCCCATTTTCAAGTTTTGGAAGATCAAAAATAGCGTCTGACACAGTTACATGATTATTCTGATACTCACCTAAAGGAAAGTCAAACGCAATTCCTGCTTTAGAGGCAATAATAAATATTCTTTCTCGCTTTTGAGGCACTCCAAAATCAGCTGCGTTTAATACTTTAGCGTTAGGTGTATATCCTAAACTTAATAAATCATCACATATTTTTTTCAGGAAGTAACCTTTATCCATTTTTTTCAACCCAGGTACATTTTCGATAACTATCCAGTCAGGGTCAATTAATTTTGCAGCTCTCATAAATTGCTTGAATAACCAGTTTTTCGGATTATCTGAAGACCTTGTTTTACTATTTGATACAGAATAACCTTGGCATGGTGGTCCACCAAACAAAATAACCTGTTCTTCATTTCTTTCAAAATGAAACTCCTTTATGTTTTCAATATCATCAATGACTACGGTTGTTTCCTTATGATTGGTAAGATATGTTTGTGCAGCATACTTATTTTTCTCAATAGCAAGTTTAACATCTATTCCGGCTTGTTTAGCTCCAAGTCCCATTCCTCCAGGTCCAGAAAATATCTCAATTCCTATCATAACTATAAAATAACTTTATTAGTAGTAACTAAAGGGAATATTTCTTGCTGTAGAGTTTCGTGTTTAGTCATCAAACCATATAATTTATAGGGCAATTAATATAATATATTAGGAATCGCAAGTTCGGTTTTATTTTCAATAAATTCATTCCGGTTTTAAATGAAATTAATGAGTAAGTATAAATACACTCTAAGGCAAATTTTTACAATGTGGGCGTGCCCTACCGGTCGGGCTATTCGCATTACTCGGTAATTGCTACTATCCCTCACGCAGCATCTAAATAAGTAAATACAAAACACCTCTTCTACTCTATTTTAAGTGTTTGGTCTTTACCCATTTATCGCTTTACTTAAGCGGTATGTAAGAGTTGTCAATTTATCGGATTATTAAACGGGATGTATAAATCTCCAACACTTACCGTTTTGTTTTATTAAAATTTTCTCTTGCCGAACTTTAAGAATAAATTCTTAAAGTCCAAAGCTAAGCTTCAAGTGAAAACTTGAACCGATAATGTAACTCATTATAAGACATTTTAATGCGTTAAGAATTAAGAGCCTAGTACGTTGTGTTTATTAAAGTTTATCAAGCATTTAGTCAGGGCAAACGCACTATAGCTTAATTTTCAACAAAAAATGTCACTTCGAGTGAAATTCTGTAAGAATTTTGTATCGAGAAGCATTTTTTTTAAGAATTTTTTATTCTCGATACAACTTTTCTTCGAAAAGTCACTCGAACTGACAAATTCTCCCCTTAAATTTTATAGTGCGTTTGCCCTGAGAATTTATACCAATTTAATTTCAAAACACCCAACACTGGTTATTGTATAATACCGATAGATAATCAAAGCCAGAGAATGAGAGTAACGAAATTATCGGGCATTTTGATTACAAATCGGTATAAGTACTATAATAGCCATTGTTTGATGTTTTTATTTAGCTTAACATCAAGTTTACTATCAATTTAATCATTACATCTTTTTCTTCGGTATTACTTTCTGCAATCATAATAGTTATTGCAACTAACGCATTATCAGCAATAATTTTACTGCCATCTGAGTTATATAATTTTCTATTCTTATCTAAGAAAAACACAAATAATCCTGCTGCAATTCTTTTATTTCCATCTGTAAAAGAATGATTCTTTACTACGAAATAAAGCAAGTTGGCTGCTTTTTCTTCTGTGCTTGGATATAAATCATCACCATCAAAAGTTTGGTATATGGTTTCTAATGAACTTTTAAAAGATGCATCTTTTTCGTTACCAAATAACGCTCCTCCATCATGGCTATCTCTCCAAAGTATTATTTGTTTAATAGCCTCATCGTAAGTCAGTTTATTTATATCCTTATCTACTTTTTTCTGTATAGTAAGTTTTTGGTGGTCGTATTGGTCTAATAAGCTTAATGCGTGAGAGTATTCTGTAATTACTTTAAGTAAACTTGTTGCTTCATCAGAATTTAGTTGTTTTTGATTAACAACATTTTCAAGTAGTTTAATGCTTTGTTGTAATGCTATAAATTGTTGTTGAGATTCCTTTAATTTCCTCTCGTTTAAAGCATATCCTTTTACTAAATATTCTTTTAGAATTTTATTTGCCCAAATACGAAATTGCACTCCTTGTTTAGAGTTCACCCTGTATCCTACAGATATGATTACATCTAAATTGTAGTGTAACCGGTTTCTTTCTACTTCTCTTTTCCCTTCTTTTTGAACTGTTCGGAAATTCCGAACAGTTGCTTGCTCTTCCAATTCTTTCGATTCGAAAATATGCTTAATATGCTCACTAATATTTGCTTTACTAGATTGAAATAAATTAACCAGCTGTTGCTGTGTAAGCCAAACAGTATCTCCATCAGCTTGAACATTAACTTCAATTTGGTTGTCTACTGATTTATATATAATTATTTCACTCACTTTTTTTAGCTTAAGTATTTTGAACTATCGAGAAATCCTCGGTAGTATGCATTTTTTGCATATTGCTTTATTTCCCAAATTTAAACTTTATCCAATGGATTAACACAAGATTTCAATTCTGTTTTAGCAGTTTTGATGTAACAAATGGTATTATAAGAGTTGTAAATTTCCAACACAACAACTTTAATTGATATAAAATTCTTTTTACTCACTCCTTATTTATTGTTTTGTGGTGTTCGTGAACTCCAAAGAGATTGTTTGCCTTCGGCTAACTCTCTTTGTTCGTTTCACATCTCCCGATAGCTTCTTAAATCCGCAAGTCTGTTAACTTTAATATTAAAACCTCAATAGTTTACATTATTACCAAAAGGGAGTTAGTTAATTTTGAAATTTTAAGATGAAAATTGTTTTTTTAAAAAAAATTTCAGAAAAATCGAGTTTTATCACTTCTATTCCATTAAACTTTATTTTTTGAGCATAGTAATCCCTTGCTATTTTGCTTAGAATTTCTTGTTAGTGTAGGTTTTGTTATGTTTTGTAAGCAATATTCCCGTAAATTCTTAATATGTTTTGCCTTGATTTTTTTATCCATTTGGCAGGCAAAATGATAAATTTAAAAATAAATCGTTTAATTCTAAAGCTTGGTTCTAATCCTTCAAATTTCTCAGAAAAACGCTGTATCAGTTTGTGGTATATGTTTTTGCAAATTGCTGTCATGAACAAGAATACAGTGTTTGAAGCCAAATCAGAAAAAGGCATATTGTTCCATCCAAAATCATTTTTAACTACATCAAATTGCTTTTCCATAGCACCTCTTTTGTTGTAAAACTCAACAACAGTTTCTACTGCTGCCTCATTGTCATTCGTTATTACTGCTGTATATTCGTAGGTGTCTTGAGTAATCAAATCAATTTGATTACTCCTTTTTTTCTTTCTCTTTACTACTAAACGATAACTTTTTGCAGACTCTCCATGTTCTTTTGATTGCTTCAAAAATGGAGTATAATAGATATCTGCTATCCATATAGGGTTTCCTTTTCTATCACTTGTTTCTACCCATGTTTCAATCGTAGAAAAATACTTTTCTACGTAACTGTTTTTCGCTGCTATGTAAAAATGTTTAACTTTTTGCTCTAAAAGCCTTATAACAGCATACTGGTAAGAAGCAGAGTCAGCTCTGAAGTTATCTATTTTTCTAACCTTATTTTCCTCTAACAAATTAAACATTCTAGCCAAGGTTATATCTTGAAAAGACTTAGCATCACTATTCCCATTTCTGTTTTCTAGATAAATAATTTGATTGGTATTAATGGTGCAGACTCCGGGCTGGTATCCTTTCTCTTTTTTGTAGGTCAGTTTACTGTCGGATTTTTCATTATAAACTATAGTATTGTCATAATCGAGTGTTAAAACCGGGGCATCAAAAGTGTCTAGTTTTTTAAGTATTAGCAAATTAATCTTGCTAAGTAAACCGTTTAAACAATATTGATGATCAACATTCCCCCTTTTTGTTCGGCAAGTTTGATCTTTTTCTTTTAACCCTTTCAAACGCCTCAATATAGTGTCTGGACTAGGAATCTTACAAAACGGGTTGTCCGATAGGTGCGGTTTTAAATTTGATTCTAAATCCTCAATACAAGTCCCTCCACATAAATATATACTCATAAAAGAATATAAAATATCTTTCCAAGTGTATTTGCTTTGATTGGATAATTTTGGTAAGTTGTTCTTGAATATCTTATCGATTTCCAAAAAATCAAAATCTTCATAAACAAAATTTATACCTCCAAAGGCACTAATGGGGCTCGAATTTAGTATTTTCATATCGTGTTTGTTACATCACCAAATTAGGTGAAAACACGAGAGCCGTAACTCTTTATTTCATAAAGTTTTACGGCTATTTTTCAACAATCTTGCGGATTTAAGAAGCTATCGGGGCTGGCCCACACCAAAACCAAATGTACGCTGTACATTATCCTCTTAATCTCAAATCTTTCGGGCTCGCGCACAATACCTTTATTATTATGTTAAATAGAAAGTTGTTTTGTTAGTTTGAAAAGTCAATCTGTTCGATCTTGCATGGCATCCCAGTAATCTGCATCTAACTTTTTTATCTCTATGGTTTGTTCTACTTGCATACCTAAACCAAAGTCATACATATACTCAGCAAGTTTATTACCATCGATTAAAACAAGTGTTGTTGATCCATTAAGGTTTTCAGCATATTCTAATGCCCCTTTACTATACTTACTTGTGGTAATGAATACACCTTTGTTGGACTGTGCTACAGCAAGTGCTCCAACAAAACCTTGGATCTCTCCCCTGCTTACTGTATTATCCTTAGCATACCTTTTTGCTTGTATATGTATTCTACCTAAACCTAACACATCTTCCTTTATGATCCCATCAATACCGCCATCATTAGAAGCTTTAGTAACTAAACCTGAGTCTTTTATTTCACCACCATATCCCATCTTTTGTAAAAGTTGGACTACAAGCTTTTCAAACTCCAATGGATTTTTACTTAAAACGGTATCCAAAATTTCATCAAACACTGTCTTTTTGATACTATCAAACGAATTGTAAAGTATTTCTTGGGGTGTTGATTCTGTGCTATTATCTATTAAAGGAGTATCTTCTTTTTGATTTTTCTTTTCAGCATCCCTTTTTGCAATAACTACATCAATATAATCATTGATTTTATCTGGTGTTTGTAATAGCTCAACCCCTTTTTTAGAAAGGTCACACACTCCTCTTTTTGGTTTAACCACTAATCCAGACATACTTAAATAGCTCAATGCCCAAGTTATTCGGTCATAAAATATTGGCCCATTACCTGAAGCATAATCTTGAGTGTACTCATTATCAGTTAGTTTAAAATGCTCCGCCAAAGGTGTTACAAAATCCTTGACCCTTCTTGCTCCAAACTCTTGGATAAGTTTCATTGCTGGTATTCTTATTTCATCATGTTTCGGTATTGCCATTTTCTTTTATTTTTTATCCAACTCCCATTACTGGCCAATCGTGATATTGACCTTCGGCTTGTTCAATTACTTCTTTTAATATATTGTCTAATTCAGAGAAAGGTACTTTACCCTTTAACTCAGCTTTAACCGCTAAACGAATAGCTGCTTTGGCATTTGCCTTTTTGGTCCAATCGAGTTGAAGGTTTTTCTTTACAGAATCTACTACCTTATGCACTAAATCTTGAATAGGGCCTTTGGTATTTAACAGCTTTTCGTTAGCTGAAAGTAAATCATAGAACGCCAATTCATCCTCTGTTAAGCCTAATTGTTTGGTTCTGATGTCATCATTCTTAAACTCTGTGGCAATATCTAATAAGTGTTTGATAGCCGCTATAGAATCTAAACTGTTTTTGTGGTATTTGCTCAACACCTTTTCCAACTCTTCTTTGAGGTTGGTCATTCTTACAATGTTCTTGGGCATCCTTACTTTTAGCTCATCGTTAATGATTCGCCTTAGTAATTCTATTTTAATATTTTCTCCACCTTTTTCTTTTACCATGGCTTGGAAACGATCATCAACAATAGAAATATCTATTTGATCTAAATCGTACATGGCTGCTAAATCAACTATGGTGTGCGCCTCTAAAGACCTACTAATTAAATCTTTTATGCGTTCGTTCTTCTTCCGTTGTGGACCAGGAGGAAACTTAACTTTTCTTATCAGGTTCCTAATTTTTTGAATGATCACTACTTCCTCTTGAATGGGCCAAATGCGTTCATCAGAATTGGTCATTGCAACCAGTTCAGTTAATTTTCTTTCTTCCTTTAGGAAAGCATCCGTCACAGCATCTGAGGCCATTAAATCATTGAATAAATTATGAGACCATTTCATGTTCTCGGCACCAGACTGTTTTTTAATCTCTTCCAAATCAAAATTGCCCATCAACTCTTTTACTGTTACCAATTGCTCTAAACATACATGAACAGCAGCATCCAAATCTAAGGTTGGTTTTCCTGCACCACCTCCACCTGTGTACTTTTTTGTAGCTTCTGCTAAAAAATTAGAAATACCAATAAAATCGACCACTAAACCATTTGGTTTATCTTCAAACACTCGGTTGACACGCGCTATGGCTTGCATCAAGTTATGCCCTTTCATTATCTTATCTACATACATGGTATGCGCACAAGGGGCATCAAAACCCGTTAGCCACATATCTCTAACAATCACCATCTTAAGAGGATCATCTGGAGCTTTAAATCGGGACTTAATGGATTCCATACTGTCCTTTGTTCGGATATGAGGATTCCATTCCTTTGGATCTTTACTAATGTTACCGGTCATGATTACTGCAATTTCAGGACAACCTTCTATTGCTGTAATGGCATCATACATTTTTACACAGTTTTTTCGACTCATGCAAACAATCATCGCTTTACCATCTAAAGTGGCAATTCGTGCATTGTAATGTGTTAATATATCGGTAGCTACTTTGTTTACTCGTTCTTCAGATCCCGCAGCATCCTCAATGGCTGCCCAAACAGTACTTGTATTGGCTTCATCACCCTCTTCAAATTCATCCAGTTCATCATCAAAATTTGCTTTGATGTTTAACGGAACCATTTTAGGTTCGTAATAGATGGGAACAGTTGCTCCATCTTCTACCGCTTGTTTAATATCGTAAGTATGTATGGTAGGACCAAACACCATTTCTGTATCTGCTCCTTTGGCATCTACAGGAGTTCCGGTAAACCCAATAAAGGAAGCATTGGGCATTGCTTTCCTAATGTTTTGAGCATAACCCCCATCTTTAAAACCGTATTGGGTACGGTGTGCCTCATCGGCCATTACAATTAAGTTGTAACGCTCCGTAAGTACAGGATGTTCAACTTCTTTACCATTTTCTAAATCCTTTAATCTGAACTTTTCTATGGTGGTAAAAATTACTCCACCACCTTCGGCACTTAACAATTCTCTTAATTCATTGGTAGAAGTAGCATGATGCACATCTCCTACTAAATCTTTACACAACACAAAATTATCGTAGAGTTGTTGATCTAAATCTGATCGATCTACTTGTATAACAATGGTAGGATTTTTTAATTCGGGCAACTGACGTAAAATACCTGTTAAGATGGCCATGGAAATACTTTTACCTGAACCTTGTGTATGCCAGATAACTCCTAAACGACCATCGCCTTGTGGTTTAATGTTTTTAACAGCACTTTGTACCGCTTTATTGATTCCCCAAAACTGGTGGTATTTGGCTCCTTTCTTTATGATTTTACCGTTGTGGTCTTCATGGAAAATGAAGTTTTGCAAATAGTTTAAGAGTGTTTCTTTAGGAAACAATCCTTTTAATAAGGTTTCTAATTGTAGGTCTTGGTTTTGTTGGATATCATCTCCTTCCAAACTTTTCCATGGAGCAAACCAGTTGATGGAAGAACCATACATACCGTGTAAGGCTTCCATACCATCAGAAATAATGGTAATGGCGTTATAATCGAACAACTGCGGAATATCTAAAATGTAATGCCCTATTTGGCGGTGAGCATTGTCTACACCAACGGCTGCATCGAACATGTTTTTAAATTCAAATACAATAACTGGCAAACCGTTAATGAAAATGAGTAGATCTGTTCTACGCGTGTTTTTACCAACTATGGTGACTTCATCTGCACAGATAAAACTGTTTTGATCCGCATCCTTATAATTGATGGGATAAATGTGTTGGGCGTTTTCTTTACCACTGGCATCTTTCCACGTAACTGAAACACCTTGTGTCATTTTACGGTGAAAATCTTGGTTACGATGATCTAAATCCATCCCCTCTTGTTGGGTAAATGCAGCAAAAGCTTGGTTTAAGGCTGTTTGTGGTACAGCTGGATAAGCAGTTTTTAAGTATTGGTGAAACTCCTTCTCCAATACTACCTTTTTTAAATCTCGCTCTAACAAACCACCTTCAACATGGGTATAACCCAACTCTTGCAACCATTCTATGGCTCCATCTTGTACTGTTATTTCTTTCATGTTGGTCATCGTACTTGGTTTACTTGTTTTAAAGCATCTTTTACTCGTACTTCTCCACTTATTAATTTTGGTAATAAGGTATCTCTTAGTTTGGTTAGGGTTTGGTTTTCTTTATGATTGAAAGTTAATTGAGAATAGTATGATTCTAAGAAACCTCCTATTTTCTTTAGGTTCTCAATATCTGGTATAATCAATTTAATTTGACCTAATACTTTTCCACTTACAAATGGCATTGTAGATGAAGAGTTCAGATTCTGAAGTTCCTTTCTCTTTATTGGATTATTAAAAAAAGTAACCAATAGTTCTGGTGTATATAGATTCTCATTAACTTTTAATCTCAGCACATTCCACGCAATAGTATATTTGAAATCGAAATATGATATGCTTGCATTTCCTAATTGTGATCCAATATTTGTAAATAAAATATCATTTTTTTCAGGTTTGCATTGTACCCTAATTTTAGAATAAGTGGCATCATCAACATATACCAGGTTACTGATGTCAATATAGTTTTTTGATATATTATTAGCTCGAATAACTGGGGTTCCTGATACAGAATACTTTACTTTTTCTGTTGTCGTATTTACCCCTTGATTTTTAAATTTCAAAATATCATCCAAACTTTTCACCTCCCAACCTTTGGGTATTTTTCCCAATTCAGAATCGATGAATTCACTGTCAACATCCCCCGTGCCCCCTTCTAAGGGGGATTTAAATGGTGTAAAATCTACAAACCAATGTTTGTACAAAGCCATAGCCATTTCTTCTAAGGTTTTGTTCATTTGTAGGTTCAGCTCTATTTTATCGTCTAAAGCTGAGAGGATTGAGGCTATTGCGCGTTGTTCGTTTATTTCAGGGATTGTGATTTCAAAATCTTCAATCATAGTTTTGGTAAGAGCATTTCTTGTTGCTCCTGCACTAGCTAATGTCAATAAGAAATCCTTATTCACTTTTGATAATAAAGAATACTTTAGAAATTCTGGAGATAGCTTTTCTATATCAGCTCTAAGTATAGCAACGTGCTGATTAACTCTTGCCGGGATCCATTTATCAGGAACTTGACAGACTCTAGCTACTGAATCACCAGTAATATTGAGTAAGACATCTCTTGATTCAATTATTACATTTCTCAAAGCGTATGCTTGATCTTCATCTATAAAAGCAAGACCCCCGATTGAAAATGAATAATCAAGAACATTTTGACTTCTAATTAATGAAATCCCCTCATCCTTATATGCTTCTTTCCCTCCTCGTGGTGTAGACCCACTACCAATCTTTATGGTAATTTCTTTGAGTTTATATGTTTTCCAGTTTTGTGGCATTTAGTTTATTCTTTTATATCTAAAAAAATGATTTTCCTTAATCATTAATTCCGGTTAATAAAGCGTTAAAAATTTGTTTTATTTCTTCTATGGTTTGGTCTGTACCCGTCACCATTTGTTGTGCTTTTGGTCCAGCACCCTCTATTTCATTATTTACTTCCGTAATAATGAGTTTTTCCAATTCAGTATTCCGGTTTAAAATGGCTTGCATTTTTCTTCCCATCACTCTTGCTGCTGCCAATTGCGTATCAAAAGGGTCAACATCAAATAAATCGGCATAAGGTGAATTTTCTGCGTAAAATTCATCTTGGTACAATTCCCATGCACTATCCAACAATGCTTTTATGTCTGCTAAATCTTTTGTTCTACCGGGTTGTTCTCCCCAAGAAATTAATTTTAGTATTACTATTCCATGTGCTGGGCTCACAGGTATTACATACCCTTCAGGGTGTTCAAACAATTCTGCATCTACTCCAACTTCATACATTCCTACTACAGAAAGTTCTACGTTTCTTTCTGTAAACACTACAGTATTTTTTTGTGCTAACTCACCGTAAGGTAGTAAATCTACCACCGTATTGGTTGTTTTATGGTACAATCGCCAAGGCATATCGCCATGTGCATCTTCAAATCCATTTGCCTTTAAATCTGTTCTAATTTCATGGTAGGTGTTAATATCAGGTAACATTACTGCAAAATCAATATCAGCAGTTCCTCTATTGGGTTTAACTCCTGCTTTATACATTTGCACATCTCTAGCATTGGCTCCTATTAAATAATAGTGTACATCAAATTTCTTAAAGCTTTTTTCTAACTTTAAGTAAACCGTTTTATGGTCGGCAAACGAATACGCTTTATAGGTTTGGTCTGATGTCTGCATTCAATATCATTTCTGCTGTTTCTATGTTTCTACTATCTCCTGTTGCCATTAATTGTGCATACACCAACACTGGGTGTACGTGATCTCTATTGGAGTCTGAATGGTTCCAAAATTTATTATACACTGCTATCTCTCCATTTTGAGCTGGAACCAACTTGTATTTTTTTAATAACTCTTCTTTATTTGATGTAAAAATAGTGTAGGCTTCTGGAGTTAAATATGCGGTTAACAATGCTGCTGCGGCTTCTCCTCCCCATTGTGTATTACCATTTACATAACCATCAATTAACAGCATTTTAGCACTAATTGTGGCTGGCTTATAGTTTTGAATGAAATTCGCTGGTAATATTTTGTCATTTAGCACTCCTACCCATTTATTGAGCAGTTTTTCATATTCAACAAGCTTAAATTCCTTTTTATTTAATCGTATTAAAAAGCCCTCTTTTTTAAGTCCTTCAAAAACTTTTGGAATAGTACCTAATGAAACTCCTGCATATTTTGCTATTGTTCGTTGTGGTGCATTTACCAATTGAGGGTCCATTAAAAATTGAAACACTACTGCTCCCCCTGACTTAGAAAATGCTCTAGTTTTATAACTTTCAGATATAACTGAGTTATTACTATTCCCATCAATTCGAATAAGCATTCCTGGAATATCCAAATACATATTTCCAGCTCTATCCAAAAAATTTATGTTCTTTTCAACCAATAATTCCTTTGCTTTTGGCGTAATGTAATTGGCCATAGCCATTAAATACTCCCCAGTGGTGTGTTGTAATAGTTGTGCTTCTACACTAGTAATGTTTTGTGGGTTTATTTCTTGTTTAAACTCTATGATTACTTGATGGTTATTAATCCTTACCAAACCATCTACCGCTTTATTCTGATGTTCTAATATTTTAACATCTACATCAATTCTCTGAACTTCTAAATTGGCTTTTAAAAATTCACTTGGGTTATGTATTTTTTCTATTTCCATATTAAATCGTTCATATATTATATATGTTCACAAATTGTGAACGATCAAATATAGTGAACATATATTAAATTCTATCAAAATTAGAAACAATCTGTTGTTTTAATTCTTCACTTTTTTCAAACTGTTCCAATAATTGGCTTTTTAAATCGGTCATTTTATCTTCAAAGGGTATTCCGTCATCTTCTTCTGCTTCTGTACCTACATAAATACCTGGGGTTAGTTTGTAATCTTGCTTTTGTACTTCTTCTAACTTCGCAGCTTTACTAAACCCTAAAACATCTTCATACTCCCCATCATTGTTTCTCCAACCGTGGTAAGCTTTCGTAATTGTATTAATGTGGACATCTTTAAATACTCTTAATTTACGGCTGGCCATATCCCCCATCTTAGAGGCATCAATAAATAAAATCTCTCCTTCTCTATTTCGGTGCTCTCCGTCATTCCCATCTCTGTTTTTGCTTAAAAAGAAAATACATGCTGGTATTCCTGTGGTTAAAAATAACTTGTCTGGTAAACGTACAATACAATCTATCATATTGTTATCCACCATGTGTTGTCTTACGTTTTTCTCTCCTGCTGTATTAGAAGTCATGGCTCCGTTAGCCATAACAATACTTGCTGTTCCTGTATTACTCAAATGGCTCCAAAAGGTTTGCATCCACATATAGTTAGCACTACCATCTGTTGTAAATTCTTCTCTTGGTCCGAATAGTCTTGGATCATTTTCTGGTAAGTCTTCAGGGTGCCACTTGCTTACATTAAACGGAGGGTTGGCAATAATAAAATCTGCTTTTAAGTCAGGGTGTTTATCATCTAACAAGGAGTTACCCAATTTTACATCAAAAGAAAGATCTCGTAATAACAGATTCATCAAGCATAAACGTAATGTTCCTGCTGTCATTTCTTGTCCAAAAATGGAAATGTCACTTTTATCCCCATCATGTTCCTTAATGAACTTTAAACTTTGCACAAACATTCCTCCACTACCACAAGCAGGGTCAAATATTCTCCCTTTGTAAGGTTCTAGCATTTCTACCAACAACCTAACAATACTCCCTGGTGTAAAGAATTGTCCTGCTCCAGATCCTTCGGCCATGGCAAATCGACCAATATAAAACTCATAAATACGTCCTAAAATATCGCTTTCTGGGTTTTCCTTTTCAGAAAACTTTGGGTGTGATAATAAATTGATAATCCCTCCTACTTGCTTTGCTGAAAGCTCACTCTTTACAAATATCCGAGGCAATAAGTTATTTAGTTTAGCATCTCTTTCTGTAAGTAATTCTTGTATAACATCAAAAGCATCATCAATAATTACCTTAATATCATTCTGTTCTGCATTTTCTTTTAAATGCTGCCAAGATGCTTTTTTAGGTATTAAAAAGGTATTTCTAGAGATGTATTCATCTTTATCTCCTAAAACATACTTTTTTTCGTCTTCGTCTTTGGTGTAATACTTTGATTGTGGCTCGTTAAATGCATTCTCCAATTCATTATGAATAATTTCATATCGTTCACTTAAGTGTTTCATAAACACTAGTGGTAGTATGTAATTCTTGTAATTATTTTCAGATACCGCTCCTCTTAATTCGTTTGCTGCATCCCATAATTCTTTTTCGAAATTGATATCTGCCTTTGCCATATATTACTTTATTTTTAAGAATCTTAAAGATGCTAAAAAAAAGCGAGACAAACTATCATGTTTGCCTCTCTTTTGCGATATGAGCCTATACCCATATACTATTATCTGTAAATCAGAATGATTGCGTAATTAAGGCAGATTTGAATTATTTGGGCGTGCCCTTCCCGATATGAAAAATCGGGAGGTCGGGCAAATGTTTTTCACATTCATGAACACTTTAATTTAAAATAACAAGGAGTGAATCATTCGCATTACACGGTAATTGTTTAAAATACCTGATGCCCACAGGGCATCCTCCTCTTTATATCAAGTCTCACGCAGCATCAATTGGAGCGAAGCGGAAATCATGAGAACAATAATTGAAAATAGATAAGAATTGAATAAAATAAGTAAATACGAAACACCTCTTCTACTCTATTTTAAGTGTTTGGTTTTACCCATTTATAGCTTTACTTAAGCGGTATTGTAAGAGTTGTCAATTTATCTGATTATTAAACGGGTTGTATAAATCTCCAACACTTACGCTTTAATTGATATAAAATTTCTCTTGCCGAACTTTAAGAATAAATTCTTAAAGTCCGAAGCAAAGTAATCCTTCGACTTCGCTCAGGATAAACTCCATGCAATACATTATAAGACAAAACGATAGTTTTGTTATTTTAAGGTATTATAGCATATATTGCAGCTTTACAGCCGTATAATCGTTTGTAGTCGTTTAGATCTTATAATGTTTATTATGTCTGCTCCCGAAATAAGTTTTTGTGTTTTGCTTACAGCAAAGCCTATAAAACTAAATATTCGGGATTGCTTTGCTTTTTGGCAGCAAAGTAAATAGATCGCACTCCCGATAGCTATCGGGACCAACGCTTCTTAAAATTCTCGTATCCTTGGTAATTGTCCTTTAATTCTGAAATACGCGATTATTCATACGTTATAATTTTTCGGGAACTCATGAACTCGTAAACTCGTTTCTCAGCGCTCAAAAAATTTTATGATTGTAGTTTACTTGTATACGAAAAAATACGTTTATTCATTCCTTGTTATTTTAAATGAAAGTATTCATGAACTCGCCAGCTCGTTTGTCCTTAATAAGGCTTTAACTTGTATTTTTCTATACTGGCGTAAACTGGTTTTGTTTATTTGTTCTTTTTGCCTTGATACTTCGGCAAGCTCAGCATAAATTCCAAAGAACTACGGCAAATGTCCAGTGGACATTTGAGCGAGCCTTGTGTGAAGCCTCAAGATATGCTATCCACGCGCTCTGTACAAATGCTAAAACAATACTAAAGTAATTGTTCCGCGAAAAACGGAACAAAAGGACAAGCCCCTTTACTTTGTTTTACGCATTTGTCCATTAGCTCACTCCTTATTTATTGTTTCGGGTGTTCGTGAACTCCAAAGAGATTGTTTGCCTTCGGCTAACTCTCTTTGTTCGTTTCACATCTCCCGATAGCTATCGGGGCTGGCCCGCAACAAAACCTAATGTACGCTGTACATTATCCTCTTAATCTCAAATCTTTCGGGCTTGCGCTCAAACACCTTTTTTATTATGTTAAATAGATTTTTATTGAATATATAAGAACCTTTCTCTAAAGTTAAATCAAGATTATGACTTAAGTCATAAATAGAGTCTCTCTTCCAAATTTACCTTTGTTTAAAATTAAATGAAGACGATTGAATACCAAAAAAGAAATAACTTCTATCAAAGAAATTAAGGAATTGGCAGATTCCTTATATGGCAAAATTAGGAATGATGATTTACTTGCTGACATTTTCATTTTGATAGATGGGTTCATCTTTTTTGTAAAACGATAGAAGCTAAATTTCAAGAAAAAAAGCAGCGGAAGCCGTCTGGAAAGCAAAAAAAATGGCAGAGATGTTTTATGATAAAATCATTTTTTATAGAAACTCAAAGAATCTAAAACCAATAATCTAAATAATAAATTAATGGAAACACCAAATATTTTTAGCGAATCAGGAATACTAATTACAATAGTCTTAATTACTATTCCACTAATTGTAGCAGGTTTTATTTCTATAGTAAAAACCTCTACTTTTTTTGAATGATTATAAAAGGAAAAAAGTTAGAAAAATTTAATTCAGACTTACCAAGCTTATCTTAAAACAACCCTAATTAAAATTAAAATAACATGAAATATTATCAAAAAACAAGTGGTATAGAGTGGATATCTGGTAAGGCAAAAGGTTTTAGCGGTAAAGATCTACTTAAAATAAAAAATGTTACAATAAAAATAGTGAAAGTAGATGCCTTTGCAGAATACCCTTTACACATTCACCCAGAACATATCGAATTTGCCTATATCTTAGAAGGAACGTCTCAAATTCATATAGGATTAGAAGTTCACGATGGATCTAAAGGAGATTTTTTCATTTTCCCAGAAAAAACTTCCCATTCTATTTTGAATCCAAGCGAAATAGAATGTCAATTACTAATTGGATCAATCAATATTTAATAGGAAGAATAAATACAATGCATTTAAATATCAAATAATAAAACCTTAAAATTATGAATATATCAAAAGAAACAATAGTTGGTGAATTGGTTGCCGAAGATTACAAGGCCGCTTCAGTATTTAAATCTTATGAAATAGATTTTTGCTGTAAAGGAAATAGAACAATCAATGAAGTATGTGAATCTAATAATCTAAATTCTCAATCATTGATTAACGATTTAGATAAGACCCTTAACAAAGTAGAAAGTGGATCAATGAATTATAAATCATGGTCAATTGATTTATTAGTAGACTACATTGAAAAAAGACATCACAAATATGTTGATGATAAAATTTTAGAGATAAAGCCATATTTAGACAAAACTTGTAATGCTCACGGCAAACATAATCCTGAATTACTTGAAATAAGAGCGTTATTTAATCAATCTGCAGGAGAACTTACAGCACATATGAAAAAAGAGGAATTAATCTTATTTCCTTTTGTTAGACAAGTTGCAAAGGCTATGTTAACAGGCGAAAAAATAGATCCAGCTCATTTTGGAAGTGTAGAAAACCCCGTAAACATGATGAAAGAAGAACATGTTGATGAAGGTGTGCGATTTAGAAAAATTGCTGAACTGAGTAATAATTATACTATTCCAGAAGGAGGTTGTAATACCTATTCTGTTACATACGCATTACTTAAAGAATTTGAAGAGGATTTGCATCTTCATATACATTTAGAAAATAATATTCTTTTCCCAAAAGCAATAGAATTAGAAAAGCAGTTTGTTAATAGTTAGATAGGTTAACAGCACTATAATATTAATTGTAGTGCTGTTTTTATTAAATTATTGCTCTTGAATCTAATACTTTCCATGTAGTATTATTCAACTCTTTGGTTAAAGGTATTTGACAAGATAATCGTTCATATTCTAACTCTGAAAATTCATTTAACTTTAATTGTTCTTCAGTTAATATAGCACTTGAATAAATTCCTTTAACGAGTTTTACCATACATGTTCCACACCAGGATCTTCCTTTACAATCACCCATATCCTCTACAATAGTGTTAATTATGAGCTCCATCAAACTATAATACTCATTAGGTGAATACTTTAGTTCATAAATTTCTCCGAAACTATCAATTATGATTACAGAGTACATACTATTTATATTCTTTAACTTGATATATGGATAAAAATATCAAAAGGATTAATTTAAACACTTCACAAATCATATATCCAGAATGATATAAAGAGGAACTCTTTTCTCCTATTTCTACACCTAAAGGAATTGTAATACTTGGTGCTTGAAACTTTAACGGTGCTTCAAAAAAACTAATTGCAACTAAAAATCCAATCAAAATAAAAGTAAACTGAAATGGTAGTCTCATAATTACATATTACAAGGTTTGGCTTGCCACATAGCTACATATTGACCTGTAGCCATAGCTCTGGCTGAATCTTTTGCTCTTTGAGATTTGTCACAATTGTAAAGTGAGTCTATAGTAGAAAACCAAATGTTCAACCACCTACCAAAATGTTCTTGATCTATAGAATAATTATGTGCTTTATCTACTTCTCTATGAGCTTGAACAGGATTCCCTTTAAATTTACTTATCCCAAATAAATTAGTTTCCCAAAAATCTGTCAATTTTTCAAGATGATCTGGCCACTTTTCAGTAGGAATAACTCTGTTAAATACTGGTCCAATTAGATCATCGTTACGAATTTCATTGTAAAATGTGGATACTAATAAGAAGATGTCAGCTCTATTTTTAATTGCTTTAATCATGAGTAAATAATTTTAATGTGTAGATATAAACTAATTAAAATAAGTGCAAATTTAATACACTCAATACAAATATAATTTCTGTAGTGATTTGATTTAGGGATTTGGATACCAGAAGAAATACTTAGTGCTCTTTCTTCTAATCGAGAAGCAATTGCAGCCACTTGAATTGTGAGCACCCCACATAAAATTGTAGTTATAATTGTTATTAATTCAAATTCCCAAATGATACTAATCAGAATCATGGTAAAGGTTAAAGTCAATCTTTCTACCCAAATTAACCATGAAAATGAAAACATTTTAACCTCTACCTTTTTTGTCTTAAAAACACTATATTCAGTGGTTTTAAAACAAACTTCAAGGAGTAGTAATCCTAAGATATACAGTCCTGAAATAATTATTAAACCAAAATGAATAACTAATATAATGTTTTGCATTAGTTTAACTTTCCTTTATAGCCAATAGCTAATAATCCGTTTAATATTATATCATCTATTCCTATTCTATCTCGAGATTTAATGAGAAATTTTTGTGAAATATGATTGTATTCTACCCCTAAAATATCATCAAGTTTCAATAATCTTTTCTTTATTAATTCACTAACCCTTTCGTCTATCTTTGCCTCTAAACTCAGTTCCAACATTCTATTTTTCTTACAAAGAAAAGTCAATTATTGGTTTTTTATTTATGACATAAATCATATTGTAAATATGAAGCTTAAATTTTTTTTGAAGCTCAAATTATATTATGAAAGAAATATATGCACCCTAAATATCAAAAAAGAATTTTCTTTACAGAATTATGGTCTAAAGAAGAATTAGAAAATTGGGGTAAAGATGTTTTTACTCCTTATAACCATTATGCTTTTAATCGCTTATTTCTATAATAAGCGATTAAGGCTATAATAAAGATTAATATCGTAGCTACTGGTACAAATGATGGAATTGGAAGCGGATCTCCTTTTGCATAAGAATGCAATCCTCCTAAGTAATAATTTACGCCAAAATAAGTCATTAACACCGAGCTAAAACCTAACACCGCTAATAGATTAAATAGAAATTTATTATTTGCTTTAGGAATAAATCTAAGATGTAGAATTATAGCATAAACTAACACTATTACCAACGCCCAGGTCTCTTTAGGATCCCAACTCCAATACCTACCCCAGCTTTCATTTGCCCAAACACCACCTAAAAATGTTCCAATGGCAGCCATAAAGAGACCAACTGTTAGAGTCATTTCTGTAATAAATGTGAGTTGTTTTATTGTTCTATCAATCTTATCTTTTCTCTTCTTGGAATTAAAAATCATTAATACCAGATTTTGAAATCCTAATAATGCTCCTAACCCTAAAAACCCATAACTTCCGGTAATAATAGCGACATGAATCATTAACCAATACGATTTTAATACCGGTACTAAAGGTGTAATTTCTGGATCCATAAAATTTAGGTAAGCCACCATCAATATTAAAGAACCCAATATAGCTGTTGTAGCTATTGTCATTTTTGATGATTGAGAAAATACAAATCCAGCCAAAATTGTAACCCATGAGACATATAACATCGCTTCATGACCGTTGCTCCAAGGAGCATGCCCAGAAATATACCATCTTAAACCTAATCCGGCAGCATGAACTAAGAACATTGTAAATAATATGTATCCCAATATTTTTATGATAACAGTTTTGTATTTTCTTGGATTAAAAATTTCAGCAAACAAAAAGAACAACATTAGTAAGCCTACCAAACCGTAATAAGTAAAAATTTTTTTGAAAATCCCCATTTTATTATAAAGAATCTCTGCGTCAATTTTAATTTGAGGCGGAATTACTTCACTTCCAATTTTATGCTGATAATCAAAAATATGTTGTAAACTACTGTCAGCATCTTCCCAGTTTTTATTTATTAAGCACTTATTAATGGAGTTATAATATAAAGGCAACATTTCTTTAATAAAAATAGAATCCTGATCTTTAAACTCTTTATAATCTAAATGAGAGTACCAAGTATTATTAACATCCATATACTTTGGGAAAATCCTAAGAAAAGAACCTTGAAAAATCATGTAACAAATATTTACACGTTCATCAACTTTTAATACCTCTTTATCATATTTATTTTGTTCTGAAGGTTTCTTACGCTTAGCTTCTTTAGCCTCTTCAATTAAAAGGTAATTAAAGTCTTTATCAAAAAAATGATGAAATGAAGCATAATGATCTATTGCTCCAACTTGCTCTTCTAATTTAGGGTTTCTAACTTTTATCATATTAACAGATTGCCAATATGAAGGCTTACACATCATACCCAAAAAAACTTGAGTAGCTATCTGATTATTAAATTTTTCCTTGCCTGTTAATTTTCGTACTAACTCTGATGCCATTGTATGTACAGGCTTAATTCTACCACCCTGATCTTGAACCAATACTTTCCCAAATTCTAAAGAATGTAACTCATCTATTACTATTTTTTCTGAAGTTAATTGCCCTGTTCCTATTGCGTTTAATGATATTAAAAGAAATATTAAAAACAATCCCATGTTTTTTTGTTTTAACTTTTTTATACTTTTCCTAAGTACATTAAAACGGGAATTCTTTACAATTAAGGTTGAAATCATTCCTATAATCATTAAAAAATAGCCCAAGTAAGTAATACTTGTCCCTAAAAAATCATGATTAACCGAAAGAATTGTTCCATGTTCGTCTTTGTCGTAAGAAGATTGAAATAAACGATAACCGTCATAATCAAGCACACTGTTCATGTATATCTTTTGATCAAACTCTACTCCGCCATATCTATTGTCAATTAATGTAACCTCACTTTCAAAAGAAGAAGGACTCATAGATCCTGGATATTTTTCTAAAGTGAACTTATTCAGCTTAATTGTAAAAGGAGCCATGTAATTCTTAGATCCATAAGACATTGAAAAGTTTAAACCATCCAATTGAAAGATTGTGCTATTAGAAACATATCCTTTTCCACCAAACAATGTCACTTCTCTTTGTTTCCCATTACAAAACACATCAACTATCAGAGCATTTTCACCATTAGTATTTTGCTTTGGAGCACTTATTCTTTTAATTTTTACATTTTTATGAATTTGTGTATAAACCAATTGAATCCCGTCAATAGTATATAACCTTCTTTTTTGAAATAAATGATTCGTATCTTTTTTAAGAACACCTCTTTTCTTATCATCCATTCTCAAATAGCTAACATCGTAAGGTGAAAAAATGAATAAGCCTGTATCTGTGGAGTTTATTTGGATAGCTCCTGAGTGATCTACATTATTAAAGGCTATAACGAGGTTCCCAAACATTTCAGTCTGCCCTTCTTCTATATAGCGATAAACTCTTCCTTGTTCACCTACAGTTACAAATTCAATTATTGTTTTACCATTTTTTGTTTCTTCAACAGTATCTATAGAATTAGGAACGTAATCTTTATAAGTAAGTCTAATCTCTTTTTCTTTAAAAGTTAAATCATATTTAAATTCATCATTTCTTAAAGAGTTTAAGTAAATTTTCTTTTCAATAGAATATTGATTCAGCTTATCATCTACTTTAAAATTAAAAAAAGTATCATCAGAAACAATTGTATTACTCGTAGATCCTTCTCTGATACTCATAGAACCTTCATAACTGATATGTCGAGTTATACCCGCTCCAATTATAATAATAATTAAAGAAATATGAAAAATTAATGTTGGAATCTTAGCTTTCTGAAACATTTTATATATAAAAATGTTACCTACTAAATTAATACCCAAAAGTATTATAACTAGTTCAAACCAATGGGTGTTAAATACTAATGCTTTTGAAGCAGGAGTTCCAAAATCATTTTCAATAAATGTTGCTATACCAATAGAAAATGCAAAAACAAATAATAATCCAGCCGTTAACTTAGTTGAAAAAAGAATTTTGAATATGGAGCGAATCATAAAATTTAAATTTTCACAATTGTTTCCCACAATTCATGCTCATATTCATCTTCCATATTTAAAAACCGATGTTTCTTGCTTTTAATTTTAATATAATTTATTAATTGCAATTTAGAAGGCCTCTCTGGTAAATTGTGTAGTATATTAGGAAGTTTTTTAACTAACAAGTTATTCTTTTTAAGTTCGGTTTCATCAATATTCTTAATTTCTGATAGCCCAATTTTTTCATAATCATACTCTATTTCACTATTATTTTTTATATTGTAATTCAATTCCATATATTTTTTAAAATAGGCAAAGGTGACATCTTCGTTTAAATCGCTTTTAAACATGATTTGGAAATGTTCAACATCCTCTACCCCACTAAATATAAAAACCTCACTTACTGATACTTGCATCATAATTATGCCAATTAAAAACAATTTAAAAACTTCTTTTCCTGTTGTACTGATCTTGGAAATAGAATTACATTCCTTATCTCATTTAATTCTTCAATATCTCGATGAATACTTGTAACTTTTATAAAAACTACAGCAAGCCGATTTGATATAAATTTTATAACCGTTAAATTTTGAATTAAATTATCAATTTCATCCTTTGGTAGAAATCGTAGTTTATAATTAAGGTTGAACTTTTTTATAATCTGTTTCAAAGTCTTTTGATTGTTAAACTTAAAATATTGTGAATTATCTTGATTAGAAATTGTTTTTATATACAAGAAAATATCTTTTCTTTCACTCATAATTCTTTGAGAAATCTCTCTTGAAATAGATTTGAATAACCGAGTAGTTTCTCTTATTTGAATAGATAGTACTGATTCATACAATAACTCTCTTTCAAAAAGTTCTCTAATTGAATTTATATTATCCTCAATTCTTAAATAATATTCTTTTACAACATAATCAACCAGTAAATCCAAATTCCAGACATTCATATCTATCAATAATGGAACATCATTTTTCGACTCAATCATAATCTAATAAAGTGTTATGAAATTAATAAAACATAAATAATTGCCCCTATCGATATTGATAAGGTAATGACCGAAGAAATTAAAATTCCCTTTAAAGGTCTTTGGCTTATTATCAATGAATTGGATAATAAATTTGTAATAGTAACTAGGGCTAATCCAACCATAGAATTTATTGTTAAGCAAGATGCCGCAGCTATAGACCCTAAACAAGTTTGAAGAAAAATACAACAAGCGGTAATTCCAAACCTATTAAAATTTAATTCTTCCCAATACTCTTCTGTTTTTAATTTTTGATAAATATTCATCTCTTTTTAATTTAAATTAGATTCTTCAAATTTATAGCGGGGCAAATGATTAATTTTATGACCTATATCATAATAGGAATTGATTAAAGATGATTGAGGAATACTTACTGATTCAATATGGTGCAAAAGAAGTTTTGTATGATAAAAATGAAATTATTTTTGAAATTGGTAGTGCACCCAAGCGCTTTTATCAAGTTGTTTCAGGTGAAATTAAAATGAACAACTATAATGAGGATGGAAAAGAATTTACTCAAGGAATTTTTAGTGCTGGTAGATCTTTTGGTGAACCTCCATTATTTGGTGACTTTAAGTATCCTGCAAATGCTATTGCAATTACTCCTGTTCTAGTACTACAACTTTCTAAAGCTTCATTTTTTAAGTTATTAAATGAGAATCCTGAAATATCCCTTGAAATAAATTCAGTTTTTGCCAAACGTCTCTATTATAAAGCAATTATGGCTGCAGAAATTTCAACTCAAGATGCAGGGCATAGAATTTTAACCTTTATTGATTACTTAAAAGAAAAGATTTATAAAATAAGTGGAACACATACTTTTGAAGTAGATTTAACAAGACAACAAATTGCAGATTTAACTGGGCTTAGAGTGGAAACTGTTATTCGTACAGTTAAAAAACTTGCAGAATCTTCTGATATAAAAATTGTTAAGCATAAAATATTTAGATAAGAATTAATTACTATTAAGACAAATTTAAATTCTTTGGACTTGTTCCTCCAACTGGCAGAACGGACAAATGCATTGCATTCATGAATGCCTTTATTGAAAATAAGAAAAGGTGAATAATTGAAGCGCAAATTTCCAACACTTACGCTTTGCTTTATTAAAATATATCTTGCTGTCCCTTGGCAGCATAAACTCTTAAAGTTCTAAGCAAAGCTTCAAGTGAAAACTTTAACCGATAATACAATACATTATGTATAAATAACCCGCGGTGCTAAATTGGTTGGCATGTCTTAAACTCTAACACCTATAACGCAAACATCATCAATCTGTTCTAAAGAACCTTTCCAAGTTTCAAAAGCTTCATCTATGATAGTCTTTTGATCTTCCATAGTTTTATCCTGAATGCTAAGTAGTAATTCTCTAAAAGCTCTTGATTTAAATTTCTTTCCTTTTTCTCCACCAAATTGATCTACATATCCATCTGAGAAAATATAAATAGAATCTCTTTTTTCTAAATCAAAACTATGAGTTGTATAAGGCTCTGGATTGTCAAACTGCCCTATAGGCTGTTTATTAGCTTTGGTTTCAATTATCTTTCCATTCCTAATAATCCACAAAGGATTATGAGCTCCTGCATATTGTAATTTCATTCCATCAAGACCACACAATGCTATGTCCATACCATCTTTAACATCTTCCTCAGATTTCTCAAACTCTTGAATAACTATATCTCTTGTTTTGGTAAGGATTTCTCCTGGAGCTGTTAAACCGTTTTCTCTAACTGATCTGTTTAATGCATTGTTACAAACCACTGACACCATTGCTCCAGGAACACCGTGACCAGTACAATCTGCTGCTGCAAATAAAACCATTGGTTCTTTGTTTTTGCCTGTCGGTGCTACCGACTCCATCCAATAGAAATCACCTGCTACCACATCTTTTGGCTTGTATAATATAAGGCTTTCCTTTAAGTATTCTTTAACCAATTTTTCTGGTGGTAATATAGCTGATTGTATACGTTTAGCGTAAGTAATAGAATCTCTAATCGCTTCATGTGTTTCCTTTAGTTCAATATAAGTATTTTGTAGCTTTATTTCTGTTTCTTTCTGTTTTATGACAATAGTTTTGAAAACCTGATTCCAAAGAAAGAATGTTATTCCTAGAAAAATTCCACCAATCAGAATCATTAAATCAGCACCTGGCCATTGTTGTAATTTAAATAATCCCCCCAAAGCAATTAGTGTTACACTTAGCAAATCAATAAAACTCAGACTTAGGGTATGAAAAGTATTTTCACTATAATCTTTCCACTTCTCATAACGGTTCTTTATAACTATTGGCATAGTCGAAAAGCAAAGCAAACAAACTCCAATTATCACCTGGAATCTCGCTGATAACCAGTGCATATAATTAAAAAAGAACCCACTAACCTAAATGCCCCTGATACATAACAATAGAGACAATAATAATACCTATTGCACCAGTTATTAAAGATGTTTTCCCTAAAGTTCTTAAAGTCAATTATGATTATTTAATAATAATTAGTGAGCTAAAATAAGAAAATCATCCCACTTACCTCCTGTCCAATGCATCTAAAGGTTATAATAAGTTTAGATATGACATATAAGCAAATCTGATGGAAGTTTCCTTCATTAGTTGTGGCTATGTTCGAGTAATATAATTAAGAAAGTATTAGAAGAATAAACTCCTTAATTACCTTATGCCCGCTGTATATACCCGAAAGCTTTTGCTTTCTCCCTCTTAATCTCAAACCTCTTTATATCAAGTCTCACGCTGCATCTAAATAATTATGTCATTATTTTAAGAATAGCTTCATCGTGTTCTTTAAAGGCGTTGCAAGCCTCTAATTGTATTTCTGCATCATTCATATCAGTTGCTTTTATCGTAGCACTGAATTCTTGAGCTCTTTGTAGCATATTTACATAAGCTATTGGGTTTTGCTGCCTTGTTAAGAGCCTTAAAGCACCTAAGTAATCATCACGATAAACTGTCGGAATAATTATTTTGCTTTGTTTTGCTTTTACAAGTTCTGCATTCATCATTATTCTTGCTACTCTTCCATTCCCATCTAAAAAAGGATGTACTTCGCTAATCATAAACATTATATAAGCTGCTTTTGCGAAAGGTTCTTTTAACACCCGATAATAATCAAACCCTTTTATCAAAGTTCCTCTCACCAAATTAAAATCTACAAAATGAGTTTCTCCAGCTCTATTATTTTTATCTTTAAATTGACCAGGTTTTTTTGATTTTCTTGCTTCTAATAAAATATGATGTCTGTATTGCAATATTTTTAAAAGGTCCTCATGAGTTGAAGGGGTTTGATTCATTTCTTTTATATTACTAATTATTTTATAGGTGCCTAAAATATCATGAGAATCTTCATCTCTGTTTGGTATTGGCACTTCTGTTTTAATAATTCTTTTAGCTTCTTCCAATTCAAAAATAGTTCCTTCGATGTAATTTGAAAAGTATGCCTCAAAAAAAGCAAAATTTTTAAAAGCAGTTTTATTCGTATTTATTTCCGGAATATTACCAAACTCATTTTGCTGGAGATATTGAAATAATATTTCAAATGATTTGATTCTATCAGGATCATATGGATTTCCAAAAGCCCTAGACATTGCGATTGGAGAAGTTAATATTTTTGATGGCTTTGTGGTTAATAATGCACCGATAAGCCTATTTAACTTTGTGAATTCTCTTTCCATTCCCAATTCTTCAGAAATCTCTTTTGCATTATCTCTCACTAAGTTTAACCCATCTTCACCTTTTACACGAATTATTTGCTCTAATTTGGCTTCTATTTCGGGAATTGTTAATATTTTGGACTGTGGACCAAGTTGCCTTGATACTTGTAAGTTTTCTAAAAAGGCTCTTTCCTGTTGTGAAACGAATAGTTTACCAGAAAAAGGATTATCACCATCTATTGGTCCATTTCCTTCCATAAAACGTATTGTAATACCAGGTAGTTTAATTTTTTTTGTGTATTTATATGTAACAAAAATATGACCAACTGTTGTAGGCTTGAATTCTAATGCTGATCTATGGCTTAGTACCGAATTAGGATACTGTGTACCAATGATTGTGAAAATATTTCTTTTAATAATTTCCTCTGGCTCATCTTCAAAATTGGACGTGTATATACGGGGTGCAATTTTTTTAATCTCTCCATTTTTTTCTAGTTTAGAGATTTGTTTACTTATGCTTTTATTACTTGAAGAGAAAATAATCTCTTTAATATGTAATGGTAGATTTTTTTCCATTAAATAGCTTTAAAAGTCTAAAATAGAGAATATTTTCCACTATAAGATGTATTTTTTGGGATTATTTTCCATTATAAGTTAAAACTTAGAATTAGTGGAATAAAAAGAATTATAGCGTTTAAGGAAAAGTTGAATTATTGGGGAGTACTATTACTGATATGAAAATCAGATGGTTGGTTTTTTTTACATTCATGAATACTTTAATATATTTAATTAATGGTGTTTTAATTGTAGGCTTTTATAATACCATATTTCATAAATAACTAATGATGGTAACCAACTTGCCCAAGCTATAAATGTGTACATATTTTCTCCATCCCAATTAAAATAATGCACGCTAATAAATGAGAATATTCTTAAAAGTATTGCAGATAATATCAATAAATAAGAACGTATTATATTCTTTCTATGCCTCGCTATATTTCCTGATATAATCGCTTTAAATCCGTTATAGGTGAAAACAAATAAGAGTAATGAAAGTATTAAAAAGCTTAAAATTGAAGTAAATCCTCCAAAAGCGTAAAAAGACATCACGACTCCACTTGGAGCGCAAACAAACAAGATAAGGAATACATATATCTTACCTAAGTTTTGATGAAGCTTCCCTCCTCTTTTATTAAGATTAAAGAAAACTTGAGTCGTTCCTACTAAAAGAATAATTGGTGTGAAAATAATATGAAAATAAAAAGCAATCTTATAAGCACCCCTGAATACATTCTCTTTATCAGATAAAAAACCAGAGGTGAAATCTGGAGCATAGTAATCTAAAGACTTTATTGTTATTAATAGTCCAATTAATAAAATTGGAATTACTAAAAGTTTACCCAGCCATCCCAAACTCAATCTTTGTTTTGTTAATTATTTTTTTCTCTGTTGTTTTAAGCCTTTCTTTGGTCTTTAATATTAAATCAATATTATGTTTATCTGTTTCTGTTAACATATCATCAACATTATCATATTGTGACACATACCAATCTTTATCACCAAAATACTTACTCCACTTTTCTGATTTAAAGGTATAGCCATATTCTGCAAATATTTCATTTCGCATAATATCCAAATCGTTTATACCTAAATGTTCTAAGAGATAAATCTCTCCATAAAAATGTTCCTCATTTTCTTTATTGGCTTCTGTATACTGGGTATAGCACCCTTCAAAATAAGAAGTGCTCAATTTAACATACTTAGTAAAATCAAAATACCTATTAGAATTTAATTCTTTCATTTCTCCTTTGCTATTAAATGAATAGTAATTAAACATTGGCATTGTTCGATAGGTACTATAATCACTTGGATCACTTACCATTTTTTTTAATTCTATCAAAGTGTCGTTAATGAATAGTAGAGTTGGGTTACCTTTTTCACAGAAGTAGAACTCATTATACTCATCATATTCTGCCATCATTTGATTAGATACTATCTTATTATCTTCATTTACAGTAATAATATGCTGTTGATTTAATTGATACCCTCTTCCATCAACTCCTTCCTCATAAAAACTACTAATGAATGCAGTTATTTGTTCTCCAAAACTACTCGATTTAATAATTGTATTTTCACTTTCAATAATACCAAAGTATCCATCTCTTTTTATAACAATGTTTGGTTGAATTTCAGGTAAAACATTTAATTTATTTAAGTAAGACGGTGTTATAACTACCCCACTACCTTCAATCGGATCTCCCTCATAATAATTGTAATAAGAATCAATTAGGTATGTTATATTACTATCTAGAGCATCAAAAGTATGGTTTTTTAAAATTTTCGAATACTTAGGTATTTCAGTAGGATCTTCAATTAAGACGTTTTCATTTTCTAATATATTATAATAGCGATCATCAATCCTGCCAATTGCAACTACATTGCTATTTGCTGGAAATATCACATCAAATCCACATTCGATAATTTTATTCGTTTCGTAATTAAATAAACCTAATAAACCATTTTGTTCTATTTCAATATAACCTTTAGATGTTAAATCTGGATTATATATTTTGTCATATTCCAAAGGAAGAAGCACCTCCATTTGTTTGTTAATTATTCCAAATTTTAAATTGTCACCATATGGGTATTTTTTATGATCTTCGTATGTTCTTTCTTTCCAATCACCTTTACATACGTATAAAATAAAATTGTCATTTACTTTAGTAAAATATGGAGTTCTCGAATATAAAGAACCCAATTTTTCAATAAGATTTGCTTCCGTTGAATCTAAAAAATGAAACTTTTTAGTTGTTCGTTCAGGTATCGTAGTGTTAACTATTTCTTTGGCAGGTGTTTTTTCCTTTGTACTCTCTTTTTTTAAGGGATCTGGGTTATCACTGCAACTAACTAGAGTCAGCGTTATTATTAATAAATTTAATAGTTGTTTCATTTATCATAGTTTGCTTTTTTATCTCTCAAATTTAAACATTATCTTCATACACCATTATCCAAAGGATTTACACAAGATTTCAATTCAGTTTTAGCAGTTTTGATGTAACAAATGGTGTTATAAGAGTTGTAAATCTCCAACACAACCACTTTAATAAATTATAAAATTCTTCTTTACTCACTCCTTGCCTATTTTTTTTATGATGTTCGTGAACTCGTAGACTCGTTTCCGACCTTGGCATTTTAAGCAGAACTTCATGTGAAAACTTTAACCGATAATGCAATACATTATGTATAAATAACCTGCGGTAGTATTTTGTTTGGTTAAACTCTTGTTTCAACTTAATCTGTGGAAATTATGTAACTTAGGCATCTATAGAATATGAAAACTAAACTGACAATACTTATCCTGACTATAGGATTAACAACCTTGGGGTTTACTCCTAAGGATGAATGCTCTACACAAGCACAAGTAATGGGATTTAATGGCACTAAGTGTGCTTGTTGTCACGGTTGGATGATTGAGATAAATAACAAGACCTTTTTTGCTGACACTATCCCTGGATTTAACCGTAATTCACCTTATGCTATACAAGGTACTCCACAGTTTGATAATCAAGCATACCCTATGAGTGTCAGGGTGGATTATTATCTTCTTGAAACTACCTGTAATAACAGAATAGTAGTTACATGTGTTCAGTCTATTGAATAATTCCCAATCACTTCCCTCCTGTCAACGCTTCTCAAGGTTATAAGGTGTTCAGATATGCCACATATACAAATCTGATGGAAGTCTCCTTATAACTTAAATTGGATGAGTAGGTAATTACCTGATGCTCAAAGTGCATCCTCCTCTTAATCTCAAACCCACAGCTTACTTTATTATGCTAAGAAAACGCTGTTCCGTTAATTTGGCTCCGCCTTGCTGAACTTAACCCTACTCTTAGCTACATGCTTTCATACTTCAAGCATTCCCACTACAAGAGTGATAAGTTTACTCCGCAATGCGGCTACTCCTAAAAGTTGTATATTAGTGGTTCTAAAACCAAGGTCTATGAAAAACTTACTATTGATTACGTTAACTGCATTAATGCTTGTTGGTTGTAGTAAAGATGAAGAAGAAATTGTTACTCCGGCTCCAACTCCAACAAATGCTCCAGTTTTTACCACCTGTTCTAATTTCACTTCTAACTTAGTTGGTGTTTGGAATTTAGGGGCTCATGAGTATGATGAGAATAATGGTAATGGATTTTATAATACAGGTGAAACTGGTACAATGACTTTTCTATCTAATGGAACCTATACCCATTCAGACTTCACTTATGCATGGCACTGTGAACCTGGAGCTAATGAAGCTGATGCCGGAAGCTGGAGTTATGATCAAGTCACCAATAAACTAACATTGTATTCCACTAAATCTCAAACTGATATTCAATTTGGTTTTACACATTCAAACCCTACAATATCTCCAGATATTATTAGCTGTAGCCCTAATCAAGTTATTTTTCAATATACAGGGATTACTTGTACTTATCAGACTATAAAAATCACATTGATTAGGTGACAATAACCTTAAGAGACCATCCCTCCCACCAAACTTATTGAATAGAATGTCTGTCAGGTAAATTAGCACATGGCATTGCTATATGTTTAGATATTGGTGGTATTATTTTAATCTCCCCTATTGTTGAAACACCATCTTTTATTGATTTGTAGCTTAGTTTTGCAGTGTTTACATTGTGTGGTTCAGTTAATTCTATTTTTTCTATCGTTCCATTTGTTCTAGTAATGATAACAGTAGTTTGGCTTTGAATAGATTCTTCTAAGATATATGTGTGATAAAGCTTTTGTGTATTAAGCTCATATTTAATAAGGTCTCCCTTGTTTAAAGTTATTTTATTTGAGGCATAAAACCCAAGAACTTCAACACTATCCTCTAATGATTTAAACACTTGCAGGATATGATTAGAGCCCATACTATCTGGGGTTCCACCAATAAAGGATTCAGAGTAACTTGCTACGCAAATAACAGATTGAGCTTTTATTGCTGTTATTAAAAGTTGTAAAGTCAAGATTAGGACTGCTTTTTTCATATCTTTTTTTTAAGATAGATGTGAGGCTATAATATATTCCATAAAAATATTTTTAATAGCCAAAGAATAGAACACCTCCCCTCCCACTAAACTTATTGAACATAATGCTGGTAGCGTTAAGAAAGCCTTGTAGGCTGTTATTCTCATATTTAAACGTTTAGTAATTATGTGCCAACGCCTCATGCTGTCTCAAACAGCCACTGGCTGTTTGTCCTGTCTGCTCCCGAAATAAGTTTTTGTGTTTTGCTTACAGCAAAGCCTACAATACTATTATTCGGGATTGCTTTACTTTTTTCCAAACCAAAAACTTAGAAAAGAGATTATTTTCAATTGTAACTCATACCGATTTGTAATCAAAATGCCCGATAATTTCGTTACTCTCATTCTCTGGCTTTGATTATCTATCGGCATTATACAATAACCATTGTTAGGTGTTTTGAAATTAAAATGGTATCAGAATTAGCCAAATAAAAAAATACAGAGCTTAAGACAATGTTAAATCATTTAAGCTTGCTCCGCCAGCTGATATAAGGGGACTGTCGGGCTATCCGTTTCAGAATTCGTAAAGCCAACCGATAAACACCATTCTCTTCCCGTTAGAAAAAAAAATGATGACTTTATAGTATTTCAATTTTTTAGTATTTACATTTATTCAAAATATATTCTTTTTATTAAAGAATATTCCTTTACAAGAAAAAATAGATGAAAAACAGTATTAAACTAATTATCTTATTGTTTATTTCTCAAACAATAGCAGCACAGAACTATAGCTTTGAGGAACTCCCTAATTGGGTTAAAACAAATGAGATTCCAAAAGAACCTTCAATCTCTAAATATGATGTAATGTCTGGTTATTATTTAACACTAGCAGATTATCAAGTGCTTTTAGAGGAGAATGCTTTTTTTTATAGAGAAGTTAGTAATGTAATTTCTTATAGTGGTATTACTAATGCTTCGCAATTAGCAATAACTTACGATACATCGTATCAGCATCTAAACATTCACCACCTTTATATCTGGAGAAAAGGAAAAAAAATTGATCGTACGAAAGATCTGAGTATGGAAATTATGAATAATGAGTATAATCTGCACCAAGGTATTTATACAGGGAAAATTACTGCTTATGATAACTTAGACGATATACGAAAAGATGATTTAATAGATCTCGCATACACTCTAGTGGGGAAGAATCCCATTTTTGGAGAGGATAAATATCTATTTATCCCTTTAGAAGCTATGAACCATATTGATCTGTATACTATTCGTGTATTATATCCGAAAGAAAAGGAATATAGTTTTAACTGTGTAGATTGCGACAGCACTATTCAAATTACAGATACAGTAGTTAATGGAAGCAGGCAAATTGAAATAACTAATACTAATTTAAAGCCATTAAAATTAGAAGACAATATACCTACTTGGGTATCACCTTATAAATATTTTACTTTAAGTAGCTATAGCTCTTGGAAAAATGTAAATAAGTGGGCACAAGATGTTTTTACTTTACCCAACAAACAAGAACTATCTGAAGTCTTTGATGAGATTTTTACAGGAGAAGAAACAACGGAAGAAAAAATTAATAAAATAATTAATTATACCCAAGATGATATTCGGTATATGGGTATAGAATCAGGTATTGGGAGTATTAAGCCTTTCACTCCTACTCAAGTAGTAAAACAACGATTTGGAGATTGTAAAGATAAATCTCTACTGTTAGTAACTCTATTAAAGGATATTGGTGTAGAAAAAGCATACCCTACGCTAGTAAACACATTGATAAAACATGAGCTAGATGAGTACTACCCTAGTAATGAGATTTTTAACCACTGTATTGTTAAATTCGAATACGATAGTAATACATACTGGATAGACCCAACTATAACATTACAAGGAGGAGATTTTAAAAGAATATATGCTCCTGATTATGGAAAAGTTCTTGTTGTTGGTCAGCCTAACGACTCTTTAGAAAGCATGTCTTCAAATTCTAATGGATCAGCAACTTATATTGAAGAGGAATACATAATGACCTCTTTTTCTGAACCTACTAAATTGAAAATAAAATCTAAACGAACCGGTTTTGAAGCAGATAGCAGAAGAGCTTTATTAGAATATTATCCAATTAACGACCTTTCAAAAAGTGTAACAGAAGATTTAAAATTATATTTCCTTGAAGTAACAAAAAAAGGAGACATAGAAATAACTGATGATATTGAGAAAAATATCTTTACTGTAACTTATAACTATGAAATTGATGGTTTTTGGCAAGATGGAGATAAAAGTAGTAATATAGCTCATAGAGGTTATTGGCTGTATAAATTTGAACCCCAAAGTTTATATTCATACCTAAAATCTACGGTTTGTGAAGAAAGGGAATTTGATTTTGAATTATTATATCCTATGGATTTTAATTATCGTGTTATCCTTAATTTACCGAAAGATTTATTAATATCTGATGATTTTAAACAGATAGAAAATGAAGCTTTCTATTATGAAGAGAAATTTGAGCAATTAGATAAGAATTCATTACAAATTGATTATAAATTTAAAATGAAGTCTACGAATATTAAAGCGGGAGAATACCTTGATATATGTAAACAAGTAAATGAAATTTCCAAAAAACTGCCCCTAGTCATCTATTTTCCCAAATAAAAATTACTACTTATGAAAAAGACACTTATACTTCTTCTATTTTCTGGCATCTTTATAAATAGTCTTCTGTCTCAGGATACAATTCAGCATTATTATGATAAGGATTGGAAAAAAATATCAAATAAAAATGCAGCCATTTATTACGGAAAGTCATTTAAGAATAGTAATAAATTATGGGTTACTAAAGACTATTTTATTAGTAATCAGCTACAGATGGTTGGCACTTTTAAATCTAAAAAATTGAAAGTTAAACTAGGCCATTTTACCTATTATCACGAAAATGGCAAACTAAAATCTGAAGGAAACTATTTGAATGGTAAAAATGATGGTAAGTGGCATTATTATTATGAAAATGGACAACTAAAATCTGAAGGAAACTACTTAAATGATAAGCATGAGGGAAAATGGAATTATTATTATGATAATGGGAAAATAAAATCTGAAGGGAATTATTTAAATGGCAACAGTGAAAACATTTGGAAATATTATCATGAAAACGAACAACTGGAATCTGAAGGAAACTATTTGAATGATAAAAGAGAGGGTATTTGGAGTTCTTGGTATGACGATGGACAAAAGAAAACCACAGGAAAATATGTAGCTAATAATGCTGAAGATGTTTGGGAGTTTTGGCATAAAAATGGAAAAAAACAAGCTAAAGGATCCTATTTAAATGACAAAAAGAAAGGTTTATGGAGTTACTGGTATGAAAAAGGTAAATTGAAAGATGAAGAAACCTTTGTAAACGGTGTATTATCTTCTTCCGTGGGTTATTTTGAAAATGGTATTATGAAATACAAAGGGGCTTATGTTGATGGTAAAGCTCAAGGTGAATTTACATATTGGAATGTAGATGGGAGAATTATTTCAAAAGGAAAATTTAATTCAGGAAAAAGAGTCGGAGAATGGACGCGTTCATTTAGGGATAATGATTTAAAAATCTATTATGACAAAGGAACAATTTTAGGTAAGGAATTTGGTGGTATTGTAAGAACAGAATAATATCAATTTAATCTCAAAACACCCAACAATGGTTTTTGTAAATGGCGATAGATAATCAAAGCCTTAGAATGAGTATTATGAAATTATCGGGCATTTTGATTACAAATCAATAATTGCTTTTTAAAACCTAATGTACTGGGCACATTAGCCTCTAAATGTTACGCTATACTCAAGTTAAAGAACGTAGCAATGCAGTTTCTCCTAAAAATTGTATATTTATATTTCTTAATAAATTATAGTTATGGTTAGAAACATTTTATATTTATTTGTAGGTGCAATTATTTTTATAGGGCTCATTTTAAAGTTTATGCATTGGCCAGGTGCCGGTCCTACTCTTACGGTATCACTTAGTGGAATTGCTTTTCTTTTAATTGATTATGCTATCCTCAAACGAAAATCAGGACAATGGTTGCAAAACATTGTTTACCCTTTATTTGGGGCTTCTTTTGCAGTTGCTGTGCTATTTAAATTAATGCATTGTCCGGGTGCCAATATCCTCTTTGTCATTTCAATGTTAGGAATTTCTCTTGCCTTTTCTCAAACTGCGTATAGCATGAGAAAATCAATTAATGCTGTAATACCTTTAGTAATTTCAATTATTATGCTGTTTGCTTTATTTAAAATAATGCATTGGCCTTATTTAGGTTTTTTGAGCGTCTTCACCATCATTTTTTCAATAGCTACACCAGTTCTGCTAATAATTAGAAGGAACCAGCTGAAACAAACAGCTCCTAACTTAAGCAGCCAATTTATGATGATAGCTATACTTTGTTTAATTTCCTCAGTTTTTGAATATTCAGTTATTTTATTTCCTGATGCCCTAAGCATTGCTCATTCCCTCCCTGATATTGCTCAAGTGATTATTTCTATGGGAATACTTCTGGTAATTAGAAAAGCACTACAAAAAGATGGGCTGAAAGACAATTATCAAAATGACTACCAACTCATCAATTGTATTGGTGCCATTTTCATTATTGGTTTTATTTTTCAGATGCTGAGTACCAACTAGGCTCCCCTTTTCGCCAATTTTCTTGTAAACAAATACTAAATTAATCTCAACTCGGTATTAGTTGTTATGTGTAAATAGGCGCATACTTCAGCACTAATAAATTAGGCAAAACCAGGCTACAGTAATGGTTTGTTTTTAACAAGATGTATAAAACCAAATAATTAGTTGTAAACTATTTTTAAAACAATCTAATATTTTGATTATTAATATATACTTTTGCTCTGTAAATGAAATTAAACGCTCAAAATATCATTTCTACAGATAGCCCTTTAAATAAAGGTGTAAACATTTGTGTTATTTTATTTACAAAGAAAACTACCATTACCCTTAGGGGTTCTAACTAACTTACAAGGTGCTACGCGCACCTATCTTTTCTAAATTGTAGAAATTATCATTTCTACTACAAAACCATATTATCAATTTAAAATAAATTACAATGATTGTAATGAAATTTGGAGGAACAAGTGTTTCCTCTAAAAAGAACATTGAACAAATAAAATCAATACTTAATCAAAAAGAAGAAAATTATATTGTTGTTGTTTCGGCTTTTTCTCAGATAACAAATAAAATAGAAAACATTGCTAAACAGGCTTTACACAATGATGTTTCTCATTTATTAGAAGAATTTAGGTACGTTCATTTTAACATTATTAACGACTTATTCTCTTTTAAATATCAAACCGAAATCATATTTAAGGTTCAGCAAAAATGTAATGAATTAGAAGCTATTTGCAAAAGTATTAACACCTTAAAAGAGTTATCCCCAAGAACACAAGCTAATATGCTAAGTTTTGGAGAATACCTATCTTCTTACATTCTTCATAAATACCTTGAAATCGAAAATATTGATATTGAATTATTGGACAGTAGTAACTTAATTAGTGCTGAAGGAGATTATTTAAATGCTGACGTAGATTTTGAGCTTTCATCAAAAAATATATTAGAAAAAATAGTCAACAAAAATTACATTGCCGGAGGTTTTATTGCTTCAAATAAAAACAATGAAATTGTTACACTAGGAAGAGGTGGTTCTGATTACTCTTCCTCTATTTACGCAAATAGTGTTAACGCTAACTTTTTAGAAATATGGAGTGATGTAAATGGCATACATAGTGCTAACCCTAAAATAGTTAACAATACTGTTTCTATCAAAAAAATTAGTTATGAAGAGGCTTTTGAAATGGCTTATTTTGGAGCTAAAGTTTTATACCCGTCTTCTATTCTTCCGTTAATAAAGAAGGATATTCCTTTGTATCTAAAAAACACTTTTGCACCTGAGCAAGAAGGAACTTACATTAGTAATATAAACAAATCTGATGATCATAAAATACAAGGACTTTCTTCTTTAGATAATATTGCAATAATTACTGTTTCGGGTATTGGTTTAGCTAAGAAAAAAGGAAGTGCAAGAAAGGTGTTTCAGGCTTTAGAGGAACAATGCATAAACGTTATTTTAATTACTCAAAATTGTTCTGAGCAAAGTATTGGTATCGGCATTAATCAATGCGATTTGTTAAGTGCAAAAAAAGCAATTAACGAAGCTTTTAGTTATGAGATAGACAAAGGGTTTATTAATCCTGTAAAATCTCTTTCTCACCAATGTATTATTGCTTTAATAGGCGATAATATGAAGCATAAAATAGGTCTTTGTGGTAAAGTATTTGGTGCTATTGGTGAAAATGGAATTAACATTACTGCAATAGCCCAAGGGGCTTCTGAAAGAAATATTTCTATTGTAATAGATCAAAAAGATGAGGCAAAAGCACTCAATGTAATTCATGAAAAATTCTTTAAAAATGTGATTAAAGATGTTCATCTCTTTATTGCTGGCATTGGTAATGTTGGTAGCGAATTTTTAACTATCATAGCAGATCAAAAAGAAAAACTGATTAACGAACACGAAATCAATCTTAAAATTATTGGTGTAGTAAATAGTTCTAAAATGTTATTTAATAATGGTGAAGAATTAAGTAATAACGATATTCTTAACATTAAAGAAAAGGGAACTGAATACAATTCATTATCTAACTTCTTAAATCAAATTACAGACCTGAATTTACGTAACAGCATTTTTATTGATAATACTGCTTCTGAAGTTGTAAGCAATGGATATGTACAATTGTTAGAGAATAGTATTTCTGTTGTTACTTGTAATAAAATAGCTTGTTGTAGTAATTACGAACTGTACGCTAAACTTATTAATCTAGCAAAAGAACATAACTGCTATTTTAAATATGAGACTTCTGTTGGTGCCGCTCTCCCTATTATAAAAACTATACACGATTTAAAAATTAGCGGAGATAAAATAAACAAGATTGAAGCAGTAATTTCTGGAAGTTTAAATTTAATTTTTAACGAATATAACGGAGAAAACAAGTTTGCGGATATTGTTCTTAAAGCTAAGGAAGATGGATATACTGAGCCAAACCCTTTAATTGATTTAAGCGGTTTAGACGTTATGCGTAAAATTCTAATTCTATCTAGAGAAGCTGGTTTAAATAGAGAATTATCAGATATTAAGTTTAACGGCTTTTTACCTGAAGAGTGTTCTAATTCTAACAGTGTTTCTAATCTATTTGAAAATTTGCGTAAAAACGAAGCTCATTTTAAAGCACTCTATTTAAAGGCTAATATGAATGGAAATAAACTCAAGGTATTAGCAACTCTTGATAATGGGAATATCTCTGTTGAACTAAAAGAGATACCATCTTATAGTCCTTTTTACAATTTAGAAGGTAAAGACAATGTAATTGCCATAAATACAAACAGATATACCAATGAACCTTTAGTAATAAAAGGTGCTGGTGCTGGTGCAAGCATAACTGCAAGTGGCGTTTTTGCCGATTTAATGCATATTGTAAATAAATAATTATGAAAAATATTAAAGCTTTTGCACCAGCTACAATTGCCAATTTTAATGTTGGTTATGATGTTTTGGGGCTTTCTTTAAATAATATTGGAGACGAAGTAGAATTGACTTTTAATGATACAAATGAAAATAAAATCATTCAAATTATAAATGGAGATAATTTACCTTATGAGATTGATGAAAATTGCTGCTCAGTAGTTATTCGAAAAATACAAGAAGCACAACATGATTTTAGAGGTGTAGATATTGTTTTAAATAAAGGTTTTGCTGCTGGAAGCGGGTTAGGGTCTAGCAGTGCTAGTAGTGCTGCTGCTGCTTATGGATACAACAAATTAATTGGGTCTCCCTACTCCAACAAAGAATTAGTTGCCTTTGCGGCTGAAGGTGAAAAGATTGCTTGTGGCAGTGCTCACGTAGATAATGTTGCTCCAGCTATTTTAGGAGGCATTATTTTATCTAAAGGCAACAAACCTTCCGACATTATAGAACTGCCTATTATTGATAATTTATATGCAGTTACACTCTACCCCAATATTAGCGTAAATACTTCTGATTCTCGTAATATTCTTAAAACAGATGTTCCTTTAGCTGATTTTAGTAAACAAGTTTCTTTTATGGGAACTTTTGTTGCAAGTTTATATGAAAAAGACATCAACTTATTTTCTGATTCTCTTCAGGATATAGTAATTGAACCAATACGTAGTTTATTAATTCCAAAATTTAAAGAAATGAAAACTATCGCACTAAAAAACAGTGCTTTATCTTTTGGAATTTCGGGTTCTGGCCCTTCGGTATTTGCTATTGCTGAAGGTTTAGAAAATGCTAATAAGATTGAGTTAGCTCTTAATAGTATTTATGATAACGTAGATATTTCAATACAAACATACATTAACGCTCTTTCTAAAGAAAGTGGAGCAAGAATTTTAAACTAATTACAATGAATTATATAAGCACAAGAAAAAATAATGAAAAGGTTTCTTTTAAAGAAGCTGTAATAAATGGATTAAGTAATAATGGTGGGTTGTATTTTCCTGAAATCATTCCTCAACTTCCTATTTCATTTTTTGATAAAATAGAAAATCTTGAAGACAATGAAATTGCCTTTAAAGTATTATATCCGTTTATAAAAGGATCGCTTACGGCTGTGCAATTAAAAGCGTTAATTACGGAGACTATCAACTTCCCTATTCCAGTAGTTTCTGTAGAAAAAGATATTTTCGCTTTAGAATTGTTTCACGGACCAACACAAGCTTTTAAGGATGTTGGTGCACGGTTTATGTCAAGATGTTTATCTCATTTTTATGCAGATAAAAAAGAGGCTATTACCATTTTGGTGGCTACTTCTGGTGATACTGGAAGTGCTGTTGCTAATGGCTTTTTTAACCTCCCAGGTGTTTCAGTAAAGATCTTATTTCCAAAAGGCAAAGTAAGTCCTTACCAAGAATATCAAATGACTGGTTTAGGAAAAAATATTAAAGCAATTGAAGTTGATGGAACTTTTGATGATTGTCAGAAATTAGTAAAAGAGGCTTTTAATGATAATCAATTAAGAAAAGAAATATCTTTAAGTAGTGCTAACTCTATTAATATTGCTCGCTTACTACCACAAATGCTATATTACTTTTTCGCCTACAAACAACTTAAATTAAAACTAAAAGATAAGGACTTAGTAGTGTCTGTACCGTCAGGAAACCTTGGTAACCTAACAGCTGGCTTATTAGCAAAAAATATGGGATTACCTATTAAAAGATTTATTGCTGCACATAATGCCAACGACAGTTTTAACCAATATTTAAAAACTGGTCGTTTAAAAAAGAAAGCATCTATACTTACTTATTCTAATGCTATGGATGTTGGTAATCCAAGTAATTTTGAACGGATAGAACATCTCTACAAAAGAGTTGTAAATTCAGTTAATCAAGATGTTAGTTCTTTTAGTTTTAATGATGATATGACGATTGAAGAAATTAAAAATTGTTATAATCAAAATAATTACATGTTAGATCCTCACGGTGCAATTGGTAAACTTGCTCTAAATAAGGGTATTAAAGTAAACGAGGTTGGTGTTTTTATAGAAACAGCTCATCCACAAAAGTTTTCTGAAATTATAATTAAAGCTATTCCCAACTATTGTTCTGATGATGTAGATTTAAAAAATCTAAAGAAAATAAAAATGAATAATAGTTATTCAGAATTAAAAGGCCTTTTAAGCCCTTAATTTTTATTATTTGAAATGGCACTAATGCTTAAGGAAAATTTGAATTATTCTTGATTTTTTTTTAGATCTCGCAAGCCCGTTTCCGAACTTGGCAGCATAAATTCTTAAGGCCCTAAACAAAAATTCAAAGGAAAAAGGCTTATATCCGTTTGGAAAGAATCCTATTTAAGGAGAATACTGAATTTAAAAGCATGAGTTTTTCCTTAATTTAAATATGACTGAATAAACATTGTTTAAAATTTTATAGTACATTGTATCGCTTAATTTAATAATCAACAAAAACATAAAGATGGAAAACATTGAAGATTCAAACCTTATTGGTGTAATAAACTCTACTTTTAAAGGAAGCACTTATACTACAACGTTTTATGCTGCAAATAAATCAAAAGGAAAAGAATTACTAGCTACAGATGATGAATTTTTCAATAATCAAAGTCCTTTTGATCGATTTGCTCGAATAAATATTTCTGACGGTTTGATTAAAGATATGGATGAATTAAAAAGCCTTTATGTAAGTTATGTTCAAAACCAAGTATCTAGTTGGACTGAAGAAGAAATAAGTTGTTTAAAGACTATTATTCGTAATATGAATTTTAAGTATAAATTACTTAAAAACTTTAAGCTTCCAAAAAAGATTTATATTGTAAAAACTACTGGGCATGAAGAAGGGGCTGCAGCCTACACAAGACAATTCGATACCATTGTGTTGCCAGAAAATATGATTGCTAGTTTGTCCGATTTTAATTCTTCAGGAGATCCTTTACATCCTGCGGGAAATACTGAATACTTAGAAAGCATTATTACACATGAGTCTTTTCATATCTTTAGTAAGAACTGTTTTATAGAAGATATAGGTCATTTATCAAATCTTTATAAAAATATTGGGTATCAATTTACTGGTAACACTGTTATACTACCTGATGTTAAATGGCCTATAGGTGTTGTTTCAAGTGAACAAGATTCTATGTCGAGTTTTATTATTACTAATCCCGACTCCCCAACCCTCAAAACATACATGACTCTTCAGAATAAAGAAAATGAAGATGTTCACTTAATGCCATTATTATTGGCCAGTAGCAAATATAACGGGGGTGCTTTTTTTGAGTACCTAAAATGGTACACTATAGAAATAGAGAAAAAGGATGGTAAGTGGGTTCCTAAACTTGATGTTGATAATTATCCAATAACGCATCTTATGTCTGAAAATAGTGATCTAATGAATCAATATTTAGAAAAAGTAGGCTACAATTTAACTAATGAAATCTTTCAAGGAGATGAAGTTCTTGCTCAAACCTTTGTAAACATTATAGAACAAAACAACCCTAGTCAGTGGGTGTTGAGTGATATGTTGATAGAATTAAGTACTTAATAGATAAAGATATTTTAATAACAATCAATAGAGACGTAATTTATTTACGTCTCTATTGATATTATATTCCTGTCTAAAACTTAATTTAAACTTATTTCTAGTATTTTTTGTTCTGGAGGACCTTCTAATGCTCTCATCATTGCATTCATATCTTCTTCAGAATATGAACCAATATAGTCTTTGTAGTTTTGTGCGGATTCCCATCTTTCAAGAATAACAATATGATTTGGGTTTTCTGAATCCCTATAAACTTTAGCATCTATGTAACCATCAAAATTTGCCGTATGGTTTTTAACACCTGAAATTAACTGATTTTGAAGGCCTTCCACCATTCCTTCTTTAGCCTTAAATGTAACAATAATATTTACTCCCATTTTTCTTGTTTTTTTTAGATTTAAAAACGAATATAAATAAAAATATTATAGAAGTTATTATACTGCTTTTTATTTTTTATACGTAAAACAAAAAAATAGTTAATGACCTAAAAATATTCATCATTATTTGATAAACAATAATTTAGTTATATATTTAGTCCTCATTAAAATAAACCATTTATGAATTTTACAGAAAATAATCAGAAACTTTTTTATAAAGGTGGGTCTGAGATTATACTTGTTGAAGAGGATGGAAATAAAAGGTTAATAAAATCTGTTGATGAATCTCTTGAGGATAAAAAATCTGGTTTATTTCAAGAGTTTACCATTCAAGAAAATAAAGATTTAAACTTTACAAGAAAAATATTTAAGAAAGGATATTACAATGGTAAACCTTCTATTTGGATGGATTATATTGAGGGGAATAGCCTTTATGAACTCTATAAGTTAGATAAAAAGATAACAATTCCTAATTTTATTGATCTCGCAATAAAATTATTGACTGCAATTCATGAATTGCATCAAAACAATATTATTCATAAGGATATTAGTTCTAAAAATATTCTGATTGATCAGAATAATGAGTTAAAGTTAATTGATTTAGAATTAGCGGTTAGGCACGAGTACAAGGTACGGAACTTCTCTAATCCAAATCATCTTGAAGGTACTTTAGAGTATATAGCTCCAGAGCTTACTGGAAGGATCAATCAAGCAGTTGATGTAAGGTCTGATTTGTATTCGATAGGTGTTGTATTGTATAAGCTTTTAGTTAGTAAATACCCTTTTGAGCATAAAAATGCTTCGGAATTTATATACTCTCATATTGCTATAAAACCTGTAAGCCCAAATAAAATTGATCCGACTATACCTCTAACAATTAGTGTTCTTATTCTTAAGCTTCTTGAGAAAAAATCAGAAGATAGATATCAGACTGCTTTAGGTTTACTTCGAGATCTTGAGAAAATTAAAGATGCTCTTGCCTCCAACACTCTATCTGAAATCAAATTAAGAGAACAAGATTATGACCATAACCTTAGAATTCCTGAGAAACTTTTTGGTAGAGAAAAGGAGATGACCGCTCTTCAATTATTTTTGCAGAGTTCTTGTAAAGTTACATTTATTTCAGGAGAGTCTGGAACAGGGAAAACATCTCTAGTCCACAGTATACATCCATACATTAGCGAGAATAAAGGTTATTTCTTTAGTGGTAAGTTTGATCAACTAAACCGAAATAAACCATACTCTGCCCTATCAGATGTATTTAAAGGTTTTTTAGAATCCATATTTACAGAATCGACAGAAAGTATTAGTCAATGGAAAAAGGAACTTATTAATAAACTTGGAAATTCAGCATATATTCTTGAGCCAATTATACCTGGTATTACAGAGTTTCTTGAAACAAAGAAAGAGTTAGAGGATGTATCGTATGTTGATGAACAAAATCGAATAAATTTTGTTTTTAGTAACTTCATTAGTTGTTTAGCAGAAAGGCAAAAATTAATGGTCATTTTTATTGATGACTTTCAATGGGCTGACTTAAGCTCTTTACAGATTTTAGAATATGCTTTTAAAACTGTTGAAGGAAATCACTCGATGTATGTTATTGGTTCTTACCGGTCTGAAGAAGTTGATGAAAACCATATTTTTTACAATTTCAGAAAACGTTTAAACAACCTTACTATACCTCCAAGTGACATTGTTTTAGAAAATCTAAAAGAAGAAGACATCTTAAACATTCTCTGGGGAACTTTTAAAAATGAAAGGGCTCAAAATAAAGAGTTAGCTTCAATCATTTATAACAAAACTAATGGTAACGCATTTTTTACAAATCAATTTATCAAAACTATATATAGTAAAGATTTAGTACAATTAGATGTTTTTAGCGGTCATTGGAATTTTGATATTAATGAAATTAAGAAATCCGAATTTTCATCGAATGTTATAGATTTATTATTAAGTCAGTTTACCAATCTTGATGAGAATATGCAAAAGGTTTTAAGCTACAGCGCATGTTTACCTAGTCAGTTTAACTTAAATGAATTAAAAGAAACTTTAAATCTTCCTATTAATGTATTGTCTGAAACAGTAGAGAAATGTGTAAATAAAAACTTCATTGAGCCTCTTCATTCTAATTTTTTAGAACGAATTTCTTCAGAAGACCCTGAATTATTTTTTTCTTTTACACACGATAAAATTAAAGAAGTTTCATATGCTCTATTGGATAAGGAAAATAAAAGAGCAATTCATTTAAAATTTGCTCAAAATAATATTAATCAAGATTTAGATAATGGAAAAGGTGCTTATACAGTAGCTAATCATTTAAATAAAGCGATTGAATATAATTCTAATATCAACCAAGAACTATCTACTTTAGTTTTTAATGCAAACCTTAAAGCAGGTCTTAAAGCGAAAAAATCGGCTGCTTTCGAAATTGCAGAAGGATATTTTAAATGTGCTCAGAATCAACTTAAAAATTGTAAAACGCCTGATTCTGATACGATATATCAACTTGAGATTAACTATGCAGAATCTTTACATCTAATAGGTAAAAATATTGAAGCTGAAAAGAAATACCTAAGTATTGAAAAGGATATTTCTGATAAATTTAAAAGTATAGAAGTTGCAGAAAAATTAATTCATTTTTATACTAATAATGGTAGGTTTAAAGACGCTTATCAAATTGGAGTAAATGTTCTTCAAAAATTTAATTTCAAGATCCCAAAATCCCCTCTTAAACCAAGATTAATTTGTAAAGTAATTAAAACTAAACTTAAATTAAAGAAAAATAAGTTTGCTGATATCTTGAACTTACCAACTGCTACTGATCCAGACGCTATTGCAATTGCAAGTATTATAGGGGCAATCTTAAAATCGGCTTATCAGATTTCACCAGAACTTTGCGTTGAGGTATCTACCGACCTTATAAATCTCTGCTTAAAAAAAGGAAATACAAAAGACAGCCCTGTAGGTTACTTTGTGTTTGGAGGGATTTTTCTGGGAGGAGTATTAGGTAACCATCAATTAGGTTATAAATTTGGAGATTTATCGATAAAAATGGTCGATAAATTTAATAGCGTACATCAACGAAGTGAAGTGCAGTTTGTACATGGTTATTTTGCTAACACATGGAAAAATGGAATAATTAGTACAAATAAACTTTTTGATGATGCATATGATTCTGGATCTGAAATTGGAGATTTCTTTCATATGTCATGCAGCCGAACAGCAAAGATACAATCTAATTTTATGTTTGGAGTTCCATTAGATACCATTCTAAAAGAAAACACCCCTTTTTTAAAATTTGTTTCACAATCTAATAATTTAGAGGCAGAATATGCTTTTAAATCAGTAATTCAATCAATTAAAGCATTACAAGGCAAAACAGACTCTATTGGCTCTTTTAATGACGCCCAATTTAATGAAGATGAATTTCTTAAAGCCGAGCCAAATCTAAAGGCAAGACATTTTTTACATTATTACCACATTAACAAGATGATTGTTAATTATCATCTTAAACAATATGATGCTGCTCATGATGCAATGAAATTATCTGAAAAATACTTATCAGACTCAGTAGGTATGCAACATGTTGTTTGGCACTATTTATACAAAGGACTTATTGCCTCTGCATTGAATCAAAAAACAGCGAGTAACAAATACATTTTAGAACTTAAAAAGTCAAATAAATATTTAACGAAAGTAAAGAAATTTAATACTGATGTTTATGGAAACCTTTCAGATCTTATTGCATTAGAATTAAATAAAACGAAAGTAAACAGTTCAACCCTATACGATGATTACGAATCTTTTATTTATAAATTAAAAAGTGAACAAGCTATTCAATTATTAGCAATAGCATATGAAAACTATGCAAACGTTCTAAATTCAAATAATCAAACTGAAAAAGCACAACTGCAAATATCTAAGGCTAAAAGTATTTATCGATCTTGGAATGCTACATTACTTTATGAAAATATCCCCTCTGAAAATGTTGTTTCTTCTACTGGAGAACAATCTATGGCTTCTGTAAAAATAAAAGATCTCGATTTAAATAGTATCTTAAAGGCTTCTACAGCAATAGCAGAAGAAACTAATCAATCTAAATTGTTTGAAAAAATGATGGAAATTGTAGTCGAAAACATGGGGGCTACTAAAGCGATTTTAGTAATTAATAGTGATACTGGACACACCATTCAGGCAGAATTTTCGAATGGAAAGATCGATACTATGCGTGGAATTCAATTAGACGATGTTAGTGAAAATGAGAATTATCCTTCTTCAATTATCAATTATGTAATTAGAACAAAAACTGATGTAATTATTGAAAGTGTTGCTAAAAACGGTTTGTTTTCTTCGGATAGTTATTTCTTGAAAAATAAAATTCAATCTGTAGTTTGTCATCCTTTAATAAACCGACAAAAGTTGATGGGAGTTATGTACATCGAAAATAACTTATCAGAAAACTTGTTTAATGAAAAAAGAGTTGAAATACTTCACTTACTAAGTGCTCAGATGACAATCTCATTAAAAAATCTATTGCTATATGAAAATTTAGAAAATGCTGTTACGGAAAGAACTAAACAAGTAGTTTCTCAAACAAAGATTATTGAACATAAAACAAAAGAAATATACGATAGTATTAACTATGCAAGGAATATCCAGTTTGCTACAATGCCTGATAAAAAAGAGTTGAGTAATCTTTTTGAAGATTCTTTTATTCTATACAAACCTAAAGACATTGTTTCTGGAGATTTTTACTACTTTACAGAACTAACAACGGGTGAGAAAATTATTATTGCTGCAGATTGTACAGGACATGGAGTACCAGGAGCCTTAATGAGTGTTATTGGTTCTTTTGCTTTAAATAGCATAATTAATTCTCAACAGGTTTCTGATCCAAGTGAAATTCTTTCTCAACTTCAGATCCATATTTCTAGAGCATTTAACCATTCTAAAATTCCTATCAATGATGGAATGGACTTAACTATTTGCTTAGTCGATTCTAAAAATACAATCCATTGTTCAGGAGCTATGAATGGTGCTGTTGTAATAGATAATAGTGGTGAGTTAACTTATTTGGCTCCAGATAGGATAGCTATAGGTGATGCAAGAGCTAAAAACCATCAATTTACTACAAAAAGTATTTCTCCTGGAAAGGGAAGTATGCTCTATATGATGACTGATGGATATCAAGATCAATTTGGTGGTGAAAAAGGTAAAAAATTCAGAAAAAAACAATTATATCAAATCTTTCAAGACATTCGAAAATTATCGGCAGAAGATCAATATTTAACACTTAATACTAAGTTTAATGCTTGGCAAGGTAATGAAGAACAAGTAGATGACGTTCTTGTTATCGGAATCAAAATGTAAATCATAATATAAAATAAAAAAATGAAAAAAAGAACAATTCTATTCGGAGGAGCTGTAACATTAGCTTTTGCTATCATCAGTTGTGAAGAATCAACAGAACCTTTTAAAGCTGAAAACAAAGTCGAATCAAATATTGGTACTGAATTAAAAGGACATCCTTATGCTGATAATAATGGGGAAATCCCATCAAAAGAAGAATATTCTAACGAGTTATATCACCTTAAATATGATTATCCAGATAGTGCAACTATAGATTGGAGCACTCCATGGACTGATTTTTTAAATGGTAAACAAATAAGTGTGAAAACTTCCGAAGGGTACATGGAGATTCTTAAAGAAAGAGTAAGACCCGGGATGAGTGTTTTACTTAATGATGCAAAAAAATGGAACGAAACTAGAAATGACTATAATTTTTATGGTTGTCCATGGACTTCTGAAAATGTTCCAAAAACTCATTATTCTGGTAGAGATGCTATTTCAGGAACTTATACAGGTCAAATAATTGATTCTGCTATTTTTGCTAAATACGGATTAACAAAGAAGCCAATTCAAAACCATGCTTTAGTTTATTACAATGAGGTAGCTGCACAAACTTTAGCAACAGTTTGGAAAGATCCTTGGGATCCAAATTATTTAAATGACAATACTCAATTTGAAGAAGGTGCGATTGTTATTAAGGCGGCAGGAGTAACAGTGAGCGAGTCAGAATGGCCAGAGTATCTAAAAGGCTGTTCTACATTTGATATATATAGACCAATGATTCATGACACAACAGATACTTATGTTGTTCAAAATTTGAGCTACATCCAATTCGATATTATTGTCAAAGATTCAATTGCATCACCAGAAACTGGATGGGTTTTCTCTACATATATATATGATGCTAAAAGTACAGGTGAAACGGTTTATGATAGATTTACTTTATTAGGTGTAATGTGGGGATTAGACCCTGAAGTAACAACGGATGGACAAGAATTAACAGAAACTTATATTAATAAAGATGCTCCAGCTTTCACGGAGGCTACTCTTGGATTTTGTGGAAGACTTGCTGGTCCAATTGATATTGCAGTTCTTGTAGGACCTCAAACAATTGAAGGCGGAGATCCAACAGACACTGTTACTTATACTCCAGCTTCTTCTTGTTTAAGTTGTCACGGGACTGCAGCTTTTAACAGCCATGTTAACTTCTACCCTTCTCCTGCGCCAGTTGATTCAATTCCTCCATCTAAAATTTATTCTCCAGGAAGTAAAGAGTGGATGGAATGGTATGTTAACAAACCTGGTACAGAGCCTCAAGATAAAAGAGAAGGGGAAAATATTGTTGCGGTAGATTATGGCTTTGTTATGATGTTTGCCTTGGGTAACTGGGCAGAAATAACTGGATTAAATAATAGAAGTAAGAAATCACGAAATTTCCCATCTCATAAATAAACAAAATAACTGAAATACAGTTTAATAATTGAGAGTCAGATTTATCTGGCTCTCTTTTTAACTTTTATTCTTAACAAATAAATTTACTTCCTTTTATCTATATTTATTAAGGCAAACTAATATAGAGGTTGACAATGTTGCGTGGTCTAATAGTAGTTGGACATTTGCAGGAGGAGACATTGACTCTGGAATGTCTTTCAGTGCAAACTGTAATAACCCTTGTACTCTAGTAGGAATTGAAGAATTACTATCACCTTCTGTTAACATCCATCCTAACCCAACATCAGGTATCTTATAGATCTTTTTAGAAGAAGCTAATACTACATCTGTAACCATTAGAAACTGCTTAGGTCAGCTTTTGCTATCTGATAAACATGAATCAACCAATCAATTAGAATTGGACTTAAGTAATTATTCTTATGGTGTTTACTCCCTACAACTTAAAGTAGATCGTCAAGTGGTAACCAAGAAGATAATCAAGAGGTAGCTTTAAAGTCCTTCCACCAAACTTATTGAATACTGAAATAAGTTCAGCACAGGCTCCATACCTGTAGTATTATGTGCAAAAAACCGCTAAACTAAATTGCTTGGTAATCTTAAACCCTTACCCCTATCACACAAACATCATCAATCTGTTCTAAAGCACCTTTCCAAGTTTCAAAAGTATCATCAATGATTTGATTTTGAACTTCCATAGATTTATCCTGAATACTTAAAAGTAATTCTTTAAACGCTTTGGTTTTAAACTTTTTTCCTTTTTCACCACCAAATTGATCTATATAGCCATCTGAAAATAAATATACACTATCTCCTTGCTCTAAATCAAAACTATGCGTTGTATAAGGCTCAGAATAATCAAATTGACCTATGGGCTGTTTGTTGGCTTTTGTTTCTAGAACCTCACCATTTCTTATAATCCATAAGGGATTATGTGCTCCAGCATATTGTAATTTCATGCTTTCTATACTGCACAAAGCTATATCCATACCGTCTTTAACATCTTCTTCACTTTTTCCAAACTCTTTCACAACAATCTCTCTTGTTTTATCCAATATCTTTCCAGGGTCAGTTAAACCGTGCTCTCTCACACTTCTGTTCAATCCATTATTACAAACAACACTTACCATGGCTCCTGGCACTCCATGACCAGTACAATCTGCTGCTGCAAATAATACTTTGTTTTCATTGGTTTCTAGCCAATAAAAGTCACCTGCAACAATGTCTTTTGGTTTGTACAATACAAAACTCTCTTTTAAGTGTTTTTTTAAGAGTTTCTCTGTTGGTAAAATGGCATTTTGTATTCGTTTGGCATAAATAATACTGTCCGTAATTTCTTTATTCTTTTCTTCTAATATCAAATTAGAATTTTCAATAATGCCCTTTTGCCTTTTAATTACTCTTAATCGATTAAACACAAATAGCAAGAATAACACCACCAATCCCAATACGATAGCAGCAGAAATAATGACAACACTTTGTTTCTTTTGCTTCTCCTCTTCTAATACAAGGAGTTTTAAATGTTCAGCATCATCCAGCGCTTTTTGCTTTTCGTATTCAAATTTTGCCTGTTGTTTAGCCAATGATTTAACAAGCTGCTTGCTACTGAGACTGTCTTGCATGGTAGTTTGCAGATTCCGCATTGTTAGGGCCTCTTCCCATTTTTTTTCTTTTTTACTTACCTTATAAAGTAGGCTTGCAGCTCTTCCTATTTTTTTTACATAGCCCATTTCTTGTGCTATTGCCAATGCTCTTTCGCCCTTAGCTCTTGCCTGTTTAAGTCTGTTCGCTTTAAAATCAAAACCTCCTAAATCCACTAATTTATCAGCAATACCAGCTTTATGACCTAGTTTTTCATTTATTTCCAGCGATTTAAGATTGTAATCCATTGCTAATTCTTTATCTCCCAACAGATTATGAATCATACCAATGTTACCCCATGTAGTAGCTAATCCAACTTTATTATTCAAGGATTCAAACATTTTAGCTCCCATATGAAAATACTTTAAGGCTTTCTTATTTTCTTTATTATTATAATAAATGGCTCCTATATTATTGTAAGAACCGGCTAAACCTACCGTATCTTTAATTTCTTCTCTAAGCAATAGGGCTTTTTCATAATAAAACAGGGCAACACTATCATTTTTTTGGTTGGAATAAACGTAGCCAACATTGTTGTATGCATTTGATAATGCTTTTTTATTACCATAGCGCTTCTGAATTTGAATGTTTTCATTATGATAATTCAATGCCTCCATTGTTTTCCCTTGAGCTCCAACCAGATAAGCACAGTTACCACGGCAACTGCCATAAATAATTTCAAAAACCTCTTTTTCTTTTTTAGAATTGCTTGCTTCCTGCATTCCATTTTGAGCTATGATGGCACAGCTGTCCCAAAATTGTAGGGTAAGGATAGGTGTTTGCTCTCCAATAACAGCAAGTAACTTTACATAATTTGTATCTTTAGGTGAGTATTTACTCATTTCCTTTTCTAAAGAATCTAAGAAGTTGTTACCTGCATAGCTTTGGGCATTAATCTGTAACGCACTCCCTAACAACAAAAAGGTTAATAGTATATTTTTCATTCTTTAAAGATAAAATAATTATTTAATCATGCTTAAAATAGTTGTCTTATAATTTGTTATAGTGCTTGTTCTGAGCACGTTTCCGTAATAAAAAGCAATATAGCCGTGTATTATATACCGCTTGCTGATAGCTATCTAGAGCCACATTTTTAAAAGATAATTCTTTTCTCTACGCTCAAAAAATATTTGCAGGTAGTAAGATTCATTTCTGTTTTAAGGGCGTTTTTTTTCTAAATTGGAAAAATGACGATAACTAAATAGAAAACTCATTAATCACTATTTCCAAAAATCACTTAACGGATCACAATTTTACCTTTAAAAATGGAATTTTCGAACGCTGCCTTATAGTAGTATATTCCCATAGCAATATTTTTTGGAATAGAAATATGCTGCATGGTTTCTTGGTACATGATCTGCTTCCCTCGAGCATCATACAACATAAATTTACAAGGATCTTTAGAGTTGGAAACAAAACTTAATACTTCTCCTGCTTTTATTGGATTAGGAAATATTGTAAAAGATGGTTCTGACTTACCCTGCTCTATCACTGAAACAACAGACTGATTGCCTATATTTATATTGTCAATATAAAGCAGATCACCGAAACCATTAATATTCCTAAATACCACTAACAAATCTTGTGTTCCCATATAGCTGGTTAAATCAATAGAATCGGTACGCCAAGTAGATGCATTTGGATAAGAGACTCCAATAGGAACAGTAGCTAAGGCAGCAGGACCTTTATAGTAAACCGATTGAAAGCTAAGCCCACAATCTACAGATACCAAAACCTCTAGTGTATCACCATAAGTGATGCTGTAAGGGCTATAAGCTACATCAAATTGCAACCAAGGTGAAGTGCTATTAGAAAAATCTAGAATAAAATCAAACTCATCATGCTCTCCTGGTTTATTGTAGCTATAGTTATCCATTACAATACTGTAACTACTTAAACCATACCCTCCAGAAGGTGGTGTAGAAATTGTCCACGAGTGATCATTATCATAATTATTAATTCGAATAACTGGCGGCACTCCACTTTCAAAACCCTCTTGAACTAAAGAAGGTAAAGGGATAGATTGAATGGAAACATTTAGAGTATCGGTATCTGTTAATCCATTGATATCGGTAATGGTTAAAAATGCGGTATGTACACCTGAAGCACCAAAATATACTGCAGGGTTTTTGAGGTTAGAACTACTAGGATTGCCAGTAGGGAATTGCCATGACCAAGTGTTTGTTGCAGTTTCGCTATACTCCATAAAAGAATAATCATCAAAATAGAACGAATCCGTGGCAGTAGAATGACAACTACTTAGTATTACATTTTTTTCCAATTCATCAACCATAATACGAGCTATCGGAGCAGCAGGTAGTTCATACAAATCATTCTCCCAAACCCCACGACCATAAGTACCCAAACGTATTTTTCCATGCTTATACCAAACTTTACCAACGTTAGTACTTACATAAAAAGGAAGGTCAAGATTGTCCTGATCCCAATCTGTCATACTATTGTTTCTATAATAAACGGAATTCTGAGTACAAAAATACACACCACCATCTGTTCCTGCTACATGAATAATGTCATGACAAACTTCTCCATCTAAAACAGGGCTTGTTAAATTTATCCACGTCTGCCCACCATCAGTAGATTTATATGCTTTTTGTCCATTCATATTATTTTGAATACTACACATGTATTCCAATCCTGAGGCAAAACCAATCCAAATATTATCAGAATTAGTAGGATCAATGGAAATGAGGACTCGAGAAGCTGCCACTAACACTGGCAAGCTGAGTTGGGTCCAGTTCAGTCCAGCATCAATTGTTTTCCACAGTTGAGGAACATTAACAACTGGACATTTAGCCCTTGTTACATACATTATATCAGGGTTCTCACTAGCTATTGCTATTTCTGCAACATGAAGTACACTATCTATTGTATTGTCTTTAAAATCTTTTACCATGGTTAACGTTGCTCCCCCATCAGTAGTTTTCCAAAGCTTGGTACCTGTTCCTTGATAAAAAGTTTTATAACAATTTGGATGAAAAAATAAGCCACTGCGATAAGCAGGCCAAGGCGACTCATTGGGTGCAAAAGGACGCTGTACAATTGTTGTTGGCGCTTGTCCGATATTATCAGGGATGAGCGAACCCACCTCATAGTAATACACTAATTTATTTTGAGAAGGATTAACATATCCTGTTTGTGGTTCACCTCCTGCAAGATTAATATTAAAGCGATCTGGGTAGTTTTTATAATGTGCCGTTACACCATTGTGGAATAAACCACCTACCATAACATCTTCATGCCAACCGATATCAAACCCCCAAAAATCTTGCCCATGTAATCCATAAGCCATATTATTAAAATCATTAGTATAAAAGTCGGTAGAAAGCTTTATGCCTCCATCGGTAGTGATCCAAGTTTTATTGCCCGCCTGATAAATATCTCTAATATCAGCATGAATATAAATATTTCCTCCTGCAGAACCAAAACGCTGGAAAGTAACACCTCCATCAGTAGATTTGTAAGTATGCTTCGTTCCAACTATTAAGTGATCTGGATTCGTAGGCGAAATCATAAATTCGCACATAAACTGATCAGACCATCCACAATAATTAATGTGAGTAGAGGTATAAGGGTCTCCACAATAACCTACAGGCATAAACCAAGATTCACCTCCATCAGTACTTTTCAAAATACCAATAAGACCTTCATCTGTTGCAGTTGAATCACCTAACAAGACAGTATAAATAATATTGGGATTGCTGGGAGAAACAGCAATCGCTGCTCCATTCAGTTTCCGATCAATAGCAGCCGAAGCATAAAAACCTGTAGTTTTTATCGTCCAAGTTGCACCACCATCAGCACTCACATAAAATTCAGGGTTATCTAAATTATTATTGATAATGGTATACATAGAATCAGGCTGATTGGGATGTACATCAATATCGTAACATTTTTTTGTCATAATTGCATTGATTGTTGTACCTCCATCAGTAGAACGATACAAGCCAATGGTTGTGGCCCATATGATAATATTCGGATTTTGAGGGTGTATAACCATTCGAAAAGCCTTACCACAACCCGCCAAAAGCAAAGTCCAATTAAGCCCACCATCAACAGATTTATATAAATGCCCTTCTCCTGCTACATGAACGATATTAGGATTTGTTGGGTGAATAGCCATAGCTGTTACACCATCCCATTCAGACATTACTAACTCAGGCCCCATAGAAATACAAAGCCAAGTATTACCTGCATCAATGCTTTTATACACCTCTCCTGCTTCAGTACCGCAAAACATAATATTTGTATCTGAAGGTGCCGATGTTATGCTCGACACATGCGTAAGCCGATCAATCACATTTCCGTTCCAATCATGATTCTGAATGGGACCAATGGGACTCCAGCTTGTCCCACTTTTTTTTGAAACTGTATTTCTTTTATTAATATACAATTCCCTCTCAGCATCTTGCTGTAAGCCATGTGCTTTTGTGTTTGAAATATAGGTGCCAGGATCCCTTAGCCACATTTTATAGTGCCATGTATGTTTATTTTTTTTAAACAATCGATTCGCATAATATTCATCATAAGCAAGTATTACCTTTTGAACATCAGATGTTTCTGACTCCATTTCCTGATACATTAACAGTGCCCATTGCGGAGTTTTGGTTTCTTCTTTAACCTGAGTATAAGCTAAGCAAGTACTCAGCATTAATAAAGTAAATAAAAAGATTTTCATGTTTAGTTATTGTTTAATAAATAAATTTAACATTAAACTACTTAAAATATAGAAATCCTAATGTACTAAAAAAATCTTAAACAAGTAAAAATCAGTCTTTCTTTCCAGGGCAAACTCACTATAAAATTTAAGGGGAGAATTTGTCAGTTCGAGTGACTTTTCGAAGAAAAGTTGTATCGAGAACAAAAAATTCTTTAAAAAAATGCTTCTCGATA
>NVUQ01000134.1 GCA_002401955.1 Flavobacteriales bacterium | reverse complement strand
GGGTGCGTTTTATTTGTTTAGTAGTAAACTGCGGGTTTGGCAAAAATTATTACTTTTAAGCATTGAATAAACATACGGCACATTACATATTGTGGCGTTAGGATGCCATTTTTCAGTTTCTTTTTTAGGTTTTTAAACTTCTCTACTTCTTGGCTTAAATAAAAAAGTTTCGCTATTTATTTGGTTCGGAGCGAGCGATGAAATTTGCTTCATCTCAATATGAACGTCAAAATAGTTTTGGTTATCTGCAGCAGGGTTTTTCGATAGCGTTTTCGCTTTGTGACACTTAATAATTGGCACCAAATAGTCTGCACTATTTTTCCTCTTTGTAAGCTAACCGTTTCTATCACTAATTTTTTGTGCAGTGGTATAGGTGCTATGCTCAAACATTTTCACTGTAAGTGGACTCCACAATTTACTTTTCTGCTACACTCCTACTCGGATATTTAATTGGTTCTGCTCCTTCGGATTTTGGAGCTTTACTTTTAAAACTAACGGCACCTAACATTCAATATATAATATGCCCTGACTTTAGCTTTTTTTGCTCTTTTTAAGTTTTGTGGTTTAGTCCATAATTTTTGCTTGTGATTTCTTGCTATTTTGTGCAAGTTGCATCCTTGCTTGGTGGGTTTGTTTGGGTGCGTTTTATTTGTTTCCTAGTAAACTGCTGCTTTGGCAAAAATTATTACTTTTAAGCATTGAATAAACATACGGCACATTACATATTGTGGCGTTGTAGGTCATTAAAATAGAAATAATGAAAAGAATAATAATTTTACTGATAATACTCGTAAGTTGTACTTTAATTGCAAGTGCAACTCATAATATGGGAGGGTCAATTATTTACAAACATATATCTAATCTAACATATGAAATAACTGTTTTCACCTATACCGACCCTTCCAGCTCAGCTGATAGACCTATATTAGAACTCTATTGGGGTGATGGTAGTTCTGACTCTATTACAAGAATTAGTCAAGTCACAACAGGGAACAACATTCTAAAAAACACCTATAAGGGTATTCACACCTATCCTTCTTCTAGTAATTATATAATCTCTGTTACCGACCCTAATAGAAATAGTAACATTCTTAATATTCCTAATTCTGTTAATGTTATTTTTTATATAGAATCAGAATTGATCATTCCTACAATTAACGATTTTAATAACTCAGTAGACTTTTTAGCTCCACCAATATTTAACTGTAAATTAGGCAGACCTTTTAAACATAGCCTTTCCGCATATGATATTGATGGAGATGAACTTTCATTTGAATTAATACCCCCAAAAAAAGAAAGCGGTCAAAGCATTCTTGGTTATGTATTCCCTGACTCACTTTCAATTAATATTATTAATGGTGAAATAGTTTGGAATTCCCCACATTTACTGGGAAGTTATGTTGTTGCATTGAAAATTACAGAATGTAGAAATGGTGTAAAAGTAGGTTCTGTAATTGTAGATATTCAGATTAATGTTGTTTTAAATTCTTTTCCGGCTGCTCAGTTTCAGGAACTGTCTGCTTGGCAAATTGATACTAACAACAATTATAGTGTTAAAATTACACCAAATGATAGCATTCAATTAAATCTTGCCTACTATGATGGCTTCACAAGCACAATTGATATAGAGGCTTATGGTGAAGCTTTTATTGGCAGCAATAATGGTACGTTTCAAATTGATTCTTTGTCTAATGGTTATTCACGGAAAATATTTAAATGGAATCCAGACGCAACAAATATAAGGTGTTCACCTTATATCATAACTTTTAGAGGTAGTGTCAATCAGACATCAACGGAATTTAATAAGGATCTTACTTTAATGGTATATGTTCACGATCAATCAATGACTAATTGTGATTCTACTTGCAATACTCTCTTAATTTCAGTTAGAGATCAAGTTGACATAGAAAATGATAATATATTGTTTTATCCTAACCCATTTAATTCCCAGACTAAGATCATAATTTCAAATTTCAATGAAACAAATTACAACAGATTAACAATATATAATCTTTGGGGTGAAAAGGTTAATTCCATTCCGATTTCTAACAAAAATGAAGTAATAATAACTCGAGACAACTTGCCTTCTGGAATTTACATCTATCATCTCGAAAATGACTTAAGTAATATTGCAAGCGGGAAATTAATCATCACTGACTAAACGTCCTACAACATTCAATATATAATATGCCCTACCTTTAGCTTTTTTTACTCTTTTTGGCTTTTGTGGTTTATCCCATAATTTTTGCTTGTGCTTTCTTGCAATTTTCTGCAAGTTGCATCCTTGCTTTGGTGAGTTTGTTTGGGTGCGCTTTATTTGTGTGGTAGTAAACTGCGGGTTTGGCAAAAATTATTACTTTTAAGCATTGAATAAACATACGGCACATTACATATTGTGGCGTTACCATTCATTGGAGAAAAATCCTACCGCACATTTTACACATTTGCTTTTTTCCAACCTCACAAAGCCTACCCTAAAAAAATCAAAAGAGTAAAATCTTTCCATCACACTACTTGAAAAAGTGAAAAACAATTTGTAGATTTGTCAAAAAATGACAAGTCTTATGAAAACCACATTTGGAGAATACATCCGACTTTTGAGAACTGAAAACGGACTGACCTTAACGCAACTTGCGGCTAAACTTGATTTAGACTCAGCAAACTTGAGTAAGATTGAAAATGGAAAACGTGACTTTGACGAAAAGAGACTACCTAAATTATCTGAAATTTTCGATTTAAATCTCAAAGAATTACGGAATGAATATGTAACCGACCAAATCGGAAAAAAAATTTATGAAACAAATTGTACAAAACAACTTTTAGAAGTTGCAGAAGAAAAAGCAGAATATCGTAGAACACTTAATAAAGAAAAAGCATTATGAAAATAGTATCATTTTTTGCAGGAGCAGGCGGACTCGATTTAGGATTTCAAAAAGCAGGATTTAATGTTGTTTGGGCAAATGAGTACGACAAAGAAATTTGGGAGACATACGAAAAAAATCACCCTAATACATTTCTTGACAAAAGAAGTATTGTAAATATTCCAGCAGATGAAGTTCCTGAATGTGATGGAATAATTGGCGGACCTCCTTGTCAAAGTTGGAGTGAAGCAGGTGCTGCAAGAGGAATTAAAGATAAAAGAGGTCAGTTGTTTTATGATTTCATTAGAATATTAGAAGCAAAACAACCAAAATTCTTTTTAGCTGAAAATGTTAGTGGAATGCTTATTTCAAAACATACAGAAGCTCTAGAAGGAATAAAAGAACTATTTAGAAACGCAGGGACTGGTTATGAACTTTCATTTCAAATGTTAAATGCTTCTGATTACAATGTGCCACAAGATAGGAAAAGAGTTTTTTTTATTGGAATCAGAAAAGATTTGAATTTTAAGTATCAGTTTCCAACTGAAAAATTTCCAAAAATAACACTCGAAACAGCTATTTCCGATTTAAAAGAAGGTGTTTTACCTGCATTGGAATATAACAACACCAACGGTGATAATTGTAGCGTACCAAATCACGAATATATGATTGGTAGTTTTTCATCCATATTTATGTCAAGAAATAGAGTAAGAAGTTGGGACGAGCAATCTTTTACTATCCAAGCAGGTGGACGACACGCTCCTATCCATCCACAAGCTCCAAAAATGAAATTTATTGAGCAAAACATTCGTGTTTTCGTTCCAGGAAAAGAACATTTATACAGAAGGTTAAGTGTAAGAGAATGTGCAAGAATTCAAACCTTTCCAAACGACTTCACTTTTCATTACAAGAAAATTGCAGCAGGATATAAAATGATTGGAAATGCTGTTCCTGTTAACTTAGCTAAATTTTTAGCAAATAGCATAAAACAACAAATCATTGCAAATGAATTCAAAAAAGAAATTAATAAACCTATTCAAGAAGTAAAAGTAGCATTAGCCATATGACAAATATTTTAGAAGCAATTTACAATATTGCAAATCATCAAAATTTTGAAATCAAAGACCTATACACAGGTAGAAACAGAGCGAACAATATGGGTGAAGCTCTTGAAAGTTATATAAAAGATGCTTTTGCAGGAACTTTTGGAATTACTGACGAATTACAAAGAATGCAGTCTTTTAATCAAAAATTCTCTTGGTTAGGCAATCAAAATCATCCACCAGACATAATGATAAAAGATGGTGATGCTATTGAAGTAAAGAAAACACAAAGTGCTAAAAGTGATTTAGCATTGAATAGTTCATATCCAAAATCAGATATTCACGCTACAAGTCCAATGATTACAAAAGAATGTAAGGATTGTGAAAAATGGACAGTTAAGGACTTAATTTACTGTGTTGGTCATACCTCTGATGAAACTTTAAATTCTCTTTGGTTAGTTTATGGAAATATCTATGCTGCAAAACACGAAACTTATCAAAGAATTAAGAATACTATTTCAGACGGAATAGGAACAATCCCAGATGTTGAATTTGCAGAAACAAAAGAATTAGGTCGAGTTAACCGGGTTGACCCTTTAGGAATTACAAATCTAAGAATTAGAGGTATGTGGCAAATACAAAACCCAAGAAAAGCCTTTGATTATTTATATCAAACAACTGAAAGTGAGTTTGAATTAGTTTGTGTTATTCCAACGGAGAAGTACAACAGTTTTCCAAATGAAAGCAAAACCAAAATTGAAGAATTGAAAATAGAAGGTTTTAGTTCAACAGACGTTAAGGCAAAAGATCCTAATAATCCTGCAAATTTGATTGATTGTAAACTAATAACTTTAGCCGTTTGAAACTAAAAAAACTTCATCTAGAAAATTTTAGACATTGTGAAAAAACTGTAATTGAATTTGGAAACAGAATTACAGTTATTTCAGGTCAAAATGGAACAGGAAAATCATCCGTTCTAGGTTGGATTGCACAACTTTGTGATTTTAAAAATAGATTCAAACGATTAAACGGAGAGTACTTTAAAGAAGATTTTAGTAAAGTTTTTCGTTTTTGTCCTGATAAAGATTTTCAGAATAATTATAAAGTAAAATTTGAATATGATGATGGAGGACTTGTATTAAATGAAAAAATAATAAAAACAAGATTACTTGAAGCAAGTAAAACAGCAAAATCTAGATACAGAACTGATTTTGATGGT
>NVUQ01000133.1 GCA_002401955.1 Flavobacteriales bacterium | reverse complement strand
AGGAGGTTTGGTATTTACGTTCTGTAGAAACTAAAAATTACATTGCTGAATTTAATTTGAGTGATAGAAAAGATGCTATTGGAGTAGTTGATGAAAATGGAGGAGTTTCAACTTCAGCTGGTCAACAATTAAAGAAACTAGATAACATTAAACTATATACAAAACAAGAGTTATTAATTAATCCATCTACTCCGACACCTATTAAAGTAGTGCATTTTGAATATAATTATTCTTTGTGTCAAAATGTTTTTAATAATAATGGCAGTCAATCATTAACAGCTAGTGAAATTTCTAATGCTGGAAGAGGTAAATTAACATTGAAGCACATCTATTTTACTTATGGAAATTCTAAGAAAGGGCAATTAAATCCTTACGAATTTCATTATGCAGATTCTGATCATGATCGTACTCCCGAAACAGCTCTTAATCCCTCTTATAATGTAAAAGGATATGACAGATGGGGAACTTATAAAAAACAGCCAGGAGGTTTAAGTTGTGGGAATTCAGTACCTCCTCTAACAGGTAATTTAAGTAATGATGAATTTCCGTACACTGAACAATCTAGTAATACAGATGAGTATGCGGCAGCCTGGTGTTTAAGTACAATAGATTTACCATCTGGAGGAGTCTTAAATATTGATTACGAATCGGATGATTATGCCTATGTGCAAAATAAAAGAGCTCAACAAATGTATAAAGTTGCCGGAACATCTGATGGATATGGAAGTACTATATCGAATTCACTGGCTCAAGTAAATAATTTTATCGTAGTAGAAGTTCCTAATGGAACCACTGTAGGAGATATACTAGGAGCTGAGAATATGAGTAAAATCTATTTTAAATTTTTAGTTAACATTTTAAAGAATTCGAATGGTGTACAAAATTATGATTATGTGCCAGGGTATGCACGTTTTTATGGAGCACAAATACATACGATTAGCGGGGTTACTTATGTTTATATACAAGTTAACAAAGAAACTTATAATGATGATGGTGGTGGTGATGATTGCCATCCTATTTCTAAAGCCGCATTTCAAATGGTTCGGAGTTATTTAAGTAGAGTACTTTATCCCGCAAATTCAAATACAGGTTTCTCTCCGAGTACTTTTTCTAATATTCTTAGTAATTTTTTAACAGATGCTAAAACTTTGGTAAAAGGAATAAATAAAACATTGGCTGGTAAAGGAATAGCAGAAACATTTATTCCATCTAAATCATTTGTAAGGTTACAGAATATTGAAGGAAATAAAAAAGGAGGAGGAATTAGAGTAAGTAAAATTACGATGAATGATTCTTGGGATTCAATGGTTAGTAGTGAAACGAATACGGAATATGGACAAACCTATAGTTATTCTTTAGATGGAACAATGAGTAGTGGTGTTGCTTCTTATGAACCTTTGGTAGGAGGAGATGAAAATCCTTTCCGTAAGCCAATGCCATATGAAGTAGAAAGAAGTTTTTATGATAATGATGTTATGTTTCAAGAAGAACCTTATGGCGAATCTTTATTTCCTTCAGCTACTGTTATATACAGTAAGGTAACGGTGAAAAATATAGAACGAATAGATGTTGATGATTTAGATACTGATGGAGATAGTGGGGAATTGTTGGTGAGAAGAAATGCTACAGGAAGAACAGAATATGAATTTTATACAGCAAAAGATTTTCCAATTATCCGAAAACAAACAGGAATGACTAAGAAAGTAATTAAGCCAAGTTTCTTGAATCAGATGTTTAGCAAAAAACATACCTATCGATTTGCTGCTTCACAAGGTTATCTTGTTGAGTTGAACAATATGCATGGTAAAGCAAAATCTAAAAAAACGTTTGCGGAAGGTGGGGTAGCAGCAATAGAAGGTATTGAGTACAATTACAAACGTAATGGAGATAAGTTGGTTAACAATGTAGATGTTATTAATGCTAAAAATCAGATTACCAATAAAGTAATAGGAGAAGAAATAGATATGGTGATTGATAGTAGACATCAAAAAAGTAAAACTACTGCAACTACTACTCAAAGTGGGATTGATGCATTTTTTCTCGGACCTTGGTTTGTACCTATACCAAGCCTTTGGGTTTTACAATCTAGAACATTAAGAGAGTTTAAATCTTCTGTTTCTACGAAAGTAATACAGAAGTATGGAATATTAGATAATGTCGTTGTTTATGATCAAAATTCAAAAGTTACCACTTACAATAAATTATATGATGAAGGTACGGGTAAGGTTTTGTTAACAGAAACAATTAATGAGTTTGATGACCCTTTGTATGCATTTAATTATCCAGCTCATTGGGTTTATGAAGGAATGGAACAGGCTAGTAAAAATATTGGGGCTCGAGTTTCTATTAGTACAAATGGAGCAGGATTAATTACCTCTAACACGAGTAATTTAACGCCTGGAGACGAATTAATTTATGGTGGCAGTAAAATTTGGATAACAAGTGATGAAGCTACAGGGAGTTTATATGCGATAGATGAAGTTGGTGCTGTTGTAACTATTACTAATAAGACATATAAAATAATTAGATCAGGAAAAAGAAACCTTCACTCATTATCTGTAGGAGATGTTGTTTCTCGCACACCATTAATATCAGGTAATTCTATTATTCCGAGCGCTGTGTTAAACGCTAATGCTATTGAATATACTGATAAATGGGGAGCAGCGTCTTTCAATAAGGATGTTTATACAGGTGGCTGTGGTAGAGATACTCGTCCTCCACCAGATTTGATTTGTGTAGATGACGCTGCTCAAATTAATTATTTAGAAACTTTTCTAAACGACATGTTAGCCAGTAATAGTAATGGAAAGTTTTTGTTTCACTCTGGATATACTATGGATTTTATTGGGGTTACAACGCCAATGTTTGGTACGCCTAACTATGCCGATTTAAAAGTATGTGCTGCAACCTTAACTACAAGTTTGACCAATCCAAACAGTCATAAGTTGTTTTTTAATATTGAAAATATTGCAGGACCAACTGTATACGCATCTTTCATTAATGGAGTAGTATGGCCTGGTGTAGGAATCTGTCCCTATTACGAGATTTTAAAAATTAAACTTTCAGGGGTTCTGGATCCAGCACACACGATGCATGATATTGTAAGTTTTGATGTATTATCAGCCATATCTCAAAATACCTTTACGATTAGAGCAGAATTCCCTAATGGTTCTGGCGGTTCATTATATAAATATTTAAATGGATATGTTATGTCGCGAACAGTTAATGTAGACCTGCAAACTTGTACTCCAAAACATAACCCTGAAAATTGTATTGAAGAATTAGTTGTTAACCCTTATGTTAAAGGCTTAAGGGGGAACTATAAAGCAAATAAATCATATGCTTACAATGCCGATAGAAATCAATCTTATGCTGACATTCGTAAAGATGGAGGATTAAACATAGCTCCTTTTTGGGGTTATAATGCAGGGCAAACTAGCTGGAATAGTATTTTTAACCCTTTACATCCTAATTATAATCCTGGAGTAACAGATGTTCCATGGGTTATGAATAGTGAAGTGACTAAATGCAGTCCTTTTAGTAATCAATTAGAGAGTAAAGATGCCTTGGGCAGGTTTTCTGCTGCTCAATATGGTTATAACAATACAATGGCAATTGCCGAAATTTTTAATTCAAAGTATAATAATTTTGGTTTTAATGGTTTTGAAGATTATGAATATTATGCGACCAATTGTATAAAAGACCATCTTAAGTGGGCTGCTTGTTGGGTCTCAAATAGTGACGCACATACAGGGCGATACAGTTATGCAATACCTCAAAATAAGAGTGCATTTTTATCTGTACCCATTACGGTAGGAAATAATTGTGTAGCTGCTGTTCATAGTGCACCATATAATCGAACCTGTGAAGATGACAATGGAGTCTTTCAGCCAGAATCAGGAAAAAAATATATTTTCTCATGTTGGATAAAAGAGCAAAATGTACCCCCAGAGATTTTGGTTTATAATGAACCAATTATTTATTTGAGTGGAACAACCAATTTAGGAGCTCCTAATTCTAGTATATTAACTATTAATAGTGCAAAATATTCTAACATTATTGATGGTTGGCAAAAAGTGGAATATGTATTTGAAATATCTACTACCGCTGTTGTTGGAGATAAAATGGAAATTTACTTGGGAAATACAAGTTCTAATATTGTTTATTACGATGATATGAGAATTCAACCTTTTAATTCCACCATGAACTCGTACGTGTATGATCCAGTTTCATTAAGATTATGGGCAGAATTGGATGATAGAAATTTTGCAACTTTTTATGAGTATGATGAAGAAGGAACATTAGTACGAGTGAAAAAGGAAACAGAAAAAGGTATAAAAACAATACAGGAAAATAGAGCTGGAGTAAAAAAATAAACACTTTTTATTTGAGATTCTGTACTGATTTTATACGACTTTACTATAGGTTTTTACCTGTATTATAAATAAAAGAAAACGATAATAATGATAATTATAAAGACAATAACAAGACAAAAAAAATGGGAGATAATTCTCGTATGTTTTCTTGTCTCTTGTCCCTTGTTTCAAGTTCATGCTCAAAATATTGGAGAAGACCTTACCAAAATGAGTGAAGCTTATAATAAGGTCAACACCATTTCTATGGAAGTTAGTTATGCAGTGTTTTTTGATGGAAGTGATCTTCCTAATGAAAAAGAAGTAGGAGTAATAAAAAAGGAAAAAAATAAAATATATAACAATGAATTTTCTGGCGAAACTTTAATTAATGATAAATATGAGATTAATGTTGATCATGAAAATAAATTTATAATGGTAAATAAAGCCAGGGAAAACCATTTTTTTTCACCTGTCACTAAAATTAATACAGACACATTACTCAAGCATTTTGATGACGTAAAATATATAGGATTGAAAAAAAATCTAAAATCGTATAGCTTATTTTATAAAAGTGGACAAACATCAGTTGTAGATATTTGGTTAAACGCAAAAACAGGGTTTTTAGAAAAAATTAAAATTACTTATAGAGGTAAAATGGAAGTAGAAGAAGACAAGTTTAGTAAAGTAATTGCTGTTATATCGTATAATAATATTCAATCAAACATTAGTTTTCCTAAAGATACATTTTCAGAAAAGAAATATATCAGTATTTCAAATAAGAAAGTGTTGTTAGCTCCAAAATATA
>NVUQ01000132.1 GCA_002401955.1 Flavobacteriales bacterium | reverse complement strand
TGAATTAATTAAACAAGTTTAATGCAATAAAAAATAAGATGAATATACGATTATTAACCATTAATAATAAAACGAAGATTTTTTAACAATTATTATACGGTTTAAAAATATAAATTTGTACTTTATTTTGAATATGAAAAGTGTAACAAAGAAAACAAAATGGTTTGAAGAGTGGTTCGATTCTCCCTTTTATCATATACTTTATAAAGATAGAGACGAAAAGGAAGCTAAGGATTTTATTCTAAATCTTATTAATTATTTAAAGCCTGAACAGGGTAGTTTTTTTATTGATGTAGCTTGTGGTAAAGGAAGACATTCTTTCTTTCTTAATAATTTAGGTTATCGTGTTGATGGTTTTGATTTATCTCCAAATAGTATTGAGGCTGCAAAGATTAACGAATCAGAAAGCTTACATTTTTATATCAACGACATTAGAAAACCTTTAAACGTTAATAAATATGATTATGCGTTTAATCTATTTACTAGTTTCGGTTATTTTGATGATGAATCTGATAATCAATTAGCTATTAATTCTATTGTTGAAAGTTTAACTAAAGATGGTATATTGGTATTAGACTTTATGAATTGTAACAAAGCGATAAATAACTTAACTAAATTAGAAACTAAATCAGTAAACAATATCGATTTTAACATTATTAGAAATTTTAGTAATGGATACATTACTAAAGACATTAACTTTAAGAATGATGGTAAAAGTTTCCATTTCCAGGAAAAAGTTAAAGCAATATCTTTAAATACGTTTAAATTTTACTTTAATATTGCAAACTTAAAAATTGAAGCTATTTTTGGCGACTATAAATTAAATCCATTTGATATGGATAATTCTGATAGGTTAATATTAATTGCTCGAAAAAAATGAATGAAATAACTGTTAATATAATTTTATTTGTGTCTGCTTTTTTAAGTGGACTTACAGTCATTATATTCAATTTAAAATTCTCTAAAATTTTAAAACCACTCATTTCTTTTAGTGGTGCTTTTATACTTGCCATATGTATTCTACACTTAATGCCCGAAATATTTAGCGGTTATGATAAAAAGATTGGAGCATTTATTCTTTTAGGGTTTTTAATTCAATTGCTTTTGGAGTTTTTCTCAGATGGTATTGAGCACGGTCACTTTCATACTCATAAAAAAGATTTAGTGATTTTTCCTTATGCTATATTTATAAGCTTATGCTTTCACTCCTTTATAGAAGGAATGGCGTTAATTGATACTGGCTATCATAACCATGTGGAGCATAATAATTCTCTGCTTTTAGGTATTGTTATTCATAAAATTCCTGTTGCCATTGTTTTAAGTACAATGATTTTAGCAAAAAACATCTCTAAAATCACTTTTATTATCGCATTATTAATTTTTGCTCTATCTGCTCCACTTGGTCTGTATTTAGCAAGTAACCATATTTTACCTTTTCTAGATAATAGTCGCATTATTTTAGCATTGGCTGTAGGTATCTTTTTACATATCTCTACCACTATTTTATTTGAATCTAGCGAAGATCACAAATTTGATTTAAAGAAATTTGTAATTGTTATTATTGGTTTTGCACTCGCCATATTTACGTTGTAGATATAAATTATTCCTTTAACAGAACTTCGCATTAAAGAAATTATTATTCTGATTTATAATGTTTCTGGTACAGGATTTCTTATACCAATTTAATTTCAAAACTCCCAACAACGTTTTTTGTATAATGCCGATAGATAATTATTGGAATCTTGACAGTCTTCAACAAAAGACAACTATCTTTCTTGTTTTTCTTCCCATTGTAAATGTGCTAGAGAAGTTTGGGTCAAAAAAAAGCATTAATCTTTCGATTAATGCTTTCCTAAAAAAATAATATATTTTAAAAAGAAGCTACCATTTCAGATTGGTATTCTCCATTTTTCAATTTAGCCTGTACTTCTTTAAAGGTATTTATCGTGTATTCTACATCCTCTAATGTATGCATTGCAGTTGGTATTAAACGCAACATCAAAACACCTTTAGGAACAATAGGGTAAAGTACAATAGAACAAAACAATCCGTAATTCTCACGTAAATCAACAGTTAAATTTGTTGCTTCCGGAATGTTCCCAGATAGTATTACTGGAGTTACCTGAGTAGATGTTGTACCTAAATTAAATCCATTTTCTTTTAACCCTTTTTGTAGTGCGTTAGCTATAGTCCAAAGTTTTTCTCTTATTTCTGGACTATTTTTAAGAATATCTAAACGCTTTAAATTACCGACAACTAAAGGCATAGGTAAAGATTTAGCGTAAACCTGAGAACGCATATTGTATCTTAAATAATCAATAATATCTTCTGTAGATGCAATAAATCCACCAATACTAGCCATCGCTTTAGCAAATGTTCCAAAATAGATATCTACCCCATCCTGGCAACCTTGTTTCTCTCCTGTACCTGCTCCAGTTGGTCCCATTGTACCAAAACCGTGAGCATCATCAACAAACAATCTAAAAGGAACTTTAGCCTTTAAAGCAATAATATCTTTTAAAGCTCCTTCATTACCCGACATTCCAAAAACACCCTCGGTAATAACCAAAATAGCGCCTTTCGTTTTTTCAGCAATTTTTTCAGCCTTATATAACATTTTCTCTAGGCTTTCCATATCATTATGCTGGTAAACCAATCTTTTTCCTAAATGCAATCTTAATCCATCTAATATACAAGCGTGAGATTCTGCATCATAAACAACAACATCATTTCTATCAACTAAAGCATCGATAGCAGACGTCATTCCTTGGTACCCAAAATTCAATAAAATTGCCGCCTCTTTACTTTCAAACTCAGCTAATTCTTCTTCTAATTGTTCATGATAATTAGTATTACCAGACATCATTCTAGCTCCCATCGGATAAGCCAGACCCCACTCTTTAGAAGCTTCTTCATCAACTTTACGTACATCAGGATGATTTGCTAAACCTAAATAGTTATTTAAACTCCATTGAAGAACCTCTTTCCCTCTAAAGAACATTTTATTGTTAATTTCGCCTTCCAATTTAGGAAAAGCAAAATAACCATGAGCTACTTTAGACCATTTACCTAATTCACCTCTATTTTCTTTTATTTTCTCAAATAAATCTGCCATAATAATTTTATTTTTAAAGATTCAAAAGTAAATATTCTTAATCGATTATAGAAAAATGTTTTAACGAACTTTTAACAAGAAATAGTTAGTAAACTATAATTAGATTTAGCCTTAAAAAATTACATTTGTTTTGATTAATGTTTCTAATAAAATTAAATAAAACAACTTATTTAATACTATGTTTAGTAGTTAGTGCATTTCTTTTTTTTGGTTTAGATTTATTTCTAGGCTCTGTTCAAATTCCTTTTAAAAACATCATTTCAATTTTAATTGGAGAAACAACCGAAAAAGAAAGTTGGCAAATTATTATTCTCCAATCTAGGTTGCCAAAAGCGATAGCTGCTGTTCTTTGTGGAGGTGCCCTTTCTGTGTGTGGATTGCAAATGCAAACCCTATTTAGAAACCCTTTAGCAGGTCCTTATATATTAGGAATAAGTTCTGGAGCCGGTTTAGGTGTTGCAATTTTTATTATGGGATTAAGTTTTCTAGGCTTCTCTACTTCTAACCTAGGATTGTCTGCAAATTCAGGAATTATTATTGCTTCTATTTTAGGCTCATTTGGAGTGTTAGCTATCTTACTTTCTATTATTAGTAAATTAAAAGATATCATGACTGTTTTAATCCTTGGTATCATGATAGGAAGTGTTATTACAGCTATTATCGGTATTATTCAATACTTTAGTTATGATGCACAACTAAAATCTTTTATTATGTGGACAATGGGGAATTTAAGTTCCATCACAAACAGTCAAATTAGCCTGTTAGCCCCAATAGTAATTGCTGGATTATTATTATCGTTTGCAGCCTCTAAAAATTTAAACGCCTATTTACTTGGCGAAGACCATGCTAAAAGCTTAGGTGTTAATATTAAAAAATCAAGAATTATAATTATTTTAATTACTTCTATTTTAACAGGAAGTATAACTGCTTATTGTGGCCCGATTGGTTTTGTAGGCATCGTTATTCCCCATCTTGCTAGAATGATTAGCAACTCTTCAGACCATCGAATTTTAATACCACTGTCTATTTTATTAGGAATTAATGTGTTATTGATTGCTGATATTATTTCTCAACTACCAGGGTTAGAACAAAGTTTACCTATTAATTCTATTACGTCCATAATTGGTGTTCCTTTTATTATATGGATTATTCTTAAAAATAAAAAAATAGCCAATTTAAATTGAGTAAAACAATAAACATATCGTCTTTATCGGTTGGTTATGAAAATAAAACCATCCTAAAAAACATCAACTTAGTTTCTAGCAGCAATAAAATGATTGGTCTTTTTGGCAGAAATGGACAAGGGAAAACTACGCTATTAAAAACAATGTCAGGGCTACTCCCTCCTATTAGCGGTAATTTCTTTTATGATGATATTGATATTTTAGGCTTATCAGAAAAAGAAAGAGCTAAATGGCTAAGTATTATCTCTACCACACAAATAGATATCGGGAATATTATCGTAAAAGATTTTATTGCTTTCGGAAGATTTCCTTATACCAATTGGTTGGGAATTAATAAAGATAAAGATTATCAAGAAATTAATAAAGCCATTGAATTGTGTAAGCTTAATCATTTAGCCAACCGCAACTATAATGAGCTAAGCGATGGTGAAAAACAAAAAGTGAATATTGCTAGAGCAATCGCTCAAAATACACCGCTTATAATTTTAGATGAACCAACTGTTCACCTTGATTTGATTAATAAAGCTGAAGTGTTTAAGCTTTTAAAAGATCTCGTAAAAAATCATGATAAAACGATTATTATATCAACACATCAAATTGAATATGCCATGCAAGTTTGTGATGAAATATGGCTCATTAACAATGCTAAAATAGAAGCTGTTAGCTCTGAAAAAATGATTAAAACTGATAAGCTTACTGATTTATTTAATGATGACATTATTAGCTTTGATAAAAGCTCTCAATCGTTTAGGCTGAAGTAATTCTCAAATAAAAGAATTTCTTGAAACGATCATCCCCGAAGCAGAGCTTTCGAGGTATTTCGATCGTTTCATTTTAACCTAAAGGTCAAAACCCAAAATTCACT
>NVUQ01000131.1 GCA_002401955.1 Flavobacteriales bacterium | reverse complement strand
CTGGAGAAAAAATTAAACCCCAAAGCCAAAGCTTTGGCTAATTAGTAAAACGAAAATAAGTACTTTTAAAACGCCCTACGAAAACATAGATTGGGCGTTGGTAAACATAAATAATCATGGAATTTAAGATCAATCAAAAATTGGAGTCTTCGGAATATGTAAAATGTATTATGAATATGACATATAGAAAACCGATGATGATTATAATATTGATTATAGGTTTCTTCAATTTGATTTGGTCTGCGCTTTATCTATTTCCTTCAGCAAGCATATTATTTGAGGGTCCTCCATACATGGCGCTTGCATTTGGAATAGGACTTATTATTATTTCCCCCGCAAGTATTTACTTTGGAACAAAAAGGAATTTCAATTCAAACCCTCGTGTATCAGAACCTATAGAATATAAATTTACCAATGACGAAATTGATATGACTGGAGAATCCTTTAATTCATCAATGACTTGGGACAAAATATTCATGCTTAAGGAAACGAACTCTCATGTTTTAATCTATCATGACCAATTAATAGCACAATTCATCAATAAGAAATCTTTAACTCCTGAACAATTAAACTTTTTTAGATCTATGGTTTCTCGCTTTCCATCGATTAAAAACAAAATGAAAAAACGTTAACCAACATTCTGTCATATTGCATTTTGGTTGCAAGCAGTTTTAGCTTTTTGACAAGTTGGTAAGTTAGTGCCATAATTTTTGTTAGCAGTTTTTAAGTTAATTATTAGCAAGTTGCATCCTTGCTTTGGGCTTGTTAAGGGTTTGCTTATTTGCAATTGTTTAGCTTGGGTAAGCTCACAAAAATTATTACTTTTAAGCTATTAATAAACTGAACAAACGCAACATACAGTGGCGTTAGGCAATATAATAAGTTCACTAGAAGTAATTTTCATACTACAAAACTAAATGAAGTATCTAATTTTAATTTCTCTTTTAATTGAATGTGCTATTGGTTTAAACCAAAACATTTCTGTCGATCGCAGCTATAAAGAACATCCAGAAAAAAATAGAGAAAATCTCCATACATTTTTTGTTAATAGTAAAAACCCAGCTTCTCAAAAAAAGTTTGAGATTAGTATGAGAAAGAAAATGAAATATGGTAAATCATATATTGGAGATAGATATGCCCATTTTGTTTTTATAGATTCTGATGGTTATGGTGGAATTGTTCTTATAACCTTTGACACTGATAAAATGTCTGAAACTGTAATAAGGACAAAAGCTCCAATGTCATTCGCGAGCATTCATCCTGCAGGTGATCAAATATTTTATCAAAGGTCGAGTTCAACAGGTCCGAAATTAAAATATATAAACTGGAAAACAGGAGAACAACAAGTCACGGACATTACAATAGAAGGTGTAACCTCTAATTCCATTAAAATTACATCTATTAAACAATTTGACAATGATGAAACCTTATATCTAAGTGTAAATGCACTTTCAAATTACAAACCAAAAAATTATATTCTAAAAATCGATAATTCTGGAAAAACAATTAAAAAATGGGAATTAAAAGAGCAAAAATCTCATATTGTTGACTACTCTTTAACAAACAGCTCAAGTGAAAATGAATTCTTCATTTGCGGAACATATTCGGGAAAAGAGAAAGATAAATCTAATCAAATGTTTTTTGGAGTCATCAAAAATGATACTCTTAAAGAATACTCTTCTCACAGATATATTTTAATTGACAATTTTTTCAACTACTCCAAGGAAGAAACAAAAAAGAAAGCAGAACGTATCCTAAAAAGAAATTTACATATAACTCAAAAAAAAGATCTTGATTATAATATGGTTTGTCATAAGGTGAAACAATTAACTGATGGCTATTTATTTGTTGGAGATGCCTTTTACCCAACCTCTTCGGGTTCAAGCGGAACAGGATCAAATGGTATTCATTATTCATCTAGTTCTTTTGAAGGATACCAATATTCTCATATTACTCTATTAAAATTTGATTTTAATGGCAATCTTATTTGGAATAAGGTGGTTAAACTAAATACAAAAACAAATCGAGACATACACATTCCAATTACACGATCTTCATTTAAAATTAATGACGACAAAACCATAACTTTAGTAAGGATTCCTAGAACAAATTCTACTTTTAAAATCAATGACAATTTATCTATAACCTTTGCCTCTTCTCCAAATGATGATGGTTTAACAACCTTGAAATTGGACCCTAATGGAAATATTCTAGAATGAAAAAATTGCCTAACAAGCTGTCATATTGCATTTTGGTTGCGAGCAGTTACCGTTTTTTGACAGTTTTGTAAGTTAGTGCCATTCATTTTGTATGTGGTTATCTAAAGGCTTTGCAAGTTGCATCCTTGCTTCTGACAGCGAACCACTTGCCTACTTGATTGTTAATCGTAAATTGAAATTTCTACAAAATTTCATTAGTTTAGTAGTTATTAAACAACTTTATAAAACGCAACATACAGTTGTCGTTGGCAAACATAAAGCTCAAAATAATACACCTATGAAAAAATATTTATTAATCATTCTCATACAACTTATATTTCTTAGTGGATACTCACAGGGATGGGTCCAAAAAGGATTTGATATTGATGGTGAAGTAGCGGGAGGGTCAAGTGGCTCTTCTGTCTCGATGAGTGATGATGGACAGACTGTTGTTATTGGAGCTGTTTTAAATAATGGTACAGGGACAGAAGCAGGGCATGTTCGTGTTTATGAATGGAATGGAATCGCCTGGCTACAGAAAGGAATTGATATTGATGCTGAAGCTGCTTATGACTGGAGTGGATATTCTGTATCAATAAGTGATGGAGGAAATACTATTGCTATCGGAGCAATATATAATAACGGTACAGGAACAAATTCAGGACATGTTCGTGTTTATGAATGGGATGGCTCTGCATCAGTATGGATACAAAAAGGATTTGATATTGATGGTGAAGCAGCTTTTGACAGAAGTGGTCATTCTATCTCGATGAGCAACGATGGAAACACTATTGTTATTGGAGCTGTTTTAAATAATGGTACAGGGACAGAAGCAGGACATGTTCGTGTTTACGAATGGAATGGAATCGCCTGGCTACAGAAAGGAATTGATATTGATGGAGAGGCAGCAATTGATCGAAATGGCTATTCCGTATCTATGAGTAGTGATGGTAATACTATTGTTATTGGAGCACCCTTTAATGATGATTCAGGTACAGATGCAGGGCATGTTCGTGTTTATGAATGGGATGGCTCTGCATGGATGCAAAAAGGATTAGATATCGATGGCGAATCTGCTAATGATTGGAGTGGTTCTTCTGTATCAATAAATGATGGGGGAAATACTGTTGTTATTGGAGCACTTAATAATGATAATTCAGGAACAAACGCAGGACATGTTCGTATATTTGAATGGGATGGAACTACATCAGCATGGATACAAAAAGGAGGGAACATTGATGGTGAAGCAGTGGGTGATCGATATGGTAATTCTGTATCAATTAGTTCAGATGGAAATACTATTACTACTGGAGGTATTTATAATAATGGGACAACAGGTTCGAATTCAGGACATACTCGAATCTATGAATGGGATGGCTCTGCATGGATGCAAAAAGGATTAGATATCGATGGCGAATCTGCTAATGATTGTAGTGGTTCTTCTGTATCTATGAATGGTGACGGAAATACCATTGTTATTGGGGCTATCTATAATGCTGATTCAGGAATAGATGCAGGACATGTTCGTATTTATAAATTCTGTACTACAACCTATAACACTGACACCAAAATAGCTTGTGAGTCATTCACTTGGATTAATGGAATAACATATACATCAGACAACAATACTGCAATAGACACCTTGATTAACATTGACGGATGTGATAGTGTCATAAATTTAAATTTAACAATTTACCCTACTTACTTAATAAACCAAAACAATTCAATATGCCAAGGAGACAGTATTTTGATTTATGGAACCTATCAAAACACGACAGGTATTTATTACGATAGTTTACAAACCATTAATGGGTGCGATAGCATATTCTCGACAACACTTACCATAAACTCTTTACCAAATGTTAGTTTAGCTAGCTTTAATCCAGACACACTTTGTGTCAATGCAAGTGCAGTAACATTTCCAACAGGCTCACCTACTGGCGGTAATTATTCAGGTGCTGGAATTGGAGTAGGTAATTTTTATCCTTTATTTGCAGGTGTTGGAACCCACGATATTATTTATACTTATACTGATGCGAACTCTTGTATTAATAGTGACACCACAGTTGTTTATGTGGAGGTGTGTACTGTCGGAATTAATGAGTCAACCCACGATTTTGGCATCATCATTTATCCAAATCCAAGCACTGGGCAGTTTACCATTGAAAAACCAAGTGATTTAAATAATGAAGTTCAAGTCAAATTACTTGATGCTACTTCAAAACTAATCTTAGAAAAAACTATTCCAATTGGTAAACAAAAAATAGAAATGGACATTAGAAATTATAGTAAAGGTATTTACTATTTACAACTAATTCTTGATGATGAAATATTTGTAAAACAGATACTTAAAAATTAAAAATAACGATTTGCCAACAATCGCTATATTTTATAGTGCTGTTTGCAAGTTATAAAAATTAAAAGATAAACAACACAACGAAAACATAGCGTAGTCGTTAGCAATAATTATGAAATTTCTTTTTATACTAGTATTTATATCAAGTACCTTTCATTCATTTTCTCAAAAAGTGAATTTAGACACTGTCTTATTTTCAAAGTTTGACAATTACGTTCTGATGTATGACTTTTATTTACAAGAAAAGAAATCTATCAATGTTTGGAATCTTTATTCTTCTGGAAATATTCATTCTGAACTTTCAATTATTTTAGATAATAATAATTATTTTAAATTAAATAGACCTCTTTTAATAGATTCAAATATAATTGAACTACAACCCTTAAATATTGATTCCATAATTGAGAACTATAATCTTAGTATTAAAGGAATTGAAATAACAGAAGAGGTACAACTGTTAGAAACTAAGCGAAACAAAAGAGTTATTACCTTTCCTTATGAAAACATTTCTGAAACTGAAACTTCTGAAATATATGATATAGAAATCAAATGGATTTACCAAAAAGATACTATTTCCACTTTTAAAATTGATAGTATTGACTATCTCGAAGAGATTGTTAAAAGATCTAGACCTGAAACAGTATATGATGATGAAGAGGGCTACCTGAAAGGTTGGCTCAAGGAATATTCTGTTGTTTTTAAAAGTATTGACAATAACCATTATTTAATTTTTTCTGAAATATTAGTAGCCCGCTTAAATAATATAACATCTAATAAACCAGAAATAAAAGAACCAGTAAACGGATACGCATGGAGTAATTACTGGAGCTACATTATTGAACAATATCAAATACGTCTTATAAAATAAGAATTGCTAACAAGCGTGGTCGTTGCACAACCCTATAATTCTCAATAAAAAGTGTTTTCCTATTGATTTTAAAGGAGGTTTGTTTTTTACCTCCTAAATTTATGTCATTTTTT
>NVUQ01000130.1 GCA_002401955.1 Flavobacteriales bacterium | reverse complement strand
TGCAAATAAGCAAACCCTTACCAAGCCCAAAGCAAGGATGCAACTTGCTAATAATTAACTTAAAAACTGCTAGCAAAAATTATGGCACTAACTGACCAAATTCTCAAGAAACTAAAACTGCTCGCAACCCAAATGCAATATGACAGGATGTTGGGGGGAGTTTTTTTAATTTTATAATGTCAATATTAAAATTACAAGTCCAGCAAATATAATATTTGACAGCATACCAAGTCCGTGGATTTTATAATTGATAATCAAATCTTTCTGTAATGATTCAATTACAATGTCGATAAGACACCAAGCTGTGCCAACAATGATAGTTAATATTGGAATAATGAAAAGAGAAGGTAGAGAGTGGGCAATAATTGACCCTTTACCATTTTCAACAACTTCAATTACAGTTAATAATATGCCAAGACCATATACACCAATTTTTAGTCTGTCATAATTTGTCATAATTATTTATTCTTTAATTATTAAGGTGGAACTAAAACTTCTTTTATTTGAGATTAACATCTGTAATTCATCAATATTGTATATCAATTCTGATTGATTATATTTATATGTTTGGTCAGCATTGATGTACTCAAGAATATGTGAGAATTTTCTATTTATCAAAGAATCATTATAATCTACTTGGTCAGTACAGGGAAAACTTGTTGATATATAAGATTTATGTTTTATAATTCCTTCGTCATTAGTTTGATGAAAAATCCCATTATGTTTTATCAAGAAATTTTTCAGGGGGATACTATCTGAATCCACAAATTTTACATTTATCATTAGTAAACGAGTTTTGTTGAAATCAAAATCTACTTGTCCGTATGAGTTAACACACATAAAAACCAGAATTGTGATGCTAAATATGAGTTTCATTTATAGATTTAATTACCCCCAACGCCACAATATGTAATGTGCCGTATGTTTATTCAATGCTTAAAAGTAATAATTTTTGCCAAAGCAGCAGTTTACTACCAAACAAATAAAGCGCACCCAAACAAACTCACCAAAGCAAGGATGCAACTTGCAGAAAATTGCAAGAAAGCACAAGCAAAAATTATGGGATAAACCATAAAAGCCGATTAGAATAAAAAAAGCTAAAGGTAGGGCATATTATATATTGAATGTTAGCAAGAGTTTAATCATTAATCTTTTCCCATTCGTTTTTATCCAAGTCATTAGTATCAATTTTGGTTGGATATATAAAATATTTGGTAAGTTGTCTAATCTTATATATTGATACGTTAGGAGGTTCACTGTCAGTTGCTCCACAACCATATTCGCGTTCAACTATTTTGAGATTTTCGTTTTGCCTATTTTCGAATAATATTTTCCCTGTTGTCGTATCGCACATATTAGCAAATATTGATATGAATAAAAAAAATATTGACAGAACAGAAATAATTATTGTTGTTACTATTTTCCCTATGATGATAGCATTACTGTCGTTTGTCTTTATAAAACCACATAAGGCTAGTAATATTGAAATAGGTATACCATAAAACCGAATTTGTTCAAATGTAGATTCAAGTTCTTTATTGCTGAATTCAAGGGGGATAAAAAGACTAATTATTGGAGTACTCACCCAAAAGATGATAAGTCCAATTGAAATAAAAAAGATAATTTTTTTTAAAGACATCACTTAATTATTGCTAACGTTTGGCTATGCGTAGTGCGGGATTTGAAAAGCGAAGTTTTCAAATTTGCACGTAGCCAAGAGTTTATATTTTGTTTTTAATTTATTCACTTTAAATACCAAATTAAAGTATTGGCGGACTTCATTAAATGCACTGACCTTTCGTTTTTCAGATAACCCGCATTACGTATAGCCATTGTTAGGCACTTTTATTTTTCAAAGATATATATTTCAGTCACCGGTAAACTAGGTATTTCAGACTTCCAATTATCCGAATTATATTTTGAGTCGTCAACCTCATAACACATTCCTTTTAGATTTGTAAATATCAATTCATCTTCATCTCCTTCGGTCATTTGCCCATAATGTAGTTCAAAGTCTTTTACCAAATCACCTAAGCCTAAATTAGATTTAAGTTTTCCCTTATAATTTCCTATTAGTCTTATTTGTGTCAACAAGTCTTGATTGAAATGTAAAATAAGATCAGCCGTCCGATATTCATGTAGCGGTGGGGAATTAGGTGAATATTTACTATGTATTTCTATAAACTCAAATGAATCTAGAACTTGTTTTTCAATGTCATTCTTCTCTGTCCCTAATGAAAATCCGGCAGCACTTTGTCCAGGAACAATCTCAGCATTTAAGTCTATTTGATAATTATTATCTTTCAATATCATTGTCAAAATTTTTCGATAGCGAATTTCGCTCAATTGTGCCTAACGGTTAATGTATGGTGTCGTAGCGTCCCGCAGGGTGCTATGCACTATACATAGTGTTATGGCATTTTTTTAATTTATTTTATCCATTTTATTCTTAAAATCAGATAATTCTATTGATGAAGCTGTTATATTTTCTATTTCATTTTCACCAATTGAAATTTCCTTAAGCCCTAAAATTGGTTTGCCATTCTGATATGAAATACCTATCAAATAGCCCGTTTCACCGATTGGTAATTTCGTGTAATATTCATTTTCTTTGGTGAATTGGTATTTCCCATCATTGTTCTTATATCCAGTTAAATATGATTTCTGATTTGAAATTACCAGACTTACGTTTAAAAACTCTAACTCTTCAGGAGTGGTGAAACTTGCTAGTAAATTAAAATTCTCTGCATTAGGTGAATTATAAAATCTATCAACATTTATCCAGCCTAATTGATTTGCTTCAATCAAATAATATTGAACTTTAAAAGATTCTTCCTGATTCTTCTCAGCCTCATTTACTTTTGCTAAATAATCTTGTTCAGATTTAAAATTGAGTTTTAAACTCTCGATTATTTTTTGCCTTGTATTGTGTAATTCGATAGATAATCTTGCACTATCCTTATTTATTCCTTTTTGAATTAATAATTGATAAGCCTTTGGATTTTCTAGGTCAATTCCGTAATTATTTATTTTAATAGGGTAGCTTAGCTTTTGATTTTTAAAATCTTCAAAAAGTGTAATTAGTTTATCTAGCCTTTCGTCAGAATCTTTATCAAAGTTTTTCTTCTTGAATTTGTTCAATTTTAAAAGAGTTAAGGAGTCTGAATACATAAGTGGTCTATCAATATTGTCTGCATAAGTATTGAATAGTTCTAATTGAATCTTTTCAAATGGGTTCTTAATAAAGCTATGACCAGGATTTATTCCGTCAGGATAGTTATAAGTTATTATGTAATAATACTCAATCTCTTTAAGTCTTTTAGCAAATTCTCTTGTAGCGAGAGGAGTATTGATATTATCAACATTATTCAAGAGTTCTAATATTTTAGAGTAAAAATCTCTTTTAGGCTTACCCATTAAATGTTCAGGTAAAGGGGCAAATATTCCTTGACTTGTTATTGGATATTTTTTTCCAATGGAGTCCATTTTCTCATACTGCATTCTATTAGGAAAAAGTTCAAGAGGTATAGTGAAAAATTTGTATTGAGTGATTTCTTTCACCTGCTGGGATGTTGACCATACCATTTCATTACCAAGTTCCCAGTTCATTACACCATCTGAATTGTAATTCCCAACAAATGCTGTCATATCATCAATTCTATTTGAAGACGGGATTTCAATTTGAATTGATTTTTCTTTTTTAAGAATTACTTCATTATCGTTTACTGATGCACTTAAATAAATTACCCCGTCTGTTTGAAGTAATTTACCATTAGAGACCGTTTGTGCATTTAATAAAACAATGTCGCTTAATTTTAATGATTCTATTAATTCAATTTTTACAGGACCTTTTACATTTTCGAAACAGTTTTTAGGGATTGATATTATAGTCCCCTTACTTCCGAATAACGTAGTATCCCTAGTATTGTCAATTCTAAATTCTTCCGCACTTAAATTAGAATCATCAAGTAATCCTTGTAAATCTGTGTTGTAGCCATATTTACTCGGCTTTTTTTCCTCAGAGCAACCTAAAATAAGTAGTACTAAAAAGAGAGGTATTAGTTTAAAGAATTTCATCATCATTTTAATTTGCCATAACGCCTAGCTATGGTTAGTGCAGGATTTGAAAAGCGGAGTTTTCAAATTTGCACGTAGCTAAAGCTTTGTGTTTTGTTTTTATCTTTTCATTTTTAAAAGCTAAACCAAAGGTTTAGCGGTTTTAATTAATTGCTCCGAACTTTCAATTTACTACCAAAACCTGCATTAACTATAGGTGTTGTTGTGTGGTGTATTTTTCTCTTATTATTCGTTCTATTAAGTCTCTAAAAGTTTCTATTTCTGGAATTGTCATCATTCCGTCTTTTGTATTAAATTCTTTATTGCTAAAATATCCAATAGTCAGAGCTATCAATAAAAATACAGCAGGTATGTACCAAATAGAATTCCAGAAGAAAGAAGCAATTAAGGTGATCATAAAAAGAAACCAAGAATAACCATCAACCTTATCAAGTTTTGTTTTTCCCATTTTAATTTCAGGAATTACTCCAGTAAAATTCTTGTTAATCTGTTCAATAAATTCTCCAAAATTTGATTTTAGAAAAGGTTCAATTTTTGAAGAAGGTTTCAAGCCACTTGTGTCAACGCCTCTGTTTGATAAATTCTTTTCAATTGACCTAAAAAGAGATGCTGAAAGACATTGTTTTCCAAAAAGTTTGATTGGTTTTATTACTTCAAGTCTTGCGTGGTGTGAAATCAGTTCGCAGACATTCCGCATGGTTTTTTCTTTTGCTGGACAAAGAGCTTCTATCCATTCCTCTTTATTGGGTTGAATTTCAAATTCTTTGTTTAAGTATTGACTAAGTTTTTCCCATTTTAGTAAATCCATAGAGTATCGCCAATCTTCAATTGACGAATCCATTGTCAAAACTACAGTTGGGTCAGCTTCAGGGTCAAAATGACTACAAATTCTGTGCTCTTCCTTAAAAATAAAGAAAACTTCTTCAGCTGTAATATTTCGATATTCTTTGTTCATTTAATTTTGTGCTCTATGACACACAACGCCTATCTATGTTTTCGTTTTGTTTTAAACTTTAGTTTAAAATGATAAAGCTAAAACAATATAAAATATAGATGTTGTTGGCAAATCGTTGTTTTAATTTTTTAATATTTGTTTTACAAACTGTTCATCTTCAATAATTAGATGTAAATAGTAAATCCCTTTACTATAATTTCTGATATCCATTTTCACTTTTTGTTTGCCTATTGGTATCACTTTTTCTAAGATTAATTTTGAATTAGCATCTAATAATTTAATTTGAACTTCTTTGTTTAGATCATTTGGCTTTTCAATGGTAAATTGGCCAGTGCTTGGGTTGGGGTAAATGATGATGCCAAAATCAGTACTTACATTATTTATTCCTGTACAAACATCAATAGTGACAAAAGTAGTGTCACTATTTATACAGGAGTTTCCATCAGTATAGGTGTAAATAATATCATGCGTTCCTATACCAGCAATTGAAGGGTCAAAATTACCGCCAATTACACCGTTTCCGGAATAATTACCGCCAGTAGGAGAACCTGTTGGTAATGCTACTGCACTTGCATTATCGCAAAGAGTATCAGGGTTGAAACTAGCCAAACTAGCACTTGGTAAAGTGTTTATTGTAAGTGTTGTAGAGAATATACTGTCACACCCATTTATGGTCTGTAAACTGTCATAATAAATTCCTGCTGTGTTTTGGTAAATACCATAAAGCAAAACACTATCCCCTTGACAAATTGAATTGTTTTGATTTGATGAAAATATTGGGTTTACATTAAGTGTTGTAGAGAATATACTATCACAACCATTAATGGTTTGTAAACTATCATAATAAATAGCAGATGTGTTTTGATAAGAACCATAAATTAAAAGACTGTCTCCTTGACATATTGCATCATTTTGATTAGAAGAAAATATTGGATTTACAGAAAGGGTAGTAGATAAAATACTGTCACAACCATTTATTGTTTG
>NVUQ01000129.1 GCA_002401955.1 Flavobacteriales bacterium | reverse complement strand
ATCAATTATCAATTATCAATTATCAATTATCAATTATCAATTATCAATTATCAATTATCAATTATCAATTACTTGTACTGAGCGTAGCCGAAGTATCAAACTTCAATTCCAAGATAGCCAAAAACACCACCTTCTAAAGAGTGGATATTGTCAAGATTTAATTTCCGTTCTATTGTGTGGGTCATTGCTGCAGATCTTTTCCCTGTTCTACAGCAAATAATAACCTGTTTAGAAGTATCAATTTGCTCTAAAGAAGATAAAACATTTTCCATAGGAATGTTTATTCCGCCAATGTTATTATCTTCAAATTCATAATCTTCTCTAATATCAATGATTTGAATATCATCATTGTTATTAATCTTAGTTTTTAATTCCTCAGCAGTTATAATATTCATTTTTCTCTTATTTGAATTGAGTAGTTATTTCTTGAGGAAGGTTATCAAAGAAAGTGTCTCCTCTTAGTCCTAATCTTAAACATTCCAAAGGAATAACTTCGTTAAAAGAAATGTTTCCAAGATTTACATTTGCTCCAAATTGTTTGATAAACCAAACTTGTTGTGCTTTTTTAGGAGCTTCCCAAAGTATGTTTTCTGATTTAACGTTCGAAACAATCTTATTAACTAGCGCAACATGAGCCGTTCCATTTGGTCTGTAAATACCAACGTTACCACTTTCTCTTGCTTCAGCAATTACTTTCCATGATCCAGCTTCTAATTCTGTTTGCATCATAGAAATCCATTTAGAAGGACTAATAAAAATTCCCTCTTCTTTAGATCCCACTTCAGATAAAACGGTAAAATCTTTAGCAAGAGTTGAAATGTATTCACATTTTTTTTCTTGGGATAATTCAATGGATCCATCAGAAACCTCACAGGTTTCCATGTTATATTTGTCCATTAATTTTCTAAAATCGTCAAACTTTCCTCTTACTATAAAAGCCTCAAAAAGTGTTCCTCCAAAATAGGTCTTAATTCCAGCAGCTTTATATAAATCTAGCTTCTTTTGTAAATCGTTGGTAACATAAGATGTTCCAAAACCAAATTTCACTATATCTGTTAAGTGAGCTGATGAATCAATAAAATTTTCTGTTTCTCTCCAGCTTAACCCTTTGTCCATCATCATTGTTAAGCCATTCTCGCGAGGAGAATTTTCCCTATAGGGAATATGTGGTAATTCGAAATTCATTGTTAGTCTTTAAAATTTTCTATCGTATCAATTACTTTTTGAAAACTGATAGCCTCTGGATAATAGCTAGTTAACTCAGAGAGAAGTTCCTTATCATTTGTTAAAAGAATGGTAAGATTTTCTATTGCTTCGTTAACTTTTCCATTCATCAGCAAATATGCGACTAATCTTGCATAAATCAAGTTATTTTCTGGTTGTTTTTCTAAGCCTTTATAAAGTGTTATGATACCGTTTTCGATATTTTCATAGTCTGTTATTACTTCGGCTTTATCTAGCCAAATCTCTTCGTTTTCTTCATCATACTCAATTACTTTATCGTAAGCTATGATAGCTTCATCAAATAAGCCCGTTTTAGCTAATATATCACCATAAATATACCAATATTCTGAATTATTGTTTTCTAACTCTAGTGCTTTTTTAATGTAGAAAATAGCAGATTGACTTTTGTTTTCTGCTTCATTAATAACCGCCATTCCTGCCCAACCATCTGCATGAAAAGGGTCTAGCTTTGTAGATTTATAATAATTAGCTAATGCAAGTTCTGGGTTGCCTAATTTCTCATAACATTCTCCAATATAATAATAAGTAGTAGCATCAGGCTCCTCGTATTCAAAGGTTTCTTTATAAGTTTCTATTGCTTTAGTGTAATCTTCTAATAATGCTAAAGAGTTTGCTTTGTTAAAGTAGGCTGAAGGAAAATCTTCTTTTATAGCAATGGTAAAATCGTAAGCATTTATTGCTTTTTCATAAAGGTTTGCTCTATTGTAAGCAACGCCTAAATTATACCATGCAGGGTAACTGTATGGGTGTTTATCAATAAATTCTGTAAAAAATACAATGCTTCCATTGATATCATTTTTAAGGTTATAGCAGAAAGCTAATTCGTAAATAACAGTTTCATTTTCTGGATTTTCTCTTAAAAGCTTTTTTAATATTTCTATGGCCTTATCAAACTGATTAAGGTTCTCATATTCAAAAGCAATGTTAATTTTAATGTTCGCCTTTTCCGACTTTTCAGTTATTAATTTTAATGCTTTGTAAAAATTCTCAATGGCTTTGTTGTGTTGTCTTAGTTGACTATGAATACTTGCTTTTGTAGAGAATATTTCTGAGTTAAAAGGCTCTAGCAGTTCTAAGGTATTTAATATTTCTAAAGCTTTATTTGGCTTGTGGATGGTAGCTAAAAATTGCACTTTTTTTAACTTGAGGTTAGAAGATGTGGGATGTTGTAATAAAGAAATATCTATTGCTTTTTTAGCCTTATTGGTATCGCTTTTATCAAGGTAGTGGTCTATTAGTATTTCAAACACTTCAACATCAAAAAAATACTCATCGCCAGCTTTAAGCATTTTTTCAAACCGATCTAATGATGCAGTGTAATCATCCTCATCATTATATGAATCAAAACCTTCTTCCATAATCTCTTATGTAAAATTAGATTTTTATGGTTAATATGAGGGAAAACTAGACTTTGTTATTAACAAAAAAGTTAACAGTTTATGAATCCAATTATGGTTGATTTAAGAGTGATAACTATGGTGTAAATAATAGGAATTCAATAATAGATAATCAATATGCATTTATTAAATTTGTTCATCAAAAAAATAGAATATGACTTTAATAAAATCTATTTCAGGAATTAGAGGAACAATAGGAGGGAAACCAAATGAAGGGCTTTCGCCAGTTGATATTGTTAGATTTACTTCTGCCTATGGTACTTGGTTGCAACAAAATAACTCAGGTAAATTAACGGTTGTTATAGGTAGGGATGCAAGAATATCGGGAGAAATGGTTTCTAACATTGTTGTGGGCACACTACAAGGTTTAGGAATTAATGTAATTGATCTAGGTTTTAGTACAACACCAACTGTTGAAGTTGCCGTGCCAATGGAAAAAGCTGATGGAGGAATTATTTTAACAGCTAGTCATAATCCAAAACAATGGAATGCATTAAAATTATTGAACAGTAAAGGAGAATTTATATCAGGAGAAGATGGAACCAAATTGTTGGCAATTGCAGAAGCAAATGCTTTTAATTATGCTGATGTTGATGATTTAGGATCTTATACTCAAAATGATACTTACTTAGAAAAACACATCCAATCTATTTTAGATATGGATTTGGTAGATGTTGATGCGATAAAAAGAAAAAACTTTAAAGTGGCTATTGACTGTGTTAATTCTACAGGAGGAATATTTTTACCTGCATTATTAAAAGCTTTAGGAGTAACTAATATTATTGAATTGTATTGTGAACCAAATGGAGAATTCCCTCATAATCCTGAACCATTACCAGAAAATTTAACAGAAATTTCTAAACAAATTAAAGAGCAAGGAGCTGATGTAGGTTTTGTTGTTGATCCTGATGTTGATCGTTTATGTATGGTTTGCGAAAATGGAGATATGTTTGGAGAAGAATATACTTTAGTAGCTATTGCTGACTATGTGTTAAAACATACGAAAGGAAATACAGTATCAAACCTATCATCAACCAGAGCTTTAAGAGATGTTACTGAGAAAAATGGAGGGGAATATTTTGCTTCATCTGTTGGTGAGGTGAATGTGGTAAATATGATGAAAGATAAGAATGCTGTAATTGGAGGAGAAGGAAATGGAGGTGTTATTTACCCTGAATCACATTATGGAAGAGATGCGTTGGTTGGAATAGCTTTATTTTTAACACATTTTGCAAAATCGGAATATGATACATGTTCTGAATTAAGAGCAAGCTATCCTGATTATTATATTTCTAAAAATAAGATACAGTTAACACCTGAGATTGATGTGGATAATATCCTTCTTAAAATGAAAGAGAAGTATAGTAATGAAGATGTAAATGATATTGACGGAGTTAAAATAAATTTTGAAAGCGAGTGGGTTCATTTAAGAAAATCCAATACAGAACCTATTATTAGAATTTATTCTGAAAGTAAGAGCATGGTTTCTGCCAATGATTTAGCAAATAAGATAATTGAAGAAATTAAGGAATTGATATAAAAAGAAGGTAGAAAAAAGAGAATAGAAAATAGACTGAATTAGTCTTTTCTCTTGAATCTTTTATCTCTTCTCTAAAAAGAAAAGATATGAAAGTTTACTTAGATAATGCGGCAACAACGCCAATGGATAAAGAAGTAATAGAAGCAATTATTCCAATAATGGAAAATAATTTTGGAAACCCATCTTCTATTCATTCATTTGGAAGAAGTAGTAGAGCAATTATTGAAAAATCTAGAAAAAAAGTAGCAGGGTATATTAATGCAGCTCCAGGAGAGATTGTTTTTACAGGTGGAGGTACCGAGGCTGATAATATGGTGTTAAGAGGGGCGGTTGATGATTTAGGAGTTAACCATATTATAACCTCAAAAATTGAGCACCATGCCGTAATTGATACTGCAGAGATTATTGGCGATCAAAAGAACATTAAGGTCAGTTTTGTTTCTTTTGATAAAAAAGGATATGTTGATGTTGCAAGTTTAGAAACGCTTTTAGAGGAAAATAAAGATAAAAAGACTTTGGTTTCCCTAATGCATGCCAATAACGAAATTGGAAATAAAATTCCGTTAAAAAAAGTCATCGATATTTGTAAATCATACGGAGCATATTTCCATTCGGATACCGTACAAACCATGTGTCATTATAAATTTGATGTTAGAGAATTGGGCATTGATTTTTTAACATGTTCAGCACATAAATTCCATGGGCCAAAAGGGATAGGCTTTTTATATATTAATGAAAATATTCAACTCAAACCAATTATTACTGGTGGGGCCCAAGAAAGAAATGTTAGAGCCGGTACTGAAAACATTATAGGTATTGTTGGCTTAACTAAGGCAATGGAAGTTGCTTATAGAGATCTTAAAGAACACCAAGACCACGTGCAAGGAATTAAAACTTATATGATTGAAAGGTTGGAAGATCTAATTCCTGGAATTACTTTTAATGGTGATCCTAAAGGAGATAGTTTATATACAGTCTTAAATGCTCAGTTTCCGAATAGTGATATGGATGAGATGTTGTTGTATAATTTTGATATTGAAGGAATAGCTGTTTCAGGAGGAAGTGCGTGCTCATCAGGTAGTAATGTTGGATCTCACGTATTAAGAAATATTGGAGCCGATATGACTAAACCTTCAATTCGCTTTTCGTTTAGTAAATACAATACTAAAGAAGAAATTGATTATACACTTTCTGTAGTAGAAGCACTTTTTGTAGCTAAAACAGTTTGAATAGATTAATCGAATAATGAAAATTACTTTTTTAGGAACAGGAACATCACAAGGAGTGCCAGTTATTGCTTGCGATTGTGAGGTGTGTTTATCGGAAAATAAAAAAGATAAACGCCTTCGTTCTTCAATTATGATAGAAGATAAAGGAAAAGTAATTGTAATTGATACTGGACCAGATTTCAGACAACAAATGCTTAGAGAAAATGTGCAACAGCTAGATGCTGTTGTGTTTACTCACGAACATAAAGACCATATTGCAGGATTAGACGATGTTAGAGCTTTTAATTTTAAACAGCAAAAAGACATGGACATCTATGCGAGTCCTGAAGTTCAAACGGCTTTAATTAGGGAGTTTCATTATGCATTTGCCGAATTCAAATACCCTGGTGTTCCTAGCTTGGCTTTGCATACAATAGAAGATGATGCTTTTAGTGTAGGAGAAGTTGACTTACTACCAATAAACGTTTGGCATTATAAAATGCCTGTTAAAGGATTTAGATTAAAGAATTTTACTTACATCACAGATGCAAATAGAATAGAAGAAGCAGAACTTGAAAAAATGAGAGGATCTGAAATTATTGTACTAAATGCACTTAGAAAAACAGACCATATTTCACATTTTAATCTTTATGAAGCCATTGAATTGTTGAAGGAACTTAACCCTAAAAAAGCTTACCTAACACACATTAGTCATTATTTAGGACAACACGATGAAGTACAGAAAGAGCTACCTGATTTTATTGAATTAGCTTATGATGGATTAAAACTGACTATTTAGTTTTAGCCTAAGTTTGTGTGCTTTTTAACCCTAAGCGTTTTCAGCAGAATAGGCTATTCTTAAGTTGCTTTCTTTTGCAAATGTAAAAACCAAATTATAAGTGTAATACCAATTTAATCAAGAGAATTCCTCGAAGCTCTGCTTCGGGGTTTCCAAACACACCTTTCCTTTCGGAGAGGTCAAAACTTTGTAAAAGTTTT
>NVUQ01000128.1 GCA_002401955.1 Flavobacteriales bacterium | reverse complement strand
TTTAAAGGTAAACCCGTACAAAACGGTGTCTACATCTGGAAAATAGAAATTACTGACATCGAAGGGACTTCTAGAACTTACAACGGACATGTTAATGTGATTAGGTAACTAAACAACTTTTTAACAAAAAACCTCTAACTAACGTTAGAGGTTTTTTTATTTAAGAAAACCTTTCATTCTTCATCTTCTACCGTTAACGAAAAATATCAACCTTTAATTGAAGTATATTTCACTTAACAAGGCAACCAAATAAAAAAATACCCGTCTTAACGCTGTACGCTAAGCTTAAATTTAACAAAAACAGTACTTATTTGTTTTGTATTTAACAAAGAGGTGTTTTTTAAACATTTTACTACCAATTTTTAACATATAATGAAATATCTAAAAACTTATTCCATCATTTTGATTTTAACAGTTGCTTTAAATGGTGAAGTATTTGCTCAATCCAATTCAATTCATATAGATCAAAGAATAATAAATGTTTATGGTGAAACTTACGCTAATAATCTAAAAAATAAAGCTCCTGAAAGAATTTTGTATTTAAATTATTTTTTGGATCACAGTTATGAAATCAGAGAAGTAACTTATCATAATGATGAGAAAACTCCTAAACTCTCAAGCGTAAGTCTCAATACTAAGTATACTGGAGAAATTACTCGCCCTACTTTTAATGTTAATAGTTTTAATCCACTATTGTATAATTTTAAAAGAGACAGAATTAGAAAAACACAATACAGAGTAGACAATACCAATAAAATAATTGTTTTTTATTCTGAACAAGAAATAGCCAAGGCGTTTAACCAATCTAAACAGAACTAGCATCCTATTTTAATCGAAACTATGAAAATGATTACAAAAACACTAAGTCTTTTAACTGTCTTACTTCTAATAACAAACTTAAAGGCACAAAATCATTTAATGACTAACGGTACAATAAATGCATGTACTGGAACTTTTAAAGATAGTGGGAATAATGGAAATTATGGTAACAACGAAAATTTTGTTTACACCATTTGCCCTGGAGCACCAGGCTTTCTAGTTCAACTAGACTTTACTGCTTTTGATGTTGAAGGAACTTGGGATATGTTAGAGGTATTTGATGGGCCTAATGTTGCTTCTACACCAATGGGGGCCTATGACAATACTGTTCCATTACTAGGATTAGTAACTGCAACAACAGGGAACACATCAGGGTGTTTAACCTTTCGTTTCACTTCTGATGGTAGTGTACCACTCACTGGTTGGGCAGCCACATTATCGTGCCTACAGCCTTGTCAAACAGTACAATCTGTGTTAAACAGCACAACTCCAGCTCCAACGGCTGGAACAATAAAAATTTGTCAAGGAGACAATATATCTTTTTCGGGATCAGGAAATTATCCACAAAACAACACCAATTATACTCAATCTGATGCAACATCAACTTTTGATTGGGACTTTGGTGATGGCACAACAGGAACAGGACAAAACGTAAACCATAGTTATCCTAATGAAGGGGCTTATTATGTTCAATTAACCATTACAGACGTTAACGGTTGTGTAAGTACAAATAGAATCGATCAACTTGTTTATGTTTCTACCACACCCTTATGGACAGGAACCAATGCTGCTCCCGACCCTATATGCTTAGGGGAGACTTCTGTACTAACAGGAATTGTTATTCCACAAACTTACTTTCAAACTTGTATTCCAGCTATATCAAGCCCTTTAGCATTACCCGATGGGTCTGGAGTTTCATACTCAACATGTATAAATTTAGATTGTTATGCTCCCGGACAAACATTAAATAACATTAATGATTTCTTAGGAATATGTGTTGACTTAGAACATTCCTACATGGGTGATTTACAAATAGAAATAACTTGCCCAACAGGACAAAATGTAATTATGGTTGACTATCCAAATGGAGGTGGAACAACTTTTCTTGGTGTTCCTGTTGATAATGATGCTACTCCTGCTATACAGGGAACTCCTTTCAATTATTGTTGGACTCCAACTGCAGGAACAGGAACTTGGGGAGCTAATGCTGGAGGAACCTTACCGGCTGGAAACTATGATCCTGACAACTCTTTCAATGGTTTACTTGGTTGTGAATTAAATGGACAATGGTGCATTACCATAACAGACAACTTAAATTCAGACAATGGATTTATATTTGGTTGGGGTGTAAACTTAGATCCAACTTTAGCTCCTCCTGCAAATTCATTCACACCTGTTGTAGTTTCTGAAGCTTGGCTAGCAGATCCTTCAATTGTTGGAACAACAGGAAATCAAATTACTGTTCAACCAACATCTACTGGTAATCACTGTTATACTTACGAAATGACTGATGATTTTAACTGTACTTATGATACAACTATTTGTTTAACCGTAATATCTGGCATTCCCGTTTTCAATCAAGCGATAACATTATGTGAAAACCCTGCTGGTAGTGGAACCGTTTCTAATGTAGATCTTACTTTATTGGCAAATGCAATTGATGGAAGTTCTGGCTATACACAAACATGGTTCAATGATATTCTTTTAACTTCTCCTGTTGGAAATCCAACAAACGTAACTGTTAGTAATGGGCAAGTTTTTTATGTAGAAGTTGATGATGGAAATTGTACAGCCATTGCCACTGTAACCTACACTATTACTCCTCTTACTCCACCAAATATGGCTTTTACCGATGAAACATGTGATGGAATGGATAATGGAACAGCTACTGCTACTCCTGTTGGGATGATGCCTTTAATAAATTACTCATGGAATACTACCCCTATACAAACTACTAATCCTGCTACGGGATTAGCTCCTGGAAATTATACTGTTACCATTACTGATGGAAATAACTGTGTAGTTTCTGGTAATGTGGTTATTGCCCCAGGACCACTTGTTGTTGCAGGATTCACTCCGCCAACGAATCAATGTTTAACAGGCAATAGTTTTAACTTTATAAATACGGGAACTACTGGCGTTACTTATGCTTGGGATTTTGGTGATACTCCTGCGGGAACTTCTACTCAAGAAAATCCTAATTACTCTTATACTACTGCTGGCACTTATACTGTTCAACAAATTGTTTCTACTGGAGTTTGTGCTGATACCGTTACTGCAAACATTACTGTTTATGACATGCCACTTCCTACTGCTTTTGCTGATAGTGTACTTTGTAATGGTGATGCTACTGGTTCAGCTACAGTTAATACGCCTATTGGCCCAGGACCAGGCCCTTTTGGTTTCTCTTGGAATTCTACTCCAACACAAACAACCAATCCTGCTACTGGATTATCTGCTGGCAATTATACGGTTATTGTTACTGATCAAACAACCAATTGTACTGGAACAGCCAATGTAACTGTTTTTGAACCTCCCGTGCTTACTGCAACAGAAACTCATGTTGAGCCTTCTTGTAACGGCTTTTCGGATGGAACCGCTACTGCTCAAGGAGCAGGTGGTACAGTTAATTATACTTATTCTTGGAATACCACCCCTGTACAAAACACACAAACTGCAACTGGCTTAGATGCAGGTGTTTACACCTGCACTGTAACTGATAATAACGGATGTACAACTACTATTGATGCTACCTTAATTGACCCTCCTGGTATGGTCCTTGACCCTACAATGATACAGGCTAATTGTGGCTTAGCTGATGGTTCTGCTAGTGTAACTATTGTTTCAGGAGGTACTGGTCCCTACAACTATTCTTGGAATACCACACCTGGACAAAGTACTGCTACTGCTTCTAATATTATTGCTGGTACTTATACCGTTATCGTTACGGATCAAACAACAGGTTGTACTGAAGACACTGTGATTACAGTAACTACTACTGCAGGCATTACTGCTACAGCTACATTAATTAATGATGCTCTCTGTACTGATTCTATTAACGGAACTGCCTATACTTTCCCTACTGGAGGTGCTCCTACTTATACTTATTCTTGGAGTAATGCTAGTGGTGTGGTTTCTACCAACGATACCTTAACTGCTGGTGCTGGTTTTTATACGGTTACCATTACCGATGGTTCTGGTTGTACAGGTACAGATACGGTTACCATTTTTGAACCTACTCCTGTAGTCGCTTCCATTCCTACTTTTACAAATGTGGTTTGTTTTGGTGCTGACGATGGTACAGCTACTGCTGCTGGTGCTGGAGGAACTGCCGGATACACTTACTCTTGGAACACTATTCCTACACAAACCAATGCTACTGCTACTGGTTTAGCCCCTGGAACTTATATTGTTACTGTTTTTGATAATAATTTATGTGCAGATACTGCTTCTGTTACCATTATTGATGGTATTGTACTCACTTCTTCTATTGTAGGTGATTCTGTAAATTGTTTTGGTGGTAATGATGGTTCTGCTAACTTAACAATTAATGGTGGTACTGCTCCTTATACTTATGCGTGGACACCTAGTGGCTCTGCTGCTGAAGACCCTACTGGTCTTTCTGCTGGCTCGCATTATGTAACTGTTACTAGTTTTGAAGGTTGTACGATAACTGATACTATTGAAATTTTTGAACCTGCTCTTTTAACTGTGGTGCTTGACTCTAGTTTTAATGCTTCTTGTAATGGTTTTGCTGATGGCTCAGCATATACTACAACTACTGGTGGTACTCCTGGATATACTTATTCTTGGAATGATCCTTTAAATCAAAATACAACTACTGCTACCACACTACCTTTTGGAGTGTATACTTTAACGGTTACTGATGCAAACAATTGCACAGCTAATGTTATTGCAAACATCAACCAGCCAGCTCCTTTAGCTGCTGTTACGGGTAGTTTTGATGCGTATTGTGGGGTTGATCAGGGTACTGTTTGGGCAAGTCCTACCAATGGTACTGCTCCTTACACCTTTGTTTGGGATTCTGCTGCAACAGCTATCGGTAATACCGATACTCTTAATGGATTATATCCTGGTATTTATGGAATTGAAATTACTGATGATAATGGGTGTAAGTTTAACACTACAGTAGTTGTTATTGCTGCTCCAGGTGGTACGGCTAACATCTCTGCTTTTACTAATGCTTCTTGTTTTGGTGGTAATGATGGAACAGCTACAGTCTCTACTGGTGGTGCTTTCCCAGGATTTACTTACTTATGGGATGATGGCAGTGCTCAAACGACTAATCCAGCGACTGGTCTTTCTCAAGGAAATTACTCCGTTATTGTTACCGATACTTTTGGCTGTGTTATGAATACAAATGTTGTTATTGGTGAACCAATAATATTATCTGTCGGATTAGTAGGGGGAAATCCAACTTGCCCTGATTCTTGTAATGCATTTGTTACTGCAACACCTAACGGAGGGAACACTCCTTATACTTACAATTGGAATTCTTCACCTACACAATTCGCTCCTATGGCAATAGGGTTATGCGATGGAACATATACTGTTGTAGTTACTGATTCTTTAGGTTGTACAGTTACAGATAGTTTAGCAATTGTAAACCCTCCTACTATGACTCTTAACCCAACTTCTACCCCTGCAAGTTGTAATCAATCTGATGGAAGTGTTGATGTTTCTGTTACTTCTAACGGAACAGCCCCTTTTACATTCCAATGGAATAATGCTTTTGGTATTGTTGGTGTTACAGATACAGTTAATAATTTACCAGCCGGAACCTACTTTGTTACAGCTACAGATTTTAATGGCTGTAGTGTTGTAGATACGGTAACGATACCTAATTTAAGTGGTCCTGTACTATCGGTTGATAGCGTTTATCATGTACAGTGTTTTAACGGTAATGATGGATATGTTGAAGTTTCTGTAACGGGTGGTGCATTTCCTTATACTTATGCGTGGAACGACCCTGGTACCCAAACGACTCCTTCTGCTTCCAATTTAGTTGCTGGTGCTTATACAATTACCATTACCGATTCTAATGGTTGTGTTGTTTCTACAGCTATCAATATTACTGAACCAACTAAGCTTACACTAAGTTCAGGAGGTACTAATCCTTCTTGTTTCACTTATGCCGATGGCTCTGTTTGGGTTAATGCCTCTGGTGGTACTGGTGGCACTTATAGCTACTTATGGAATGATGGTGCTGCACAAAATACGGATACGGCTACTGCTTTGGGCAATGGTACTTACACTGTAATTGTTACTGATTCTAATGGATGTTTTGAAACTGCTCAAGTCATTATAACTGATCCATTATTGTTTAGTGTAAATGTTACGGGTAACAATGTGCAATGTTTTGGCGCTTGTGATGGCTCCGCCATCACTACTCTTACCAATGGAGTTGGACCATTTACCTATGCTTGGGATGACCCTGCTGGTCAGACTACTGATTCTATCTTTGGTTTATGTGATACTTCTGCGGTAACGGTTATTGTTACTGACTTTATGGGTTGTGTTGCAACTGGAAATATAGCTATTACTGAGCCTCCTTTATTGGTTGTTACTGAAGATACCCTTTCTCATGTAGATGTTGATTGTTATAGTAATGCTACTGGTTCTGCTAATTTAAACATTACAGGTGGTACTGGTGCTTATACATTTGATTGGACATTGAATGGTGGTACTGTTGCTACTGGTCAAAATGCCAATAGCTTAATAGCTGATTCTTATTTAGTTACGGTTACTGATGATAATGGTTGTACCGATAACATTAACATTGTAATTACTGAACCCAATCCATTAACTGCTAATGCTACCCCTACTGATGCTGATTGTTTTGGTGCAAATACTGGTAGTGCTTTTGTTACTCCTTTTGGAGGGTATGGTCCTTACACCTATTTATGGGACGATGTTGCACAACAACAAACTGATACTGCTTTTAACTTAATTGCTAATACTGCTCCTGGATATAGTGTTACTGTTACAGACTCTAACAACTGTACCTTTACTATTAATGGTATTATCGTTGACGAG
>NVUQ01000127.1 GCA_002401955.1 Flavobacteriales bacterium | reverse complement strand
GATAATTGATAATTGATAATTGATAATTGATAATTGAAGAAAAAAAATATTTTTTTAACTAAACCTACTAACAAATAAACTTTTCAACTTTATGAACTTGTTAACCTTATGAACTTTCGCAACAATCTGTTAATAACTAATCTTCATTTTTTAACTCACTTTAGGTTGTCTTTTACATAACTTCGTGCAAGTAAAATAAAAGAACTATGAACACATCATTATTAGATCCAATTGTTAACCAGAAAGTTTCTGAAATGGCTGAAAACCTTGTAGGTTCAGAAATCATTAAACTTGCTGGAGAAGTAAAAGAAAAGATTAAACAAGGAGAAAAAATTTACAATTTAACCATTGGAGATTTCAATCCTAAAATTTTTCCGATACCTACTGAATTAAAACAGGAAATTATATCTGCTTATCAAAATGATGAAACAAATTACCCAGCAGCAAATGGTGTTTTAGAATTAAGAGAATCTGTTTCTACATATTTGCATACAAGAGCAGGTTTAGAATATGATGCTGATCAAATTTTAATTTCTGGAGGAGCAAGACCATTAATCTATGCTACTTTTCAAACAATTTTAGACCCTGAAGATACTGTTCTTTTTCCTGTTCCATCATGGAACAACAACCATTACTCACACCTTACAAGAGCAAAACAAATTTTAATTGAAGCAACAGCAGAAAACAACTTTATGCCAACTGCTGCTGATTTAAAACCACATATAGGTAAAGCAAATTTAATTGCTTTATGTTCTCCATTAAATCCTACTGGAACTGTATTTACCGAAGAAGGATTAGCTGAAATTTGCGATTTAATTTTAGAAGAAAATAAGAAAAGAGGTGATTCTCGTAAGCCAGTCTATTTAATGTTTGATCAGATATACTGGCAGTTAACCCATGGCGAAACAAGGCATTTTGATCCCGTATCTATTAACGCTGACATGAAAAACTACACGATTTATATCGATGGTATTTCTAAAGCTTTTGCTGCAACAGGAGTTAGGGTTGGTTGGGCTTTTGGACCAGAAAAATTAATAAACAAAATGAAAGCTATCTTGAGTCATGTTGGTGCATGGTCTCCTAAAGCAGAACAGGTTGCAACAGCAAATTATTTAAATCAAGATGATGCAACTGATGAATATTTATTTAAAATAAAAAATGAGATTAGTAAGCGTTTAAATTCTTTTTACAAAGGGTTTACTATACTAAAAGATGAAGGTTTTGAAGTAGAAGCAATTCCACCACAAGCAGCAATGTATTTAACTGTTAAATTTGATTTAACTGGAAAAACAACTGCTGAAGGAAAAACACTAGAATCTATTCCTGATGTTACTCAATACTTATTAGATGAAGCAGGGTTAGCAATTGTTCCTTTTTATGCTTTTGGAGCATCTAGAAAATCGACTTGGTATAGACTTTCTGTTGGAACTTCTGTTTATGAAGAAATTGATGAATTATTTAAAAAATTAAAAGCAGCTTTGAATAAGTTGAAATAAAACACACCCCCGAGAATTTCTAATCCCAATAAATTGTGAAGAACTTCTTGCCCCTCTAAAAAGGGGAATAAAAAAGTGAAATGAACAAAAACAATTATTGTATTATAATGGCAGGCGGTATCGGAAGTAGGTTTTGGCCTATGAGTAGAACTGAGCATCCTAAACAATTTATTGATATTTTAGGTACAGGAGACACTTTAATTCAGCAAACCTACAATCGTTTTAAATTAATTTGTCCTGAGGAAAATATCTATATCGTTACCAACGAAATTTATAAAGACATTACCAAAAAGCAGTTAACTGGTATTAGCGATGAGCAAATAATTTGTGAACCTACAATGAGAAACACTGCTCCTTGTATTGCCTATGCAAACTATAAAATTGCTGCAAAAAATCCTGATGCGAACATTATTGTTGCCCCTTCTGATCATTTAATTTTAAAAGAAACAGAGTTTGTACGCGTAATGGAATTAGCCCTTGATCATACTTCTAAAAACGATGATTTAATAACTTTAGGGATTTCTCCTACTAGACCTGACACAGGGTATGGTTATATTCAATACCTAGAAAATAATGATTCAGAAATTAAATCAGTAAAAAAATTCACTGAAAAGCCTGATATTGAAACCGCTAAAACGTTTATTAAAAGTGGAGATTTTTCATGGAATTCTGGAATGTTCATTTGGAGTTTAAAAACTATTCAAACTGCATTCGAAATGCTTTTACCTCAAATCGACAATGTGTTTAAAAATGGTTTAGGAAAGTACAACACTCCTGAAGAGTACGATTTTATCCAAACTGCTTATTCAACTTGCGAAAGCATTTCTGTAGATTACGGAATAATGGAAGGCTCTAAAAATGTATTTGTTATTAGTGCTGATATTGGCTGGTCGGATCTTGGAACTTGGGGCTCTATTTACACTCATTTACCATTAGACGAAAGCAAAAATGCTATTGTGGGTGACAATGTGATGCTATACAATTCATCAAACAACATTGTTAATGTTCCTAAAGATAAATTAGTCGTTTTACAAGGGTTAGAGGATTACATTGTTGTAGAATCTGACAACATTTTATTGGTTTGCCAAAAAGAAGAAGAGCAAAAAATAAAACAATTTGTTACTGACATAAAGGAAAGTAAGGACAAGAGGTTTTATTAATCAAAACATTACTTTTGCCTTGAATTATGAGTGAAGAACAAAATAAAGGCGATATGTCATTTCTAGATCACCTAGAAGTGTTGAGGTGGCATTTGGTTCGTTCAGCAATTGTAATTATGCTGTTTACCATTCTTGCATTTATCTTTAAAGGTTTTGTGTTTGATACGGTAATTCTCGCTCAAAAAAGTTCTGACTTTTGGACTTATCAATTATTCTGTAAATTTTCTCACTTAATTGGTAACGGAGATGCACTCTGCATGGAAGATATGAGCTTTAGCCTCATCAACATTACAATGAGCGGACAGTTCTCAATTCACATTATTACTTCAATAGTTGCTGGAATTATTTTAGCTTTTCCTTACATTTTAATTGAAATTTGGCGTTTTATTACTCCTGCTTTAGAAAAAAAAGAAAAAAGAAATGCCTTATGGTTAGTCTTCTCAGGTTCCATTCTTTTTATTCTCGGAATACTGTTTGGCTACTATTTTGTTTCACCTCTTTCTGTTCAATTTTTAGGAAACTACACGGTTAGTGATCAAGTTCACAATCAGATTACATTAGGTTCATTTATTTCTACAGTTACTACAGTTACTTTGGTTTGTGGATTGGTTTTTCAATTACCACTCATCGTATTTTTCTTATCTAAATTAGGATTACTAACCCCTGAATTCATGAGGAAATACAGAAAACATGCAGTTGTAATTACATTGGTACTTTCTGCTATAATTACTCCACCAGACATTTCTAGTCAAGTACTACTAACTATTCCATTATTAATTCTGTATGAATTTAGCATCTACATTTCTAAAATGGTGGTTAAGAAAAATTAGCATTAAAATGCTTCTGTAAAGCCAATGATTAATGCGTGAGAGTTTTCTCCATAGCCAAAATCAATTCTTAAATTAGCTTTATTTTCTTTATCAACCATTATTCTTAGACCAAAACCTCCTGCATACCATAAGTTATCAGTAGATAGTGAACTTATATCACTTGCAACTCTTCCGGCACTACAAAAAGCAGTTAACCCAAATACTGACCATACATGAGCTCTATATTCTAATTGAAAATCCGCCTCTACTTTATCCCTTATCCTACCCAGATAGTAACCCCTCATTCTATTTCCTCCTCCCATCATTGCCAATGAATAAAAAGGAACTGTACCAAAATTTGATTTAACATAAAACTGCATAGCCAAAACCTGATCTTTAAAGGGATTAAAATACCTGCGAAAATCTAACTCTAAAGAGCTTAAAGCATATTTACTACCTAAAAACTTATCGTATAAAAGATAACTGGCAGATAAAAAATTTCCATTTGATGCATTATATCTATTGTCCCTATCATCATAAACTACACCCCCTCCTAGACCCGATACAACTCCACCCTCATGCCCAGGATATTCAATTTGTCTTAAAACATTACTCTGCTCACTTAAAGATCTATATATTTTTTCTACAGAAAGATAATTAGAGTATTTTTGATGAACACCAGCATAGAGCGTATTTTTTTTATTACATCCAATTAAAATTGAATTATTAAAAGAAAGCTTTTCTATTTCAACTTCTTCTAATATTTTATCTTTACTATCATTACCTATACCCGAAAAATACTCTGGAAATTTAATAAAGTTAGCCTCTCCAATTAAATGGTATTTATTGCTATGAAAATAAAGATTGTTTCCAAAAGTCAATTTGTATTGCCCTTCTGAAGAAACCGAAACGAGTTCATTAAACTTTGCTGCAGTAGAAATAGTATCACTTTTTATTAATGTTACAAGATTATATTTTGCCAAACCCAAAACAGCACCTGTCTCGCTAGAATAAGATGAAACAGGAACAGGTAAAATTTTAAACAATCTTTCCGCCTTAATATTAAACTTTTGAAACTTTGTTAATGAATCTTTAACAGGCTCTTCTTTTTGTTTTAAAAATAGAGGTGTTGCTTTAAGATTAATGAAGGATAACAACAAAAAACCAAGCACTAAACATATATTTAATGAACCAATTATTTTCCGTTCTATTATTTTGATTTTCATAATCACTATCAAAACTAGTAATACTTGGATGAAAAAAAATCATATTTAGACAAAAAATGACAATAAAAACTCTTTGTTCTTTAGCCATTTTAAAAAATGGATTAAAAAATAGCCTTTCCTATAAATTTTAATTTTAACTTTAATAACTGAAAACCAATTTAAACAAAAAACTAGCTTTATTAACTATTTAGAATAAACATGAAGTTAAACGATAAAATATTACACAAAGCTGAAGATATTATTTATTTAATCTTATCAATTTTAGTCCTCCTTTTTATTGTATATGAAATAGTTGATCTGGTCTATATATTTTTTAGTGAAGTTATAGAAGTTTCTTTTTTACAATATGAATCTATTTCAAAAATTGGAGTCCCTATATTTTTCAATATTATTATTGCACTAGAAATTTTAGAAACATTTAAAGGTCATCATAATGATATAATTCGAAGGGTACGAATAATTATACTTATAGCATTAACTGCTGTTGCAAGAAAAATTATTACAATGGATATTAAGCATTCAGAATATCACCTACTAATTGGTATTTCTATTCTTGTACTCGCGCTATGTCTGGGGTATTTTTTCTTAAACAAAATTGATAAACCAGAAACTAAATTGAAACAATGAAAAAATTAAAAACTATTATATTATATAGCTTTGGTTGTGCTACAATCTTAAGTTGTAATAATCAAATTAAAACACCTGCTGATACTATCTATTATAACGGAGATATCATTTCTATGACTTCTGAAAATGATTACCTAGAAGCTATAGCAATTAAAGATGGTAATATTTTATATACAGGAACTCTTGATAAAGCTAGCATTCATAAAGGAGAGACTACAATTATGATTGACCTAAAAGGCAAAACAATGTTACCTGGATTTATCGATGCTCATTGTCATTTTGCTGGATTTCCCGCCCAAGCTGTTGGTGCTAAAATCTTACCTCCTCCTGATGCTGGTGTAAAAAGCATTAAAGAACTTATTACAACATTAAAGGAATGGGCTACTCCAGAAAACATTGAATTAACAGGATGGATTTTTGGTATGGGTATGGATGATACCATGTTAGAAGAAAAAAGATTTCCAACAAAAGATGACTTAGACGAAGTTTCGAAAGATATTCCTGTAATCGCTATTCATATTTCTGGTCATCTTGCAGTAATAAATTCAAAAGGACTCGAATTATTGGGTATTAATGCCTCTACCCCCGATCCAAAAGGCGGAAGAATAAGACGTGTAAAAGGCAGCAATGAACCCAATGGCGTCTTGGAAGAATTAGCAATCATCCCTTTAATGCCTACCATTATTAATCCAAGGTCTATGAAAGCTGCTAAAATTTTCTTAGATAGTGGTCAAGACTTAGCACTTTCATATGGATACACTACAATACAAGAAGGTAGGGCTTTTGAAAGTACGCATGCATTTCTTGAGCAAGCGGCAAAAGCACATCAATTAAAAATTGATGTGGTAAGCTATATTGATCATACCGTAGATAAACTATTGGAATCTGAATGGTATGGGCTAAAATACAACAACCATTACCGAATTGGAGGTGTAAAACTAGCCTTAGATGGTTCTCCTCAAGGAAGGACAGCCTGGCTTACCCATCCTTACCATATTCCTCCAGAAGGAGCAGATAAATATTATGATGGATACCCTATAATACCTAACGACAGTGTCGTTCAAAACATTTATGATAAAGCATATAAGAACAATTGGCAAATCATTACTCATTGCAATGGTGATGCCGCCATGGATCAGATGATAAGAACACTTACTCCAATAACCGAAAAATACGAACATAAAGATAGAAGAACTGTATTGATTCATGGTCAATATGTTAGAGACGATCAATTAGATAGCTATAAAAAGTTAGATGTTATTGCCTCCTTATTTCCTTTGCATACTTTTTATTGGGGCGATTGGCATAAACAACTCATTGGAGATAGTTTAGGCAATAAAATAAGTCCAACTAGAACTGCATTAGACAAAGGATTAAAACTAACCATCCACTCTGATGCTCCAATTGCATTACCAAATTTGATGCGTGTTGTATGGACTGCAGTAAATAGAACTTCAAGAAGTGGAGCTATTATAGGCGAAAATGAACGCCTTACCCCTTTTGAAGCTTTAAAATGTATAACTGACTGGTCTGCCTATCAACATTTTGAAGAAAATGAAAAGGGAACATTAGAGGTTGGTAAAATAGCAGATTTGGTTATTCTAACAGACAACCCTCTAAAAGTAAAGCCTAATAACATCAAAGACATTAAAGTTTTAGAAACCATTAAAAATGGAGAATCTATCTACGTTAAGGGTGAATAAACTTTAAATGAAAAACTAATTATTCTATCTGTGAACAACATTTACGAAAAATGAAAACAAACCAATCCCGTCCTAAATAAAATTCAAGATAAAGCAAAGGCATTGAATTTGTTATAAAAAGAGATTAAAACACTCATAAATTAAAAAGCACCCCCTGA
>NVUQ01000126.1 GCA_002401955.1 Flavobacteriales bacterium | reverse complement strand
TCTCCACCTCCAGTGTTTCTATGTTCTGCACCTTATAATGTAAATTTCACAGGGAATACACCTGTTTCACCAAATAATTATTGGGATTTTGGAGATGGAACAGGAACCTCAACACTAGCAAACCCATTATATACCTATGCAGATACTGGAACTTATAATGTAATGTATGTAGCTATAGATTCAGCTACTTGTAATATTTCTGACACTGTATTTTTTAATGTGGTGGTGGTTCAAAATGACTCTTTAGATGCCCAATTTAGTTTTCCTCCGTATGACCCTTGTACAGATAGTCTTACTGTTCAACTTGATTTTACTGGTACTGGAGCTGATTCTTTATTTTGGAATATGGGTAACGGAATAACTTTTATTAATGATACATCTATTACTTATACTTATACTATCCCAGGAACTTACTTTATTACTTTTGAGGCTTATGACACCTTGTGTAATAATTCTTTTACGTTAATTGATACCGTTGACTTTAATCCCGTTAATACAGTTGTAAATGCTACAGTCCCTTCAAATATATTGTTATGTGAATCCCCATATGTAGTCAATTTTACAGGAAATACTCCTGCTCCACCAAATAGTTATTGGGATTTTGGGGATCTTTCTATAATAACAGACACTTCAACAGCTGCAAATCCATCTTATACATATGCGTCTTCAGGAAATTATACGGTTATGTATGTGGCAATAGATTCATCAACTTGTAATATTGCAGATACGGTTCCTTTTAATGTACAATTGGTAATTGCTCCAGTATTTTCTGCAACACTAGATTTTGATCCACCTCCGCGATGTGGGGCAGATTCATTTGTAGTTGATTTATTATTTACAGGTACAGGACAAGATTCATTAATTTGGGATATGGGTGATGGAACAATATATTCTAATATTGATTCTATATCCTATTTATATCCAGAAGCTGGATCATACAATATAACATTGTTTGTACTCAACAATCTCTGTGGAGATAAGTCTATTTCTAATGAAGTAACTTTTATACAAAAAACAAGTTCAGAAAGTATTATTCCAAATGTATTTACACCAAATGGAGATGGTATGAATGATGAACTAGAGTTCTCTGGGATTGATCAAAGGGCTGAATATAGCATACAAATATTTAATAGATGGGGTACTAAAGTTTATGAAGGAACGGATGCTTTAGCTCATTGGGATGGTGGCGGAAACCAAAGTGGAACATACTTTTATATTTTAAAGTATACAGATGTATGTAGTGATGAGGCTAAAGTTAAAAAAGGATATGTCACTCTATTAAATTAGCTTTAAAAAAATACAAGCATAAAAAAACCGAAGAAAATGTTCTTCGGTTTTTTTATGCTTTATCGTTTAACAATTTTATGAGTGACTACTTCGTTTGAATTAGCAATTTTCACGAAATAAATTCCATTACTAAATTCATTCAAATTGATGTTGTTTTGTTGCTGAGTTGCATTTCTTTTGTAAATACTTTTTCCTAAGATATTTAACACTTCAATAGTTGTGTTTTCAATTTTATTTTTTCCTAAATCAACTGTAATGTTATCTTCGGTAGGGTTAGGGTATATGGATAGTTGATCTAACTTATTTTCTTCAATTCCAACAGTAGAAGGTTCTGCCCCTTCATAAACCCATATATTATCTAAATACAAGTTGTTTCCACTTCTGTTATAAGTTTCAAATTTTATAATTACATCATTGTTAGCATAAGGTGTAATATCTACATATTCAGTTCTCCAATGGCTTGGATACTGAGGGGTCCAGTTACTGGTTACTGTATCATTAGTTTCTAAGTTGGCACCACCTTTTTTATAGATTTCTGAATAGCTATTTCCACAATCTGTAGAAATGGAGATAGTCATGGTATCTGCAATAACAAAAACTAACATTTGGTAAGCGATATCAAACCTTAGAAATAAAGAGTCTTGTGCTGGCAAACTAATTTGTGCAGATAACAAGTCATCTATTTGATCCGTACCAGTATAATCAGCCATTTTCATTGTTGCAGAATAAGTACTGTTAGTTAAACCTTGAGTAGCTGTTGTATCCCAAGTTGTTAAAAAATCAGGATTATTAATTAACCATTCAGAACTGTCTATTCTCATGTTTTCAAAATCTTCAGAATAAGGCAGTGTTGTGATGTCTTCTCTTAAGTTAAATCGTATAACCCTTTGATTATTAATGTAGTCACATTCTTTATTATTGGTATCTATTACGATTTTAATTTTTAGTTCATAATCTCCGTAACTTAGAGCAGTGATGTTTGGCAAAAGAATAGAAGCAGTATCTCCAGGGATTAATGTTCCTATCCAGTTATAATTACTAGCAGTTTCATTGTTTAATTGATATGTAATTTGAGCGTTTGTAATAGTACTATCGCCTTTATTTTCAATAATTATTTTTGGAGAAACTGTTTGAGTACATTTAAAATCAACTGAGGGGCTTAATATTTCACTTACTGTAGCATCATATTTAAATTGGTTTGGAGGAGTGGGTGTAAAAGTTAAAGATAAATCGTTGTAAGCAGCTAAAACATCTATCATTCCTTTACCGTAAGTATTATCTTCTCCGGCAACACCTAAATCTATGGCAGTATTGTAAATGGCTAGTAAAATGGTTTCTCCACTAACATTAGGGAAAGCTTCTTTTAATAAAAGAACTGCTCCTACAACATGTGGCCCAGCCATAGAAGTGCCATTATAAGAAGCGTAATTGTTCTGGTCTACAGCTGATCTAACATTTAAGCCTGGAGCAACTACTTCGGGTTTAATTTTTAATGATCCTGTTAATGGACAAGCAGTTGGTCCATGACTAGAAAAATTTGTGATAGGAAATGATGGATTTGCACCATTAATAGCACCAACAGTAAATGTATTTACTAACCCAGTACTTACATATTGCGGTTGACCAATAGTTGTATCTGCTGGGCCACTATTTCCGGCAGAAAATACGTTGGCAATTCCTGCAGCTTCTATCGCATCAAACATTTGAGTAACATATCCTGAGCAAATAGTAGTGTCTTGACTGTTTCCACTTATGCCCCAAGAATTGTTTATCGCATCAGGAATGTCATCGGTTGTAGTTGTGTCTCCATCAGGATTTAAAGCAAATTCAAACACATGAATATATTCTGGTAAAGGTTTAATGTCAGCCAAATTAGTAACAATAGGATCAGAAGCCATTAAATAAGCATTAAAAGCTACTCCAATGGTGTCGCTTGTTATTGGATCTAAACCAAGAACTGTACCTGCAGTATGTGTTCCATGTGAATTTCCTTTATCTACTGGGTAAGGAGAATCAACAGCATGCCAAGCTTGAGTTAATGGTTGATAATTTCCCAACCAATTATCAGAAATAGAAGGGTGGCTTGGCCAAACTCCTGTATCAATACTATAATACCTTCTTGCTTTACCGGTATAACCCATTGCCCATAAAGCTGGTGCATTTATAGCTGTTAGTCCGGGTTCGTTTCCTCCTACAGATTTTGAATTAGAAGTGATGCCTTTTTTAACTTCAATAGGTTTGCTTTTAAAGTTATCATATTCCTCTATGTAATCTATTTCATCTAAATTACTAAGTTCTTCTATTAAGCTTTTTGTTGCATGAATAGTCATCATGTTAATAATCCAAAAGCGATCATAAGATTCAACTTTATTTGATTTGTTATCTAATATTTTAATTATAGGTTTTTGAGAGTTGTCTGCAAGTTGCATTGATTTACGAATAACAATTTTTGCTCTTTCATTTACAGGGGTATTTTTTGCTTTAAACCCAGCATTCAATAATCCATGATGAACCTGTTCGGTAAAAACGATGTTCACTTTAACAAAATCAGTAGCATTTAATGTCTCTAGTTTTTGGTTTAAACTTGGAGCAATTACAGCACTTTGACTATGTAAGCTAAGAGATATAGCAATTAATACAATAACCAGTAAAATGTTTTTCATAATTAAAAATTTAGTAACCAAAGGTAAGTATTAAAGATAGATTTAGAAAAAACTTAGCACTTGATTATCAATATGATGGTTTATAGATATTTTTTTGGCATAGCTTTTGAAAGATGATGTTGAAATTAAAAGTTATGAAACGAGCATCAAACAATTTTACTAAAAGAAAAGGTGCGAGTTCAATGTCATATAAGTTAAATAATAAAATTAAAGACATGAAACATTTAAAATTAATATTAGCGATAATTGCTCCCTTGTTTTTTACAAGTTGTATAGTTATAGATAATACTCCTGGGCCAAATGGAAGAGATGGAAATGCTTATTTTGGTGTAGATTATGAGCATAGCGCTCCCTATAGTTATTGGGATGATAATCATTCAATTCCTTTTAATCCAATTTTAGGAGAATATTACCACACACATCCAGGGGTATATGAATTTGAATATTTTATTAACCCTTATGATTATTATTATGGAACTTATCAAGTGTATATCAATTGGGGTGGCGTTGGAGGTCCGCACGGAGAGCCAGGGTATGATGGGGTGGATACCTATTTAATGTTAATTGCAGATCCAAATGGATATCATGAGCATGGAGATAGTTTTAAAATGAGCACAAACGAACCAATAGTTATAGAACAGAAAACAGAAAAGTATAATTATAAGATAACAATACAAAAAGGTAATGTGAATACACGCAGTGCACATGCCCCAAAGTATTTAAAGAATTAAAAGATAGTTTTTAGTGTAAGTTAGGTGAGTGAATGGGGATGCGAAAGCATCCCTTTTCTATTTTAAAGAGACATAATCCCTTCTATTTTACCAGCTTTTTTATAAACTTTTATTACTTCTTCTGGAGATATCATTACTTCTTTAGCAGAGATACTAATAAACTTATTGCTTTTGGATTGGCGTGTTGTAACCTGAGCATTTTCTCCAAATAAAGCTTGTAATTGTGCCAGTTTTTGGTTGTCTGAAGGGATAATGAATTTAAATAAATAAGGTTGGGGCCAACCGCCTTGTTCTTCTAATTTCTCTTTAAGATTAGCGTAAATATCTTCTGCCATTATTCAAATAATAAGTACCCGGGATGGGAGTCGAACCCACACGTCCATAGGACATACGCCCCTCAAGCGTACACGTCTACCAATTCCGCCACCCGGGTAAACACTTGTTTTTCAGCTCTTAAGCCTGTGTAGTTTAAGGTTTTGAATGATTTAGTTAAACTTAATTATACCTATAAATTGTATAGCTGTTTAACTAATGTTTACCTAAAAATCATGTTTACTTTTTGAATCCAAGCGAGGAAAGACCAAAAAACAAACAAGGCTATCATTCGTAACAATTAATTACTAAAAAGAACCGAAAGGTCAAACGTACTAATTTAGGTCAATATGTCAAAGAAGATGAGAGGGATTTTGTAAAGAATGTTCCTTTAAGAAAGCATCTCAATAAAAAACAATACATGTTGTTAATTTAGTACTATTAAGAACTAATAATTTGGCTAATGATGTTAGCTTGAAAGGTGGCTTGTTTGAAAGATTTTATTGATAGGCTTATTTTAGATTATCAAGTGTTTAGATAAAGCTGTTATTAATAAAGAAAATCAGCTAAATATTTAATGGTGATTCTTTCTTCCATTCTTTTATTTTCCATTCCCATTTGTTAGGATGCGTGAATAATAGAATGATTGTTTTTTTAAACAGCTTGTAAACCTTATAAGATATTGTTTCCTTTCTGTTTAATATTCTTTGTTTTTCTTTTTCAAAATGCTCTTTCTGTTCTGCTTCTTTTTTTAGTGTTTCCTCATGTGTGCTCCCTTGTAGGTAGTCACTACCAAAACTAGGGTCGTAATTCTTTAAGTCGTAGATTTGTTTTGAGTTAACTTTTTTATCCATACAAACCTTTTTAAGTAGGGTGTGTTATAGGCCTTTAAGTTGGAAAATATTAAATCTAAATTTAATATTTTTTTAAAACATTTCACTTCATTATCAATTGGTTACGCGTTTAGAATTTATGACTTAACGCTCGCAATTGATATATTTTTAATATGTGTTTTTTGTGAATTTGTTGAGGAGGATAATTTTCAATTAATTCCTTTTTAGGTTTACTTATAAGCTTGAAATGGTCATCATCTTTACCTTCTATAATTACCTTAACTAGTGCCTGACCTCCAGTTGTAATAATTCCATAAATTTCTCCCATAGCTAAGAATTCAACCCAAGTCGGAACCTCTAGAAGCCCTAATTTATCTCCTGAATCAATTATTTCTCCCATTGATTTTCCTGAGTGTCTTACTACTGCCGTACATCCATTAAAGTCAGGGTGTGAAATGAAATTATTTGGAGGCGTTGATTCATTGTTGTCAAAAACTTCATAACCTCCTTTAAAATCAACGTCATAATAAGGTACGGCATTTTTTGTTTTCACATTATTTGTTGATAACAATATTTCTTCATTTCCAGTATTTAACCAATGAAGGTTTATCTGGGGATACCTTTTCGATATTTTATTTAAGGTGTCAGAGTTTAATGATTTTGTCTTACCGCTTAATACATAGCTGTATTTTGCGGAACTGTCATCCCCTACCTCCATAGCTAGTTTTCGAGAGTTAAGCCCTAAATAGTTTAGAAGTTTTTGAAACCTTTCTGCCAAGGTGCTTTCATTGATGTTGTAATTAGAATTTTGCATCTTTTTAATAGTGGTTTTTTTATCTTCTTTAGGAGATTCTTTTGTTTTGTTAGATTGCATTATATTTTTTGTTTCATTTAACATTTCTCCTTTTCCAGTTATTAACCAATAATCGCTAAGTTCGGGATACAATAGTGTTAGTTTTTCTATAAACTTAACACCAAGACTACTTTTGTTAGTTAGTAACGCACTCACGTATTGTTGGGATGAACCAATAGATTTGGCAAAATCTAATGGCCTTATTCCTCTGTCTTTTAAGAAGAATTTTAATCTATCATTTTTAGTACTTACAGTCATAATACAAGTAATCTATTGCAAATCAATATACCTGAAAATAAAGTAGTTATGTTTTCATTTAAATACAAAACCATTTACAACTTGTATAACAAGTGGTAAGTTGTATATGTGTATATTGATATTAAACAAAGTGCAATAATTTTTAACAAAAATACAAAAAATAAATAAGATGGAGGTAGTTACAATAAATAGCTATATAAAATTAAGTGGTTATACTGGGTTTGATAAGGGGTTTTACCTAAGGGGATGAGATATTTTATTTCATATATTTATGAGGGAATTACAAGTTGTATTTCTATAAAAGTTTTGATTCTTAACCTTATTTTGTTGATGTTTATAGTTTTGTGGTTAATGGAGAATGGAGTCAGATTAATCCTAGTATTGAGTAAATATAGAAGATGCAGGATAAGAATGATTCTTTTGTTAAGGAGGTTGAATAAATCGAGGAATATGGTCTTTATATGTCAGAATAAATCATAAAAATGAAAGAAATAGTAAGATTTGTCAATTACAAATTCCATTTAATTTGATTTATTGAAATTAAAAAGATATAATTAATATTAAATAAACAAAAATAGTTATT
>NVUQ01000125.1 GCA_002401955.1 Flavobacteriales bacterium | reverse complement strand
AGTTCCTGCTACTAAATTCCCTGCGATAGAATCTGCATCTGCATTGCTCCATAAATAGGTGTATGGTAAGGTTCCTCCTAATGGGGTAACTACTCCTTCGCCATCTGCTCCTCCATTGCAACTTACATCGGTTTGAGATAATGTTGCGGTTAATAATGTTGGTTGTGTAATTGTTACGCCTCCTACTTCTGTACATCCATTGGCATCTGTTACTGTTACTGTATATGTTCCTGAACTTACATTATCTGCTATGGAATCGGTATCTGCATTGTTCCATAAATAACTATATCCTGGGGTACCTCCTGATGGGGTTACTACTCCTTCGCCATCTGTTCCTCCATTACAACTTACATTGGTTTGTGACATACTCAGTGATAAGGAAGTTGCAGGCTCTGATATACTGACAGTAGAAGTATCGATACATCCATTTGTATCAGTAACTGTAACTATATAATTTCCTGCTGTTAAACCAATACCTGTTGCGCCATTTCCTCCTATTGGTGTCCATGCATAACTAAACCCTGGAGTTCCTCCAGCAACACTAACTGTAGCGGTTCCGTCATTTCCTGCAAGACAAAAAACATCTGTGAATGAGCTTATAGAAGCTACCAATGAAGGGGTTGCATTTGGAACAATAATAGTTGTAGAATCAATACAATTGTTACTATCTGTTACTATGATAGTATAAGTTCCCGCGGCAATATTGCTAACACTTGCTGTTGTATCTCCAGTTGACCATAAATATGAGTATCCAGGTGTTCCTCCTGAAGCATTTGCTGTCATTGTTCCATTAGATAATCCACATGTAGAATTTGTAAATGTTGGAGCAAGTGTTAAGTCTGAAGGTTCTATAATGGTAAAAGCTTCTATTAAAGTACAATTATTGGTATCGGTAATGGTAACTGTATGAACTCCGGCTTGAAGTCCATTTTCTGTACTATTTGTACCTGCAGAAGAAGTCCAACTATAAGAATATCCAGGTGTTCCTCCTGCAACCAAGACACTCGCGATACCTGTATTATCACCAAAGCAAGATACATTTGTTTGGCTAGATGTAACACTTAAAGGTGCTGCAGGCTCATTAATTACAACATTTGCAATAGCTGAACAACCATTAGAATCAAGAACGGTAACTGTATAATTTCCTACAGTAAGTCCTAAAGCTGTTTGAGAATTTCCTGCAGCTGGAGACCATGAAAAAGTATATCCTGGCGACCCTCCTACAACATTAACAGTGGCTTGCCCATCATTTCCTCCATTACAACTTACATGATTAATATTTGATATTGAAGTGGTTAAAAGAGTTGATTCATTAATTGTCATACTTATTATTGTATCACACAGATTAGAATCAGTAATTGTTACGTTATAAACACCGGCAGATAATCCTGTAGCTGTAGCAGCGTTTCCTCCTGAAGGAGACCAAGAGTAAGTATATGGGGAAGTACCTCCAAAAGGTGTAACAGTAGCTTCTCCATCACTACCAAAAAAGCAAGATACATCTGTAGTAACGTAAGTTCCTGTTAATGGCTGAGGCTGCACTATTGTAAATGTCTCTTGAGTTTCACAACCATTTCCATCTAAGACATCTATGGTATAGGTTCCATCTGGAATATTTGTAGCAGTATTTCCTGTCTGAACCGGATTTGTGTTCCATGTATATGTATATGCTGGAGTTATCCCAACAGTAGAAATAGATGCTCCACCTGTAGAGCTTCCATAACAAGAGGCATTAGTTAGAGTAATTGTATTAACGCCTTCAAAATCAACAAAATTGATGATGATTGTGTCTAAATCGGCTGCACAAAGACCCGTACCTGTATTGGTTATATATAGTGTAACAGATCCTGATGAAATTTCGGCTGCTGTTGGATAATAAATGGCATTTAAATCTGTATTATTTGGACTAAAAACATTAGAGCCTCCAGACCAAAGTACACCTGTACCACCCGTTTGAGTTCCTGCCAATTGTACTGAAGTTGCCGTTTTACAAACTATTTGATCTGGACCAGCAGCAGCAGTTATTGTTCCTGGAATTTGAGTTACAACCTGAGATACTGCAGTTGGCATACAATCTGAAAAATCACTAATTACAACTGTATAAGTTCCCACTCCAACATAGATGGATGCTGTAGTGTCTAAAGTATTCCATTGTATGTTGTATGGCGGAGTACCTCCAGATAAATTTACAGTTAAGTTTAACGCAGTATCTCCAGGACATAATATAGCAGGGTCAGGAGAAATATCAACCAATAATGATGGGTTAAAATTAACACGAACAGTATCGCATGCTGGAATATTTCCACAGTCAGAAGAAAGTCCACAAATCATATAATCTATATAATTAGGCGGGCTTACTCCAGGTGTTATTATTGGATTAAGGCATCCAGTATTACAGGATAAGTAGCTATCATAAGTACCTTGTGCTCCTGGAAAAATAGATGTCCAAGTAACTGAACCAGGAACATAACCTGTAGCACTAATTGTATCAACACATCCTCCATTAAGGTTAATTGCTATATTAGAACCAGTAACGGGTGGGTTTGGCGGAGGACAATTAAGAATATTAATTTGAAAATCACGCAAGGTTGCATCTACTAAAACTCCATTACGATACTCATCAACTTTAACACCAAACACATATTGCCCTAACATTGTAGGTGTTCCTGTTATTATACCTGTTACTGGATCAATTGTTAAAGGTGCTCCACCAAGAGGGTTGGTTGAAGAAAATCCGGGTTGCCATATTACAGGTGTAAATGTTGCTACATTTCCAGGGAAAGTTGGATCTAAGGGACCACCACCGTTATCTCCATCATAAGGGGTATAAAATGAATACACCAAAGAATCTCCATCCAAATCAGATGCTGAATGATCAAATGAAAATACTTCTCCTTGACATAAAAATAGTGGAGGATAAAAATTAAATTCCGCACTACTGTTTGTAAGTGTTCCATTATTAAATACAGAGACATTATCAATCCTATAGCGTTCACTAGTTGGTGAATTACCTCCATAATTAACCCTTACCTCTATCTGAACTGTATTACCAACAACTCCATTTTGAGAGGCAACAACAGCTCCAAAATCATTAATTCTAAACCCATTGTTCGCAAACATTGTTTGTGCACCACCGTTTATTCTATAAAATACAAGAATAGAATCACTATTCTCAAAATTTCCTGCTTCCAATAGGTCAACACTTAGATTAACACCTGCTGGATAGGCTGAAATATTTATTGCCTCTGAAGACCATGTCGCTTCACCATTATTTGCACCTCTAAATTGAAAGCGATTGTTATTTATCATTGCACTTGATGGAGATGGAGTTCCATTAGCTACCGACCACGCTGTTGCCCCAACGTCTACCGTTGTATTATTCGGGAAGGTAAAATCTTCGTACCATATTGCAGAAGAGCCTGGAATGTAAGAATAAAAACTTTCGCCTATACAATTACAAGTAGCATCAACGTTAATGATACCTAAATTTCTGGCTATAATCTGATAGAATAAATGATATCCGCCAGGATTCGTTGGTAAATTATTTACAGTAGTTGTATAAATCCCTTCTTCAACACATGGTAAAGGGTTTGGAGGGTTTGCACATGGATCAATAACATATGGAACTGCAGAAACAGTTCCAAGGCCCATTGATATATTTTTATTAGGGGAAAAAGTAGCTCCATTATTACCCCTAACACTTACCGTTATATTATTCGGAAACCCAGCTGTTCCCGCCCCACAATCCTTGTATAGTTTTAATGTTATGGTATAACTTGAACCTCCATTATGAACATAAGTTAAAGAACCTCCAACAATATGTGTAGAAAATGAAAGAAATGGTATTCCAACAAAAGTTAACACTATTAAATAGCGCAACCAAATCAACATAAATTTATTTTTAAAATTCATTTTCCCAAAAATTGTCTAAATCATTTTGATTCTAAATCTTCTAATAATTTAAATATTGTTTCTCTTAATATTTCAAGTTTTTTTAATTCATCAGGGGTTTTATTTGATGTTTCAAAAAACTCGTCAATTAATAACATTAATATTTCTCTAATTTTATCAGAACTAAGAGGTGCATTACTAGGTAACGTTGCTTCCTGTAAAATAGTTACAGTTTCTTTTTTATTAAATCTCAAGGTATATCCTAATGTTATTTCATGACTTAACCCTACATTAAGATTAGAGTTAATTGTTGCAAAATCATAAGCATATTTAATCTTAAAATTGTTCAAATTAATTCCTGCATGTAAACTAATTGCGTAATTATTTCTATATCCTGCTCCAATAAGAAACATGTCTTTATAATGTATTAACCCATTTACATCATATTGAACAGGAATATTTTGGGAATACCTAGCTAAAACTACAGGTTGAAACTTTATGTTTTTAGTAATCTTCTGTAAATAAGAAATCTGACCAATAAAGTATCTAGAATTCTTAGCCATTGCATTTTCTGTGTTACCTCCACCTTCTATTAATTGAGGTGCACTTAATCCAATCTTTAACTTATCTGCTAAACTGTATTCTACGCCAAATGAAGCGTCAAAAAATGTTTCAGATATTGAGCCTTTATTCACTAATGGATCATCAACATCCTTTACTGTAGATTCACCTATTCTTAAAACACTATTCTGAATATCTAATCCTAACCCAAAACTTAAATTCGATTTTTGATTTAACTTTAAATGATAAGCATACTTAACGGAACCTGTTAACACATTAAACAACCCTCGTTGATTATTCTGAAAACTAAGTCCTATTCCTGAATTTATATTAGTTAATGGAGCAGACATAGTAAATAATTGACTAACGGGTGACCCTTTGTATCCAGTCCATTGTGTTCTATGATGTAAAAACATTTCTAAACCTTCATTAGCTCCTGCATGAGCTGGATTATATATTAAAGGATTAATAGTATAATTTGAATAAAAAGGAATTTCTTGTCCAAAACCAAGGAATGGAGTTATACCCATCAACATAATTAGTATGTTTTTTACAATTCTCATTTTTATTTTGACACAATAGTTATAAATCCTTTTCTAATTGTCGTTTCCTCTTTTATTTCCACTATGTAATAGTAAGTTCCATCTGGTAATGGGTTACCATTCCAAGTACCATCCCACTCATTATTATAATCCAAGGATTCATAAACAGTATTTCCTGTAGTATTAAACACTAAAACTTTAGTATCTGGGTAATTTTCAATTCCAATAATATTCCAAGTATCATTAAATCCATCTCCATTAGTAGTTATTAAATCTGCAATTACAAGTTCAGATAAAGCTTGAGTAACACTAACCATTACATTTTCTTGATAAGTACATCCATTTGAATCCACTATCAAAACCGTATAATCAGTAGTTACAGAAGGTGTTGCAATTGTAACAGCATTGCTTGAAGAATTTAAGCTAGAACTAGGAGTCCATGAATAAAATAGCCCTCCGTAGGCAGAAATAGTTGTTGAAGTTCCTAATTCAATTGTTGTATCGTTACTAACTCCAACGTTAGACATATATATATCAAGTGTAATAATGTTAGCGGTATCATTTGGACAAACACCATTTTGAATAAATGATCTATAAAGTGTTTGAGTGCTTATATTACTGTAGTTTAAGGTATCTGTAAACAATCCGACAGAATTCCAACTGATTCCATTATTATTACTTTCTTCCCAATCGATAACACTGCCTTGATAACCATTAAGGTATACAAAACCAGAAGATAGTGCACAAACAGTATCGGAAGCAAACAATGTTCCTGGAATCGTTATATTATCAACTGCTATAGTATACTGAGAGGTATCATTTGGACAAACACCATTATTTGCAATCACCTGAAACAATGTTGTTTGAGTTAAATTATTAAATGAGTTTGTTGATGTTGGATTTCCTAATGAAGTCCATGAAGAACCACCATTATTAGAAAATTCCCAATCAATTACACTGCCAATAACACCACTTGTAACTAATGTTCCATTGTTCCCAATAACACATACATTTGAAGGGGCTGTTATCGATCCTGCATTAGCAGCATTGTCAACTGTAATGGTAACAGTATCAGAAAACATAGATGCACAACTTCCATTTCCAACAATTACTCTTAACATAGTTGTTGTTGAAATATTATTGTAATTATAGCTATTTGTTGTGTTAGATAATGGGTTCCATGTAGTACCTCCGTTTATTGAACTCTCCCAGTCTAAAATAGTTCCAATTTCTCCTGACAATGTAATTGTTCCTGAATTTGAAGTTGCACAAACAGTGGTATTTGCTGAAAGCACTCCTCCTATGGGGTTCGTATCAATCATAACAATAGCAATAGATGAACTATCAATATTACAATCACTAACAATAGCTCTGTACCAGGTTTCTTGAGCTAAATTTAGAAAAGGTTGATTGTTAGTAGTATTAGCTATTGAAGTCCAGGAAACGCCATTATTAATAGAACTTTCCCAAGATGTAATATTACCTAACTGAGCAGATAATGTAATATTACCTGAATTAGTTCCTGAACAAACAGATTGGTTTGCTGGAGATGTTGTTCCGCCAACTGCTCCAGACAACACCGTTACTTGAGCTGTATCAGAGATTTCTGTTGAACAGGAACCATTTTTGATTAGAGCTCTATAAAGATAAGTTGATGGTTGATTTATATAATTGTATGTGTTAGTAGTATTAGAAAGACTGATCCAACTTCCTCCTCCATCAGAAGAGAACTCCCAATCGGTAATGGTTCCTCTTTCGTTAGATAAATTTAACACCCCATTATTTGGAGGAACACATACTGTTGTACTCCCCGCAATATTACCACCAATAGATAATGAATCTATACTTAAAATAGCTACTGTAGAAGTATCTTGAGGACAAAACCCATTAAGAACAATTGCTCTATACCAAGTGTCTTGAGCAATGTTATTATAGTTTTCAGAACTGGTTGTGTTTACAATATTACTCCAAGATGAGCCACCATTTATAGATGATTCCCAGAATTGGATATTTCCAATAAAAGAAGTTAAATTAAGTGTACCACTATTAATTCCTAAACAAACTGACTGACTAGTTGTTACCATTCCACCAATAGATAATGTATCTGATACTACCACAATATTGTTTAAGGTATCATTACTAGTGTTAACATCTCCAATTAAATTGGTGTAAAATGTAAAATTGTAAGTGTTTGCTGTAGATAAATCTGCCAAAGCAGTAAAAGTATAGGCATATGATGTAGTTCCAGGAAATGGTGTTAAGGTTATCGTTTCTGTTACAGGTGTCCCTCCATTAATCACATAACTAACATCAAACGAACCACTATATGCTGTTCCAAAATTAAATAGATTAACGGTAACCAACTCACTATTAGAAAGCTCACATCCTGAATTTGGGCTAGAATGAGATAAGATCCCAATATCTTGAGAAAAAATACTATTGCCACCTAAAATTAAAAGCACAATAAGAATTGCTTTTTTTTGTAGAATGGGTGAATAAAAATTAGTGTTCATAAAGCGTTAGAACTATAAGGTAATATATTGTTTTTTTAAAAATTTACATTAAAAAAAATAAGATTCACCTTTAGAATACGAACCCAAAAGTTAATAATTATTTATTAATACATATTATATTTTCGACCAGGACCCTCTTTTTATGGATTAAACAAACAATTACTTGATTTTTTAACCTAAAAGACTATTTCA
>NVUQ01000124.1 GCA_002401955.1 Flavobacteriales bacterium | reverse complement strand
AAAATCAATTGATAAAATAAAAGAAATTGATGTAGCTTTTATAATTATTGATGCTGAAAAAGGCCTGGATGGACAGGACAAAAGAATTATAAATATTGTTATGAGAAGGATTAGAATTTTATCGGTATTACTTATTTTATTTATTGGCTTAAGTGCAGCTATAAAACCAGCAATGTTTCCTGGAAAAGAAAGCTCATTAGAAATAAAGGGTTACGTGTTTGAAAATAATGAAAAAGTAAATGGAGCATTGGTAAGATTATATCAGAATAATAAAATAGTTCAAATGACCAAAACAAAGAAGAGTAAATTTGAGTTTATTCTTTTTAGTGGAATGCCTTATATGATAGAGGTTGTTAAACCTGGTTTTGTAACAGAGCGTATTCAAATTTCTACCGTAGAAAGAACCGAGTTTGGTGGTAAGTATGTTTATGAGTTTAGGGTTGATTTAATGAAGGCAAGTAAATTTGAAGGAGTTGATGTTTCAAATTTAGATTTCCCTACAGCAATTATTAAATATAGTCCAGAAGAAGGAGAATACGTACATGATGTAGTTTATAGTAAACAAGTAAAAGCCGATTTAAGAAAAATGAGAGAAGAGGCAAGAGCTAAAAAGTAAGCTCTTATTCGATAATTTTTTTAATAATAATATAAGTTCCTGTTCTGCTTTGGGTATAAGCAGGGTTTTTATCACAGTGATCCCATATTCCATCTTTAATTTCCATTTCTACCTCTATTCCCTTATTTATGTAAGGCTTTAACTTTTCAACAGATACGTTTCCTTCACAAATTTTGATATAGTAATCTTGAATAGAGCAGCGTAAGTATAACTCTTTGTATTCAGTTATTTTACCGCCTTTATTAGTAAAGGATTTTTCAATTAATTGGCAAGTTGTGGTGTTAAATTTAGGTGATTTAGCATCTTTGGAAGCAGGTATCATTTGTGGTTTACAGCTGTAAATAATGATGATGAAGATTGTAAGGAAAGTAATTCTCATATAGCTATATTTTTACGCCTATTACACATACATCGTCTATTTGTTCTAAGTCACCTTTCCATTGTTCAAAATGATTGTCTAACAGTTCCTTTTGTTCATCTAAAGGTTGGTTATAAATAGATAATAATAGATTTTTAAAAGGTTTTGATTTCAATTTTTTTCCTTTTGGACCACCAAACTGGTCTGGGTAGCCATCAGAAAATATATAAATAGTATCTCCATCATTTAATTGTATGGTATGATTTGTAAATGGTTTCATCATATCACATTTTCCAATATGGTATTTATTGGCTTTATATTCTTCAATAACATCACTATTTTTTCTTATTATCCATAAAGGATTATTGGCACCAGCGTATTGTAACTCTTTGGTTTTTGTATTTAAGGAACAAATGGCGATATCCATACCATCTTGCACATTTTCTACGCTTTCAGAAAAAGTATCAATTACAATATCACGAGCTTTTTCTAGTATTAAATTAGGCTGAGTAATTCCGAATTCTTTTACCGATTGGTTGAGTGCGTTATGACAAACTACACTTACCATTGCACCAGGAACACCATGTCCAGTACAGTCGGCAGAGGCAAAAAGGATAATATCACCATCAACATCCCAACCATTAGGTTGAGGTAAAAGTTGTAACCAATAAAAATCTCCTGCAACAATATCTTTAGGTTTGTAGTAGATAAAAGATTGCGGTAAATTCTTCTTTATTAAATCTAAAGATGGAAGTATTGCTTGCTGAATTCTTTTAGCATAACTAATACTAGCTTTAATTTCTTCATTAGAAATTCGCAGCAGCTCATTTTTTTTATTATTGATTTCCTCAAATTCGTTTACTAGCGTTCTAAAATAAAAGATAATGGTAAATGAAAGCAGAAAGACTACACCAACATAAATGTTTCTAAAGAAATCAATTTGATCTTGAGTAACATTAACTATAGGATCAACTAATCCTCTAGTACTGATAACAACATAAAAAACAATAACAACAAGTATAAAGAAGAAGAAATCTAACCATTTGTTATGAAAAAGTAAACTAGGTAATAGTGCCAATGGAAGCAATAAAAATTCATTTCCAGCCCCTTCAGGAACTATGTACATCATTGGAAGTATAGAAATGATACAGGCAATAAAAAAATATATTTTTGAAAAGTTAAACCATTTTTTATGATTAAAAAATAAGGTGAGTAAAAGGATTCCTAGTTCAATTAAGATGAAGGGAACCAATTTAACACTATTAAAGATAATTTCTATTGGCAAATAAATTACCATGGCTATGGTGGTAATAGAAATTAACCTATTAATTAAAATAATTTCTCTAAAGTGCTCTAGAGCTTCACTATTTTTAAGGTTTTGTAAACCTATAAATGATATTTTATGCCAAATATTTTTGATGCGTTTAAATTTGTGATGACTAAAATACTGTTTTTATTAATTCTTTTAGAATTGATTATTCTGAATTTATATTAACCCTTTAATTAACAAGGTACTCAGGATAACATACGGAGCACTCGAACTGAAAAAGTCTACAAAAATCACCTAATTTATTACTCTTTTTAGGTCTAATATCGATTTGTAATCAAAATGCCCGATAATTACGTTACACTCATTCTCAGGCTTTGATTGATCTATCGGTATTATACAAAAACCATTGTTGGGTGTTTTAAAATTAAATTGGTATAATCTTGAAAAATAAAAAGTATGAGTTTACCCTAGTTTTTTTTAGAGGCTTAAAATAATGTAAGTATCAATTTTTATTTATTCTGTTAATAATTATGGAAGGGAACATTCTAAAATAGTATGGCTTACACCAACTTCATCATGTGTTTTAGAAATAACTAAACCAGCTTTTTCGATTAATTTAGAAAATGAACTTAAAGGATACATTCTACTATTTCCATTTGCAATAAATGTAAAATAGAGAGAAGTATTATGTAAACTGAATTCTGCAGCAGGATATTTTTGGCAGTCTACAAAAGTTTCCATAATCATCACTTTTGTATTTGCAGACATTGCTGTTTTTACCGCTTTTAAAATTTTAATAATTTCTTTTTCAGAAAAACAATCTAAAAACTGACTCATCCATATAATATCATGTTCTCCAGGTAGAGAAATTTCATCAGATAAAAGATTCTGAGGGTAAAAAGAGATTCTATCAGCACCAGTTTTATTTAAAATGTTCTTTTTTGCAGTAGAAATTTGGCCAGGCAAGTCAACAATGGTCATTTCTACATCATTATTATGAGATGTACACTTTAACGACCATTTTCCTGTATTTCCTCCAATATCCATTATTTTTTTAGGATTGTTTTTAAATACAATTTTTAAGGCAGAATCAAAAGATGTGTCAGAGTAATAATGGTCAAAATCAAACCAACTTTTACGAATGTTTTCTGGTAGTTCAGATAAGGCTTCGTAAATAGTATCCCATTGTCCAAAGGCTTTATGAAGACCTATAGGTTTTTCTTCACGAATTGAATCTTCTAGATAAAATGCGCCTTCGTAACATACATCATTTACAAAATTAAAGTTTATAGTAGTTAATTTATCTTTAATTAAAAAGTAACCTATTTTACTAATTTTATTTTTGTTGTTTTCTAGTAAAACAACTTTCATAAAACGTGCTAAATCTAATAATACTTTAATACCATAGATAGAAATGCCAGTTTTTTTAGAGATATCTTCATCACTAATACCTTTTCTTGATTGATGAATTAAATCCAAAGCGCCTATTTTTATAAGAGAGTTAACAGCTTGGAATGCAATTGGACCAAATGCTATCTTTTGAGCTTCATATTTAGCTTCTAAAACACTAATGTTTTCCATAAATTTATAAATAGATTTCAAATTTATAATAAAATGATTTAATATCACTCTTTTGAGAATCACATTTTATTACAACTTATCCAAAATTAACTGTTAGTATTATTTATATAAGTTTTTTTTTTGAGTATAGATTTGAGATAAATTTATAAAAAAATTAAAAATGAAAAAGAGTATTTTATTATTAGCTATATTTTTTATTGGTTTAACTTCAGTTAAAGCACAAGTATATCCTAGTACAGTAGGTTTAAGAGGTAGCGTTGGTAATTACGGTATTGGACCAGAATTATCATATCAACATGGTTTAGGAGATTTAAATAGAGCAGAAGTAGGTTTAGCTTTAGGCACCGATAATAATTTTAATCGTTTTGGAGTAACTGGAGCATTTCATTGGGTAGGAGAAGTTCAAAGTGGTTTTAGTTGGTTTGCCGGACCAGGAGCTCAAGTTTGGTTGTATTCTTTTAATACAGGGATAAATAGGCATCAATTGGTAAGCAATGGAAGTGCCGTTGGAGGAGCAGTTGGGGCACATATAGGTGTTGAATATGACTTTGATGAAGAGTTGGGCCTCCCTTTTACAGCAAGTGTAGATTCTAGACCAATGTTTAATTTTGTAAAATACTACTCAGGTTTTGAGTTTGCTGTTGGAATATCTATTCGATATACTTTTTAATTTTTACTCCATAAATTAGAAAAAGATAATGCTCTTGGACAATGTCTATAAGCTTCATCAACAGTAATTAATAAACCTTGTATAAGATAAGCAGTTTCATCAGCATTAAAAATTTGGCTGTGGATATTCATTTCTTTAAGATCTTCTACTTCTATTAATTTAACTGCACCGTTTACTCTAACAGTTTTGTTGTTTTCAGGAATAAAAAAGATTAATCCAGCTTTAGGGTTAGAAGTTATATTGGCTGTACTTTGGAGTAAACGATTTCCTCTAATATCTGGAATTAATAATGTTTTTTCATCTATAATTTTAACAAAACCAGGCTTGCCACCTCTTGGCGAAGCATCACAATCTCCATTAGAATTACTAGTAGACAATACTAAAAAAGGAGATTGTTGAATAAATTCTTGAACATCATCAGATAAGTAATCAACCACTTTTTGTTGGGCTCTTTCGGAAGGTGTACCGTGTTTGTCTCTTAGCTGCTTAACTCTATATGACATATGTTTATATGAGATAAAATCTATTTTTTTGATTTCTTCTTTTTATTGTCAATTAAGGTAAAGGAGGTTGCGATAAATTTGTTTCCATCAAAAGTTCCTTTAACTTCAGCTTTTCTAGTAGTTTGACAAAATCCATCTGAAGCGTGTTCATCTCCATGATCACTAATATTTGTACCATCTACCCAATACTTTTTACCTGCATATTGTATGGCTAAATCACATCCTGTTTTAGAGATCATTTCTAACTGACATTGACCGCAACCAGCAAGAACTTTATATGTTTTTTCTTTTTTTTGAGCGTTAGCAGAAAAGCTAATTAAAAGAACTGTAGCTATTAAAATAATATTTTTCATGGTACAAATTTACCAATAATCATTCCAATCTAAAACAGTTTTTATTTTTTGAATAATTACTTTTACCAATGATGAATCAGATAAGTAAAGATATAAAGTCTTTTTTAGAAGAGAAAGTTGTTCAATACAATCAACCAGATTTTATAGAGCCAGACCCTATTTCTATTCCTCATCAATTTAATTTAAAAGAAGATATTGAAATAGCTGGCTTTTTAGCTGCAACTATAGCTTGGGGAAATAGAAAAATGATAGTAAAGAATGCTAATCGTATGGTTGATTTAATGGGGAATTCTCCTTACGATTTCGTTATGGAACATAATGATATTCAATTAGAACGATTGCTTGGTTTTGTACATAGGACTTTTAATGCTGAAGATTTTAAATATTTTATTAAAGCTCTTAAAAATATTTATACGAATCATAATGGAATGGAAGGTGTTTTTGAAAAACACAAAACAACAGATTCAATGCAATCAGCAATCCACGAATTTAAAAAGGTATTTTTTTCAATAGAACATCCAAGTAGAACACAAAAACACGTGAGCGATCCATATAAAAAATCTGCAGCAAAAAAGATTAATATGTTTTTACGTTGGATGATTCGAAATGATAATACTGGTGTTGATTTTGGTATCTGGAAAACTATTTCTCCAGCCCTTCTTTCTTGTCCTTTAGATGTGCATTCGGGTAACGTAGCCAGAAAATTAGGTTTACTTAATAGAAAGCAAAATGATGCTAAAGCATTAGAAGAGTTAGATTTAAGCTTGCGAGCTTTAGATCCAAAAGATCCTGTTAAATATGATTTTGCGTTGTTTGGTTTAGGAGTTTTTGAAGGATTTTAAAATTGTTGCTACAGAATTCTTATTTTTAACTCTATGAAAGAAAATGATTTAGAATTTGATTCTCTATTTGAAGCAGGGCAAAACTCAGGAAATAATGAAAGCTTAATTAAATTAATTGTAGCTATTTTAATAGTGGGAGGAGTGGCTTTTTGGATTTTTAATGATATTCAACCAATACAAGAAGGATTTACTTTGACTAATGAAGCTTATTTGCTTGAGGAGAAAAAAGCAGCTTTGACTAAACAGGTAGAAAGTGAACTTGTAGAGGTTATTGAAGAAGTTGTTATTGAAGAGGAGGAACAAACAGTTGAATTTTTCTATAAAAGAGCATTACAAAGAGAGGGTGATAAAGACTATAAAGGAGCAGTAGAAGATTATACCAAAACGATAGGGTTGGCTAAAAAATACAGTTCAGAAATGTGGAATGCTTTAAATAATGGAGGAATTATTAAAGCTCAGCAGTTTAAAGATTATAAAAACGCGATAAAAGATTTTAATAAAATTATCAGTATTGAAACCAATCGTTATAATGGCGAGATAAATGCAACTAGATTAGAATCTGGCTATACCAACCGAGCTTATGTTAAAAAGATGCAAGGAAATAATGAAGGTGCTTGTGATGATTTGTATGAAGCACTCAGTTTAGGTGTTGAATCCTCAGTGGCGTTTATTGAAAAACAGATTGACAAGAATTGTTTGTAATACCAATTTCATTCAAAAAACATTGTTGGGTATTTTGAAATTAAATTGGTATAAAATTAATGGGATCCCACGGACCCACTTAATTTTGATCGCTAAGTGTTACAAAACGTTATTATATTGTGTAATTAGTACCTGGTCCAACTCCGTGTTTGGTTATGAGTTTTAGTTGGATTAATTTAGGTAAAATCCTTTTAACCGTTGGACTAGGAATTCCTAATTTTTTGGCAATGCCTCCAGACTTACATCCAGGGTAATTTTCAATAAAACTTACAACACTCTTTTCTTTTGGTGTCAGCCTTGTTTCAACTCCTTTTATTTTTAATTTTTCGGACAGTTTTAATTGTATATTTTTCAATGAATCAAAAAAGAAATTAATCCATTCATCTACATTTTCATTAGGTCTGTTTGCTTGACAATTTTGTAAGACTTTATAATATTCAACTTTTCTACTTTCTATTTCGTGTTCAAAACTTACGTATTGAATCCATTTATATCCAGTTTGTAAAAGTAAAAGCGATGAAATAAGTCTGCTTAAACGACCGTTTCCATCTTGAAAAGGATGAATGCTTACGAAGTCATAAGCAAAAAGAGCACACTTTACAAGAGGGTGGGTTTCATTGTCGTTTTTGTACCAATCAATTAAATTTCTCATGGAATCTTCTGTAGGGTAGCCTACTTCTGTTGTCTGAAATATTATATGTTTAGTTCCGTCAGGATGAGTAGCTTCAACAGCATTACTATGTTGTTTGTAATCTCCTTTATGCCATTTATCTTTTTCATTGAACTCCATTAGAATATTGTGCAAATTTTTAATGCTGTTTTCGCTTATTCTGATGTCTTTGTATGATTCGGATATTAAATCTAAGGTTTTGAAATAACCAAATACTTCTTGAGAGTCTCTATCTTCAATTTTTGTTATATCAATATTATCAAGTAAGACTTCCACTTCTTTATTGCTCATCTTTGAGCCTTCAATTCTTGTAGAGGCACCAACACTTTTTACCGTAGCAATCGATTTTAGCTGTTTTAAAGTTTGTCCTTCTCTTTGCTCTATGGTATTCCATGTTGCATCAAATCTGTCGATAGAACTAATTAAAGAGAGTAGTGTCCAGTTTATATTAAGTTGAAATGTGTGTACGTGATTTTCCATTCAACAAATATATAAAATGATACGTTATGATTCGTAAATATCCGTAAATAATACGATAGTTTTTGATGCGATACGATTCTATTTGATACGATAATGATTCGGAAGGAATGTTTGTTACGACCCAGCTAAAAAGCGTTGCCGACCCGAAGTGCGGTTATGATTTTTTAGCCATTGTGGAATGTCTATTGTTGTTGTGACGGATTAATAAAGTCCATAACTTATATAGTTGAATTATGGAAAAGAGACAGTATGAGAATGAATTTAAGACAATGATTGTAGAGTTATTACAATCAGGGATGACAGCCAAAGATCTTAGTGAAGAATA
>NVUQ01000123.1 GCA_002401955.1 Flavobacteriales bacterium | reverse complement strand
CTTTTTAATTTATGAGTGTTTTAATCTCTTTTTATAACAAATTCAATGCCTTTGCTTTATCTTGAATTTTATTTAGGACGGGATTGTTCCTAAACGCTATGCCATTAAGATTTTTACGCTAACGCTAAAATCTAAAATGTGCAAGCTGCATTCATTTTCATTCAGAAGATGGCAAGCTGTTAGGGTGTAACAGCAAAATATTATAATTTATGAAGTGTATCATTTTACTGGCTAGCATAATTATATTCATGCTCTGCAACTTTAACAAAACATTTACCTATTATTTATTTGTAGCTTGTAGTTAATCTACCAGCATCATCGTATTCGTACTTAACCGGTATTCTATCAGCATCTAGAAAATCTATAGATTAATTTTTTACCTACCAAAAGCAATACCACAAGAAATAGCAATAGATACTTTGGCTCCAGAACCTTCATAATTATATCCTAAATTATTATTCTCCTGTCTTGCTTTCAGAAAACCATAACCTAATCCGATTTGAAAATCAATCACAATTAATTTTTTTATTAATAACTGTGGGCCCATTATAATTTCTAAACTATTTAAAATATAATCTATATTTTCTGTAAATAATAGTTCACTTTTAGAATTATAAAAATTAACCTTTTGAGTAATATTATTTAATTGAATTCTTGGTCCTATGTGAAAACCCGCTGGTATTTTTCTATGTTTATTAGATGCATAGTATCGAATTTCTCCTGTTATCGAACTGTTTAATGATAGCTTATGAATACTATAGCTATCATCATTAAACAACTGTTTATGTTCTTTATTTAAATTACCCCAAGAGTAAGCAATTAACAATGAGAATTTCTTGGTTACTACTCTTTCATATTCAATAGCTTTTAGCCCAAGAACACTCTGAATAAGCTCCGTTTTAATAATGTTATTAGAACTCCATTTAGTATTATTAGAATCTATATGGTTCTGAGAAAATAGACTTGTTCCAATTAATAAAGTAAAAATGATTGTGAAAATTATATTTTTCATTCTACAAATTTTCACTTTCATCCAAGACAGCGTATATCCTAGTTCACTAAAATTGGTCTTGTAATTAAATGCTGGAGGTAACAGCAAAATATTATAATTTATGAAGTGTATCATTTTACTGGCTAGCATAATTATATTCATGCTCTGCAACTTTAACAAAACCTTTACCTATTATTTCTCTGTAGCTTGTTATTAATCTACCTGCATCATCGTATTCGTATTTTACTGCCATACCGTTATTATCAATTATAGCAGTTACTAATCCTGTTTTATCGTCATAAACATAAGAGGTCATTGGTGCAGTTGCAGGATGAACCATAAAGTCATCAAAATAAACAGCTCCACCACCACTAGAAGGATTATAAGCTTGTACTTCTAAATATGATGCATTAGTTATATTGTTTGGTATATTAGTCTCTAAAAGATACCATTCACCAGATTTTGGGGTGTTAGCATTTACAACCACACTATAATAATGAACTGAAGTACCACCAGCATTTTTCATACTCACTGCTATACGAGCCTCTGATGAATTACTTTCATGCACCCATACACTTGCTTTGTATTTCCTACTTGATTCATATTCATCGTTTTTATAAACAAAGCCCCACTGACCATCACCTACATTCAAAGATTTAGAACCTGTATGTACATATTTGCTATCATTTCCACTTAGTTCTGCATCATATATAGTACTTGTTGTGCCTTTATACAATTCTCCTCCAAAATGATTATTTATTACTTCATCTTCTGCACCAGAGAAACCAAAGTCAGTATACTTAGCGTTTACAGATGAAGTTAATACACGAGTTTCATTGTACCCCATTTTGGTAGCGACAAACTTATCTACTAGGTCTTTGGACTCCAAAGGATGTGAATAACGATTGTATTTTGTTACCTCATTTACTTTTTTCCATCTTGGATTTTGTGAGGATGAGGCTCCAATAGACCAATCATAATTTTTAAAAGCATCAGCTCCTGAATCTTTGTATGTTCCATCTGTATTAATATGAGCTTTCCAAGTATAGTTTTTATGCTTACGCCAAACTTTATTGCTAGCAGTAACTTCAGGAATATCTTCATACCTACTATTAGCAGCTACAAACTCACGATAATCCCAATCATCCTCCCAAGTTTGGATAGAAGCAGAAACAATATCATCAGGACTACTCCTATTTGTTTTATACAAATAGGTTGCAGCATCTTGTACAAGCATATTTTTATTAGTTGCATCCCACACTTTTGATCCCATTTTTGCATAAGGATAATGTCCTCCTGTGTTAACAGCATAAGCAGGTATTGCTTCTGTTTTATATTCATCTCCCCATGAATTTTCATAACGAGTTACTAAAGGTTTACCAGTATTGAAATCGTACTCATCATAGTAAACGGTAGAAGACTGACCTTTGGATGTTGTAGTTACACTTTTAATAACACTAGGGTATTCTATTTTAGAAGAAGTATTATAATGCCAAAGACTTTGAGACTTAACATGAGTATTATCCCACAAATCGATATGCCTTTTTGTTGATTTAAAAGATTCTTGAGAAATTCCAACTTGAATTTCATTAATATCTTTATAATCATAAGTGGTTTTTGATTGTATTAAATTTTTATCACCAATAACTGAAGTACTAATTAACCTACCCAAAGCAGCTGTATTATCTATTATTGTCGTATTTCTTGAAGTTACATTGTAAGTATGGTTTACAAAAGGGATGGGGTGGCCAAATAACGCTTGTTGATTATCATTTACAGAAATATGATCTCCCATCTTAAAATTAAAAGACCCTACATTCTGTGATGGTTTCAATACTTCAAAATGATAAGCCGTCTTGTTCTCTGCTTTTCCTATTACCCCTCTATTTTCAACAGTAACATATTCGTACATTACACCAGGAGTAGGTATATCGTGAGCATACGGAATATATCTATCTTGTTGTGATTCTTTAGGAGCATAAGAAGTAATTCCAGAAGTAATCCCTGTATTAGGATCATTATAATCATAACTTGTTATATAGTTATTACTTAACTCATCTTCTATAGTAATTTCTTGAACCCTAATACCACCACCTGTAAAATTCGACACTTCAGGATCAATAGAAATAAGTTCAATATAACCGGATGCATTTGTCCAATAACAATCGTCATAATAATCAGTGCCACTGTTATTAATATCAAAATAATCTGCTTGATTTGTCGGCAGACCTGTCACACTCCATGAATTAGTCCCTGATCCGACTATTTGAACATTATAATTTGCACTTGTTATATCATTTATTTTCACAGGCATGTTTGTTACTCCACTAAAACTTTTAAGACAAAATTGATCCATCGATGTAATATGAAGTTTTACTCCTATAGCACTACTATAGTTATAATTTACTATTGGAGAAGCTATATTTAACTGATAATTACCAGCTGTACCTGTAATTCCTGTAATAGGGACTGTCTGGCTTACAGTACCATAAATAGGAGTCGGATCTATTGCTTCTGCATAATAAGTATCTTCTTCATAATTCATATAAATTTTACTCCCTAAAGGCGTTTCAATTTCCTTTAAACTCCAATTCTCAGGGTTATCTTTATGATATCCCCACTCATCTATTTTATTTTTATCATATCCTAAATTATTATAATAATCAAAATTATAATCAGGCAAAATATCAGCTCCACCTTTCCCTAAAATTTTAACTGAATTTAGCGTTAATCTTCCTCCACTATTATACGCACTAGTTGAAGGTGCTGAACTATTTTCAGATCCTGTAGCCAATGAGTAATCGTGATTAAACTCGATAATTTTAATAGCTTGACTATCAAATGTGCTTTGATCATAATCATAGATGTCTAACACATTATCTTTATAATAAATGTTGAAATTAATAGTAGGTTCTTGACGGCCTACACTTTTATAATTATTGTTAGGGTTATCGTTAATTTTTCTAAACTCAAATAATTCGGAATCTTTAATTTCTCCTCCGTTTCTGGGTGCGTTTGATATTAAGGTAGGGGAAACAATATTTCCTGAAGGAAGTAGTGTAGCATCCTCATTTTTTACTAAAATTATTTTTTCTAGTTTCATTGTTTTATGTTTTTCAGGAACATTAATTTCAGATTTAAATGTATGATTGCCTATATAAAACTGAGTCTGATTAACACTCCCATCAAAACAACAGTTCCAATAACTTGACAAGAATGTTACACCAAAATGTTTTAATTCATATTTAGTAAAAGGTTTATTTAGGTTAACATTTTTACCTAAACCGTCTTCTTTAATATTTTTAATAAAGTAAGCAGTGTGTGAACGCGTGTTGATACTATTTAAATAGTAGATCTGTTTTCTACCAAAAGAATAAGGTTCATCTACATTATTATATGGCAATTGCCAAAAATAACCATCCGTCCATTTACCATAATCTAAGTTTACCCAATATCCAAAGTCATTTTTATCAAAAGAACCTAGTTCATTATTTGCATCTGGCATATCAACATAATCAGGACCTGTAACAGCTGTTAACAACCATGTGTAGGCATACTTCTCTAATTTTTTTTGCATAAAATCTGTAGTATGCGTATCATCAATAAAAAAATTTTCAAATTGATATACGGGTAAAGAATAATGATAAGTTTTCCCATCTTCAGTAGTTATGGCATAAGCACCTATGCCTTCAGGATCAAAATATTCTTGATTTGTTCTAGACTCCTTAATACTTAGCGTCTCTATAAATCCTCTCGCTTTTACACCGTTAGGGTCATTTATAATATCTCTATTAGAAAACCATTCTACATATTTACCTCCTCCTTTGCGTTTAGTTCCTGTATTATAATTACTTTCTCCATTTATTTGACTAGTAAAAGATTCTGTAGTAGTAACTCCCCACAAAGCATCAACTCCATTACCAGTATAACTCCCTCCTTCAACTTTTAAGTAAGAAGTATTAGAATAATCGAAATTAAAATGAATTTGATTAGGTGTTCTAGTTAATTTGTCTCCTGGATGATAGTGATATCTATTTTCATATCGTGCTTTTTGAGGGTCATTAGAAGAGTTTGCTGGATGCTTTTTTAAAACTTTAGATTCAGCATATATTTCACCAAACTCATAAATTCTTGGCTGCATACTTCCTGACAGTCCTTGAGCGCTCACCGTAAAATTATCATAAGCAGGGTATACAAAGTTGTTTTTCGAAGCTTTTTCAATATAATCTAAACTTGATGTTGCTTTATTATACATCGTTGTATTAACATCCATTATATGATCAGTATCTAACAGGCCTATATATGCCGGATCTGGATAATACGCTCCTCCAAAATATAAAGGGCCATTAATATGCTTATCTGATTCTTCGTATAATTGATAGTAATGAGTATTGTCTCCATAACCTAAAGAGAAAGTTCCTACCGCTGTAGGCACCATTAATTCAATATTAAAATTACCAATAGTATATGTATTAAAATCCGAAGCACCTATTGTTTGTGACAGTGGTATTCCGACACCTCCTATAGCTATTCTTGATGATGTTCCATTGGTAGAGAATGATATTCCCAAACCAGAATTTACTGTAGCATTAACTCCTTTAGTTCCTAAACTTACTCCTATTGAAGGGTTTACCTTCCCTCCGTTAGGATCTGCTTGACCTTTATTTGCACTGGGGAAAAGACTTGCTTTGGCTCCGATAGATGCCCCCGATTCCCCTACAGAAGCGTTAACTCCAAAATTAGACCCAGGAATACCATATGACAAACCAACACTCCCACCAAAAGCTTTATTAGACCCCCAAGAAAAGTTTGTTCCGATTCCTACTCCATTATATCCATAGCCCATAGATAGAGTATGTAATGTTTCTGAACCTCCTGAATTACTAACAATAGACGTTACTTTTTTATCTCTCCAATCATCAGGGTATCCTACAACAGAACGATTAACTGCTCCAGGGTTAATATTCCACCCTAAACCTACCCATGATGCTTCCTGCTTCATAGTAATTCCTGCATGATAAGATAGAGCTAAAGGATAACCTCCTTCTGGACTAGGAACCGTTAATAATGGTAATACATAACTTACATCACCCGTTAAAAGGCTTACCATATCTGTAGCATCTACAGGTTCAAAAGCGACAGCCTCAGGAGCAACAGGGCCTGTGTTTTGAGCCATTAATAACGCAGGTGTAAAAATCATATTTAAAAATTGAATAGCCATAAAAACAGCTATTCCTTTAAACCAAAATTTATCTCTTATCTTAATCATACTTCTTTGTATTTAATTGCGGGTATATTTTTAATATCTTTTGCTAAAAACTTGTACTTGGTGTTTCCTGTGTTTAGTCCAAATTCGTTGATATGTAGCTTTAAGCTCTTAGTATGTTCCCAATCACCTTTTTCAAACACAAATAGCATGTTGGTAGCGGGAGACATTCCGTACATTCTAGGAAAAACATAATCTACCAAACCTAAAGTGTCTAAATTATCATTTACTAAAAATGTTTTTTCGTTCATGTTAAACGACAGTTGGTATACTGCACTACCAAATTCTCCTTTATTGCCCGCTTTACTGCTCAAAATATCTCTATTATTTACATTTACCGATAACATAAAATAATGGTGTTTGCTGTATTTTTCTTCTAAACTATCCAACAAACCATTAGTAATTTCTTTGTTTCTCAACTCTTGATTAATCATTAATGCTGTCGGTTTATAAATAAGTTTATATTCCACATTATTCACTTTTTTTTCTTGCATTAAACCATTTTCAGGGTTTTGGATGTATGTTTTTAATTCTGCTTCTGTTAGCTTGGATTGACAGGAGTTTAAACAAAGTAAAATCACAAAGAACATTGCTAGTTTAAAAATCTGCCGGCTTCTCGATACATTCCGAAGAAAATTCGGAACACTCGAAGTGACAGATTTTTGCAATACCTTTAGGTTTGATATTTTAGTTCTTATTTTCAATTTCTTGTTTTGTTCTTCTTTATGTTTTTCTCTTTTAATAGGAGAGCTTAGGAAACCTCTCTTCCTTTTAACACATCTCTGATTTTGAAACCAAATCAAAGATTTGGAAAAATCTGCCCCTACATTCGACTTCGCTCAGCACAGAGTCTCAAGAGGGGAATCTATTTACTTTCCTTTATATTCTACATTTAATCCGTTCAGCACTTCTTCTGTAATGTTTTGAGCATCCTCTGCATAAACGATATTACCCCCAGCAGCTCCTAAAATGTAGGTGAATCCTGCTTCTTTTCCATAATCTTCTAAATAGGCATTAATGTCATTCATTACATTTTGAGTCATTAGTTGGTCTTCTTCTTGAGCCTTGCGCTTCATGGCTTCTTGGTACTGCCCTAATTGTTGCTGTTTGTTTCTTAACAACTCCTCTTTTAGCTCTCTTTCTTTTGCTGACATCCCACTTCTTTCTTGCTCATAGGCTTTCAATTCATTTTCCCACTGGAGTACTAAAGTATCTGTATTGGCTTGCCAAATTTTAGACTTCTCCTCAAATTGTTTACGAGCAACTTGTGTTCCCTCATAACCATCTATTAAGACGCTTGTTTCTACATAAGCGATGTCTGATTTGTTGGTGTTAGCAGTTAGTATATAAACTAATCCTACTAAACAAATTATCCCTATTCCTAAATTAATTTTCGCTAACATTATTCTCTCTTTTTTTAAAATAAATATTTGTTGTAAAGTTTACTATATTGTAAAATGGCTGATAGTTAGGGTTTCCATATTTAAGTAATCTGGCATACTGATAAGTTAAACCTAAATCAATACGATTTGATAACTTCATGTTTACTCCAGCTTTTACTCCAAAGTGTAAGCGATTAATAAATGAACTGCCATTAAATTCTGAAGTTCCTGTACGAGATGATAATACTTCAGATTTTGCTTCTGTTTTATAATAAGTAGTAATGGTTTTAGTATTAGTTCCTAAAGTATACCCAATAGTAGGGCCTAAAAAAAACTGTAATCTATTAGAAGCATTTAATGTTGGCGTAAATGTTAAATTCAAGGATTTTGTAGATTCAGTTGTTTCGCTCACTATGTATTCTGGATTAATCCCATACCAATCATACCATTCACCTAAAGCGCCTGCACCTCTTTTATTATAATCTAATGTAGCTCTAAAACCCCATTTAGATTCTAAAGGAATTTTAGCATAAAACACCCCTAACCCATAATAGATTTTGGACTTATTTTCAAATGTACCATAGGTATTATATATTTTATTTATACGGCTCATACCTACATCTACACTTACCCCAAAATGTTGTGCTTTAGCTGTAAGGCTAAAAATTATTATTACTATAATTAATGCTATTTTTTTCATTTTTTTACTTTCTATATCTTTTTAACATTACCACAA
>NVUQ01000122.1 GCA_002401955.1 Flavobacteriales bacterium | reverse complement strand
TTAGGGTATCTTACTCCTTTAGAAATGGAAGTTAAATTAAGAGATTTTATTAAAATAGCGGCTTAAGAAAAATAGTCACATATTTACTAGGTAGTCCAACATATTCACGTAAGGGACAAAGACTTTCAGCCTATTGAAATTAAGTTTAACAACATTAGATACAAAAAGAACGACATAATAAATCAATAGAATAACTCTGCCAACACTTGGCGATCAAAATTAAGTGGGTCCGTGAGACCCCACTAATTTTATTGCTTTGTTGCACTGAACACCTTCGGGCTTCCCCTCTACATATTAGCGACTTACCCCCAGTGCAGAATCAATAATTTTCCTTTTGGTTTTTTCGTGTTTTGGGCTCGAGTATTTTTTGCATTTTATCAGGTCATTCATCTCTAATTGTACTTTTTATTTTTCAAAATTAGACCTACTTTAGACTAAGGCTAAACAAAACAAAAACATAGAGTAGTCGTAGCCACAAGTAAAAAACTTCAATAAAACTTGCCTTACACGTAAACTATTTATATATTTACACGTAAAAATAGATTATGGACACTAAACTCACACTTAGCCTTGATAAAATAATTATTGAACAGGCTAAAACATATGCTAAAACAAATAAGGTTAGTTTATCTAAACTTATAGAATCCTATCTAGCTTCTTTGACAAATAAATATAAAAGTGATGTAGAAATCACTCCCTTAGTTAAAAGCCTAAGTGGAGTAATTTCATTAGAAAATGATGTTGACACAAAAAGTGATTATACAGACTTTTTAATTGAGAAATACAAATGAGTAGATTACTAATTGACACGAACATTGTTATTGACTTATTAGCTAACAGAAAAGAATTTTATACTGAAGCTGCCACCCTATTTTCTCTTGCAGACAAAAACATTTTAACATTGACCGTTTCTTCTCTGACTTTTGCAAATACAAACTACATTTTATCAAAATTAAAATCTGAAAAAGAAGCTCGAATAATTCTTAGAAAGTTTAAAGTTCTCGTGGAAACATTATCCTTGGACGACAAAATTACAGAATTAGCCCTTAGTGGTGATAAATTCCCAGATTTTGAAGACGGTCTTCAATATTATTCTGCAATAGAAAATAGAATCGACATAATAATTAGTAGAAATAAAAAAGACTTTAAAAACTCAAAAATCCCTGTAATGACTGCCAAGGAATATCTGGCAAAAAGTAAAACCAGTGGCTAACATCATCTATATTTCATAGGGCAGTTGGTAGTATTTTGAAAGAGTAAAGCAATTAATAAACTCCGCCAAAACTTTGTTTTGACGTTTTAGCAGGAGAAAAAATTAAAACCCAAAGACAAAACTTTGGCTAATTAGTTAAACGAAAATATGTGCTTTTAAATCGCCCCACAAAAACATAAATTGGACGTTGGGCATCATTTTAAACCAAAAAAAATGAATAAGATTTTAATATTCCTTGTTATAAGTGTTCTTCTTGGTTGTGGAAATGACCTTGGTATTAATAATCCAGAAAAACGAAACGAGAGTTGGTGTTGGTTTGTGGATGAAAAGACTGGGACAGGTGAATGGGTGCCAATTGGTGAAGGTGATGATAACCTTATTGGTGAATACAATCTGTTCTTTTTTAATGGTAGTCGTAGAGAAAGGGGGAGTGTTAAAAATTCCGTAATTATTGATACCGTTTTTATATTCGACCTTAACGATAAATTAATTAAGTACGAAATAAGATTAAAAGATACTATTGAACATTACTACATTCATGATGGCAGTTACAAATCATATTTTGAAGATGGATCAATTTACGAAGAAGGAATTGTTGTTGGTCATAAGAGCAAACAAAATAGATGGATAATATATTTTAAGTCTGGAAACATTGATAACGAAACCCATTTTGTAGGCGACACAGCTTTTCACCGTTATTATTTCGAATCAGGACAAATTAAGCATGCCAATTCATTTGTAGATGGGAAAAAAAATGGCATGGTTAAACATTGGATAGAAAATGGACAACTTGTAGAAAATGGAAAGTTTGTTAACGATCAAAGGGATGGAACTCTAACAATGTACTTTGATAATGGGTTACTAGGGCAGGAAACAATATACCAGAACGGGAAACGAATATCTAATAAGAACTACAGATACCATGCTAATGGACAATTACAAATTGTGGAGATTTATAATTATCAATTGTCGATAGGGCATGTTAAACATTGGTTCGATAATGGTAAGTTAAAATATGATGGAAAAATGAAGAACGATCTGAAAGAAGGAAAATGGTTAATGTATTATTCTAATGGAAACATTAAGTTCGATGGTTTCTTTAAAGCAAGTAAAAAACATGGAGAATGCAAGAATTACTCAGAAAACGGGAAACTTAAACAAATTGCCATATTTGATAATGGCGAATTGATTGAAATAAAATAAACGAAGCCCAACACTTAGCGATCAAAATTAAGTGGGTCCGTGAGACCCCACTAATTTTATTGCTTTGTTGCACTGAACACCTTCAGGCTTATTCTCCCTATATTAGCTAATTACCCCCGTGCAGAATCAATAATTTTCCTTTTGGTTTTTCAAAATTAGACCTACTTTAGACTAAGGGGCTAAACAAAACAAAAACATAGATCTCTAACCTTTTCTTCTAATTCTAAAATTTGAGACTTATTTTCAGCTAAAAATATAAAGCTCAAACTCCCTGTATCAGATAAAGCTTCGCAATTAAAAGGAAATATTGAATTCGATTTTTCACCATCAAAAATAGTTAATTTAAGCCTATTCTGTAATTCAAGAAATGTACATGGAGTAGTCTTGAATTTAATGAATTTCCAAACTGGCACCTCAATATTCAATTGTTTAATCTGATCTACAATTAAAATGGGGTAAGAAGACCCATTAAATCGAGCATTGTTTTCAACAGGGAATATGCCTTCATCAGATACAATATAGTCGATGCCCACAACGCCTATATAGCCAGTCCTAGCCATTTCATTAACAATTTTTCGAGATGTTTCCACAATGTATGCCGAATCATCAACGGAATGCACCACCGTGTTTATTGTGCCTGTATGTATCATGCCTTCTTTACATATTTGGTCTTGCATACCAACATGATTAATTGATCCATCTCTACTAATAACCCATTGATCTCCAGGAGAAGATGATACATTTAAAAAAGGTTCAATGATAATTATTTTTTCACCTGTAGCGGAAATCTCTTTATAAATTTCTGCAATATCATCCCCTTGAGTTTTATAAAGCGACATACCAAACTCTCCCAAAGCACCACGTAGAATTACCGTACTATAACGCTGTAAATACCCTTTAATGATGTTCTCCATCATCATATAGTTATCCTCTTTTAAAGACTGCATTTTAAATGACACACCCCCAACAACAGGTATATTTAATTGTTGGCAGATAAGCTTAAAAGATGCTTTATCATTATACTTTAGGGTTTCAGATTCGGGCGCACCAAAAAGATCTCCCTCAAGTATCTTTGCCACCTCATTTTCTTTATCGCCTGAAAACCAGGGAACATAGACAGGTTTTCTTCCCGTTTTTTTAATGATTTTTTGAATCGGTTCAGGATTGTTAATTATAAGTTCTGACAGGGTCATTCCTGTTGGAGGCTCTCCATAATCAACAATAAAATCCGACCCAAGTCCAAATGAACGTAACCATTGGTGATATTCAGAATCTAATTCACCCCTTAAAACAACCAAGTCATTAGAACTCGCTACTGGTATCGCTCTATCACTTTTTGATGTTGCTGATAAATTTCGTTGTGGAAACTGTGAAAAGCTATCTGAAGCATAAATTATTAATTCATCTTCTTGATCTGATATACAATCTTTAAAAGCTTTATAATTAATCATAATTTAATTTTAACCCTAACACCATAGTTTCCAACTAAAAATAGCTGTAAGAACTAAAACGTAGGCAGTAAGTACATAAACCCATCTCCCCGCAAGTTTAGGGGTTGATATTGAAGATAAATTTAAAGCTGCCAAACTCATTAAGAGTATATAAAGAATAATTGTAAAAGTTAAGTGACTGAAAAACCCTTCGAATAAAAATGCAAACGCCAATATTATTCCATTATTATCAACCGATAACCCCATATATGTTTTAGAATCCATAAGGCCATATATGTTAAAATAACTCAACCGTATAGCGCAGGCCGCTACAATAATAAATGCGCCAGGCATAAACCACACATTATAATTTCCGTAGCTTAAGAGAAAAATTGCAGGAAAGACACCAAAACTTACAATATCTATCATAGAGTCTAATTGCCCCCCAAAAACACCTTGTTCCTTTGTTCGTCCCTTTATTTTACGAGCGATAATGCCGTCAAACCAATCGAACAAAACTGCCCATAACACGCTAATAATAGATGCAATAAAATTACCCTCAATAGCAAAATAGATCGCAAACATGGTACACAACAAACCTGCTAATGAACAAATATTAGGCAAGTCTTTGGCGAAACCGATCATACTAACTTTATGTGTGTTTTTTGTTTTCATTAATTCTTCTTATACATTACATCTAATAAGGCTTCAACTAAATTAGAATTTTCTTCTTGGGTACGGCTAGCAATTCTAATGTAACGATCCGCTTCTGGTTGTGTTTTCCCTTTACTATCTTTTATATAGATATTATATTCAATAAATAGTCTTTTTGTTACTTCGGGGCCACTTAATGCATCATCGGGTAGTCTACAAAAAATATAGTTAGCATCTGGTTTGAAGACTTTCATGTTCGGGATAGTACAAAGTTGATTATAGAAAATATCCCTATCCTTTATGACGGTTTTACAGCTTTCTTCAAATTCATGTTGATAATCAGGCAAGATGCGTAAAAACTCTTCGGCAAACCCATTAATATTCCATATATGAATCTCATTTCTTACAACATTTGCAAATTCTAAATTGGCCGTTAATAAATATCCAATTCTTAGCCCACAAATACCATAGGCTTTACTCATACTTTTAAGTATTGCCATGTTGGGATACTTCTCAATTTCTTGTTCTAAACTTATAGACTCCTTATCTGCCGTGAAATCCAAAAATGACTCATCTACGATAAGCATACAATTATTCTTTTCTAGTTTTTTAGAAAGTCGAATAAGGTCAGCTTTAGGAACATGTAAAGACGTAGGGTTATTGGGCGTTACAACAACAGCAATATCGGCCCCTACACTTATCGCTTCTGCCGCAAATTTATCCACATCCAATTGAAACGATGGAAATTCTAAAGGAAATTCAACCACTTTCCCCTTTGGTGCTGCATTCACATATTCGTTAAAAGAGGGAACTGGAACAATTGTTTTTTTAGCCAAATGACCCGATAGTATTTTTATAATTTCAGCTGCACCATTGCCAACAACTATTCGATCCATAGGCTGATCGATTAAGTCAGCAATAAGTTCTGCAAGAGCATTTTGAGCCATTGGATAATTAAGCACAATGTCCTCAATATTATCCTTAAGATGAGTGAATACGTTTTTTGGTGGAAAGTAAAGGTTGTATAAATAAGCATGATCTGTAAAATCATGCCGATAATACCCCCCATGTTGTTTAGATATAAAATTGTATTTCTCCTCTTGAGATTTATATTTGAATTGTGTCATATTAATCTTGTTTTCTATGTAAAACTCTTCAGTATTACTAATAACCTTATTATCAGTTTCTATAATATCTAAATAGTCAGTTTATTTAGAAAATCAATTTGTAGCCAATATAGTTCTTCAAATTTACAGTCCTTTACGAACCAACTTGAATATTTAGAGGTTAGCAGCAATAGTAATCTCTTGAGTATTTGATGAAAATAACTGTTCTGCTTCTTTTAAATCTTCTAAGGTATCAACCTCGTACCAATACTTATTGTCAAAATCTACTCCTTTTAACGACAACCGTTTCTCCTCAATCATTTCACCAATAACAGCTTCATAGTACCCGTTTACATTATTCGCTTCAATATGTATGTTAAGCCTTTCTACAATTGAACGCCATGATGAAAGAGAAAAGCTATAAATATTTACCGTCTTATATTTCGCGCCCTCTATATTGTTTGGAGTTGTGTTTTTATAAAAACTCTTTACTTGTTGAGAAGAATCAACTGTTACTGTTGTTCCATTCATCCATGGAAGAATGTTTGATATGGCAATGCGATCTGGATAAATCATATTATCAAGAAGGGAAACATCAAAAATGAGATCAGCTTCAAATAAAACAAATGATTCATTAATAATATCACGAGCCATCCACAACGAATATATATTATTTGTTGTTTTGTATAGTGGACTATAAACAAATTCTATTGTTAAGTTTCCTGAAATGGTAATTAGAAATTCTTTGATACAATTTTCCTGATATCCAGTGATGACTACCAGTCTCTTGAATCCTTGTTCCTTTAAATTTATGATTAATCTTTCAAGTATAGATTGTTCATTAACGAGTGTAAGGCATTTAGGGGTGTTAGAAGTAAGTGGCATTAAGCGACTACCAGTGCCTGCTGCAAGAAGCAATGCTGTTGTTATTCTATTGTTATCATTAGCCATAATTTTATATTGTTTATTTAATTACGTTTTATTCTTTTCATTTAAATCTTTTAAGCATAGATTTAAAAACTGAACATAGGAATAGTGCTTCTTTCCAGGCGAAGATAAATTGTTGAGTAAAACTCAAAAGAAGTGTTCAGTTAAGAGAATGCAAGGTTACACAAAAAATGTCAGCCTAAGAAAAACAAACCATTAAAGTTTAAAGAGGGGGGTTTAATTTTTTAGTTGTTAACTAAAAAACACGAAAAACTAACAAACTTATGTTTAATACATATTTCAGAAATTGAAATTGTAAAAGCTAGTAAATTCGTGCACAGTTTTGATTAAAAAAGTTAGAAGCTATTCAATCTAAAGGTTGATGTGCTCGTTCCTCATTTATAATAGTGCAAATATAATGTTAAGAAAATAGTGTGCCCTTGGGTGTATTTTTATCAGAAAGATAAAATTACTTGTGGTAAACGGATGGTTATACCAATTTAATTTCAAAACACCCAACAATGTTTTTTGTATAATGCCGATAGATAATCAAAGCCAGAGAATGAGAGTAACGAAATTATAGGGCATTTTGATTACAAATCGGTATTAATTTCATATTATACTTAGCACTATTCCTCCCTTCTTTTGTCATCCACATCTTTCATTTTAAAGACGAATTTATCGAGTGCACTCATGCTTAATAAAATGGCAATCATTAAAATAGATATGAGAATGGCTGCTCTATGGTAACCCAAAGCTACCATACACCCAACAGAAGCCAACAACCAAATAATAGCAGCAGAAGTTAAGCCAACCACCGAGCCTCTAGTAGAAAAGAACATAACTCCTGCTCCTAAAAAACCAACTCCTGTTACCACTTGGCCAATTACTCTTGCGGGGTCAGAAACAGCATTAGTAACAACAACCGAAAGAGACACAAAAATATAAGTACCCAAACAAATTAATATACTTGTTCTAATTCCTGCAGGTTTACCAAATAATTGTCTTTCAAAACCAACAACGAAACCACAAAAAACACAAACCATTATTCCCTCCCAAGTTAAAGGAGAAACATTTAGAAAGTCTATATTTTTTAAATAATCGTACATAAAAGGTAAAGTTCCTTTTTAGTATACCTAAATAATCAAAAAAGAGTTTCTAAAATTAGCTCTTCTTTCTTATTATTTAGTTTTGATCATTATAAGCAGATGAGTATTATTTAAAAAAAGACTGTTTTTAAATACTCTAGCATTAGTAACATGCAACCAGTAGTTTTTAGCAACTAATTTTAGCAACCCTTTCTGAATGCCTACCGCCTTCAAAATCAGTTTTTAAAAAAATATCTACACATTTAAGAGCCGTTTCATTACTAATATATCTAGCAGGTAACGCAATTATATTGGCATCATTATGTAAACGAGCCATTTCAGCAATATCTTCTTGCCAACACAATGCAGATCTTATTTCTTGGTGTTTATTGGCTGTCATATTAATACCATTACCACTGCCACAAATTAATATTCCTAATTCTGATTTTTTAGTAGCAACAGCATCAGCAACAGGATGTGCAAAATCAGGATAATCTGCTCTATCTTCAGAAAATGGACCAAAATCTTTAAACTCTACATTGTTTTCTAATAAGTATTTTTTTACCAATTCTTTTAGTTCAAAACCAGCATGATCACTACCTATAGCTATTTTATTTGCTTCCATTTTTCAATATTTAGAGTTATGAACACCCTTTTTTATTAATTTTATTAAAGTGTTGAATATTAACTCTATAAAATTAACCATAAACCTGTTGAAAAAAATAATAACTTGTTATAAAATTTAAAAAGTTTTGTTAGGATAATTCAACTAAAAAAGCAAGAGATATTTTTAAATTATAAAGCAAGTTTAACAGCTCTTTTTTTAATGA
>NVUQ01000121.1 GCA_002401955.1 Flavobacteriales bacterium | reverse complement strand
ATCCATTTCTTCATCTGCTTGTAAAACGGTTACACCCCATTCTGTTTTTTGTGACATAACAGCCCAGTCTAGTGAAGAAGGTCCTCTATCACCTTTAATACCAGGGTGTACAATTAAACTGGTTGTCGATTTCCAAATACTATCAGGAATAGCTTTCTTTAAAAAAGGAGCAAGAATAAGGTCAGGTTTAAACGCAGACACAGCATTTATCATTGCTTCATTTGAGGTAGCTAACTGAATTTTAATCATATGCCCCTTTGCTGATAATTCGGCCCAGGCTCTTTGGCTAAGACCATTATGACTACTTGTAATAAATAGAATTTTCATAGAATGAATAAATTTGGTCGGCAAATATAACATTCCACCTGAATCTAAATTAGTTTAAATCTAGAAAAGCAAAATTATACTTGAAAAGACATTTAAATCACTGTATTGTTATAATAATAAAATGAAAAATATTTTGTTTTTTTATTCAGGTAAAGAAGAAATATTTAATAGAGATTAAAAACAAAATGTTAACTTTAGGCTGCGTTCGTAAACGAAGAGTTCATCCCTAGTAAAATCCGCAAAAAAACATAGCCAAGCGTTGGGTGTAATTTTTAATGCTTATGAAGAGTTACAATTTAATGAAACTGATAATTTTAATATTAATAGCAATTAGTTGTCTGCCCTTATTTGGACAAAACATTGAACTATTTGGTGGACTAAATACCAACCAGTTTCATGATTATAGACAAAATGAAGGCCACTTTCAGTCATCCTATAATCCAGGTTCTGGTTATTCTTTTGCGCTCGCAATTGACAGTATCAAAGCAGATTGGATGACCTTACGATTTACTTTAAAGTTTGATAAATATTCTGGAAGTTTAACAGCCAGTGATGGTGGATTAGGAGGGGGTTATACGACTACAGCCAAAATCGATAAGTCATTAATTTCCTTAGGAGTTTTCCCCTTAAACTTCCGAATAATTAAGAGAATTGATTTAAATATTGGATTTGAAATATCAAAACTAATTTCAGAATCTTATAAAGGCACAAGCAATGACTGGCTAATGGGAAGACCTAACTGGAGTTATGATTTACAAGAAAAATATAACAAGTATAGTTCTTCGATAAATCTTGGATTAAGTACTCGACTTGCTTATAATTTGCAAATAAATGAATCAATTATTATATCTCCACAATATATATTCTATTTTGGCCTATCAAACGAGTTTATAGAGTTTCCAGAAGCAACAAAATCAATTAGACATTTTATTGGAATTGGAATAAAAAAGAGAATAAAAAGTACATAACACTGTATATAGAAATTTGGGTGTTAAATGGTTTACGAAAATTCAGTCCTATTTACAAAATCCGCCAAATCGTAAGATTACCCGCAAGGGAAATCTTCAAAAAATTTGACTTTTAAGAATGAATAAATTAAAAACAACGATTTGGCTCAGTGCAAACTTGAAAGTTTATGGCTTTCAACTGCCCTAAATGCCACATACTAATCATACATAAACGAAAAAATACTATGAAATTAGATCGGACAGGAATTATATTATATACCATTGAATATAAAAAGTGTGTAGAATTCTATCAAAACACTCTTGAATTAACCAAAATGTTTGAAACGGAAAGCCTCACTTGTTTTGAATTTGGAAAATCATATTTGATGGTAGAATTAGATAAGGAATATGATGGAACGGAAACCAAATCAGAACGAATAAAAACTTGTCTAAGAATGAATATATCCAATGTAAAAAATTTAGCAGATAAACTGACTGAAAAAAATGTAAAAGTGGATTATCAAGAACATTCTTGGGGAACAATTGCTAAGTTTTTTGACCCAGATGGAAACTTATGCGCTTTTAAAGATAGCGAAAAATTTGAGAAACAAATAACTGATTTTATGCAGATTTGAAAACAAAGACAGAAAAAGTATAACCCCAACAAAATCTAAACGTAATGCAAGTTTCGGTAGTTAATTGAAAGTTTGTAGTAATTAATAAAAACCGCAAACCATTTGGGTTTCATGTAAAAGAAATACACAAAATTTAGACTAATTAAATTTAATAGTGTATTTTTATCTCATAATATGATATCTAATGAATAGAATTAAAGAGATACTTGAATCTAAAGGAATCAAACAGACATGGTTATCCAACAAACTAGATAAAAGCTATAATATGATTAATTCTTATGTCCAAAACAGAAGGCAACCAAGTATTCAAGATTTATATAAAATTTCTGAAATACTAGAAGTTGATGTAAAAGACTTACTTGTTTCTAACAAAAACACAAAATAAGAATGAATTATAACACAGAAAATATTCAAATTATAAATAGGCTAAAGTTAGAACTTGATCAACTTATTCCGTTCTCTCAGGAAAATCAAAAAAAACTTCAAAAAAAAATAAGACTTGAATTCAATTATAATTCAAATCATCTTGAAGGAAACACTTTGACTTACGGACAGACTCAACTTTTACTTTTTTTTGACAAAAGTTCTGGTGATGTCCCTGTAAGTGATATTGAAGAAATGAAAGCTCATGATGTTGCTATTTCTCAAATTATAGAAATGGCAAAAGACAATGAACGACCCTTATCTGAATTATTTATAAAAGAATTAAACAAAACTATTCTTGTAAAATCATTTTGGAAAGATGCTATATCTCCAAATGGAACTCCTACACGAAAAAAAATTGAAATAGGTCAATATAAAACCTCTCCAAATAGCGTTCAATTAAAAAATGGTGAGATACATGAATATGGTTCTCCAGAAGAAACACCAGCTTTAATAGGAGATTTATTAAAGTGGTATAAAGAGAAAAATAAGAAATTACATCCTGTTCATTTAGCTGCGGAATTTCATTACAAATTTGTATGTGTTCATCCTTTTGATGATGGTAATGGTAGGGTAGCAAGATTGTTAATGAATTATATCTTACTAAAACATAATTACCCTATTGTAATAATCAAGTCCGAAGACAAAGAAAATTATTTAACTGCTTTACAAAAGGCGGATACAGGAGATTTATTATCCCTTATTGAATATGTAGAAAAACAATCAATCGATTCTTTAGAACTTAACATTAAAGCTGGAAAAGGAGAAGACATTGACGAATTAGGAGATATTGAAAAACAAATAGAAATTTTAAAAAGAGAAAAACTTACACAAACAAAGATATTTAAAACGCCAAAAGTAAATTATAACTTAATTAAACATATTGATAATGATTTATGGATTCCTCTAAATAATCTATTAAATAAATTCAATGATTTTTTTGCGGAAACAACAAATGAAATCCATGTTGACCATTTAAAGTATAGAAAAACAAAAACTATCACTCCTTCGATAATGAAAGCTGCGAGAATGTTTGCAAACAAAGAAGTTGAAATTAAGCCATACGAAATATTTGGAAAAGATTTAGAAGAGGAAAAAGTACATAATATAACATGGTCTAAAAAAATGTTATCATTAAAATCTGCTACAAAAAAAATAGATTATGAAATTTCCTGTTCATTGGACTTAAATGAATCTGGTTATGAATTGAAAATTTCAGAATCCAATACAAATGGAAATGGTATTATGAAGAATAAAACTATGCTTTTTGAAATAGAGAATGAATACAAGACCTATTTTATGAATGAAATGATTGAGGGTATTCAAAAAGGAATTTCAAAACATTTAATCACAATAATACAAAAAGATGAATAGTGCATAGCAGCCTACAGGATGTCACGAGGCCTTACACTAATCGTTAAACAAATCTTCTAAACCCTAATTCTTCTTAAACAGCTGTTGTAGAATAACGATAACTGATGCTGTAAAGGTTAAGGTCATTAGTATACCAGAAAAGATAATAATGTATTTAAACCACAGCACTCCACTCCACATTAACCAAATCCCACCAAAAGTGAGTAATACAGAAACAAAAGGCTCTAGCATTAAAAATTTCTTCAGCATAGGGTTTATAGATGTAAGTAACAACAAAACTCCTAACACTAAAAAGATAAGCGACATGCTTACCACATGATTGTGTACGGTGGTAATAATCTCTTTCTCCGTTTTTTTAAATTTCATTACTGTAGCACTATCATCAGCTTCATTACCCATGTAATGCTCTTCTATTCCTTGAGTTGTGTTGCCTGTATTTTCATTTACAAAACGTAAACCGGTGTAATAGCCAAAGGATAAGGTTAAAATAAAAAATCCCACTAATAATTTAGCAGGTTTAGGAAGTTCATGTATTTTACCGTGTAATTGCAATTTTAAATAATACCTTTCTGTCTTAACTCTATCATTTGTCGAGTTACTTTTTTAACATCTTCAGTTAATGATCTTGCCGAAATAGTTGCTCCAGAAATGTTCTGAATATCATGCCCAAACTTCATTGTTTTAGGATCAGTTTTTCCCTTAAATTGTTTCAGCCATCTACTACTTCCTATCTCTCCTCCATACTCTTCTCTATACACCAAAACTTTAATTTTTAAGATGGAAAGATCTTTGTCAAACACCACCATATAGTCAAACTCATTCATCTTGCCAAAGCCTTTAGACAAGAACATATAAGATTTTGATTTAGAGTTATTTGACACAGAAAACAAAGACTCTTTGTCTAGTTTAAATGACAGACTATTTCTAGTTGATTCAGTTAAACTAATAGGTTTTTTAGTTATCACTTGTTCTGGCCATAATTTAGCCAATGTTTTGTCCATTTTTTTAATTCCTGATCTTGGTAAATCAAAAGAAAAAAACAATAAACTTAAAATTAATACTCCCCAAACATTTTTCATTTCTATAAACTTAAAATGGTCTGCTAATTTCTTAGCAGACCGTAAAACTAATGAACTAATTTTAATCTAACTAAAACCAAACTGCAACTCCCATATTAAATTGGTTAGAAGGCATACTTCCTTCGGCATCATTATTAAATATTTGATAATCTGCTTTAAAAGCAGCTCCCTTTGCTACATGATATGTAATACCTGTTGTTATTGCAGATCTATTATAAGCATCATTTTTTTCCATATCCGATGCTACACTAGCATGAGTATCCCAAGCTTCGTACCTACCAAATAACACTATTTTCTCTTTTGCATCTTTCTTAAAAATACTCAACACATCATAACCTAACTCTCCGTAATAACCTATCATAGAAGAACCTAAATCTTTACCTGTAAAAGCATTATATTCTGCCGTGTTAGAAACAGTAGTAGAAATTACTTGACCTCTTGCCTGAAAAGCTTTGTAAGTATATCTTACATCAAAACCAACCATTGCCATCCCAACTACAGAAGAATCTGCTTGTTCTGCTAATCCAGTAGTATCGTTATGCATTAATCCATCATACAATGTAGATTGAGTATTACCATAATATCCTGCTAAACCAATTTTTAACCCCTTAATACCATAAAAATCTACTTTTGCAGATAGGTTTGGTGAACTTATTGTTGATTCCGCTCCTTTTTGTCTTCCTTTTCTAAAACCATTACTTCCTTTAAATTTCCCACCACCATCATATCCTAAAAGGCCATTAACAGCGTATAGTTGGTATTTTAATGAAACGCCATCTAAAGTACCAGTAAAACCTAAACCCAACTCTCTCCAAGTTGTTGGAACTAAATCACTTTCTACTTTTGTTCTTTCTACTCCATTAAAAGTTGTTGGCTCATGGTATTCATTTTGAATCCCCATTGGTATTAACATTAAACCCGCTTTTAAATTAAATGCTTGATTAATTCTATAGTTCATAAAAGCTTGTTCTACATATACTTCTTTAACATGCTCAAACTCCACTTCAGTTACAAAATCAACTCTATCGTTAAATTTGTACCCCATAAATATTACCATTCTATGCACATCTAACTTCCCGTTTGTTCTTGCTGTATCATTATACCCCTGATTATAATCAATCTGACCATACCCACCAATTGTAAACTTTTTACCTGAATTATTATTCAGTACATTTTGAGCTGAATTTAAAGGCTGATTGGTTGTATCTATCTTGTTTGTTTGTGCAGATAAAGCTCCTACTAACAACATCCCTATTCCTAAATTTATAATTTTCATCACTACTTCTTTTCTCTTTTCGAATTAACTATTTAGATTCATTCTAAATAACATGACAAAAATAGAATGAAGCAATAAAATATACAATACCACATTTATGGTATTTTACTATTTAAAAAATATCAATGGTCTTATTAACCTCTAAAAGAATACTTGAATAATTTATTAATTCAATTGTGTCTTGTAATTCTTTATGCGAAAAAGCAAGTACTAAATCTTTGAAATTAAATTTAATAATATATTCTCTTGTTCTAGTTTCATTATTTGTTATTAAATCAAAATCTCTTCTTATTTCATCAAAAAAAATATCTAAATCAAGAAACTCTTCCTCAGTTAATGAAAATATAATATTCCCTAAGGTTACTTGCAAATCATTACAACATTTACATTTAGCAATATTCCCAAAACTATTCTTATGTAAAATTTTTAATGAGGGGGTGTAAAACATAGCTTTTTTTAACCTTGGTTTATAAAAATAGAAATAGCTCTTTCTATTTCTTCTACTTTTTCTACTAAAACATTGTCTTCCAACCAACCATGAGTTTTTATTTCATTATCGAAAGAACAGATTTGCTTTAATAAAATATTATATACTGGATGATTTTTAAGATTATCTTGCTTGATTAACATAAAAATAATTTCTGTTAAATATTGCTCATTATTTTTATGACTATTAGAAAAAACACTTACAGAATATTCACTAAAATGTATGAGTAATATTGCTTCTATAGAATTACTTACACTTGCTTGATACAATGTTTTAGAATATGGAAAAATGGTTTTCTCTTCAATTTCAATATGATTAATAAAATCTACTTGAAATTTTAAAAACAATTTAAACAATGTGCTTAGTTCATTATTCCCCTCAAAATATTTAATTAGCAAAAGAAAATTTTGCTCAATTTTTGGTATAGACTCATTAATAAATCTCTGATGCGAGAATTCTAAAAACTCTATTATATCTTTAACTGAGTAACCTTTAAAACTATCGCTTACGTAATCTTCACTTTTAAGCGTTCTAATTAAACTCTCTGCAAATAAATTTTTCATATCCAATCTTATATTTAACACTATTTAGAATGATTCTAAATAGTAAGCAAAACTAAAGACAAGATTAAAAGGGTACAATACCTTTTTTACGGTATAATCATCTATTTTATAATAAAAGAATTTCTTAAAAACGATCATCCCCGAAGCAGAGCCTCGAGGAATTCTCTTTTTTAAATTTCAAAACCCATAAACAAAACATCATCCACCTGATCAGCTTCTCCTTTCCACTCCTTAAAATAGCTTTTAAAAAAATGTTTTTGTTGCTGGAGCGTAAACTCTTGTGTTTTCTCTATAAGTGAAAGAACCTTTTTAGTTCCAATTTTGTTATTTTTTTCACCTCCAAATTTATCTTGGTAGCCATCATAAAATAAATAAAAGATCTATTATACCCTGTTTAAGGTATAAACAAAATACTATTTAAAGAACGATTTTTGTGATTTCGTTTTTTAAAAAAACATAAAACGAAAGAATAAAAGAAGACATTAAGTAAATCCGAAACATCGCTTATTTGGAGAAACTAAATAAGAGAATGGCATTTGAACTATCTCTAAAATTAAGTCTATTAATTCCGATAAGTTCATCTTGATTATTAATTAAAAGTTATTGTATAATATTTTCTCGAAAAGCATAAATAACAATACCTGCAGTATTTTTAATACCTAACTTATTCATAATATTTTTACGATGAGTATTTACTGTGTGTGTACTTAGAAATAATTTTTCTGCGATTTCTTTATTTGAAAACCCATCAGAAATCAAACGAATTACTTCAATTTCTCTTTCTGACAATGATATTCCTGAACAACCATTTTTTTCAGCATTATTTCCTTCAGCTAAAATATCAATTACCTCTCCACAATAAAATTGTTTGCCATCAAAAGTATCTGTAATAGCCTCCATAATTTCTGGCTTTTCACAATCCGAAAGCAAATAACTATCTACTCCGTTTTTTAAAGCCGTATAAACAGTTGCTTTAGGTAACTTATCTGTAATCGCTAAAATTTTACAATCTTTATAAATCTTCTTAATTTCCTTTATTGATTGAACACCAAAAGTTTCTGAAGAATAATCAATCACTACAATGTCTGGAAAATACTTAGAAGATTGATCATTTAAATGTTTGATAGAATTAGCAACACCCAAAACTCGATTACCCATTTTAGATTGGATAATCGTTTTTAAGCCCTCTCCAGCTATTTGATTACTATTTGCTATTAAAATATCTATCATATTATTTAGACTGATTCTAAATAAAACCCAAAAGTAATTACATTCTATAAATAGTACAAGGATATTGAATCTAAAAATATCAATAATTTTCATTTTGTTAAGCAAGGTTTAATCTGTAAGTTTACGGTACTTATGAAATTACTACTCAAATACACTTCTATAATTCTCCTATTCGCTTTTAGTACAACCTATGCTCATGAGGATAACAAAACTATAAAGTTTGTAGAAAACAAAGGCCAATGGCCTAAACAAGTAAATTTTAAAAGTGATGTTGCAGGTGGTAAAATATGGATAGAGAATAATAAAATTTCTTATCAA
>NVUQ01000120.1 GCA_002401955.1 Flavobacteriales bacterium | reverse complement strand
ATCAGTAATTGTAACAGGAGGAACCTTGCCTTATATTTACTCATGGAGTAATGGAGATACCGATTCATTAAATACAGGTTTAACAGCAGGAACATATATTCTTACAGTAACCGATGGCTTAGGATGTGTATTTATTGATTCAATTACCCTTACAGAACCTACAATATTAACATCTACAACTTCAGTAACAAATATTGGATGTTTTGGAGCGAATACCGGAACTGCTTCAGTAGTAGTAAATGGAGGAACACTTAACTACAGTTATTTATGGAGTAATTCCCAAGGAGGTGATAGTATTAGTTCTTTAATAGCAGGCACCTATATTGTAACAATTACTGATGGTAATAATTGTATATTAATTGATACAGCAATTGTTACACAACCATCTGCAGCATTATCCTTAAGTTTAACTCAAAGCGAAGTAAGCTGTACAGGAGGAAGTGATGGAGAAGTAGTGGTTATCCCATTAGGAGGAACAACGCCATACACCTATTTATGGAGTAATACAGATACTGATTCCATAGCCGATAATGTAGTTGCAGGACCTTATTCAGTAACAGTAACAGATAGTAATGGTTGTACATCAATAGCCAATACCACAGTAACAGAGCCAACATTACTAACCATTGATATTGTTAATGTTGTAAATACATTTTGTGGATTATCAAATGGAGCTGCTTTATTAACATCCACAGGCGGAACATTGCCACATTCAATTTTGTGGTCAAATGGGGATACAACAGCAGCAATTTCAAGTGTTTTATCTGGATTTTATTCAGTAACAGTAACGGATTCAAATGGTTGTTTTCAAACAGATACCGTAACAATTAATAATGTTCCAAGTCCTCAAGTTAACATTACCGATTCAACAGATGTATTATGCTTTGGAGGAAATACAGGAACAGCTACAGCAACCCCTTCTTTTGGTATACTCCAATACAGTTACATGTGGGCACCTAGTGGTGCTACCGGAGCAAACCCAACTACATTAATGGCTGGAACCCATTTTGTAACTTTAACTGACGGTAATGGGTGTACCTCAATTGATTCTGTGGTTATAGGAGAGCCAACTCAATTATCAATTAATGTAGATTCAATAGTTACTATTAGTTGTTTTGGAGGTTCAGATGGAGAAATAATGATTTCAGGAAATGGAGGCGTACCTAATTATAGTTACAATTGGTCTAATGGAGATTCGGTTGCTTATATTACTAATTTACAAGGAGGGCAATACACTGTTACGTTAACAGATTCAAATAATTGCTCTGTTAATCAGCTTGTTGTAGTAACAGAACCAGCACTCCTAAATGCTTCAATATCTTCTTCTTTTGATGAAAATTGTGTTGGGAGTGATGATGGGACTGCTAGCGTAACTTATGTTGGAGGAACACCTACTTATTCTTATAGTTGGAACTCAACTCCAATACAAACATCTTTTACAGCAACAAATTTAGCCCCAGGCACATATATTGTAACCGTAACTGATACTAACGGATGTTTAGATACAGCTTCTGTTGTAATTGGTTCTCCATCACCTGTTATTACGAATAATATCTCTGATACGACTATATGTTTTGGTGATACCGTAACTTTTGTTAGCTCAGCCTCAGGAGGAACTGGTAGTTATATCTATTTTTGGAATCAAGGTATTGGTATTGCTAATCCAGTAATCGTTTCACCTGATACTTTTACTACATATATCGTTAATGCGATAGATCAAAATGGATGTGTTGGTACTTCCGATACAATCAAAGTTGATGTGCAAACTTTATTTCAGCAGGATCTTAGTGTTACCGCAACTTCTCCACTATGCCCTGGATCTTACACCTCGATTTCGGCTCTTGTAACAAATTCTAACACTGGACCTCTAACCTATAGTTGGAATAATGGTTTGGGTAGTACGGCAGGACCTTATTCTCAAATTATTCAACAACAAATGACATATATAGTAACTGTTTCTAATCAATGTGGAGTTTCAATTACTGACTCAGCTGTGGTACTTCTAAAACCTTTACCTACTGTTTCTTTTATTGGAGGAGGAATGGATTGCAGTCCTGTTGAAGCCATTTTTACTGATCTATCTACAACTCCAGTTGATTTTATAACAACATGGTTATGGGATTTTGGTGACGGTGGAACAGATACAGTAAAGAATCCTATCTATTTTTATTCTACACCAGGAGTATATGATGTTACCTTAACGGTAACAACTGCTGCAGGATGTGTTAACGACACCACTATTCCAAGTTTAGTAACTGTTCATTCTGATCCTATAGCTGGATTTACCGCAAACCCATTAATTACTGATTTACAATCTCCTACAGTTAGTTTTATTAATCAATCATTTGATGGGACTAGTTATTTATGGGACTTTGCAGACGGTCAAACAACATCGTTAACTGATCCATCACACACTTATCAAGATACAGGAACATTTTATGTTAGCCTTGTTGTAACCAACCAATATGGATGTACAAATGAAATTATAACACCAATAGTAGTAAACCCGCATTATACTTTTCAAGTACCAAATGCCTTTACACCTAATCCTAATGGACCAAGCGGGGGTCAATATGATCCTACTTCATTATTAAACGATGTGTTTTATCCATTTGCAGATTTTGTTCAAGATTATCATTTAATGATTTTTAATCGATGGGGAGAATTAATATTTGAATCAAATGATATTGAAATTGGTTGGGATGGATACTTAAATGGGACTTTAGTACAACAAGACGTATATGTATGGAAAGTAACAATTACTTATACAGATGGTTCAGAGTTTACAAAAGCTGGTGATTTAACACTAATAAGATAATGAAGATTAATTTTTTGAAAAAAATAGGGATAATATGTTGTATGTTAATAAGCCTTTCGGCCTATTCGCAAGATCCACAATTTTCACAATTTTATGCCCATTCATTATATCTTAACCCTGCTTTTACAGGAAATACCGATGTTGGTCGTTTATCTGGAATATATAGAAATCAATGGGCTTCAATACCAGGCGCATTTGTTTCTTATTCATTTGCATATGATCATAATTTATCAAGTCAAAATAGTGGCGTTGGTCTTATGGTAACTAGCGATAAGTCAGGGAGTGGTGGATTAAAATTTACAAGAGTTGGAGGCTTGTATTCTTATAACTTTCAATTGAATAGAAAATTAGTTTTTAGGGCTGGATTTAATTTATCATATACCTCTAGAGGGATTGATAAATCTAGTCTGGTATTTGCTGATCAAATAATTAGAGATGATGCATCAGAAACAGTAGAACGTTTTTCTGACGATGGAAATTCTTATTTTGATGGAACTGTAGGAGGATTAGCTTATACAAAAAAACTATGGGTAGGTTTTTCTGTAGATCACATTCTCCAGCCAGAAGAATCTTTTTTACATAATGGCTCCAATTTACCCCTTAAAACATCTATTCATGCAGGATATAATATTGTCTTAGATGAAAACCTAAAAGGAAAGGAAGAGTCTAGTGTAACCATGGCATTTAATTATAAGCATCAGCTAGATTGGTCTCAATTAGATATTGGAGGATATTACAATAGAAATTCTTTTGTGTTAGGATTGTGGTATAGAGGAATTCCTTTTATTAAAACAGCAAGTTTATCTAACAACGATGCTATTGTTTTGCTGCTCGGCTTCCAACCTAAAGGAATGAAGATAGGATATTCATACGATATTACTATATCAAAATTAGCTGGTAGTACAGGAGGCTCTCATGAAATATCTCTAGTTTATGAGTATCCATATAAAAAGAAAAAAAGAAAAAAAAGGCATTTTGTTCCTTGTGCAAAATTTTAAGTTAATGATTTAATTTTTAAGTCAACTTCAAATTTAATTGTTGAGATGATTGTCTTTTAACTCAAACCAATTTAATTTCAAAACACCCAACAATGGTTTTTGTATAATGCAGATAGATAATCAAAGCCAGAGAATGAGAGTAATGAAATTATCGGGCATTTTGATTACAAATCGGTATCAAACACACTTTCTTGGGCTAAAAAGAAAAAACCGAGGATAAAAACAACCCATCCATTATAAATATTATAACCTTTGTTGAACTTATAAACAGATTTATTATTTCTTTGCAAAAAGATATGGTGTTTGGATAAAATAGTTCACAGGTTGAATATGGGTTATATTATAACCATTTATGGAATTAATTTCACTAGAATTGAGTTGGTAAAACTTTTTCTAGCAAGTACATTCTTGCTACTCAACTTTCTTTCAATAGCTCAGGAATTAAACTATACCAATTATTCTACCCACAATGGCTTGCCCAGTGCACAAGTGTATCATATGCATCAAGATAAAAATGGATACATCTGGTTTGCTACAGACAGAGGTATTGCTCGCTATGATGGCAAGGAGTTTGAACAATACAGCTTAACTGAAGGACTCACTGGTACAACGGTTTTCGCATTTTATCCACAGCAAAATGGAGACATATGGTGCTCCACCTTCAACAACAAACTCTTTTTTTTTCATCCCGATGATTATCAATTCCGCCCTTACAGATACAATGACATTTTGCAACGTTATGCCCATGATGAAGTAATTAACGACCTGGCCATAGAAAACGATGGAACACTTCACCTTTCTTACCTTAACTACGAAAACTTATTAACCATTGATTCTTCGGGAACTGTTTTGGATACCATTTCAGTATCAATAGAATATGACCAAAGGTTTGTTTATGAACTAAAAGAAAATGGTGTAGGATTTGGCTATATAGAATACAAAAGAGGGAAATTCGAATGCAAACTTAAGAATGCCAAAGGCACCACCTTAGACCTCGGAAAACTGGAATCAGGTTTCTACAGAGAATGCCACATAAATAATGTGGTCGTATTTGCACACCAAAAAGAAACCCACATCATCAAGAATAATTCTTCTCTTGCCATTCATCATAAGCACAGAGTTATTGGCGTGGGAAAATTTGATGAAGAGCACTTGTGGGTTGGGTTAATGAGTGGTGGAATAGAAATCTATACGCTGGAAGGTGAGTATGTTCGAACTTTTCTTAATAATCACTCAGTAGTTTATTTTTTGAGAGATCACCAAAACGGGTATTGGTTTTCTACCTTAGATCATGGTGTATATTATGCCATTCCAAATGTAACTGCGGTTAACTCTTTCAATCAGATTCATATACGCTCTTTGAGCAAAGCCAGCAAGGAACAATTATTTGTAGAAACAATACATGCCGATCTGTATATAGGAATTAAAGATTCTTTTAAGCGCATTAATGGGGAGAATGATAACTCCAATCAAAAGTTTGGTTTTTATAATTCACTGGCAGGAATAGACAGCTGGATTTTAAATGATACTTTACTCTTTAATGATCGTAAAATTAACGTAAGTGGTACACGGTGTAGGTCTCAGTCTATTGATAAACCGATCTTGTTAGGTGGGATGATAATTATCTGTCAGCAAGGAGAGCGTTTTACATATCTGCCAATTACACAAAAAACCAATGCTGTTTCTTGGGCCGAAAAAGGCATTTTTTTAGGCACTCATAAAGGACTGTTCTTGTTAGATACAGCTACTCAGGAAATCTCCAAGCTTCCTCAAGAAGAATTAAACATCCGTATTCAAAGTATTGTACAACAAAACGATTCTTGTTGGTTTGTCGGAACCATGGGAAATGGTATTATCCAACTTAAAAATGGAACAGCTTCCCAAATTACAACCAAAGATGGATTGTCCAGTGATTTAATTAACTCGGTATTGGTTGAAAATGATTCGGTAATATGGGTAGCCACCAATGAAGGATTAAACAGAGTTCTATTTCGCTCCTCAGGATATCAGATTGATGTGCTAAACCGATCTCATGGATTAACGGATAACGACATTACAGAGGTTGTTATTATTAACGATACTTTATGGGTCGGTACCCGTACAGGGCTGTCTGTTGTGCCAGTATCCATTCTTGCCCAAAACGAACAAGAAACAACGCTGTTTTTAAAATGGACAGATTTTCTTGTTGGCGATAACTTTGTTGCTAAGGAAGCATTTCTAGACCTTGGCTACCATCAAAACAACTTAACATTCCATTATCATGCTGTAGATTTTAAAGCAAATGGTAGGTTAAGGTATAGGTACCTGCTAAAAGGGTTAGAAACAACTTGGAACCATACGGCCGAATCAAAGTTACATTATGCATCTATTCCTCCGGGTAATTACACCTTGTTACTTCAAGCTAGTATTAATAGTAAAAACTGGGAGCAGCATCAATTGGAAATGCCTATTAAAATATGGCCACCTTTTTATAAAACATGGTGGTTTATATTTCTTTGTATAGTGCTTGGGGTTGCCTTAATCTATTACTTTTTTAAAATAAGAGTGCTGAGCTACAATCGAGACATTGTTAGAGAGTTATTACGACAGGTTTTAAAACGATTTACCCCAGAAACAAACAGTTTTATAGTGGTAGAACAGGGTAGGAGTATCAAAATTAATTCGGATGAAGTACTCTATGTTCATTCCACAGGAAATTACCTGACCATACGTACCTCATCTAACAAGCATGTTATTCGATGTAAAATTGGAAAATTTGTAGACTTAGTCCCCGATAAATTGGAGTACCTCAGAGTAAACCGGTCCTATGTGGTTCGGATTGATAAAATTACAGAGAAGAGTACTAAATCGCTTACCATTAATGGCGAAGAAATACCAGTAGGGGTAACCTATCAGAAATTTGTGGCAAAGCTCGAGTTGTAATACCAATTTAATTTCAAAACACCTAACTCCGCTACCGCAAGGCGCTCTGCCTTGTGGTTCCACTTTATTCTAAATTGACCAACCCTTTTTCATCACAATAATCTTTAGCACTACTATATTTCCAATAGTGTGGCTCTTCAACAAAACCTTCTTCTACTGGATTGTTATGAATATAATCTAATTTTTGTTCTATAACTTTTGAACTCCATAATTCAATAGGCTTATTGTGTTGCTGCCAAAATTGATTTTTTGTATTGTTTGAATTGTTGTTAGCAGCTTTCTTAAAAGCATTTAACAACCACTCTCTTCTACTTTCCTGAATATTATTTTCTATTAATTTTATAAGCTCTTTTGATGTGTATGATTTAAAATCTCTTATTAAATCTGACGGCTTTTGCTCTGATGACTTAAATATTAAATGGATATGGCTCGACATAATACACCAACCATATATTTCCATCCCTTTTTTAGCTACACAGTAATTTAAATTTTTAACAATACAATCGGTATACAATTCTCTAATAAAAACATCTAACCAATAAACGGTAGCAAAACTTATAAAATAAACTCCTTCTGGATTATGAAACTTGTAATTCCTACTCATTTAACAAATGTATTCTTTATTTAGTAAAAACTGTTTATTCGCAATCTCTAACGCTACCGCAAGGCTCTGCCTTGTGGTTACTCAATCTTACATCTCTACACACAAGCGGGACGCTTGCGGTAGCGAAGGGGGTAGCGAGGGGGGGGGTAATCTTATCGTTTAAATCTCTCCCAGTACTTTGTTACATGTTGTGTATGAGTGTCATCAATCGATACATAACTACCCGAGACAAAGTTGTTAATCTGCACATACTCACCTGTGGCAGCATCAAACAAATATGCGGACGAAGCATCCTGGTCAACAACCAAAACTGCTACTACAACATAGTTGTTATTGAGATAAGCGAGCGTATAGCGATTTGTAGTTGTCGTTAATACCGGTTTTGTTGGACCCCGAGGATGGGTGAAAGCATCATAAAAGGCTCCAGGCACAGTGGGCACTTCATTCATGAATAAGGTGCTTGCCGCATCTCCTGAACTCGTTGCTCCTGATAAATCAACCAATAATTTTGTTCTACCACCAAATACTTCCCAAGCACCCATTAGCCCTCCTATAATCAGGTCTCTAGTAAGTATATGCTCCCTCATTTGACCATCCATGTATGCATTGTCCTTTTCCAAATATCTCTTCGCGACCTGGTTGTTCCATTGCTCTATTTGAGTATTTGACTCATTAACAGCAATTTGATTCAGCATTTCCTTTACCACATTCCCCTTTATTGTTCCTGAGCCAGTACATATCATACAGGTTACCTTGTGCATTGAAAAGCCATTCACAACATCTCCGTAATAATAACCCTCTGGGTTTACCTCCGAGGCAGCATGAATATCCTCTTTCTTCCACCCTACTACTTCGACACCTTCAAGGTCCCTCCAATCATTTTCATTAAACTCTCCATCCCCATTTGATTGACCGGGAAGACTAGGAGGGCTGCCTTCCTCCAACCCCTCTAACTCAACCATATGAATCAACTTATTCCCACTAAACTGGTAAGGCGTATAATGCGCATACTTCGGAGCCAACGGATCAACAGCAAAGAATCTCCCCAAACGCGGGTCATGCATTCTAAACTTGTAGTTTACCGAATTGCCTTTGCCTTTTATTTCGTTGTCCTCTTCCTGTCCTTGGAAACCGTAGCGGTAATCACCAGCAGTTCCACTCAATGCATCGCATGCAATAGATATGGTAGTGGGGCCAGATGGCGTATAGTAAACACGAATATCATCTAAGGCAAAACTTACAGGAGGGTAAGGAGTAGGTATGATATAAAACTGCTCATATAATCGAATAGTGGTGCTGGTTGACGTAGCTGTAAATCGAACATTATTCAACCCATTTTGGTAATGATCATTTGCCGAATTAAGTGTCGTAACACCATCCAAAACCACTAGCTCTATCCTGTTGTTTTCCTGAACACCGGTTAGGGTAAAGTCTATGGTGTATTCCGTTCCTGCAACCGTAGTAATGGTTTTCTGTAATCCATCGTACCTATTGGGTGCAATCACTGTTGCCGTTCCGCTATTCAATGTTAAGCTGGCTGTATTTGTTCCAGCGGTTTCAAATACGGTCCAGCCTGCTAAAGTACTGGAGAAATCATCGTTAATTACATCTAATTGAGGGCAGCTGCTCATACTTTTGGCGCCAGTTATGTAGAGGTTATCCA
>NVUQ01000119.1 GCA_002401955.1 Flavobacteriales bacterium | reverse complement strand
TAAATACAATGATATAGCTTATCATAAAATAACCGATAGTATTCAAAAATCTTTTGTAACAAGTATTAGAAAAAGTATTGAACGAGCTTTAAAACCTGTAAAAAAAGAATTAGAAAATTCTGATGGTTTTGTAAGTATTAATTATAAGAACTATAAATTAGAAATTACTGTTTTTTATCTTTCAGAAGGTCTTGAACAAAAAATTTATAGAATATTAAAATGAGCCTATTTAATCCTTTTCATTTTTTATAATGTTCCTTAACCATGCAAAAAACAGAATAGAAACAAGTAAAAGTACTCCCATAATATACCATGTTACTTCATAGCCAAACCTATTTATTAGTTGCATTCCAGAATTATGTGCAAAAATATGCGACACCGAGAACCCCATTGTAAACAAAGCCATATATTCACCCTGATTATTATATTTTTCTGCCCTATCCATAGCAAAAGAATTTAAAAACGGGAAATTGAGCATTTCTCCGAAACTCATAAATACCATTCCAGCAATTAACACTCCAAAATTTACTGCTATGTTTAACACTAAAAAACTAGCGGATAACAAAAGTGCACTAATAACCAATATTCTATATTTAGAAAATCGTTCATTTTCAAAATAGGCTACCAAAGGCATTTCTATTAAAAAAATTACAATACCGTTTAACGACATTAACCATCCTATCTCTTTTTCTGATAAATGATGAACTTCACTATAATATAGTGGTATGGTAGAAAAATATTGTAAAAAAGTAAACCCTATCAACAACAATGCACATAAAAATACTAAATAGGCTTTATCTTTATATGGAGAACCTTTTACTCCTATTTGTTGTTCTTTAATCTCGTTTCCTTTTTTACGCTCATTTAAAACATAAACAAACAGTAACGCAGCAATAACACAAGTTATACCATCAATCCAGAATAAGCCTGCGTAACTCATTGTATAAATAATCATTCCTCCTACCGCAGGTCCTAAAGAAAAACCAAGGTTTATTGCCAATCGTATTAAAGTAATTGAACGTGTTCTATTTTCTGGTTTACAGTATGCTGCTACTGCAACAAAGAGAGCTGGCCTGAATGAATCTGCTACCAGCAATAAAAAAAATACACCTATACACAGCCCTACAAATGAGTGAATAAATTGTAACCCTATAAACATTAACCCTGAAATAAAAAGGCTACAAAACATTACTTTATAAAACCCAAAACGATTGGTTAACTTACCCCCAAGCCAGGCACCACAAACTGATCCTAAACCAAAAGCAGTCATAATCCACCCCACATTACTCAATGTGAACCCAAGGTTTTCGGTTAGGTACAGGCTTAAAAAAGGCACCACCATAGTTCCTGCTCTATTAATTAAAGTAATTAACGAGAGCCACCATATTTGTGGGGATAGTCCTTTAAAAGAATTCTGATATGATTTAAAAATATTCAATTTCGTCTTAAAACAAAAAACCCAGTTCCGAAAATTCAGCCCTGGGTTTTAATAAATTTATGTTTTGAAAACTACATCATAAATTACCCAGAGTTATTAAATAACACTTCGATACTGGCATAATCGTAATATAATTTTTCCTATTCATTTTATTTTTCTCTCACTAAACGTAAAATATCTTTATTGGTTGCTTACAATTGATAAAATTAATTCTCCACAACCATTACCAAATATTTTGATGAAGACCAAAAAGCATCAGCATCAAGAATAACTAGCTTATCGGCACTATCATCTTCTCCTTCTATTTTGTATGAGTCTGAAGGATGATTGGTAATAATTTTCACCTTCTTACTCATTAATTCTATCTCATTGATTGTACTTATATCTATTTGAGTAAAATATTCTTTATTAAAATCATCAGAAAGTTTTGCCGTTTTTCCAATTCCAATAAATCCTCCAGATTTTGAAATTACACCTTGGTCTTTTAATTCTTTAGATGAACCATAACAATAAAAGGCAGTGTTTAATTCATCTTCTTGATCTCCTAACTCCTCAATTCTATTATTATATTCTTCAAACAACACCATTAATTGCTGGTTTGCCTCAGCTAGTTGAGTATGTAAATCTGCTATTTCTGCATCTTTTTCTTGCATACGGTAAGCCAAACTTTCAATCATTGTTTCTAGTTCCGCAATTTTTAAATTAGATTTTTTTTGGTTTTTACGAAGTTTTGCATTTAAAGCTGCCATCTTATCCTTATTCTCCAATAGTAAATTATTAATCAAATCAATATCTCCCATTATTTGATCTTTCATACTATTATCCATCTCAACATTTCCTTTATCAAACCTAGTAGTAATCAAATCTTCCCTTTCTTTAATTTCAGCAAGATTAGCTTCAATCTCATTCATTGACCCTATAAAATCAACAATAATGGCTTCTTTACCTTCTAAATTTCCATTTGCTTCTAGTTTTTCTGCTTCTAATTCAGCAATTTTATTTTCCAGTTCATCTGTATTACAAGCAAAAAGCAATGTAATTAAGCTTAATAAAAATGTTATTTTAAATAGTCTCGAAATAGCCATAAATGTTCTTTTATAATTAATTTTAAATCCTAAAAATAAGTCTTATGCAAATTAAACGAATATTTCTTCTAATTGTTATCGCTTTCATACTTAATTCTTGTATTAATACAATTGATGGTAATGGTAAAGTAGTAAAAGAGAAAAGAACCATTGAAACTTTTACTAAAATTGATATTTCTGGTGGTTTTGAAATAATGATGAATCAAGGTAATGAAGAACGATTAGAGTTAGAAATTGATGAAAACTTATTAGAGTTAATAGAAACAGAGGTTAAAAACAATACTTTATACATTTCGAGCACAAAACCAATTGGAAATGCTTCTTCTCTAAAACTATACATTACAACCGTTAACCTGGAAAATATTGATGCTTCTGGGGCAATAGAATTAAAAAATAAAGGAACTTTTAATGCAGAAAATTTAGATATTAATGTAAGTGGTGCTGCAGATATTAAACTTGATATTGATATAGAAAATTTAAATATAGATTTAAGTGGGGCTAGTGAAACTACTCTAGTCGGAAATGCAGATAATTTTAACATCGTTATATCTGGAGCGGGAGAATTAAATGCAAAAAAGTTAAAAACCAGAAACACGTCTATTGATATTTCTGGGGCAGGAAATGCTATCGTAAATGCAAAAAAAACACTAGAGGTTTCTGTTTCTGGTGCAGGAAGTGTAAAATACAAAGGAGACCCTAAAGTTAAAAAAGATATTAGTGGTGCTGGTTCAATAGAAAAAATATAGTCTTGAAAAAACTATTAGATATATACAATAAAGTAAACCTTTTTGGTAATGAAAATGGTATGAAACTAACCATTATTGAGCCAGGTTCTATTTCTTATGAAATGAAAGTTTTACCAAAACATTTAGCCACTCCAACAACAATTCATGGTGGAATGGTTGCTGCAATGATGGATGGAGTTATTGGTGTTGCAGGATTAAGTGCTGTTGCCCAAGAAGGGAAACTGGTTTCTACTGTTGAATTCAAAATAAGTTACTATAATCCCGCTCTAGTTGGAGACATCCTTACAGGAAAAGGAATAGTTGAAAAAAAAGGAAGTAGAATTATTTACGCTTCTGGAGAAATTTATAATCAAAATAATAAAATAATTGCTAAAGCTTTAGGAACACTTAATGCATATCCTATTGAAAAAAGCGATATGACTGAATACTTATAACTATGAAAAAAATCATCTTATTTACATTTGCTGCAACATTAATATTTTCTGGAAATGTTAACGCACAAAAAAAGAAAAAATCAAGCCCTAAGAGTAAATACAACTCTGGATTATATAGTGCTTTAAAGTTTAGAAGTGTTGGTCCTGCTTTTACTTCTGGTAGAATTGCAGATATTGCTGTAAATCCAAACAACACTTCACAATATTACCTTGCTGTTGCTTCTGGAGGGGTATGGAAAACGAACAATGCTGGCAATACTTACTCTCCAATTTTTGATGGACAAGGCTCCTACTCTATTGGGTGTATAACCATAGATCCAAATAATGAAAATACCATTTGGGTTGGAACTGGTGAAAATAACAACCAAAGAAGTGTAGCTTATGGTGATGGTATTTATCGTTCTGATGATGGAGGTAAGAGTTGGAAAAATATGGGACTAAAAACTTCGGAACATATTGGAAATATTATAGTCCATCCTAAAAACTCTAACATTGTTTATGTTGCTGCTTACGGTCCGTTATGGTCTGAAGGTGGAGAAAGAGGGGTGTATAAAACAATTGATGGGGGTAAAACTTGGGAGAGAGTGCTTCACATTAATGATGATACTGGTATTGCAGAAATCATAATGGATCCGAGAAATCCAGATGTAATTTATGCTTCTGCACATCAAAGAAGAAGACATGTGTTTACTTACATTGGTGGTGGTCCAGAATCAGGGATTCATAAAACAACCGATGGAGGTAAAACTTGGAATAAAATTAATAGTGGATTACCTAAAGTTGATATGGGCCGTATTGGCTTAGCTATCTCTCCTGCTAATCCTGAATATATTTATGCTATTGTAGAAGCTTCTCAAGGTAAAGGTGGTTTCTATAGAAGTACCAACAGAGGTGCTAGTTGGGAAAAAAGAAGTAGCTATACAACAAGTGGAAATTATTACCAAGAAATTGTTTGTGATCCAAAAGATGAAAACAAAGTTTTCTCTATGAACACTTGGTTACACCATACCGAAGATGGAGGGAAAACATTTAAGAAAACAGGAGAAAAAAGTAAACATGTAGATAACCATTGTATGTGGATAGATCCTACAAACACCAAACACTGGGTAATTGGTTGTGATGGTGGAATGTACGAAACTTGGGATCATGCTGCCAACTGGCAGTTTAAACCAAACTTGCCTATTACCCAATTCTATAAAGTTGCTTTAGATAATGCTTCCCCCTTTTATAATATTTATGGTGGAACACAAGATAATAGTAGTCAAGGAGGCCCTTCTAGAACTACCAATAATGTAGGAATTGTTAATGCTGATTGGTACATCACCAATGGTGGAGATGGTTTTGAATCTCAAATTGACCCTAAAGATCCTAACATTGTTTATGCTCAATCTCAATACGGATGGTTAGTAAGATATGATAAAAAGAGTGGTGAAAAAACAGGTATTAAACCTTATCCTAAAAAAGGTGATGTGGGTTTAAGATGGAATTGGGATGCTCCATTATTAATTAGTCCTCATAATAATAAACGATTATATTTTGCTGCTCAAAAACTTTTTAGAAGTGATGATAGAGGTGATACTTGGACAGAGATTAGTGGTGATTTAACTCGAAACTTGGATAGAAACAAATTTAAGGTAATGAACAAGGTTTGGAGTATTGATGCGGTTATGAAAAACAGATCGACTACCATTTTTGGAAATATTGTAGCACTAGATGAATCCCCGCTAAAAGAAAATCTAATTTATGTTGGAACGGATGATGGTCTCATCCAAGTATCAGAAAACAATGGAGAAACATGGAATAAACACATTAGTTTCCCAGGGGTTCCATCCATGACTTATGTAAACATGTTAAAAGCATCTAAACACCATGATGGAACTGTTTTTGCAGCTTTTAACAACCATAAAAAAGGAGACTTTAAACCTTACCTTTTAAAAAGTAATGATAAAGGAAAAACATGGGTTTCTATTTCAGGAAACTTACCAGATAAAGGAGCTGTATATTGTATAGAACAAGATCATATAAACCCCAACATCTTGTTTGCAGGAACTGAGTTTGGTGTTTTTGTAACATTAAATGGAGGTAAAGAATGGACTCAACTAAAATCTGGTGTACCTACGGTTGCTGTTAGAGATATGGAAATCCAAAAAAGAGAGAATGATTTGGTTTTAGGAACTTTTGGAAGAAGCTTTTATGTTTTAGATGATTATTCTGCCTTAAGAGAATTAGCTGATGAAAAACTATTAGATAAGCGTTTTCATGTTTTTGATATAAAGAAACAATTAATGTTTAACACCAAAAACCCTCTAGGTTATAAAGGTAAAAATGCTCAAGGAGAAATGTATTACGCTGCAAAAAACCCTCCTTTAGGAACTGTTATTACTTATTACCTAAGTGACACACTTAAAACTGCTCAAGAAATTAGAAGAGCAACTGAAAAAAATACTGATAACGATCCATATCCAAACAAAGAGGATATTAAAAATGAGGCAAATGAAGAAAAAGCATTCTTACTTTTTGTAATTAAAGATGAAGCTGGAGAAGAAATTCAAAAAATTAAAACAGATGCTAAAACAGGAATCAACAAGATCGTTTGGAATTTTAGATACGCCCCTACTGGACCAATTAAGCTAAAAACTAAAAAAGTTGGTCGTTATGGTTCCGAAGATGTTGGTCAATTAGCTTTACCTGGAACATACAACGTTACACCGTATTTAAGTAGTAACGGAAAAACTGAAAAATTAGCAGAGCCAAAATCTTTTGAAATAGAATTACTAAACAATACTACTCTTCCTGCAACTGATAAAAAAGCATTATTATCTTTCCAAAAAGAAGTAGCAGAATTAAGAAGGTCTGTTGATGGTTCTGAAAAGCTATTAGGTGAAATTCAAAATAAATTGAAATACATTAAAGTGGCTATTGAAACTACTCCAAACGTAGGAATTAACCTACTTGGTAAAATAAAAGAGCTAGAACTAAACATTAATAAAACATGGATTAGTCTTCATGGTGATGGAAATATAAGTAAGCACCAATATGAGGTTTACCCTGGTTTAAGTGAACGAATTGGTGTCGTTATTTATGGCATCTGGAATTCTACCTCAGCACCAACAAAAACGTCTATAAATAACATAAAAATTGCTAAAGAAGAATATGTTCCGGTATTAGCACAGATCAAGAGCTATGTTACAACCATTAATAATTTAGAAAAAGAAATTGGCTCTACTCCTTATACTCCAGGTAGAGGGAAAGGATGGAACGGAGAGTAGCCTAAACATCAAATTTAGTAAAAAGCCGAAACAGTTGTTTCGGCTTTTTGTTTTCACCCTACAGACAACGTTAATTGTTGATTTAATATATCTTCTAATGTAGTATTAAGCTCTCTAAGCAATTTAAATTCTTCAGGTTCTAATATTTCTTTTTTAATCTTATAAGAGATATTAATTACTATTGTTTTTTCATCTTTTTGGGCAACATTTAATGATACAGATCCAAATTTATTTTCTTTAAACAATTCTCTTAAGCCTTCTAAATTCTCCATTTTAACACTCTGGACAAAATTAAGTTGTACAGTAGTTACATCGTTATACATGTATCGGGTATGGTATTTTAAAAACCTTTTCCCTTCAGATGCATAAAGATCTGCAACAGAAAACAGTTGAGATAAATTTAAATTATACAACTGATCATCTATTTTAAAAAATTCTAACGGATATTGTTGTTTAGAAATTAACTTATAATCATAAGGGAAAAATTTCTTGGCTTCAGTAATTGTCAAACTATCAATATTCAGTTCATTTTCAGAAATAAAACTAGAATAGAATCTAAAATCATTTTCAGAAATCTTATCTGAATGACCTTCACGATACATTGTTGAATAGATACCTGACAAAACCATAGATGAAGTAGATTCAAATAATGAATCTGAAAGATTATCAACTTTGATATTCAATTTTTTAAATTTAAAATTATTCTCTGAAGAACTCATTGGAACTTTTAATTCTTTTGAATCATTAAAAATTGAACCTTTTTCTCCATCAGCAATCATCATAATATTTGTTCCTTTTAATGAAATTGGCAATTCACCTAGCAAATACCTTTTATTTGAATAAGATGGGTAAACAAAATGAAATTTATTACCCTCTTTAAATGAAAAAAAGTCGTATTTAATAATATGGGGAGCAACAAAATTCCTATCCAAAACTCCAGCATATTTATCTCTACCAAAACATATATATCGCTTTATTTCTAAATATTTAAAAAGTTGCTCGTATAACATATACAAGTTATAATTATTAATTTTTTTGTTTTCCATGTAATATCTTAGATTTCTTCTATCCTCGCCATTCTCTAATATTTTCACTTCTATATTATCATAGATATATTGATGAATATTCATGAAAACTTTAGCATTACTAGCGTTAGGTTCTTCGTCTTTGAACCTTTGAATAAACCCTTTAATGTATTTAGTTCCATTAATAAATAAAGGATCACTATAATAATCTTTATACTTTTTGTAAATATTATCCCAATTATTAGTAGATAAATCAATTGAACTATACCCATCACTATATCCTCTAATTACATATCTAACATAAGGTATTTTATTTGTGTAAATAGCTCTATATTGATCCCCAAGTGATTCTAAGTTTGACATTCTCCATACTAATGTGGTATTAGTTTGGGAACTATGATTCTCAAATTTTGGCATCTTGTTATACATTTTAAATTCATGTACAAAAGCTTTACTTGAACCATAAGTTAAACTAGCTGACATACATGGTAAATAACTATGCATTATAATATCTCCTCCCCTACGGAGAACACCTGTTTTTACTGTATAGATAATTTCAACTTCATCTCCTATTTCTACACCTGGAATAGAAAATCTTAATTGTTGAAATCTTGAGTCTTGATAAAATCTAGACTTAAAATCTAATCTCTTAATATCTTTACTTTTGAGATTTACAACTTTCCCGTTAGCTTTGATAGTTCTTGCATCAATAACTTTAATACGTTCTTTAGGATAAATATTCACAAAAACTTTAGAATATTCATCTAATCCTTTCTGAGTTAAAATTTTAACTTTTTGCATTACAGTCCTTTTTGAAGAAAATTTACTAGAACTTATATCTACAATATCATTATAAACATATTGATTATTATAAATCATAACTGCATCTTCCCCTTTTAAACTATCAGGAATACTGGTGTGAGCTCGTGCTTTAAACCATTTATGATCTTTGTATTTCTGAGCAAAAATTGTGTTACTACTAATTAACACAATTACTATTATTACAATTTTAGTAATTTTCTTTATTAACGTAAATTATTGATTTGTTTATTACAGAATCTAATACTTTATTAAATTCTATATATGCTGCTATATCTTCACCTTTAATTTCAACCTCTTTAATTATCATCTCATAATCT
>NVUQ01000014.1 GCA_002401955.1 Flavobacteriales bacterium | reverse complement strand
AAGTGAATTTTGGGTTTTGACCTTTAGGTTAAAATGAAACGATCGAAATACCTCGAAAGCTCTGCTTCGGGGATGATCGTTTCAAGAAATTCTTTTATTAAATTTTAATGCTGGTTGTTTATTGTTTTTAGTCGAATAAAATAAACCCCGGCTGGTAAGGCTGAAATATTAATTATGGCGAGCTCAGATGCTTCTTTCACTTTTACTAAATGTCCCATTGCATTATAAATTTGAATCTGGTCTTGTATATTATTTTTCGTAAATTTAATAGCAAGGGTTTCAGATGCAGGGTTTGGGAAAATACTCCAAAATAAATTCTGAGTGTAATCATAATTATTTTCTATTCCTACTCCGCAATCATATTCAAGAACTGAGGGGGTGGTATCAAAAGGGCAATTGGAGTTCGGATTAACAACCTTACATTCATATTTTCCTGATGCAGTTATTAATAAGATATCTTCATTAGACATATTTGATAATAGCGTATCATTTTTATACCATAGGATATTTTCTACACCAGATAAAAAACCATTAATGCTTTATGAAATTAAATTGGTATAATTAGAAAAATGACACTAAATGCCTAAAAGCCACAACAAATAAACTTGTAGACAACAAAAACCAGCATGAAATAGATGAACGACCTTAAAATGCAAAAATACTCGAACCCAAAACACGAAAAAACCAAAAGGGAAATTATACCGATTTGTAATCAAAATGCCCTATAATTTCGTTACTCTCATTCTCTGGCTTTGATTATCTATCGGCATTATACAAAAACCATTGTTGGGTGTTTTGAAATTAAATTGGTATTAGACTCGAACCAAGGAAACTCTGATTAACAGAAACGTGTTGAAAAGAACAGGTTATAGCAAGTAGAACAATCTAAAGCTTTACTTATCATTACAATACTAAAATTGTACTGTTATGATAAAATTTCACTCATTAGCCATCTATTCAATAATATCTGTAATTCTATTTTCTTGTGGAGGAAAAAAAAATGGTGATGGTTCTGCTAATAAAAACATATTTAGATATAATGAATCTGAAGGAATTGCTTCGTTAGACCCTGCCTTTAGTAGAAATAGAGAAACTATTTGGGCAGCTAACCATCTGTATAATGGCTTGGTACAAATGGATGATGATCTTAACATCTTACCAAGTATTGCAAAAAGCTGGGAAATTTCTGAAGATGGAAAAACATACACCTTCCATTTACGAAGTGATGTTTATTTTCATGATCACGATCAATTCGAGAATGGAAAAGGGAGAAAAGTGGTAGCTGAAGATTTTGTTTACAGCTTTAATCGAATAATAGATCCAGATGTAGCTTCTCCTGGTAAATGGATTTTTAATAACATTGATTATGTTGAAGAGCGAGATTTCAAAGCTTTTGAAGCAATAAATGATACTACGTTTAACATTTACCTCACTAATCCTTTCCCGCCTTTTTTAGGCGTTTTAACCATGCAATATTGCTCTGTGGTAGCAAACGAAATTGTGTCTCACTTTAAAAATGATTACAGAAATAACCCTATAGGAACAGGTGCTTTTAAATTTAAAATGTGGGAAGAAGGAAGTAAAATGGTGCTACTAAAAAATGAAAACTACTTTGAGAAAGATGAAAAAGGAACACAGCTACCTTATATTGATGGGATTGCCATCACCTTTGCAAAAGATAAAGACATGGAATTCTTTCGTTTTTTAACCAAAGAATTAGACTTTATGAATGATCCTAGAGGGGATAACAAAGATGCCATTTTTACTAGTGATGGTAAACTACAGCCTGATCAAAAAGAAAAATTTAATATGATAACCAATCCTCAATTAAATACTGAGTACTTGGGAATTTTGGTTGATGATGAACTGAGTATTGTTACCAAAAGTCCACTCAGAAAAAAAATGGTAAGACAAGCTCTTAATTATGGTTTCGATAAAAAAAGTATGATGACCTATTTAAGGAACAATATTGGAACTCCAGCTAATGCTGGTTTTATCCCTAAAGGCCTACCTTCATATAATGAGGATATTGTTAAAGGTTATTCTTACGACCCAGAAAAGGCAAAAGAATTACTTTTTGCTGCGGGTTTCCCAAACGGTGATGGCTTACCAGAAATAACGCTTTATACTACTAAAGATTATGTTGATTTATGCGAATTTATTCAACACCAACTAAATGAAATTGGTTTTAAAATTAAGATTGATTTAAATCCAGGAATTACACACAATGAGTTGGTTGCTCGTTCTAAGGTTAATTTCTTTAGAAAATCGTGGATGGCAGATTACCCTGATGCCGAAAATTATTTGGCATTATTTTACAGTAAAAACTTTACTCCTCACGGACCAAACTATACTCACTTTAAGAATTTTGATTTTGATAAATTATACGAAAAAGCACAATCAGAAACTAATGATTCAATTCGTCATCACTATTATAGAGAAATGGATATGATCTTAATTGAAGAAGCTCCTGTTATTCCTTTATATTATGATGAAGTTGTTCGATTATATCAAAAGAACATCATAAATTTAGGCGTTAACCCTCTTAACTTATTGACATTAAAAAGAGTGGAGATAAAGTAATTATTATAGCAGAGTTTTAATCTATGAGGAATCATGCGATTATTAATCTTGATGTTCTTTTACTTTACTTTTAGGAGCAATTCCATTTTCCCAATCTTCACCTAAAAAATTAATATGTACTATTTGTGGTACACTAGGAAATAATGTATCAAAGCTTCTTTTCATGGTATAAGTTGTATCTGCTAAATAGTAATAGTTTTCTTTATTAAGATTTATCTTTTTATGTCCTTTAAAATCTTTAGTAAACCAGTCAACTCCATACCCCATTCCTATAGGTTTTAAAAGGTTTTGAGTAATTGCTAGTTTAAATGATGGTAATTGATTAGTTAATAAAACCCCTAAGTTTAAAGTTAAAAACAAACTTGGAATCAATACCAAATATCTGATTACACCTCTTTTATCATAGTTTCTTCCAAGCTCTATAGATGACAAAGTAAAAATTAAACCGAAGATAAACGTTGAAAATCTAAAATCTGGTGCAGTAATAAACCAGAAAACAACCATAAATAATAGTATCGTAAAGAAAATAATAATATCCATTCTTTTCTTTATTACTGAAATAAGTATAGCAAAAAACAGTAGAACTAGCGTTAATAAATAGAAAGTAGCATTTGAAATATAAAAATCTTCTATATCTACTTTTGCAACCTTAATAAAGGTAGTTGTTTTTTCTTTCTTCCACCATTCAGGAAACCACTCTAACATACTCACCTCAGATGCTTTACGATACCCCTCTCCTGGTTCTCTGGCCCAACCTTTAATAGCAACTTCATTATTAATAACGGATTCTTTAGTAACAGACCAAGTAGCTATTTGATTATAGATTGATGCTAAGGGATAAACAACTTGTCCAGTAATAATAAAAGTTCGTAATCCCCAAACCAAAACGATTATACTCGCCAACATAAATGGTTTAATTAATAAACGAACTTGATCTCTTTTTAAATATATTAATGCAGGTATAAAAATTAGAGCCACTATCACTGCAGATAATTTAACTGTAATGATAAACGCTGATAGAAAAATCCAATACTTTACTTTCTTAATGAGATTTTGACTTTCAAGGACTTTCTTTTTTAAGCTTAAAGTTTCCCATACATCTAAAATTAAAAATGATGCAAATATGTACACATGCAAATCTGGTGAAGGTGTTGACACATTAGTCCTCAGCATCCATATCGAATATAAAATGAAAAAGAAACCAGGAAGAGTAAACTTATTTTTCCTTAAAAACTTATTCAAAACATACCAGAAAAATAATAGTGTAAGACCAAAATTAAAAACATAAAAAGTAGGTTTAGTTGGTAAAATTTGGCTTGCAATTAACGTAAAGATATTACAATTAAACCCAAAACGGCTGTGCATATTAGCTAGACCAGGAACGAGTCTATATTCATTAAACCATTTTATATTTTGGTTATGATATAAGTAAGTATCTCCATTGGTAACATCACCGCTTGCGAATAAAAGTAAATATCCCAATAAGACTACAAATAGCAACAAAAACACTTTTAATTGAGATGATTTTAATCGAGATAGATGCCTCTTATAATCCAGAAGATTAATTAGAGCATTTCGATTAAGTAATGAGCCAAATAAGAACATTATAATGGTAAACCAAAAATTAATAGGTATAAATATTTGAATAACTCCAGCAAGAGTAGTCATTGTAATAATTCCCATCAAAATTGATTGGACAAAAGAGAGTTCTTTATTAAAGAATTTGAGGTTTAATAACTCTCCTATTAAATGATAAGTAGCGAAAACGATAAACGTCCAAATGATAATATAAATCATACTGATAAACTAAACATTATTCTTAATCAATCCTGATGCTCTCTACCTTTAATTTTAGAACCTCGGTAACTTTTATCTAGCTCTAGATTTTCTTCCAATTGTTTTTTGGATGGTCCTCTTTCTAATAATTCGTTTAAATCTGGTTGACCTGCATTTACCCATGCGGTATACCAATAACTTCCCACTTTAATAATAGATCGTGTAAGCCTACGTTCCACCATTCCATTCATCATATCATGATACTTGGTAGAGTATTCTTCTGAATAGGTTTTAACCAACACAGTTCCTCTATTTTCATGGGAGTATTTTTGATCTGAAGGAAATTCTTTATTTAAAATACGCTCAAAACCCAATACAGAATCTAAGGCATTAAAACTACCTCTAACTGTTTCCCATTCATCTTCTAAAATATTTTCTACATATTCTGCTCTTCCAACGAAAAAATCATAGTCTTTGTGCTTTAATTCTGGTAAACGCGACTCCCAAAACCCATGTATTCCTCTTTGCCCGGTAAGTTGTCCGTTGTAGTTTTCTGTAGTGTGTAAAGGAACATGCGAATCGCCCACATAATGTCCTAAATCTGCCGAAAGGTGTAAAATCTTATCTACATCTTTTGCTTCGAAAGCTTTAGTTAAACGCAACACCATCACATTAACATGCCAAGGAACAATTCCGTATTCTTGTAAGGTATCTTCAGAGAATTTCTCTACAGCATCAAACCATTTTTTAGGCATTACCTCAAAAGGGTCTTCTCCTGAGTGAACATAATGGTCAATATCGATATAATGTCTTGGTGCTTCACCATCTACAGCATATCTTCTTTTATCAGGATCTACAGCATGTTCTGTAATGTACTCTATATTCTTTTTATAGAATTTAATCATTTCTGGTGGCAAGGTAAATACCGCCATTCGGTTAATCTTTTTATGTCCGAAAAAACCCCAAGAGCTTACTGTTTCTTGAGAAAAAGAAATTACAAAAGCTATAATTAATAAGCTTAAAATATATTTAAATGTGAATTTCAATAAATTATTCTCTATTACTTACAATCACATTACCCTGTAAAACGGGAACAATGTTAGATAGGTCTAAAGTTAAGCAATAAATAACATCTTCTTCCATGTTCATTCTACTCAACCTTTTTCTATGAGATGATTCTCCTAAAAACTCATACATATCATCTTTAGCTGAATTATACATATTAATAGCAGCTATACTAGAATCCGATAAATTTCTAAACCTTAAATTCTGAGAAATTTTTTCAGCAACAGCTCCTGCAAATAAAGTATCTTCTAAATTAAAACGATCTTTCCACCCAGCACAAAGTAATAAAACATCTTTATCTGCTTTTTCAATATAATCGCAAACTGCAGTAAAGTTGGTAAAAGCACCTATAACAACATTATGGGCTGATTTTGCCATATCTACAGCTTTGGTTCCATTAGTTGTGGTTAAAACAATTGTTTTATCTTTAAACTGACCATCTTTAAATCCAAGTGGAGAATTTCCAAAATCAAACCCCTCTACTACCTCGGCATTTCTTTCTGCACCAACCAAAAAACCTTTCTTTTTGTACTCTATGGCTTCCTCTAAGGTTGCTACAGGGATTAAACTGTCTATTCCACTCTCAAAAGCGGCACATATTGCTGATGTTGCTCTAAACACATCTATCACAACAACTGTACAGTCTATGTTTTCAAAATAAACAGGAAAAAGTGCTGGGGATAGTACTACCTCAACTTTCCTTGTATTTCTTGATGATTCTTCACTCATTTAAACAAGTTTAAAAGTTAAAAGTTAAAAGTTAAAAGTTCTACTGAGTCTCCTCTTTCAAACATTCAACTTTTCACTTTCAACTTAATTTATCCTTTATAAAATGGCATTTTTACGACCTTTGCTTTAATACTTTTATTTCTGATGGAAATGTATATTTCACTATCAACTTTTGAGTATTCTTTAGTTACGTATCCCATTCCTATTGCTTTTCCAACAGAAGGTCCCATTGTACCTGAAGTAACAATTCCTATATTTTTTCCATCAGCATCTACAATTTCGTAATCATGTCGAGGAATACCTCTATCAATTAATTCAAACCCTACTAGTTTCTTAGTAACACCTGCTTCTTTTTGAGCTTTAAGATTATCAGAATTAACAAAATCTTTGGTAAACTTTGTAATCCATCCTAATCCTGCTTCAAGTGGTGATGTGGTATCATTGATGTCATTTCCATATAAACAGAAACCCATTTCTAATCTTAATGTATCTCTAGCTGCTAAACCAGCCATTTTCATGTCTACTGCTTTTCCTGCTTCTTGAATTGCATCCCAAACAGCATCTGCATCTTGATTGTTAAAATAAACCTCAAAACCTCCTGCTCCAGTATATCCTGTTGAAGAGATAATTACATTATCAACTCCAGCAAATATTCCTCTTTGAACGGTATAATAAACCATATCCAAATCCATATTGGTTAATGGTTGTAGCATTTTTTGTGCATTTGGTCCCTGTACTGCCAACAATGAAATATTAGGTGAATGATTTTCTATTCTAACGCCAGCGGTATTGTGTTTAGTTACCCAATTCCAATCCTTCTCTAAATTAGCGCCATTAACCACCAACATATACTCTTGCTCTCCTAACATATAAACCAACAAATCATCTACAATTCCACCTTCATTATTCGGAAAACAAGAATATTGTACTTTACCTACTTCTAATTTTGAAGCATCATTAGAAGTAATTCGCTGAATTAAATCTAGAGCTCCTTCTCCAGTAACCATAAACTCTCCCATGTGAGAAACATCAAAAACACCAACATTATTTCTAACGTTTAAATGTTCATCAGTTAAACCTGTATATTGTAAAGGCATGTTAAACCCTGCAAAGGATACCATTTTAGCACCTAAATCGATGTGTTTTTGTCTTAGGGCAATGTCTTTTATTTCTGCTACTTCCATAATATAAATTTTAGTGGAACAAATGTATTAAATAGTTTAGTGTTTTAAAGCAGTAAAGACGCTTTTATTAACCTATCACTTGAACTTTATTTATGATCTTTAAAAACACTAAAAATAGTGTAAAACACTATTTTTAAATCCATATAAACAGACCAATTATTTACATAAAATCGGTCTAACCGTATTCTATTACTAAGTAAATGAGGGTCATCTATTTCACCTCTATACCCTTTAACTTGAGCTAACCCTGTAATACCAGGTTTAATGGCATGTCTATTCATAAAATTACCTATAAGCTGGCTATATTCTTCTGTATGTTTTAACATGTGAGGGCGAGGTCCTACCACACTCATATCACCTTTAATAACATTAATAAATTGTGGGAATTCATCCAAACTAGTTCTTCTAATAAATTGCCCAACTTTTGTGATTCTTTTATCGTCTTTTGTTGCTTGAATTTTATCAGAATCTTGATTAACTGTCATACTCCTAAACTTCCAACAAGAAAATTCTTTATTATCTAATCCGGTTCTTTTTTGCTTAAAAAATACTGGGCCTTTAGAAGTTATTTTAATTAAGAGGGCTAAAATTGGAAACAACCAACTAAACACTAATAAAATTACAAAGGATGAAAAGAATACATCAAATCCCCTTTTCAACAACATATTGTAAGGATCATCTAAAGGTGTTAATGGTATATTTAAGACTGTTGAATGACTAAGTTTTCTAGTTTCAATTTGTTTTGAACTAATTTTTTGCCAATCCAACACTAACCTTAAACGAATAAAATTATTATCACAATAAGTAGTTAATTCATCTACTAATTCTCCAGTAAATTGCGATACATTTATGTAAATTTCAGATATGGGCGATTCTTCTTTAAATTTATTTAAATCTAAAAATATATTGTTAAGGTTATCTATGAATTTTACACTCTGAAAATCATTATCAATTGCATTTTCAGTTAAAAAAGACTTAACATCATCCATAAAAAAGCCACTACCTATAAGTACTAATATATTTTTTTGCGACTTTTTAGCTATGTACTTTTTATATATTAGATTAATAATAAATCTTCCGAATAACATTGAACTTCCAAAACCGATAAACGTGTATAACAAGAAGAGCCTAGAATAATAAGTTTTTATTAATCCATTAAATGCTATTGTTATGATTAATTGTAAAATTACCACTACAATTACTCTAAGAAAATACCTTCGTCTGCTAGCAAACAAAAAGATATTATAGATTTTTTGAGCGTGTGATAATATTATCCATGAAAGATTAATAAACAGTAGTAGTGTTAAATACTTACTCTCAAAAAAACCGAAAGATTCCTCTTCTTTAAATCGAATAAAAGCTGCTACAAAAAAGGCTATATTCAAAGTAATTAAATCAATAAATCGATAATAAATTCCTAAAAAATATTTATGACTTTTATTCACTGTTTAGTTTAATCCGATTGTAATTATTTTGCTAATTTAATAAATAACTTTTCGTAGTCATTTATTATTTTATCCCAAGTATAAAGGGTTTTTATTTTTTGAATATTATTTGCAACAAAATGCTCTCTTTTGTCTTCTATTGTTTCAGTTAAAATTATTGCGACATCATCACTATTTAAAAAATACAACGCCTCTTTTTCTAAGATACTTTTATTAAAAATATTATCGTTTGCGACAATAAAAGCTCCTGATGACATTGCCTCAAGTAAAGAGGGATTGGTTCCTCCTACTGAGTGACCATGAAAATAAAACCCAGCGTAGTAGCGCAAATTGTTTAATACTTCAATATCATATATGCCTCCTAAAAATTGAATTTTATTGTTCTCTTTAAATTTTTCTTTTAAATAAGTTCCAAATTCATTTTCTGTTTTACCAATTACTAAAAAAGGGTTCTCATTCTCACTTTTATGATAACCATCTAATATTGTTTCTATATTGTTTTCAGGTTCCATTCGAGCAATTAAAATTGAATATTGGTGCTCTTCTAATTTATAAGTCTTTAAAAGCTCTTTATTGGGAGAATTAAAAACGTGAGCCCCATAGGGTATATAAGTTGAATCTACATTAAAATTCGTTTTTAAATGCTGCTGAATTCCTACAGAATCAGCCACCAAATGATCACTTGTATTAATTGCCCATTTTTCTGCTTTCTTTAAAAAGTACTGTACCTTTTTAGAGAACTTACTTCTCTTCCATTCCAACCCATCCATATTGGTAATTATAATAGGTTTTTCAGGAAGTAAGCCTCCCCAAACAGAGCTACTTGTATAGCCTAGCTGAAGAATAATATCAAAGTTTCTTTTTCGAGCGTCTAAAATGCAATTTAAATCATAAAAAAACTGACCAGCTGTTCCAACCTTATCTTCCATATCCTTACAATGAATGATGTTTACTCCTTTCCAACTTTTTTCTTGATATGGGTGAAGGTGAGAATTATACACCCAAACTTCGTGGTCTTTATTTACCAATCCTAATGATAAATACTCAGCAAACTGCTCGAAACCACCATAGTGGTTAGGTATCCCTCTAGTTCCAATTATTGCTATTTTCATTTCTCTTTTCTATATTCAATTTCAGTAAAAGTAGGAGGAAAAAAACGAAAAACAAGATGCCTTTATTTCTTTCTAAAAGTGATTCGGATAATTGAAAGAACAAAAAGCCAACTACAAAAATTAGCATTAACAAATTTCTGTTCTTGATACTCGCTAATATTAGAAGAGTTATTAAACATAGATACAATATGAGCCCTACAACTCCAAATTCTACAAACATTTGTACAAATTGGTTATGCATATTGTAATTTTCAAGAAAAGGCAACAAATTAAGTTCATCATACCTAAAGTTCAACAAAGCTTTACTATCTCCAGGGGATAAACCTAATAATATCCTATTATGATTAAAAACTTCGGTAATACCTATATACCAGAATGCTAATCTTAAGGAGGTTCCATTAAGTGCTTCACGTTCTGGAGCGGTTAATTTTTCTCTATTTTTTATTTTCTCATAATTTTCTATTCCCGAAAAATCGGTTAATTCAACTATTCTATTCTTAACCATTGGTAATTTAGCAACCATAAATAGAGCTAATATCAAACCTACTCCAACTAACACGAGTTGCTTCCATCTAATCTCTTTTATCAGAATAAAGAATAAGTAAAGAACAATGGTTACAAATGTTATTACCATAACATTTTTTGAAGCTGCAAAAACAAGGGAAGCTACAAGAGGCAAAGACATTAAAGCAATTATATATTTATTTTTAATACCTAATCCATTTCTATAAAAGTAGGTTAATATTAATATCGAAAAAAAAATGAAATAGCTATAAAAAACAGCATGAACATCTAATAATGAATCGGTTTCTGTAAAACTATGGTAGGTAAGTAATTCTCCTTTTGTAATATAATTAACACCTGAATTAGCCAACAAGAGTATTGAAAAAAATGTTATTGAATATGCAAAGTATTTAAGTTGATTTATGACCTGTACTTTAGTTATTTCTAGATCTGAAATAATTAGAGGTAATATTAAAAAGGATAATTTATATTCTAAAAACTTCAAGCCTAAATTTAAATTATCAGTATACAAAAGTGAAAAGACTTGTAACAAAAATAATCCTAGAAAGGCAATAACGCACGCTTTAGAAAATTGTCCATTTAGCTTAAAACTAATCTTTTCTCTAAATAGGAGCTTTCGTAACACCCAAGTTATTACTAACAGACCAATAGCTATATTAGAAATTTTGAAAGACAAGGGAAAAGTAACACTTACTAGGAATAAAGCAAGCTGTATACTCTTGTCTATATATAATTTAAGTTTATCCAACTTTTTTTAATTCGATTGAATCGTTTTTTTATAAGCTTCAACTGTTTTCTCTGCGGCTTTTCCCCAACTGTATTCTGCTACAATTTTTTCTTTTAGTTTTGTATTAAAATCTGCTTTAATGGCTTCTTCAACAGCTGTTCTAATTGAATTTAAATCATCTGGTTCACAATAAAATGCATCTTCTCCAAAATATTCTTGTGTATCGCCTTTAGCAGTTACAATAACATTGCATCCCATTGTTGCCGATTCTAAGGAGCTTAATCCAGTTGTTTCGAACCAACTTGGTAAAATATGAGCCTTATGTTTCTTGTATTGTACTATTATTTCATCCTTACCCAAATGCCCTAAGATGGTAACATTTTCTCCGGCTTCCGCAACACATAAGTCATAATAACTTTTATGATTTGGAGAATAATTTCCGATTATTGTTAATGGAATATTTGTTCCTTTTAATGCTCGTATTAAGTTTAATTGATTTTTTCGTCCTTCAATTCTTCCAACACATATAACGCCTTCTCTTTTATTCTCCGAACTTTTATCAATAAAATCGGTACTTACTGCATTTGGTACTTTAATATAATCTTTATCAAAGCTGTACCTCTTTTTTAGTCTATTATACTCGCTATCTGAATTGGGTAAAAGTAAGCTAGCCTTGTTTAGTAAATGTTCTATTGTTCCTTTATGCCCTTTAAAATAATAACTGTAACCGTTAATTTTTTCACCGTTTACGATATATCTAGCTATAGATTTCACAAACTCCAATTGATCTGGGGATAAAATCTTAAATAGGGTGCCAAGTATTCCTGTTCTATTTAATTTTTCATATTCTGAATAATCAACAAAAATGGTAGAAACAACAAACTTTTTATTCGATTTATTAACATGATAAATGATATCATTAGGTCGGATAATATTAAAAAAATGGATTAAATCGTACTTATCATAATTAATAGTTTCATTAGTCAATTTAATATCTACTTCTACTCCTAATTCCCTTACTGCTTTTGCCGTTTCTATAATTTGCACAGAATCTCCTCCAGGAGAGGAATATAATGTTGACCTACTAATTATTAACACTTTCATAAACTACGCTTCTGTTCTTAGTTTTAATAATTTAGCTGGTACTCCACCATAAATACCATTTTTAGCATATGTTCCTTTGTTTAATAAAGATCCTGCTGCAATTATACATCCTTGTTCTACTGTTACTCCATCTAAGATTGTAACTTTTGCTCCTATCCAACAATCTTCTCCAATTAAGATACCTTGTCTGTTTACTCCTTGTTCCCTTATTGGAATGGACAAGTTACTGTAGTTATGATTTTCGGAATGTAGGCTAACATAATTTCCAAAAATAGTATGATTGCCAATTTCTATTCCTCCTGCACAGCCAAAAAAGCCATGTGTTCCGAGACCTACGTTATTCCCTACAAGTAACCCTTTTCCAATATTCTTTAAACTCCCACTACATTCTATCGTTGTATTTCGCCCTACAGAAACATTGTTACCTAAAATAATACCTTCGGTTGACATACAGTCTAAATAACAATTTTCAGAAATCGATGTCCCTTTTCCAAATTTAATTTTTGTTCTACATTTTACTTTTGTTCTTCTTCCAATAAAAATTATTTTTTTTAATGGGAATAAAAGTATTCCTCTAAAAAGCATTATTATCCTAGTCAATACCAAGTAAATCAAATAGCTTAAAGGAATTCTACTATCTAACTGATAGCTTTCTCCTTTAATTTTTTTGATAAAGAAGTTTAAAAAAGTTTTCATTATTTTTTATATTAAAATCTGGGAACAGGTGAACTATAGCAAAAATCCATATCATATATTCTGCAGTTGACGTAATAAAGCTACCTGTAAACTGATAGACAAATATAAAAATGAAAAGCATCAAACTAAAATAATTCTTATATACCTTAAAGTGAAAAAACAAGAATAACTCAAATAACAATCTTAAAATGAAACCTACCACTCCAAAAACAGCATATGTTTCTGCAGATGCATTAGGTATACTTACTCTTGTATACCAAGGGGGATAATTGTAATATTCTCTAATTGTTTTTTCTCCATTGACTTTAATTTGTCCTGGTCCAATTCCAAAAAGTAAACTTTTTTCTTTAGCCATAATATTAGACAGGTAAAATGCTTCAACTGTTCTGCCTTTAACTGATCCATCTTCTCCCTTTAGTATAGATGTTATTCTTTGAGAAATAACGTTATCAGTAACATTAACAGTAACAGCGACAAGCAGTACACCTAAAAAAGCTGCAAAAAATATTTGTTTAATTTTTAAATAATAACCCATTAAAAATATGATACCCAAAATAAGAGCTATAAATAGTGCTAAATAAACACCCAACGACAATGTTAAAGCAAATGGAATACTTGTATATATTAGATACCTAAGACTTTTCTTCTTCTTGTGAAAAATAAATTGTAAGAAAAAATAAATAATAACAGGACTCATTATTGTTGCATAAAAAGACGCCTCATAAGTAAACCCTTTATATCGAGGAATTGAAAGCATATCTGCATTAAAATCATGTACTTGCCATACTATAGATTGAAACTCTGTAAAATACAACCCAATATTAATAACGAATAAAATCAATGATGATTTTGCTATCAATTCAAATAAGCGTGCAAAAGATAACTTGTTTTTTTTTACATAATAATAACTAATTAACGTAGATATGAATAGTAAATGATTATAAAAAAAAGTTTTTAGATAATAAGGTTCATGTACCCCGTTATTAAAATGAATAATTAAATATATTAGACTTATAGCTATATAAATACCGTAAAATATGGCATTTTTCACTCTAAATATTTTATCAATATATAATAAAGAAATAAAATTGGTGAAAGTTAGTGGTGCTGGCAACCCAAGTACATTGAAGAAAAAATAGATGTGTCCAATAATGTTTATTAGCTTTATTTTCATTACTACGACTAATTAATAGCGAACTATTTTCCTTTGATTAAGGTTTTAATTTTAATTTTTAGATGAATAATTAAAAAATCTATATACGCTAAATATTTCAATCTTGCTCCTGTAGTGACTCTAGCTCTATAGGCTTCTGACAATGCTTTATTAACATTATCTAAACTAACTCCATCTCCATTCATTACTACTGTATACTTTGGTAAAAATCCAGCTTTAAGGTTATTTTTAGCTCTTAAAAGTAATTCATAATCTCCTGCTATTTTATAGCTAGTATCAAATAATCCGTATTCTTTAAAATAAGATTGATGGTGAAATGAACCTACATGGCCAATAATCATTTGTTTTTTAAACACATTCCACTCCCATTTGTGCTCTATCTTGTCTATTAGTTTATTGTTGATTATTTTAACCTTAGAACTCACATAATTAAGTTCTTCATTATTCTTATCAATATAATCATAATAACATTGAATTGCATCTAACTCATAAACATCATCAGACCCTAAAAAGGCTATCCAAGTTGCATCAGCCATTTTAACACCTTTATTCCATGCATCATAAATACCAGTATCATCTTCACTTTTCCATTTAAAAGCAATCCCTTTTTCTTTAAATTTTTGTTCGTATGATTTAATTATTTCTACGGTTCCATCAGTAGAATTTCCATCTACCAATATATATTCAAAATTTTGATAGGATTGATTTAGTACAGATTCTATAGTCTCTTTAATAGTTTTAGAACTATTGTATGAAACTGTAATTATTGAAACAAATAAACTCATATTAAGCTAATAATTAGCATCTAATTACTTTTTTCTAATCCAAAAAGAACCTGGTTCTCTATCTTTTTGATTTTTTAGTATTGGAGCTGTTTTACATAATTCTTCTTTATAATTATGCATTAAGTGATTGACTGCTCCTATAATTTCAAAATCATTATTATTACTTAAAAATGCTTCTAAAACATATTGTTCATTCCAATGTTTATGATCTTCAAAAACCCACTCATCCAAATAATCTTTAGGTGTAAAAATATCATGAATATGAACAATAACACCAGAATTTAAGGTTGGTAATATTTCTAAAAACTCATATAAAACATCTCCTTGAGGTCTTACCATATGTGAAGAATCTATAAACAAAATATCATTATTTCCCAATGATGAGAAAAAACTCAACTCCATATCTTCTACTTTTTTTCTAATAATAGATGCACCTGTTTTTTCGAGCCATGGCTGTTCATATGGTTCTATACAAGTATGAGAAAGGTTATATTTAGAATCTTCTTTCTTAATATTTCTTACAGCCTCTAACACCATCAATGTTGAATAACCTGATCCTATTTCAATAATGTTTTTTGGCTGGAAATGCCTAACAATATTATACAAATACTCTGCATCACCAGATATGTAACTACCATTGTTGTAATAAAATTGGAGTTCTGCTGTTTTGTCAGATTCGTTTAAGGGTAAGTTTTCTAGTTCTTCATTAAACTTAAACTTACTTAATAAATCTAACTGTGCATTAATATTTAAATCTAAACCTGGTAAATTTCTATCTTCTCTTAATGATTTTTTTAAATGTTTTTTTGGATTAATTAATGGTTCATAATAATGATCTCTAATCGGCATTACACCAACAGCCATAAATATTTTTTCAGATATAGTAGCTCTATGCATTCCTGCATTAGCCAAAAATTTCATCCAAATAGCTGAAACAACTGTTAACGGTAACAATAGTATCTCTGCTATTTTAATAATTATCTTTTTTAACATGTAATAAATTTATTCATTGTCTCCACCACTCTCATTACATCTTCTTTAGAGTGAAAATAAGATATTGGTAAGCTCAAAGTAGTGTTATGAATTTCTTCAGATATTGGATAGTTAGCATCAAATAAACCTTTTATTGCTTTTTGATGGTGTGGTGCAACAGGATAATGAATCTCAGTTTTAATGTCATTTTCTAACAAATATGACTTTAACTGATCTCTTTTTTGATGTCGAACATTAAAAATATGATACACATCTAAATAATTTTCATCAACAACTGGTTTTATAAATGCATCACTCAACTCTTCTAAATAAATTTTAGCCAAGCTTCTTTTATGGTCAGTAATTTGATTTAAAATATTCAACTTTATACTTAAAAAGCCTGCTTGTATTTCATCTAAACGTGAATTAAACCCTATTCTATCGTTGTAATACTTCTTTTCAGAACCGTAATTCCTAAGGCTTCTAACAATTGTTTGTAGCTCTTCACTATTTGTTGTAATTGCTCCTGCATCTCCTAAAGCTCCTAAGTTTTTGGTTGGGTAAAAACTAAAAGCACCAAAATCACCAAAAGAACCTGTTATTTTATTTTTATATTTTGCTCCGTGTGCTTGAGCAGCATCCTCAACAACTTTTAATTTGTATTGATTTGCTATATCCATAATAGCATCCATTTCACAACACTTACCATATAAATGAACGACTAGTATTGCTTTGGTTTTATTGGTTATTTTCTCTTCAATTTTTGTTGGGTCAATATTGTATGTCCCAATATTAGGTTCTACCAAAACGGGTTTTAATCCATTATTTAAAATAGCAAGAATTGTTGCAATATATGTATTTGATGGTACAATTACTTCACTCCCTTTTTCAAAATCAAAAGCGTTTAAAGCCAATACCAAAGCATCTAAGCCAGATGCTACACCTACACAATGATTCGTGTTACAGTACTGGGCAAACTCGTTTTCAAAAGTTCGAACATCGTTTCCTAATATATACCATCCGCTTTTTAAAAAAGAAGAAAATTTATCTTCATACTTTTCAAATAAAGCAGCGTTAACTTTGTTTAGATTTTCATACTCTATCATCACTAATACTCTTCATCTATGTAATCATCTACATCGTAATAATGCGATGCTAATACCAACAATACAGAACCTTCTGTAAATTTATCCATGGTATGCCAATCATCCTTATCTAAAATCAAGCATTTTTCAGGACTATCCAATAAAATTGTTTCGGTTGTTTTTCCATTATTAATGAAAATTTCGCAGCTTCCATTAAGAGTAATTAAAGCTTGTGTAGTAGTTTTATGTCTATGTCCTCCTCTTTTAGAATCAGCTCCATAAATGTAATACAGTCTTTTTATCTCAAAAGGTAATACTTTTTCTATAATGGTTAATGAACCCCTATCGTCTCCAAATGTTGGTAAATTAATTATGTGTGCCATCTATTTTAAGAAATATTCTTTTTTATAAATATTATAATTACCCTTCACCCTTCGCTTAATTAATTTAGCTCTGCTTCTGAATGTTCTAGATGAAGGTTTTGTTCCATTGGCATCAAAACTACTATCAATTTTTCTAATTCTTTCTTTTATTTGATATAGATGTTGAATATATGGTTTGTAAAATAGTTCTATTTGCTCGTTTGTTAATACATACTCTCCCAATTCTATTTTATCATTTTCTATAAATTTTAGATTATGAAAATGATAAAAAACGGCATCAAATTTATTTTTAGATTTTTTTTCGATACCAACTAATTTTCCATCTTTTTTTGAAACATCATATTGTTGAACGTTCCAAGGAGCAATTCCTCCACCTAAATGGTTTAATTCATGTACTCCTTTAAATTGCGATGTCCAATTATCTAAGTATTTTTGATCGCCAAACTTACCATCTTCTGCTCTAGCATAGCACCAATCTAAACAAGCATTAACCCACCAATTTAAAACTTCTAAGCCTTCATTATTATTCTTAAACACCATAAATTGCACACAATATTTACCTGCCAAATCTGTTTGATCATATTCAGGTGTATATCTATGGGATGTTATTAAAGTTGAATTATTTCCTAATTCATCAAACAACACTTTTGGCGAAGAGAAAAAATACAAATCAGCATCAAGGTAAGTACACTCTTCTAAGTTGTATTTATCTAAACAATATTTTATTGTAGAGGATGTACATGTCCAACAATACTCTCCTACAGATCTATCATCTTTAACGGCTAACAATTCTTGATTTTCAAACTCTTGAAGTGAAATGATTGTTGCATGTTTTAACGCCAATTTATTGAGCACTTCAAAACTCTTGTCATTAAATGCAAAAATGTACAAATGAAAGCTTTCACATTGCTTTTCTAATGTTTCATATAGTGCTATCCCTCTACTTAAATAGTTGGTTTCAAAAAGAGTACAAAAATTATACATAACCTAGCAATCTCTTTTTTACTCTTTTAAAGAATAAAGTTTGTTCTCTCCTTTTTACTAAGCTCACTGTATAATGAAGGATTTCAGTAAAAATTTTATCATCAAAAATCTCACTCCCTTTTTCGGATAAATCAATAACAAAACCATATTGTTTTTTCACCAAACCTAAGGCACAACCTAATAACACATCTCTTTTGTTTAAAGAAGGTTGTTCTGTAAAGTTGTTAATAAAACTTACTTCTGCCCAACAGGATGATGGTTTAATTAGATAATTAAATTTGTGTAATTCATCTTTATATTTACTAAAGTACTTCAAGAAATTTTTCTGAGATATTCGCTGAGATCCTTTCACATCCATATCGGACATCCAGAATTTTTTCTTACTCATATATTCAATAATTGAATACAATAAATCTTCTTGTTTATAAGCATTGATAATACCTGGCTCAAATTCAGCAACTACCATTTTATCAATAATGGGTTGGTCTATTGCTGTAAAAATTCTCATATCTGTTCCTTGAGAATCTGTTTTAAACCAATCAATATAATCTAATTTTAATTGTGATAAAATGTCATTAATAGTTGTTGCTTCAGTTGTAATCTTCTTATCAACAGGAAATAACCCTCCAAAAGCCCAATTATCTAATTCGGTCATATTGGGTTCTACTCTACTTGAGCAGAAAGGTGAATTTGTTAAATAGAAATCTGTTTGTCCTTTTTTTTCTGCTACAATTTTATTAAAAACATATAATTTCTTAAATTCTCCACCTGTCTCTTCTCTAAAATCAGTTTCTCTTTCATCACCATCAAAACCAATGCAAATAGAATATTTTGCAATTTCTTTCCATTCTGCATGTAAATCTCCTGAAGCCCCAACATCTATTAAAACTGGTGGTTTTTTTATTAATTCTTCGTGATCTAAAATTTTATTAATCATTATTTTTTCTTTTTAATAGAGCCCCCCTGTAATCTGCTACAAATTTATTTTTAATGCTAATTTTAAAATCTTTCATGCTTTGAAACTCCTCAATTACTTCATACTTTTTTAATAATGATTCCATAAATTTAGAATACGATAATAACCAACAAGGATAATTGGCTTCATAAATCTCAGGGCTCACTTTTTGTATAGTAATTCTATCATTATCGGATACCGTAAAAGGTGTTAGGTCAAAAATAATAAATTCAAAATCTTGAGCTATTATATTCTCTAACATTTTGTAAGGTTCCTCCAAATATTGGATAACACCCGACAATAGAATGACGTTTGGATTTTTAGCCTTTTTACAAGCTGTTATGTTATCATGAAAGACTAGAACATCATTTTCGAATGATTCTTTCCCAATTTCCACAAAATGCTTTTGTTCCACGATACCCCATGACACCTTTGACAATTCATCCAAAAATTTCTTATTTTGATAATAGGTCGACCCTAAACTACCCCCAAAATCCAATAAGTTTAAATGCCCTTTAGATTTTGCCGCAACAAACATTAGTGTACTTAAAAGTGTCCAAAAATATTCGACTTCATCAAAAACAACACTGTCACGCTCATAAACAGCTTCACCATTTTTCACCTTCAACAAAGAGCTTTTTACTTTCTCTAATATTTCTGTTTGATTATATCCAGTTGATTCTTTTTCTGCGTCTATCCAATTCTGAAAGTCTCCAAACCATCCATATTGTTCTCTTTTCATCAACTTTAATCCGTCAATAAATAATGGAGGAACTATTTTTTTTAAAATCGTTTTCATTTTAAAATTGATTTAATTTTTGCATTTACTTTTTTAAAAAAACTTGGGCGAATTTTATCGTAAAAATATCCAATTTTTATTCGAGCATCCTCATCTTCTATTATTTTTATTTTTCCTAACCTATGATGTTTTTCCAGAAGTTTAACGCTAAAATCATCTGTTTTATCACTGTGGGTTCCACTATTATCATTCCCTATATTTTGAATGTATGACTCAGCACTATACAAAGTAAGCATGTCTTTTAAATAAGCTGCAGCTCTCCATCTAATTGCCCAAGAATCATTCTTTCCTATTATTTGATCTCTTAACATTTTGGTATAAGGGTAAGTATTATCAAAGTCAAAATCTTCTGTCAGTTTTTTATCTTCCAACTCACTCAACAATTTTGCTCCATCTTCATCAAAAATATCCCAAGCTCTACTCCATGTAGCCCAACCCCAGCAGTCGGTGCCTTTTATAAAAAAAGTTCTATTAAGTTCTGATACTGGAAAGGTATAACCGTGTATACAAGCTACTTTATCTTCATCTTCATACAACTCTAACCCTTCATTCATATAATTAAGAAAGTAAGGACTAGTAACCAAATCATCTTCTAAAACAATAATTTTACCATATTTGTTTACTACGTTAGTTACCCCATCAATTATTGAGTTTGCTAAGCCATAATTGTATTCTCTTTCTATTATTTCAACATCAAAAAATCCATTTATAGTTTTTATATATTCTCTAACTTTCTCTACGTCAGTTATATTTTCCTTTTTTTTTGCTGCATCAGCATATATGTAAAGCTTGCTGTCTTTTGCTAATTCATTCTTTAGCAATGCATCTATAGTTTGCTGCGTATGCCACAAACGATTATAAACAAATAAGACGATAGGAGCTAACATTTATTTTTTATTTTAAAATGGCAATAATGTTTTGATAGGCATATATCTCGCACAAAATGGGAGCATAACTTTTTAGCTCCAACATTCTACCTCCTGGTAACAACCTATAAAACGTGTAGTTAGGCAATAAATCCCAAAAATCTTTGAAACTAGTTTTACTCGCTATATTCATTTCATTAAACTCAAAATGAATAGCCTTAACATTCTTATTTTCTATATGTTTTGAAAACCCTTTTAGCACATTTAATTCATTTCCTTCTGTATCAATTTTTAAAAGATCAATAACTCCCACATTATGTTCCAATACAAACTCATCTAAACTTATTATTGACACCAAGTGTTTAACTGATTCTCTTTTATGAATATCTTCTATAACTTCTTTATACAATGAAGCGTGAGATGATCCATCTTGATCTAAATAATCGAATAATTCGAATTCACCCTTTTCTTTTCCTACTCCAACATTAAATGATTTAAAATTTGAAGCCTCAATATTAGCCGTTAAATTTACATATGTCTTTGGGTGTGGTTCAAAAGCATATACAGTAATATCTTTTTGTGAAGTTAAAAGCTTTTTAGAGTAATTCCCTACATTAGCTCCAACATCAAATACTACAGGGCTATCCAACCCTAAAAAATAGTTTGCGATAAATTTCTCTTCACCACTAATAAAATCGTCTTTGTAATTAAGAACACCCATCCCTTTTAAGCTCAAATAATAAAGGAACTTATTCATTTTATAAAACCTGCTCCTTGAGAAAAGCATTGCATATAATTGATAAATTTTATCTACCATATTGAAGTATCTTTTTAAACAAACTAACAAATAACAAAGACTTTGTCTTCATCACAAAAGTTACACGAGTTTTATTATGAAACAAATCAAACATATAAGCTGCAATAATTTGAGCGACTAATGTACTAATTGCAGCTCCAATAATTTGAAATTTTTGAATTAAAATATAATTTAATGCTATGTTAAAAATAGCTCCAACCGAAGTCCTATAAAGTGCTATTTTTTGCAAATTTTCATTAACCAACCATTTACCACTTGCAATACCTAAGGCAACAAAAAGTCCTGTCCAGATATGAATCATAAGAACATTACCGGCATCAGCATATTCTTTACCAAAAAGTAAATCAATTATCCAAACACTTAAAAAAGTCATTGGGATAGCAATAACTACAGAAATCCAAACCATAAAATCATAAAGCTGCTGAAGTCGCTTTGTATAGACTAACTCATCTCTATCTTTTGCATTAATAATAGCTGGAAATAATGATGCACATATAACCATAGGAACAAAATACCATGCCTCACTAATTCTAACAGCAGCTGCATAATTACCTACAGCTCCATCGCCTATCATTTCTTTAATCATAACTTGATCTATTTTCATATAAATAGATATTACAATTCCAGATAAAATTAACGGCCAACTATCTTTAAGTAATCTCTGTGCTACGCTCCTTTCAAACTTCCAATTTGAAATCTTCAAATTTTGTTTTACATAGTAATATAAAAGTCCTACAGTTATAACAACAACATCAGCAACAAAAACCATTACAAAAGCATATAACGGAGCTTCTACTAAAATTAAGCCTATTTTTAATATGGAAGATATAGTTAAAGATGCAATATTAGCATACACTACATATTTGGATAAGACTTTTGATTGAAAATAAAAATCAACAACATTAAAACTCTGAAAAATGGTACTTGATGCAATAATAAAAATATAAATATTGGTTATTTCCTCATTATTAGTAAACTGAATTGAAACAGCAATCAAAATTAAAGTTAGTAATGCTCCTATCAATTTTAAATAAAAAGAAGTTCCCAATAAAACATCTCTTTTTCTATCATCCCTAACAAGTTCTCTTATCACTATCCCATCCAAACCTAAAGTTGCTATTGTTGTAAATAACCCTGCAAAACTAATGGCGTAATTAAAAATTCCAAATTGATCTGGTCCTAAATACCTAGCCACCCAGACTCCAACAAATAAGCCAACAAAAATTCGAAGAATTTTTTCACTAAACAACCATGCAGTATTCGAAAAGTATTTACTAAAACCTTGATTGGAGAATATCGACTTAAGGTATTGCTGAATCATTAATATCCTTTGATTTTCACAAAAGTATACATTTAATAACTAAATTCGCAGCTGTATTAATTTTATAACTTACTCGAAATGCAAGAGGATGAAATTGACTTGATAAAACTTGTAAAACAATTAAAAAAGACTTCTTTATACCTCCGTATAAAACATGAATTCTCCTTTGTTTTTAGGAATAAAATTTGGTTTATTTTATTCCTAATTATAGGTGCAGCTTTAGGTTATTATAAAACATCAAAAAACATTCCTATATATAGGTCTGAAATGACCGTTAAGTCAAATATACTCGACAATCCTTCTAACGAACATCTTATTAGTTCTTTACTTACCTTAATTCAGGATGGAAATGCAGAAGAATTAGCAAAAATAGGATTATCTGAAGAAGATTTTATACACATCAAAAACATTGATTTTATCTATCCCTATAAAGAAGATGATAAGAATCAAACGTTTGATTCCTTAAGACGGTTGGAACCATTTAGAATAGCCGTATATTCTACTTCAAACAAAGAGTTTAGTAATAGTGAAAAATTCATCCTTAATTATTTAGAAAACAACGAATATTCTGCAAATGTAAAAAAGAACAATATCAAAGTTCTTAAACAAAAAAAAATAGATCTTATCTCCAAAATAAATGCTCTTGATAGTATGCAAATAAAAATCAATTCTTTTTTAAAAACTAACAACGATAATAGTTTAACCACCGTATTTGATCCTTCTATTTTGATAAAAGAAAAAACGATTGCAAAAATGGAACTCATTGAAATTCAAAAAGAATTTGACCAAATTAATAACTATCAAGTATTAAGGAGTATGGTGCCTCGACTTAGACCTGAATATCATCATGATAAATCAATGATGAAATTTAGCTTTCTCTTTTTGATTATTGGAGGAATCCTATTAAGATTAATCAAAAAGAAATAAGCCTTTTATTCTTCTTATTATTAATAAATTTGTTTCTCAAAAATTAATACACATATATTTAAAAAAGATATAACATGGCAAACGCATTTTTTACACCTCCCATTGCTGAGAATGAACCAATTATGGGTTATGCTCCAGGAAGTTCAGAAAAAGAAGAATTACAAGCTGCAGTTGCAGAATTAAAATCACAGCAAATAGATGCTCCAATGATTATTGGAGGTAAGGAAGTTAGAACAGGGAACACTGTTTCTATGCATCCGCCACATGAGCACGCTCATAACCTAGGTAATTTCCATATGGGAGATGCAACACATGTACAACAAGCAATTGATGCAGCATTGGCTGCTCGTGAAAAATGGGCAAATACACCATGGCAAGATAGAGCTGCCATTTTCTTAAAATGTGCTGAATTATTGGCTGGACCATTTAGAGCTAAAATGAATGCTGCAACAATGTTGGGGCAAAGTAAAAATGCTTTTCAAGCAGAAATTGATGCTGCTTGTGAGATGATTGATTTCTTTAGATTTAACGTTCAGTATATGGCTGATGTTTATTCTGAACAACCAGAATCACCATTAGGTTTATGGAACAGGTTAGAATATAGACCTCTTGAAGGTTTTATTTTTGCCATTACACCATTTAACTTTACTTCTATTGCGGCTAACTTGTGTGCTGCACCAGTTATGATGGGTAACGTTGTTGTTTGGAAACCTTCTGACACTCAAATTTATTCTGCTCAAGTAATTATGGAGTTGTTTAAAGCTGCTGGTTTACCAGATGGTGTTATTAACATCGTTTATTGTGACGGGCCTGCTGCTGGTGATGTAGTATTTAAACACAGAGATTTTGCTGGTTTACACTTTACAGGTTCTACCGCTGTATTCCAACACTTATGGAAAGAAATAGGCAACAACATTAGCAACTATAGATCTTACCCAAGAATTGTAGGAGAAACTGGTGGTAAAGATTTTATTATCGCTCACAAATCTGCTGTTGCCAAACAGGTTTCAACAGGAATTGTAAGAGGTTCTTTTGAATTCCAAGGTCAAAAATGCTCTGCTTCTTCAAGAGTTTATTTACCTTCTAACCTTTCTGATGAAATTTTAGCTTATGTAAAAGAAGATGTTGCTTCTATTAAAACAGGAACTCCAGAAGATTACAGCAATTATGTAAATGCAGTGATTGATGAAAGAAGTTTCGATAAAATTGCAGGATTCATCGACTATGTAAAAGAACAAGATGATGCTGAAATTATTTGTGGTGGTGGTTATGATAAAACCGTAGGGTACTTTATTGAGCCAACAGTAGTTCTAACTACCAATCCGAAATTTAGAACAATGTGCGAAGAAATTTTCGGACCTGTTGTTACCATTTATGTTTATGATGAAGATAAATATGAAGAAACTTTAGATTTATTAGATGAGACTTCCGATTATGCATTAACTGGAGCTATATTCGCTCAAGAAAGGTATGCTATTGTTACAGCAACAGAAAAATTACAAAATGCTGCAGGAAATTTCTACATTAATGATAAACCAACTGGAGCTGTTGTAGGACAACAACCATTTGGTGGTGCACGTGGATCAGGAACAAATGATAAAGCAGGTTCTTATTTAAACTTAGTTAGATGGGTAAGCCCAAGAACATTTAAAGAAACATTGGTTCCGCCAACAGATTATAGATATCCATTTTTAGGATAAATAAATAATATGGACGTATCATAAAAAATGATACGTCCACTTTTAATCCCTTTCCCCCTAAACAAATGAAACTTTAGCACCTCTTTTATGAATTCTCAAATTTCATCCCTATCATTTAATAATGCAGTAGAAAAGCTAGCATCTTTACCTGGAATAGGGAATAAAACTGCATTAAGGTTAATACTACAACTCTTAAATAGAGATTCACAAGAAATTGAGGCGTTTGGTAATGCATTTATTCAATTAAGTAATCAAATTCAATATTGTAATTCTTGTCACAATATTTCTGATACAATAACGTGTTCTTTATGTTTAAACCCATCAAGGAGTAATAATATAATTTGTGTGGTAGAAAATATTTTAGATGTGATTGCTATTGAAAGAACAAATCAATTCCAAGGTAAGTTCCATGTACTTGGTGGAATTATTTCTCCTATGGATGGAATTGGACCAAACGATATTAAAATTCCAGAGCTTATTGAAAGAATTAACATTATTAAACCAACAGAAATAATAATGGCATTAAGTACTACCATGGAAGGGGATGCTACTAATTTTTACATCTATAAAAAATTGGCTCATTTAGATATTAATGTTACCACTATTGCTAGAGGTGTTGGTATAGGAGATGAAATAGAATACACAGACGAATTAACCTTAGGTAGATCTTTATTAAATAGGATTCCTTTTAAAAGTACATTGGTACTAAAATAAATGCAACTATCCATTATCATAGTTAATTATAATGTAAGACATTTTTTAGAGCAATGTTTACTTTCTGTAAATAAAGCAACAGCAAATATTACAGCCGAAGTTTTTGTTGTAGATAACGATTCTACCGATGATTCTTTGACAATGGTTAGAGAACAATTTCCTGAAGTTACCTTAATTCATAACAAAGAAAATGTTGGTTTTTCTAAAGCCAATAACCAAGCCATAGAAATATCAAAAGGTAAGTATGTTTTATTATTAAACCCTGATACGGTTGTAGAAGAAGATGGTTTTGAAAAATGTATCCAATTTATGGATGCCCATCCTAATGGTGGTGGATTAGGTGTTAAAATGATTGATGGAAATGGTGTTTTTTTACCAGAATCTAAAAGAGGATTACCTACTCCATCAGTTTCGTTTTATAAATTATTTGGTTTATCTAATATTTTCCCAACTTCAAAAATATTTGCTAAATACCACTTAGCGTATTTAAAAGAAAACGACACCAACGAAATAGATGTGCTTTCTGGTGCTTTTATGTGGATGAGAAAATCTGTTTTAGATGAAGTAGGTCATTTAGATGAAGCTTTTTTTATGTATGGAGAAGACATTGATTTATCTTACAGGATAACGTTAGCTGGACACAAAAATTATTATTTACCAACCGTTAAAATAATTCACTACAAAGGAGAAAGCACAAAAAAAGGGAACATCAACTACGTATTTGTTTTTTACAATGCAATGATTATTTTCTCTAAAAAACACTTCGCAAAAAAAGCTAAAGCATTTTCATTCTTTATAAACATAGGTGTTTATTTAAAAGCATTTTTAGCCATATTAGGTCGTTATATTGCAAGATTAAAACTACCATTAATAGATATTTCACTCATTACTATAGCTTTAATTCTATTCAACTATGTTAAACCTTATGTAGGTTTTCCAAATCAAATTGAATTTACTAATGAATATGGAATATTAAATGTTCTTGCAGTATTTATTTCCTTTTTAATTGGTATTGCAATTACTGGCGGATATTCAAAAAACTTAAGTCTAAAAAAGACTTTTTTAGGCGTATTTATTGGTGCTGCACTGTTATTTAGCATAAATTTCTCTTTTCCTGAATCAGCTTCTTTTTCAATAAAGTATTTAGTAAGTATTATTGGATTAATTCTTACTGTTATTCCTATTAGTAGATTGGTGCTTGATTATTATGAAAAAATAAAGCTCCGTAAAGAAACCGTAAAAACGACTATAATAGCAGGAAGTGAAAATTTTATTGAATCAATAAAAAAAGATATCCTAAAAAAGCAACCTTCAGTAAACACTTTAGCTTTAAAAAAGAACAATACTGCTAATGAAAATGATTCAAAAAAATACATTGGAAAACTACATCAATTGCCCGATTTAATTTCCATTTACGGCATTAATGAAGTTATTTTTTCACCCAAAGACATTAGCTATAAAGATATTATTAGCAAAATGGATTTAAGTAAAAGCCGGCATATAGATTATAAAATAGCACTTAATTCAAACCTTATTATTGGATCTCAAACCATAGAAAAATATTAATTATGAAAAACCTCATCATCGCAACTATTATTATCTTTTTTTCTTGCACATCAATCTTTAGTCAAAAAGTTAGCATAGGCCCAGAAATTGGTGTAAACATTATACCTATAGAAAATTCAGGAATCGGTCAGAATTACCAATTAGGATACCATTTTGGCGGACATATAAAATATCATTTTTCTAAAAAATACAAATTAAGTACGGGTCTTTTTATTACTCAAAAGAAAAAAGGATATTCATCATCCACTACAAGTTCTGTGCTTACCTTGCTTGATAATTTTTTAGAATTTAGTGGTGGTTTTGGAGGCGCACCAGACACAACTGATTTAGACTCTTTGATTAACATTCCTGGTCTTAACATGGATATGACAGAAGACATAAAAGGTGTTAGTTCTGAAATTTTTATAGAAATTCCTTTGCTAGCAAACTACAAATACAAAAACGTAAACTTTTACTTAGGCCCTTATGTTGGGATATTAATAAGTGCTACAAGAAAAGAAGAATTAACAACAGATATTCCTGTATTAGATGTAATTGATATGGAAGATCTTGGTTTAGATGGTCTTACCAGTTTTTTCCTTCCAAGTTCAGGCACTGAAGTATCATCTATTTCTGGAACTGATGGTTTACGAACTATAGATTTTGGATTAAATGCAGGTATTGGTTATGAAATGAATAATCTTCATTTTAATTTAATGTATTCTCATGGTTTATTAGACTATCGAGCAGACAATGAAGGGGAACCTTTAGAGACTTTAAAACTCTTTCGAATTTCGATTGCCTACCTCTTCGATTTAAAGAAAAAAGAAAAAACGGGAAGTGCAAAATTTGATTAAAATAATTCTTATTAAATAAATTTGGTTCTTTACAGTTAGCCTTAATTTAAGTATTAATTTTGCACTAAATATTTACTTAAAATTCTTTAAAATGTCAAAAGTTCATAATTTCAGTGCAGGACCAAGTATCTTAAATCAAGAGGTAATAAATCAAGCATCAAAAGCGGTTGCTAATTTCAATAATCTTAATCTTTCTATCTTAGAAATATCTCATAGAAGTAAAGATTTTGTTGCTGTAATGGATAATGCAGTAGCTTTAGTAAAAGAAATATTAAATGTACCCGAAGGCTATTCGGTATTATTTTTACAAGGTGGAGCAAGTACAGGTTTTTTAAAAACCATATTAAATTTTATGAATGAAAATGGTACTGGTGCTTACTTAAATACTGGTGCATGGAGTAAAAAGGCATTAAAAGAAGCAGAAAAACTAGGTAAATTAAACGTAATTGCTTCTTCTGAAGACAAAAACTTTAACTATATTCCTAAAGGATACACCCTTCCTAGTGATGTAGATTATTTTCATATCACAACCAACAACACCATTTTTGGAACTCAAATTAAAGATATTCCTACTCAAGATAATACCTTGTTAATTGCAGATATGTCGTCTGATATTTTTAGTAGAAAAATTAACGTAAGTGATTACGCGATGATTTATGCTGGAGCTCAAAAAAACTTAGGCCCTGCAGGAACTACTCTTTACATTGTTAAAGATGATTTATTAGGAAAAACAGACCGTACAATTCCTACTATGTTAGATTTAAGAACACATGCTGCAAAAGGATCAATGTTTAATACGCCTCCTGTATATCCTATATACGTTTCTATGTTAACATTAGAATGGTTAAAAGCTAATGGTGGAATTGAATGGATAGAGAAAGTAAATCAAGAAAAAGCAGATTTAATATATAATGAAATTGATAGCAACCCTTTATTTGAAGGAACAGCTGCAAAAGAAGATAGAAGTAACATGAATGTAACATTTGTGTTAACCAACGAAGATATAAAAGAAGATTTTGATGCGTTGTGGAAAACAGCTGGAATAAGTGGAATTAACGGACACAGAGATGTTGGGGGATATAGAGCCTCTATCTACAACGCAATGCCAATAGAAAGTATTCAAGTATTAGTTAATACTATGAAGCAATTAGCAAACAAATATGATTTAGTAAACAATTAATTTTTTCTAATAAAAAAGCAATATGAAAATTTTAGCAAATGATGGGATTGCTCCTATCGGAAAAGAAAACTTAGAAAAAGCTCGTTTCCAAGTAATAACTGAAACTGTAGCTCAAGAAGATTTAGTTAATGCCATTAATGAAAATGGTTATATTGGTCTTTTGGTTAGAAGTGCAACTACGGTAAGAAAAGATTTAATTGACTCTTGTCCAGGATTAAAATTGATAGGTCGTGGTGGTGTTGGTATGGATAATATTGATGTTGAATACGCACGTAGTAAAGATATTAAAGTAATTAACACACCAGCAGCTTCATCTCAATCTGTTGCAGAACAAGTTATGGCTCATTTATTTGGTGCTGCTCGTTTTATTTATGATTCAAATAGAAAAATGCCTATTTCTGGAGTTTCAGATTTTAAAAAACTAAAAAAGAAATATGGAAAAGGGGTTGAGTTAAGAGGTGCAACAATTGGTATTATCGGTTTTGGAAGAATCGGTCAAAGTCTTGCAAGTTATGCCTTAGGATGTGGAATGAATGTAATTGCTTATGATCCTTTTGTACCCAATGCAACTGTTAAAATAAAAGTTGCTAACCAAACTGTTAAGGTTGACATTTATACTACTTCATTAGATGACTTATTAACTCGTGCTGATTTTATTTCGATGCACATGCCAATGCTTTTTGATGGAAATGCATTAATTGGAAACGATGAATTTGCTAAGATGAAAGATGGAGTAATTATCGCTAACGCTTCTCGTGGAGGTGTTATTAATGAAGATGCTTTAATCGCTAATTTAGATTCAGGAAAAGTTGCTCATGCAGCTTTAGATGTTTTTACCAACGAACCAACTCCAAGAGAAGATTTATTGAAACATGCTAAAATCTCTTTAACTCCTCATACAGGAGCAGCAACTGCTGAAGCTCAGGATAGAATTGGAGAAGAGTTAGCTTCTCAAATAATTAATCATTTTAATACAATTACTGCTTAACAACTACAAAACATGTCAATATTAGTACCATTTAAAGCTTATCGCCCAACGAGCGACAACGTAAAAGAAATTGCAAGTCGACCTTACGATGTATTAAACGCTAAGGAAGCCAGAGAGATTTGTAAAGACAACCCTAACAGTTTTTATAGAGTAATAAAACCAGAATTAGAATTTGCGGATGATGCAGATCATTATGCTCCTGAAGTATATAAAAAAGGGAAAGAAAATTTTGATAGATTGGTTAATGAAAACTTGATGATTCAAGATGAGTCTGAAAACTTTTATGCTTATCAAATAATAATGAATGGCCACAAACAAACTGGCTTAGTTGGTTGTTGTGCTATTGATGATTACTTTAACAACATTATTAAGAAACACGAATTAACTCGTCCGGACAAAGAGGAAGATCGTAAAAACCATGTTCGTTACAGTAAATTAAATTACGAGCCAGTATTTTTTGCATATCCTCATGTAAATTCTATTGATGAATTGGTTGCTGATGTAAAAAATGCAGAACCTGTTTACGATATAACTACTGATGATGGTCTACAACATACTTTATGGGTAATTAGTGATACTGATAAAGTAGCAGCTATTAAAGATTTATTTAAGGCTCAAGTACCTAGTATTTATGTAGCCGATGGTCATCATAGAACTGCAGCTGGTGCTTTAGTTGGTGAAGAGTTTAGAAATGAAGTAAGTGGAAACGCAACTGATGGTGGTCGTTACAATTACTTTATGGCTGTATTATTTCCAGACAATCAATTAAAAATTATTGATTATAACAGAGTAGCAAAAGATTTAAATGGCATGGATGAGGCTACTTTTGTAACTAAGATTTCTGAAAAATTTGATGTAGAAGAAACAGAAGGTCAATACAAACCAAATGCTTTACATCATTTTGGAATGTACCTAAATAACAAATGGTACAAACTAGTTGCTAAAGAAGGAACTTATAATGATAATGATCCTGTTGAAGTATTAGATGTAACCATCTTATCTAAACAAGTATTAGAGCCTTTATTAAACATTGTTGATTTAAGAACCGACAAAAGAATTGATTTTGTTGGTGGTATTAGAGGTTTAGGAGAATTAGAAAAAAGAGTAAACTCTGGAGAAATGAAAGTTGCTTTTGCTTTAAATCCTGTAAGCATGCAACAATTAATGGATATATCTGATAACGATATGATTATGCCTCCAAAAGTAACTTGGTTTGAGCCTAAGTTACGAAGCGGATTGTTTGTTCATGAATTGTAACTAACTTCATTGCGAGGTACTAAAGAATCTTTCTTTTAAAATGAGATTGCTTCATTCGTTCCTCATTCGCAATGACGATATAGGATAAATATGAGTATTGCCGAAAACATAAAACAGATAAAATCTGAAATTCATGAAACAGCTACCTTGGTAGCTGTTTCTAAAACCAAACCTAACGAAGCTATTATAGAAGCTTATAATTCTGGACAAAGAATTTTTGGGGAAAATAAAGTTCAAGAATTAGTTCAAAAACACGAAGATTTACCCAAAGACATAGAATGGCACCTCATTGGTCATTTACAAACCAACAAGGTAAAATACATTGCTCCTTTTGTAAGTTTGATTCATGCAGTAGACAGTATAAAACTGTTAAAAGAGATTAACAAACAAGCTCTAAAAAACAATAGAGTAATTGATTGTTTACTTCAAGTAAAAATTGCCGAAGAAGAAAGTAAATTTGGATTAAGCAAAACCGAAGCGCTAGCGATCATTAATTCCGAAGAAATTCAACAACTAAAAAACATAAACATTGTTGGACTAATGGGAATGGCAACCAATAGTTCTGACGAAAGCCAAGTAAAAAGTGAATTTAAATTATTATCGGAACTATTTACTCAATTATCAATTATCAATAGTCAATTATCAATTCTAAGCATGGGCATGAGTAATGATTACAAATTAGCTCTCAATCAAGGATCTAACATGATTCGTGTAGGTAGTACTATATTTGGGGATAGATAATTTATTAAACTTATTTTTAGTATTTTTATTTGTTCATTTCATGCTATGAATATCAAATACTTATATATATTATTCATTCCTTTTCTACTTTTTTCTTGTTCGAAAGAAGCAATTGTGACACCTATTTCTGAAGAAGAAACTACAGTTACTCAAAATGATGTTTTTAGCCAAATATATAATACCACCAATGGTGGCTTAATGGACAATATGATTAATGATATTAAGCACACCTCTACTATTACTAAAATTGCAACAGATAATGGCTATACTACTTTTGATGGTACTACATGGAACACTTTAACATCTAGCAACTCATCTTTACCTTCTAATAAAGTAAACTGCATTAAAGTAGATGGGACAAACACTTGGATAGGCACAGACAACGGGTTAGTTAAATATAACGGTACAAGTATGACTATTTACAACACTAGCAACTCCTCTCTTCCATTAAATAAAATACGAAGTTTAGAAATTGATGCTGCTAACAATTTATGGGTTGGGAGTTTTAATGGCGGTGGCTTATCAAAATTTGATGGATCTAACTGGACGGTTTACACACCTGGAAATTCAAATCTACCTAACAATTCCATTGCTTCTATCACTAAAGATAATACTGGAAATATATGGGTAGCTACAGCAAATGGTATCTCTATGTTTGATGGTGCTAATTTTATCAACTATCAAGCCTCTAACTCCCCATTACCTAATAGTAATGTCTATACTATTGCTATTGATAACAATAATATAAAATGGATAGGAAGTAATGGAGGTTTAACACGATTTGATAATACTAATTGGCAAACCTATGATATGCAAAACTCAGGTTTACCATTAAATTTAGTAAGAACTATTGCTATAGAAGGTAATACCAACATATGGATTGGAATGGCAGGACAAGGGATTGTTAATTTTGACTATAATGCAAATTCTTGGACTCACTATAATACTAATAACTCTAACTTACAGAACAACTATATTAATCAGATTACAATAGCCCCTAATAATAAGAAATGGCTATCAACCGAAAACGGGATAGCCATCAAATAGTCTTTCAAGTCAAATCATACCGATTTGTAATCAAAATGCCAGATAATTTCGTTACACTCATTCTCAGGCTTTTATTATCTATCTGTATTATACAAAAAACATTGTTGGGTGTTTTAAAATTAAATTGGTTTCATTTAGAACTTAAAAAATTATATTTTCATTCTACATTAAAAAAACCCACCCTAAAACAGGTATTAGCACTAAAAAGAACCAAAATAAATACGCATGTATGTTTGGTGGTTTTTCTAGACTCATAGGTTCGGTATCATCTATTTGAAATAAAAAAGACCACCAAAAATGATAGTCTTTTAATTATTTCTTTTCTCTCTATTTCCTTACAAACTTTATGTTTGAAGTCTCTTTATCGTTACCAACTGTAAGAAAATACATTCCTTGTGGTAGATAAATAATAGGTAGTTTAAGTTTATTATTTCCTTTTAAAACCTCGTATTGTTGGGCTACTATTCTTTTTCCTGCAACATCATATATCACGATTTCTGCAACATTATCTACATCAGTACTAAAAGTTAAATAACCAACTCCTTCTACCGGATTAGGAAAAACATTTAAATCTGTAAATGTAGATTTTATAGTAACTGCAGCAATATCAGAATAAACTGCTACACCATCATAATCTGTTTGTTTTAACCTATAATAAGATGTTCCTTTGTAAGGATCTTCATCTACTAAATCGTACTCATTTACCATTGTAGAATTTCCTGCTCCATCAACTATTCCAACAACTTCAAACGTTTCACCATCTTTAGATCGTTCTATGGTAAAAAAGTTATTGTTAATTTCTGTAGCTGTTGCCCAATCTAAATCTACAAAGGTATTTTCTATAACATTAGCTGTAAAACTTATTAACTCGATAGGTAATGGAGGTGTTGTATTTGTTGCACTTATATCATAAGTACAATTAGCACCTGCATTACCATCAATTGCTACTGTCACGACCATTCCAGCCGTCAAACCTGTAAGAGTAACTGTTACAGTACCTCCAGCTCCACTCACACAACCAAAATTTGCTAAAGATCCACAAGCGCCTGTATAGAATCCTATTTGAAACCCTGCTCCACCACCTGTACATATAATATTGTCTATTGTCATAATAACATCTGCTGTATTTAAGACCGTAAATGAATACCACGCTGTATTTTCTAAACTTCCAGCACACAAATTCGCAGGAGTAATTGTTGGTGTATTTGAAATTGGACCAGGAGTAGTACAAAAATTATCTAAACTTTGGGGTGTTGGTCCTATAGCTATAGCTCCTGCACAAGCATCTTCTGTTGGAGTATCACATACATAAAAACAAATTTCTAAATCACCACAAGGCCCACCAGAGGCATAAGATATCTGGACAAAATAAGTTGCTCCAACAGTTAAACCTGTTAACGGCACACCAACTATATCAAAATCATAATTACAACCAATTTCAGTTAAACTGCCACATGTACCAGAATATACTGTAGTTGAATGCTTACATATATTACCACTTGTTGCTCCATTATCACCAGTTGCTGTCATATCTGTTGAAGTTGCAACAAACGAATACCATGTCGTTTGGTCTTCTGTTGATGTATTACATGATGATAGAGGGGTATCAAGAGTCGCGTCATCCATAGCCATAACTGTACATGCAGCAGAAGATGTAACACCACTTGCATCTATAGCTCCTGCACACGCATCATTTGCAGGGGGAGGACCACCAGCAAATACTAATACAGTACTTAAAACTAAAACACCTAATAATAAAATTCTATTTACTTTCATAACGAACAGTAATTGTATTGGATTTTTTGATATAAATTTCTTTCCCATTTACGATCTTCTTTTCATACCCATTTATATTAGATGAATTTGTTCCTTCATCTAACACAATAGCCTTAACCTCTTGCCCTTTTTTCAGATCAATCTGACTATCATTTTTAGCTTTAGCAGCATCAACTGTAAGTAATTTTTCAGTAGTTTTTTTTTCTGTTGCTACTTTTCTATCTTTTGTTTGCATAACAGTAGATTGAGAAAACCCAATACTAACTATAGCAATAAAAGAAAATGTTATTAAATGTTTTTTCATAATTTAACAATTTTAATTGTTAGACGCACTATTTTAACAAATAGTTGCCTCAAATTTCTAAATAAGTAACAGTGGTTTAGGTTTTAGTACTTAAAACCATATAGGGTGATCACTTTAGCACAACTCTCTTGATAGAGAGGTAGTTACTTAAGTAAAAGTACACATTTTTGTTATATAATCAACAAGTAACCATTTAGTTGCTAACAATTAAATAGTGTATTATTGTAATTATGAACGAAACCATAAAAAAATTTATCTTCCTCTTAGCTTTTATAGAAGGTGGTGCAGTAATGTGTGTAGAGTTATGTAGTGCTAAAATTTTATCACCTTATTTTGGAACTTCTATATATGTTTGGGCGGCTGTTTTAGGAATTACCTTAACAGCATTAATGTCTGGTTATTACCTTGGTGGCTATATTTCATCTAAAAATAAAAAAACCTCAATTATTTATTGGTTAATGCTTATTGGAGGCTTTCTAGTTACTATTACTCCTATTATTAGTGATATTATTTTACCCATCACTATTAATTTAAGCTTACTAACAGGAACCGTTATTTCTTTAATGTTCTTTTTGTTTGTTCCACTAATGTTATTTGGAGCAGTTTCTCCTTTAATTATCAATCTACTTACTAATAATGCGAAAGAATCGGGTAAAAGTAGTGGTAATGTTTATGCTATATCAACCCTTGGAGGAATCATTATAACCTTTACTGTTGGATTTTATACATTACCTCAATTCGGGATTACCTACACCCTTTATGGCTATGGAATTATGGTAATGGGTATTTCAACTTTTTTATTTATCAAAACAAAAGCATTTAAACCACGTGTTTCTATTATCTTTTTAATAGGAATTTTAAGTCTAAATTTTCAAAATAGATTTGAAACTAAAGAAGTCATTTACCAATCTGAAGGAATTCTTGGAGAAGTTAAGGTGGTTGATAGAACATTATACAATCACAATGAAAAAATCCATAAAAATTATAGAGAATTAATGGTTAACAATATTTCACAAACCATTATGGATAAGGATTTTCCAGAAATTAGTTATTGGAACTATGTAGATGTACTAATGTACAATATCAAATCCTATTCTAATAAAGGTAAAAAAGCTCTTTTATTAGGCCTAGGAGGCGGAACATTATACACTCAATTAAAAAAAATCAATATGACTATTGATGTTGTTGAAATTGATGAAAGGATTGAACAAATAGCCAAAAAGTATTTTAACATTAATAAAGATGTAAACGTGGTAGTTGATGATGCTAGGCATTACATTAACATCACTCAAAAAAAATACGATGTTGTTATTTACGATTTATATCATAGTGAAACTCCTCCTATCCATTTAATGACAAAAGAAGCTTTTGGTGAAATTAAAAACAAACTCACTAAAAATGGAATTTTGGTTGTTAACTTTTATGGTTTTATAAAAGGAAGCCGAGGAAAAGCTGCCCGATCGATATACAAAACCTTGTTAGATCAAAAATTCGATGTCCGCTTAATGGCAACCGCAGGAACTGAAGAAAGCAGAAACTTACTTTTTATCTGTAGCAATGAAGAGCTAAAAGCTAAGAAGAACGTTATTCACACCCTACTTTATGAAATGGATATAGATTTTGATGATGCTTTTATTTTAACTGATGACAAGCCCATTTTAGAACATATTTATCTAGAAGCAGCATTAAATTGGAGAAAAAACTACAATGAAATAAACGCCAAATATTTTTTGAAAACGAATAATTCGAGGAACTAATTAGTGAATTGATCTCTTAAAACTATAATATGCCTAAAACGGAAACACAAACATTAGTTGAAACACTAGAATTAACAAGAGACTTAACCAAGTATTATTTGAAAAGCCTAAAAGGAAAAGATATTCATAAAGTTTTTGAATCTGAAGGGATACAACTCAATAGTATTATTTGGTTGATAGCACATATAACTGTTTCACAAAACTGGCTACTATTGGTTTGTACTGGTGGTGAAAAGGTTAATATCCCTTGGGCTAGGCAATTTGGTTTAGGGTCTGAAATACCTAAAAAAGAAGATTGCCCTCCTTTTGAAGAAATTTTGGATTATTTTAAAGAAGTGCACGAAAAATCCATTAGTTATGTTAGTCAATTAACTGATGAAAGCTTAGCCAAACCTACTACAAATGGGATAGATTTTGGAGGAGAAGATAGTGTAAGGGCAATCATTAAACACGCTATAAGACATGAAGGTGTGCATACTGGTCATTTAAGTTGGTTATGTAAATTGTTTGGAGTAAAAACGATATAATTGAGCTTTAACCTTTCAATAATAACCCTTTTTTAACTTAAAAAAACTAGTATTTTTTTAACCAAAAGTTATTCGTTAATAAATTTATTCGTATTATTGTACTATCAGTATCCTGATAACGTTATTATCATAACAAATAATTACATTTTATAAATCTTAAAATAAAGCGACTTAATAATAAGGAGCTAATTAAAATAAATTACCATCACAAATAGAATTACAATCCTTGTAATCTAAATTAAAAAAATCGATACGATTAAAATTATTAAAAAATACAACACAATTACATGTACGACATTATTGAATTAAACAAGAAGTTAGTAAACGAACTTCGTGACATCGCTAAAGAACTAGAGATAAAAAAAACAGATAAGCTTAAAAAAGAAGAATTAGTTTATCAAATTTTAGATCAACAAGCGATTAATCCACCAAAAGCAGCTGCTAAATCTGTAGAGAAAAAAAGAATCCCTGCGGGATCATCTACTGGAGCAACTTCTAAACCTAAAAGAAAAAGAATTCCGGTTGAAAAACCAAGCTTATTTAACGATGCTCCAGTGAGTACTACAACTGCTAAACCAGTTGAAAAAGTTGCTAGTGCACCTATTAACAAACCAGTGCCACAAGCAGTTAAAGCTGAAGACACTAAAACTGAGGCAAATCAACCTAAAGCTCAAAAAGCACCAGGAAATAAACAAACAACCCCTAAGCCGAATCCAAAACCTGTTCATCAAAAAAGAGACGAAAACAGGTCAAACGAGCCTAAAGAGAAAAGAGAAAGCAATAATCAAAACAATCCTAATCAAAATAACCCTAATCAGAACAATCCTAACCAGAACAACCCTAACCAAAGTAAACCACATCACAGTAATAAAAACAAAGCTGATGATCATGGTTATGATTTTGATGGGATTATTGTTAGCGAAGGAGTTTTAGAAACTATGCCAGATGGTTATGGTTTTTTACGTTCTTCAGATTACAACTACTTAAATTCTCCTGATGATATTTATGTATCTCAGTCACAAATAAAATTGTTTGGATTAAAAACTGGTGATACTGTTAGAGGAAGCGTTAGACCTCCAAAAGTTGGAGAGAAATATTTTCCATTAATTAAGGTTGTTTCTATTAATAATAGAACTCCTGATGTTGTAAGAGACAGAGTTCCTTTCAGATATTTAACTCCGGTATTTCCTAACGAAAAATTAAAATTAGTTAGTGATAAAAAATCAAGTGTTTCTAATAGAATTATCGATTTGTTTACTCCTATTGGAAAAGGACAAAGAGGGATGATTGTTGCACAACCAAAAACAGGTAAAACAACTTTATTAAAAGATCTTGCCAATGCTATTGCAGAAAACCATCCTGAGGTATATTTATTGATTTTATTAATTGATGAAAGACCTGAAGAGGTTACAGATATGGCACGTAGCGTAAATGCCGAAGTTGTTGCTTCTACTTTTGATGAGCCTGCTGAAAAGCACGTTAAACTAGCCAACCTTGTTTTAGAAAAAGGAAAACGTATGGTTGAATGTGGACATGATGTAGTAATCTTATTAGATTCTATTACTCGTTTAGCAAGAGCATACAATACAACTGCTCCATCTTCTGGAAAAGTACTTTCTGGTGGTGTGGATGCAAACGCTCTACAAAAACCAAAAAGATTCTTTGGTGCTGCAAGAAAGATTGAAGATGGTGGTTCATTAACCATTATTGCTACAGCATTAACTGATACTGGTTCTAAAATGGATGAAGTTATCTTTGAAGAATTTAAAGGAACTGGTAACATGGAATTACAATTGGATAGAAAAATATCTAATAAACGTATTTTCCCTGCTATTGATATTGTTTCTTCTAGTACTCGTAGAGATGATTTATTGCTTGGTAAAGATGTTACTCAATTGATGCACATTTTAAGACATCATATTGCAGATATGAACCCTGTTGAAGCTATAGAATTTATTAAAGGAAGAATTAGCCAAACAAGAAGCAATGAAGAGTTCTTAATCTCTATGAAAGCAGGTAATTAAAATATTATAACGTCATTGCGAGGTACGAAGCAATCTTTTTATTTAATAACGAGATTGCTTCATTCGTTCCTCATTCGCAATGACGATAAATAAAACACTATGTTTAGAAATCCATTTCAGGTTGCTATAGCTTTTGCTTTAATAGCATTAATTACAAAGCTGGTTTTATTTTATTTTAACCTACAACATGATGATACTAGTTATATTACTTATGCATATATGCTAATACTTCTTTGCACCATTTTTTTTGGAATAAGAAGTAATAAATCTATGTATGAAGGAAACACAACTTTTGCAGAGGACTTTAGAACTGGAGCCAGAACTGCTTCATTTTTTGCAATATTAGTTGGTGGAATTACCTATGTTTATTACACTAAAATAGACGTAGAATTTTTTCCTGTAAAAAGAGCTGTATCAATTGCTGAGTACACTAAAAACATACCTGATTTAATTAGTGAAAAAGGATTAGTTGATGCAAAATTATTCTTTAAAAATAAGCTCTTAACCTTAAACACTATATACTCTCCTGTTTCTCAAACAAGTTACACTCTCTTTGGTTTGGTTTTTCTAGGATTATTTCATTCATTCATTTTCGCTATGTTAATGAAGAAATATCCAGGGTTTAAGAAATAATTTCTAACCAAAAATCAACATTGTTAAAATAACTAATATAATAATTGCAATAATTAGAATCTGACCTCCACACCCTCCATTTGGATCGCCCCCCAAAATGCCGCCACTATTTTTCTTGTAAAAAGCTCCTGATGTAATACCGATTTGTAATCAAAATGCCCGATAATTTCGTTACTCTCATTCTCAGGCTTTGATTATCTATCGGCATTATACAAAAACCATTGTTGGGTGTTTTGAAATTAAATTGGTATAAGAAATTTATTTCCCCCTTTCATCTAATCCTATTTAATAAGCTTCATTCCAAACTGATTTAAATTCTTACCATCAAAATTTCCAGAGCTCATTAAAAGGAGAACTTTCTTATCCCATTCTTTGGCTTTAAGCATATCAAATAATTCATCAGAATCATTGTAAATGGTTACGTTTTCAGAACCAAAAGCTGCTTTTACCTCTTCAGGTGTTATTGCTTCTAATTTTTTATGTTCTATTGTATGGTTGCTATAATAAACATAAGCTTCATCAGCTTTACTCATACTACCTTTATATTCTTGTAAAAACTCTTTATTTAAGCTACTAAAAGTATGCAGTTCCATACAAGCAATGAGTTCTCTATTAGTGTATTGATTTTTTACCGCCTGGGTTGTTGCTTTTAATTTAGAAGGAGAGTGTGCAAAGTCCTTGTATATAGCTGTTGAATCATTTTTAGCTATTAATTCTAATCGCTTTGAAGCTCCTTTAAAATCTTGAATAGCTTCATAAAACTGATTATCATTAATTTTTAATTCATTACAAATTAAACGTGCTCCATTTAAGTTTTGAAGGTTGTGATCTCCAAATATTTGCAAAGGAATTTCAATTCCTTCTACTAAAACTGAAGTAACACCATTTTTAATTACATTTTCAGGTGTTTGATACCCTATTCTATCAATATCTGGATTTGATGTTGTTAACGCTATTTTATTAACCTCAGCATCAGCTTTACAGTAAATTAACTTTCCTTCTTTCTCAATTAACTTGATAAACTCAGAAAACTGCTCTATATAATTTTCGAAAGTTGGAAATACATTGATATGGTCCCATGCAATTCCACTTATCAAAGCAATATTTGGATGATATAGATGAAACTTTGGTCTTCTATCTATCGGAGAAGAAAGGTATTCATCTCCTTCTAAAATAATAATTTTAGCATCTGTAATTTTAACCATCGTATCGAAGCCTTCTAATTGTGCTCCAACCATGTAATCAAATTTCTTATTGCACTTCCCTAAAACATGCAACACCATAGAGGTAATAGATGTTTTTCCATGACTCCCTCCTATTACAACTCTTATTTTATCTTTTGATTGCTCATAAATATATTCTGGGTAAGAATACACTTTTACTCCTAATTCTTGTGCTTTAATCAATTCTGGATTATCTATTCTAGCATGCATTCCTAAAATAACAGCATCCAAATCGTTTGTAATTCTAGTTTCATCCCAACCGAATTTATCTGGTAGTAAACCATGTTTGGCAATCCTCCCTTTACTTGGCTCAAATATTTCATCATCAGAACCTGTAACGTTAAATCCTTTTTTATGTAAGGCAATGGCTAAATTGTGCATCGCGCTTCCTCCTATCGCTATAAAATGTACTCTCATAAGGTAAACATAGTAATTATAAACACCATTTATTAAACGATATAATTTCAATTTTCAACAAGAGAATGTTATAACACACCCCTGATTTTAGAACTCTGCTGAAGCAGAGATAAAATCACCCCTCTCAAGAGGGGAATCCTCACAATAAAAATATTTACAACATTAAACCCATAGAAAACTCGTAAATTGGCGGTAAAAATTAGAAATTAATTTCTCCCCTTTGGGGAGATTAAAGAGGGGCAAATCATGAAAATATATCCTTTAAATACTGGAAATTTTAAATTAGATGGTGGTGCCATGTTTGGTGTTGTACCAAAATCTTTATGGCAAAAAACCAATCCTGCTGATAGTAATAATATGTGTAGTTGGGCATTAAGAAGCATGTTAATTGAAGATGGCGACCGTTTAATGATTATTGATAATGGTATGGGAGATAAACAGCCAGAGAAATTTTTTGGCTACTATTATTTACATGGTAACGACAGTTTAGAAGGCAACCTCAACAAATTAGGTTTTACAACTGATGATATTACTGATGTATTTTTAACTCATTTACATTTTGATCATTGTGGTGGCAGTATTAAATGGAATAGAGATAGAACCAAGTATGAGCCTACTTTTAAAAATGCTAAATATTGGAGTAATAGTCAGCATTGGGAATGGGCAACGATACCTAATCAACGAGAAAAAGCTTCTTTCTTAAAAGAAAATATTCTTCCGATGCAGGAATTTGGACAATTAAATTTTATTGACAAAGAAGGTTTTGATTACTTCGATATTTTAATGGTTAATGGACATACTGATGCTCAGATGATTCCTCATATTAATTACAAAGGTAAAAAGCTTGTTTTTATGGCAGATTTATTACCCTCTGTTGGTCATATTCCTTTACCATACGTTATGGGTTATGATACTCGCCCCTTATTAACTATGGATGAAAAAGGAAAGTTTTTAAAAGAGGCTGCTGACAAAGAATATATTTTGTTTTTTGAGCATGATGCTGTAAACGAATGTTGTACGGTACAACATACCGAGAAGGGTGTTCGTTTAAAAGACTCCTTTAGTTTTAATGAAATGTTTGGAGCTTAGTATATAGTTTTTAGTTGATGGTGTTTAAAGAAATAAATAGAGTTTTAGGGTTTGTATTGGTAATACTGATTTCCGTTTCTACTTATAGCCAAACTGCTACTGCAATTTTTAAAAGTGACTATCCTTTTCAAATAACTATTAATCATATTAAACAACAAAATAATTATTCTAAGAGTTCCATTATCTACAAACTATCAGGAAATAGACCTTACAACATCAAAATTAATTTTGAAAACGATACTGCTTTTATCCAAAAGAACATTTATATCATTGATGATGGTTTGGCTCACATTTTCAATGTTTCAAAAAAAGCGATTCAATTAAAAAAAGTAATTCCTTCTGCTTCATATGTAAAACCAGAAAACCAATTAGCAATTGTTTATTTAGAGAATACATCTTTACCAACTGAGCCAATAAAAACAGATACAACACAAATTAAAGACACTGCTTATGTTGTTCCTTTCGATAGTTATTATAAACTGGAAGATTACACTGGTAGAATTGGTTGTCCTTTTCCTATTAAACCTAACAAACAAACTGAATTAAAAGGTCTCATTTTAGCAGAAAATCTTGAAGAAAGTAAATTAGAAAAAGTAAAACTTGCTCTATTAGATTTAGATTCTGCTTGTATATTGGTAGATCAAATTAAAGAATTGGTTCTGTTGTTTGAATACGAAGAAACTCGCTTAGACTTCTCAAAATTTATGATTCCATATACTTTTGATATTGATAATTATGAAAAACTATATTCTGTTTTCAATTTTGATAATAGTAAGGACGAGCTAAAGGAGCTTTTTGGCAAAAAAGATTAACTTTATCCTACTGTTTCAGTATCAGGTCAATACCTTACTTAAAACCATAATATCAATATATAATTTATAAATTTGAAACATCTAAAATAAAAAACTATGAACAAATCATTAATCAACCTCTTTTTTTCATCTCTTATTATCTTTTCTTTAATTAGTTGCAAGGATACAAGTCAATGGGAATTTATTAATTTAAATTCTCTGCAATATGGATCTATAAAGGAAGTAGACGAAAACAGCTTGGTGCTTGATTATAAAGATAAGTACGAGGTTGTAGTTGAACGAATACAAAAAGCCTTAACTGAAGCTGGATATACTCCTGCTACCAACTTAGATCAAACAAAAATATATAGTGGAGATTTTGACGAAAAAATCTTACAAAAAAAGCTTAATAACGGAAATCCTTTTACTCCATTAAACGACAAGAAAAACTATATAAAAGGTAATGAAGGTATTGAAATAAGTATTGAATCTAGTTTATATTTTCAAGTAGTTACCCTCTCTAAATATACTGTAGATTACACCTCTGATAAGGCTAGAAAGTTGGTTGAAAAAATGAGTTTAGAACTTGTTGTTGGTCAATACGAACTCTACAAAAAATATTTCAAAGAGCATGATTCTAAATTTACCGAAAAGGATGTGGAAAATTTTAATATACTCTACCAATCTTCTAACTTAACCTTAGTAGTAAATGCTGACGGAACCTATCAAGAAAATTTCATTTTTGCATACCAACCAATGACAGCAACTGGCACCTGGAGCCTTAACAGCCCTGATCAAACTCTTAGCTTTACACCTAACCTTGTTGAAGGAGAAATGTCAAATTCTTATTTGATTGATTTGGGTGACAATAATTCTTCAGTACTCAATACTTCTATTTTAAATCTTAGTAGTGATGGTCTGCAATTTTCTCTTAGGACTGGCGATAATTTAATTGTTACTTCACTAAGTAAAAAATAGTTTAAGTGAAAACAAAAAAATTTCTTGGACTTGTTCCTGCTCATTATATTCCTAAAAGGAAAAGGTTAATTGTGTTCTTCTGCGCATGGATCCCTATCTTTATAGGGCTAGCCATCATTGCATTTATGGGCTTTATGATTTTTGGTGATTTAGCCGAACTCATTGGTGTACACCCTCCAAAAAGCGACTCTTTTTTAACTGCATGTATTGTGGGATTAATTCCCATAATCATAGGTTTTTCATTAGTAGGATTTATTAACCTTCATTGGAAAAGCAAGTTTAAGATGATGGTTGATATGGAAAAAATTGCTGAATCTTTAAGTGTTAACTACTATGAAAATCCACCTACCGAATTGAGACAATTAGCTAAAAGCGTATTTAATGAAATAGCGATAATCAATTTTGATATTTTAGGTTCTTGGAGTAAAGAGTTTTCTGGAAAAACATTTTTACTTTTTAATTGTAGAGTGGCAGGTACTAACGCAGCTATTAATCATACTATTCGCAAAGGAGGTGATTATTCGGTTCTTCTTTTAAAAGGAGACTTTAATTTTCCAAAACAAGAAATTTTCTTGTCGGTAGATGAAGCAAATACTTATTTAAAAGCAAATAACTACAGTTTTCAGATACCTGAAAAATTGAATACACTAAATCCTACTCTTTCTTTTATTTTTGAAAGAAATCAATTGATTATTAAAAAAATACATCACGCCAACATAACTGAGTTAGAGAGTCTAGCTAAAGAAGGATTAGCTATTTTATGGAAATAAAATTTGAGTTGAAATAGTTAAAAAGCTGGCAAATTTAATACCGAAAAAAATCAACTAAAAAGGCTTCCAAAAAAATCTCCAATTATTGCAAAAAATCCTTTTTTAAGCTTGTCTTTCGGTTGTTTTTCATTCTTTATTTCACACTCAACAGAACAATATTTTTCTTTAGAATTAGTCTCATATTCTTTAAGACACCACATGCATTTTTTAGTTACCATAGAGTAAACTTAATTTGCTTATTTCAACAATATAATTTTCTTAACGATTTTTAACTTTTAATTAGCTCTTGACTTTCTCGACTAAAAACACGAACTTCGTTTGATACCAATTTTAAGAAACATTAAAACGTGACATAGAATAGTGTTAGCAATAATTAAATGATCTATTTTAAAAAAATTATTTTTTTTATTTCAATTGTGCTTATCATATTTTGGGTGAGCACTCCAATAATTGGTCTTTTTATTCCCCTTGAATTCAGTAATAGAGAACTTGAATCTGCATTTGAACACATCCGATTTTATGGAATACCTATTTCAATATTACTAACCCTATTTGGTTCAATAAAGACAAACGAAAGTAAAGGAAACATCGCAGGAAAAATAGTAGTGACATTTATTATCTCTGGTTTGTCGATATTTTTTTTATTCATATCAATATTTGCTAATATGTGCGATACGACAAATGGGAAAACATTATTCGAAAATAAGCAAAACGAAAATCTAAAAATAATCGAACGTGAATATGGTTGTGGTGCAACGGATAGTAGTCCTCCTAATGTATCAATATATAAGGTTAGACAACTCACAAAATATTTTATATATCCAACCAAAATCGACACTAATGACTTGGATAAAAATGAATGGCTAAAGATTAATGATTAAACTCTTGCTAAGAGTTGATGCTAGCTTTTCAGCTTTACTTGACATAGTTTTCGCTACTAAGCTGGTGCTGTAATAGGGGATTCTTCACAAAAGATATTACTTTTAAGCGTTGATCAAAATAACGTGCTAAATGTATAGTTTTTATAAAACACATTATCGAATCGTTTTACCGCTTGAGCTCACGTTTTTTTCCAAGATAAAAATTACCTCAACAACAATACTTTTTCAGTTACTCTTCTGTTCTCTATAATTACCTCAATAAAGTAAACACCGTTTGGATAATTTGAAATATCAATTTCCTTTATAGTCGTAGTTTTAATTATCTCTCCTAAAACATTTCTTACTACAATGTTTTCGATTATCTCCTTACAACTTACTTTAATTACTCCTTTTGTTGGATTTGGAAAAACTGACAACTCACTTTCTACTTTATTAGATTGAATATTCGTTACAAAAGAAACAGTATTACTATCACAAACTATACAACCATTAGAATCAGTTACACAATAATTATAAGTGCCAGGAATCAATCCAGAAGCATTAGGAGTTGTCCCTCCAGTAGGCATCCATAAATAAGTATAAGGGACAGTTCCTCCAGAAGGGAAAATTTGAATTCCCCCATCATTACAAGTCAGACAGGATGCATTTATCATTGTATCTGTTACCACTAATTGAGTTGGTTCAAAAACAATATCAGTTGCACAAACCGTACAACCATTAGAATCTACTACACACACTGTATAAACACCTGGAATAAGAAAAATTGCACATTGAGTTAGTTGAAGAGAAGGATCATTCCACATATAAGTATAAGGTGCAGTTCCTCCTGTTATATTAGACACACAAAGACTTCCATCAGAACCACCAAAACAACTAACTGAAGTTGACTGCAATGTGACCTGAATTGAGTCTGATTCAGGAACAAAAAATGTATGCTGACAGGAAACACCATTATCATCAGTTATATAAATTGTGAGATTTCCAATACATAAATTGCTTGCCGTTGGACCAATCGGTCCCAGAGGGCTAATCCACATAAAACTATATGGAGAAGTACCTCCAGTTAAATTGATTATTTCAATTGATCCATCGCAATTTCCATAACAGGAGACTGGATTAATGATAGCATCAAAAGTGAAAATACCACAAGTCACGCTTATTGTGTCTGAAATAGTATCATTATAAACTGGATCAGGCAAAGCCGTATTTACACAAGGGGAAAGTACCTCTGGAACTGATAGAGTAATAGGAAGACCAAATCCACCAGCATCATACAAATCAAAAGAGAGTTTAATCCAACCTTGCTGCCCTGTAGCTGTATTTTTATAGGTAACATAATTAGAATCAACCGACCATGGACCTATACATCCCACACAACCATAATCTCCTAACCTATATATTGTATCATTCTGCCAATCAGCACTATCCAAACAAAATAGAGTATCTGTTTCATTGTAATAGTTTACCGTTTTAGCATAACCATAAGTATCAAACGTATCTGCACATATTTCAAATAAAGGATTTAACACTTTTAAATAAGCAGTGTTTGCTCCATCAATGGCAGTTGAACTCTTGTACAATTCTAATTTAATATCAGCAACACTATCGCAATCTAAATCAATTAATGAATATTGTATTTCATAAACAGAGGTTATTGTAAGGTTAACTAAAGGGTCTGAAATAACTTGACCTAATGCTGTATCTCCAGCAATAATTTGTGCAGAAAGAGAGAATTGAGAAAGAAAAAATATAGCTAAGAACAATAGTTTAATTGCCTCTTTTGAAGCTTTATTCTTGAATAACCAGTTTTTTAACGATTTGTTCATTGGTTTCAGTATTACTAAGTACAACTAAGTAAATTCCGTTTGCTAATTGAGTTACATTAACTAGAACAAAATTCTCAGTAGTATTAATATTTTCACTGTAAACTGTTGTTCCTAATAAATCAACTATTTTTAAGACGTGAGTTTCTCCTTTTAGGTTGTGTACAATGCTTAAAGTTCCTTTTGTCGGATTTGGATAAATTGAAAACAACTCATTTTCTTCATTATCGATTCCTAAAACAATAACATTTACGGTATCTGAATTAATTGCACAACCAAAACTATCGGTTACTTGCACAAAATAGTTTCCATTATTTTGTGCAATGTGTAAGGTATCTGTTTCTCCTGCTAAAGTACTTGTGTTAAAATACCATTGTAAATCTAGATTAGTAGCATAAATTAAGGTATCGTTTCCAACTACCACTATAGTTGGTTTTAGTGGTAATGGATGCCATGTTACATTCACAGTATCAGACATTGATATGCAACCACTTGTATTGGTAACAGTTACATAAGCACTTGAAGTTGTGTCTATATATATACTTTGAACACTGTCACCAGTAGACCATACATAAGATGAATAAGAGGGTGATGTAATTTGCACACTATCGCCATCACAAACATTTTGATCTGCACCAATTGTAACAGTATAATTAGAGTTATTTAATACTGCAAAAGCATCGACTTTACCATAGCCAAAAGCCATATTGGGGAGTGTTCCTGTAAATGTATCTTGTTTTGCAGTTCCTAAAATTGCTGCTTTAATTTCTGCCATTGTTGCGTTTGGACATTTCTCAAAATAAAGTGCTGCAACTCCTGCAACAACTGGAGAAGCCATTGAAGTACCTCCATTTTTTCTATGCATTCCTCCTAATGCAACTTTTTCTCTTGATGCAGCTCCTGCCGACATATTAACAGCTATTACTCCTGCTGGATTTGCCCCCAATGTATTGTCTCCTGTAGCTCCAATATCTGGTTTAATATTTCCTCTTCTATCAGGACCAATACTGGAAGAAACGGCTAATTTACCAGCAGGAACTGTTTTCACAACAAGTAAGGTATCTACATCTATATATGTTTGGCGATTGGTAAAATTAGCTACTGTAAGTACACTCGGTAAACACGTAAAACTACTTACTGTTGTTTTTAAAGAATCTGGGCGGGTATAATATGCCATTGGAGGATATTGTGCTACTGTTGGCAAACTATCATTTAAAATGTAAGAAGTTCCAAACCAATGATGAGACCAAAAATCAAATTTTCCTGTACCAGTACTTAAAATGCTAAAGTTATACGTATTGGAATCAGGCTCATCCAATAATACTTGTAATAAATATTTATCATCTTGTATTTCAGCATAAGTTTCTACAATAGCCAATACATTGGCTCCATTCCAAATAGTATCAGTAAAAGTTCCTAATCTACTTTGAATATTAACAAAAGGTGTACGCCCCCTTTCTTCATAAGAACCTGTAGGTAAATTAGCTCCAAAAGCATAGTTAACATTATTAAAATCTACTGTATCTGTCCATATTTCATAATAAACTCCTCCTGCACCTCCATTAATAGAGGAATCAAGTGCAGAATTATATTTTAGCCATGTAAATGAGGTATCTGTTGTAACTGTTTGTTCCAAATGCCAATTAAAAAACCCCGCATTACCTCCTGCACACACCAACGCTCTGCCAGGTTTATAATTAACAATGCTATCTATCAAAAGGGCTGCAGGATCTGTCCCATCATGAGATCCAAAATAATCTCCCGCACTAATATTGATCACACATGGTAAGTTTAAAGAATCTGCAACAGCATAAATATAATCAACAGCATCTACCACTGTTGACAACCAATTGGTCGAATTAAAATCACTAGCAACTGCAACAATAGTTGCCTCACCAGCAACACCAGCATAATCATTTAAAGCCAACCCATTTCCTGCTCCAATTCCAGCAACCTGAGTTCCATGACCAGTATAAATTGCATAATCATAATGCGTACATGTTCCATTATTGATTGATGCAGAATCCCATGTTTCACCACTTACTTGATCCCATATTCTGTAAATCCTAGTATTACCAATAGTATCTTTAAAGTCTGGATGAACAATATCTTGTCCGGTATCTATAATACCAAAAACAACATTCTTGCCAGTGTAACGCTGTAATAAAGGAGCTACTCCATTATGTACAGGGGTTACATTATTATGAATAGTCATGGTATCACATAAGGGTTTCCCTTTGGAGTAAGAAAAAGGAATACTTTCTACAAACTCATTTTTAGAAAAATTTTCAATAACACTAATAGGTAGTTTTATTTGAACAACATTTTTTACAGATCTAACGACTTCTCCTCTTAATTTTATTACCTCTTGTCTAATCTTATTAGCATCACCAATAACAAATAAAGGAAGTAATTTATTTTGATTCACCTCTTTTTTGAGAGCCTGCTTTAATGCAAAATTAACCTTAGAATGTTGTGAGTAAACAACTGTAAAACAAGTTAATAATAAACCCAATAATAAATTTCTCATAGGTTAAAGTTAATTATATTTTTCAAAATGATTCTAATTAAGAAAATCTCTAAAAATAAATTCAAATAATCTAGTAACTTTTTTCGTTTTCAGGACACTTAACAGGTACATTTTATATTTTCGCGGAAATAAAAAAAACAATTTAATGACCCAAATAAAATTAATAAGCATATTTCTAATTGTTTTGATTTCATTTAGCGTTAATGCTCAAATTACAGGACGAGTTGCTGATAAGGATAATAAAACATCTATCCCTTTTGCAAATGCAATTGCAATAAATACTTCTGATTCTTCTATTGTAAAAGCTTCTATAACTGATGAAAATGGTAATTATTCTATAGAAAAATTGAAAGATGGTAATTACTTTATTAAAGTGATTATTCTTGGTTATAAAGACTTTTATTCAGAGCAAATTGAATTTAAAAAAGAGACTAAAATCACAGTTGATTGTAAAATTTCTACTTCATCAGAAAATTTAGAAAGTTTTGATGTTATCGCTAAAGTTCCTTTTTTAGAGCAACAAGCAGGAAAAATGATTGTAAATGTTTCTGATCATATTACTGGAGTTAGTGGTAGTATGAGAGATGTTATGAAAAAAATTCCTGGAATTTTAGTTGTGAATAATAAAATATCAATGGCAGGAAATCAAAATGTTACCATCCTAATTGATGGCAGACCTACTCAATATTTGGATATGCAAACATTGATGAGTGAGTTACCAGCTGAAGACATTGATAAAATTGAAGTTATATCTCAACCTGATGCTGGAATGGAAGCTACCGGAACTGGAGGTGTGATTAATATTATTTTGAAAAAGAACAGATTATCAGGAACTAATGGGGCTATTTGGAGTGGTTTCGGTTATGGAGAGTTAGCCAAATATTCATTGGGAGGCTCAATAAATCATAGAAAAAATAAAATAAATGTATTTGCCAATGGTGGCTATAGTTATAATACATCTGTTGAAAATTTAATTATAGAACGTAAGATTGATAATGATACATACAATCAAGCCACCTATCAACCAAGCTATCCCAAAACATATAGAATTAATGGAGGTTTAGATTATGATGTAACAGAACAACAATCCTTAGGGTTTTCGTTAAGACATGTACAGAGCTATAACAATAGAACCCATGAAAACAATACATCTATAAAAAGCTTAGATACTGATACGATTTTCACATTAAAAACCTATAATAAAATGGCTAGGAAGTGGTATTACAATTCAGCTAATTTTTATTACAATATTGATTTAGATACAAATGGAAAGAAATTAAACTTTACAACTAATTATGGCTCTTATGATAATCAAAACTCATCAACAATTGCAACACATGCTGACTACAATATAAATTATCCGACACAGAAAAACGGAGAGCCTGGCGAAACAGATATTTACGCTGCCAAACTTGATTTAACGCTACCTTTTAATAAAAAGTTTAAACTAACTAGTGGTTTAAAATATAGCTATGCTAATGTTGATAGTGACTTACAAGCTTACATAGAAAATAATGGTAGTGGTTTTATAAATAATGTATCTCTTTCTAATCACTTTATTTTTAATGAAAAAATTTATGCTGTATACCTCATGCAAAATTTTAATAGTAAAAAAATCAGTTTTAATGCGGGGCTTAGATATGAACATTCTCTTTCTGAAGGTTATTCTGTAACCATAGATTCTACTAACGATAGAACCATCTCTCAATTATTCCCTAGTGCTGGAGTAACTATTCCTGTAACAAAGAAACTAGGAACTAATTTAGCTTACAGCTACAGAATACAAAGACCTTCATACAATACATTAAACCCTTTTATTTCTTATTTAGACCCCTACACTTTTGAAAAAGGTAATACCAATTTAAGACCAGAACTAACGCATAGTGGTAAATTCTCTTTAACGTATGAAAACCAACCATTTTTTAATTTAGAATACAGTAAAACTGCTGATGTATTAATGTTGGTAACTGAACAAGATGATAATTCTGGCGTTTCCTTTGCTACAACAGCAAATCTTAAACAATTAGAAAAATATGGGGCTAGCTTCTTTTTCCCTTTAGATTTTATAAAAAAACTTGAAGGGTATGGTGGAATTATAACAACATATCAAAAATATGAGGCGCCCTATTTAGATGACATTTATAACAAAGAAAAATTTAATTATACATTATTTATAGAAGCCTCATCTAATATAACTAAAACGTTTAAAGTTGAAGCGTCTGCTTGGTATACCAGCAATAATTTAGAGGGCATAATGGAATCTAATAGTTTATATGGTGTAAGTTTTGGGGCAAGAAAAACTTTCTTTGATAATCACCTAACTATCTCGAGTAGTATTGATGATGCTTTTTATGAATATTGGACTGCAAACATTAATTACTCGAATATGGATGTTGACATAAAGTCTACTTGGGAAACTAGAATATTCCGTATTAACATAGTTTATAGATTTGGTAACCGCTTCTTAAAAAAGAGAAAGCATCAAAGTAACAGTGCCCAAGAAGAATTAAATAGAGCGAATCAAAAGAAGTAATAAAACCTATTTAACACAAACAGAGGGCTATCACTTACAATATCCCTCTGTCCTCATTAAACTAACACTAACTAAAACTAGCGGTTTTAGATCTTTATAGTTTTTAACTAAAAGTATTACTCATATAATACTAATTTTTAATTTCTTCGTAAGTACTACTTACTTGCTGACTAAGGGGTTACAATTAAAACACCAAAATTTCAAATCATTGATTTGCAGCGCATTAAAACAGGTCTAGCTGAAAAATATTTCCTATTGTGGGAAAAAATTCTGTATTTGGTAATATTTTTAGAGTTCTTTATAGTTTGGGATATCAACCAAAAACTCAAAACTATTTTCTATAAAATTAACTTTAGCACAGTAATGATCTAATCCATTAGTTACCACTAAATAAGGCACTTTAAACACCATATTATAACGGGCTACTTGCTCAAACACTTCTTGATTAATCTTTACTTTTGGTGCTTTACACTCAATTAAAACAATTGGTTGGGCTTGTTTATCATAAATTACAATGTCTGCTCGTTTTTGTAATTCATTTAACTTCAGTCCTTTTTCAATAGCAATTAAACTGGCCAAATAATTTTTATCTTTAATTAAGAATTGGATAAAATTTTGTCTTACCCATTCTTCTGGTAACAACACTAAATACTTTTTTCGAATCGGATCAAAAATATAGTTAACTCCTTTCTCTTCTTTTATTTTAATGGGATATTGAGGAAGGTTAAGTTGTTGCATTTTAAATCTGTTTGCTCCTTTATGTCCTAATACCGAACAGGCACTTTCCAGTCTTACTAAGTCTTTATTTTGAATTCATTATTAAACACTTAAATGTCAATCACCATTAAATTTATTGACAACTATTCTATAATGAAACAGCTGCTTTAATATGAGCATGTGGTTCATAATCTACCAACTCAAAATCTTCAAATTTAAAATCGAAAATATTTTTAATAGCAGGATTCATTTTCATCGTTGGTAACTTCTTAGGCTCACGAGTTAACTGCAGTTGAGCTTGTTCTATATGGTCGTTATACAAATGAACATCTCCAAAAGAATGAATAAAATCACCATACTCCAAATCGCAAACTTGGGCAACCATCATGGTAAATAAAGCATATGAAGCAATATTAAAAGGAACTCCTAAAAAAGTATCTGCACTGCGTTGGTATAACTGACAGGATAATTTTCCATCCAAAACATAAAACTGAAAAAAGGCATGACATGGTGGTAATGCTGCTTTTCCATTCGCAACATTCCCTTCAAAAGAAACTGCTGTATCTGGCATTACACTTGGATTCCATGCAGAAACCAATAATCTACGACTGTTTGGGTTTGTTTTTATCTCATTAATTAAGTCAGTAATCTGATCTATTCCATCACCATTCCAATTGCGCCATTGATAGCCATAAACAGGGCCTAAATCTCCATTTTCATTTGCCCAGCCATCCCAAATCTTAACTCCATTTTCTTGTAAATATTTTATATTGGTATCACCATTAAGAAACCATAAAAGCTCATGAATAATAGATTTTAGGTGTAGTTTTTTAGTTGTTAGGCAAGGAAAACCTTCACTTAAATCAAAACGCATTTGGTAACCAAAACAACTAATTGTTCCCGTTCCTGTTCTGTCACCTTTTTGAGTTCCTTTGGCTAAAATATGATCTAATAAATCTAAATATTGCTGCATAAAATCTTCTTTGTGTAGAATAGTAAAATTCGCAGAAAAAGAAAGTTTATTCAAGCGTTGTTAATAATGTTTTATAACTTAGTGAGACTCTTTTATAAATGCTAAGAGCTTTATAAAAGGTAGCCGAACTAATCCCACTGCATAGCGGGATCTAACATACTTTACTGAAAAGTAAATAGGATTAAAAAATCAAAATAGTTAGTTTTATAATCTCCTTGAAAAAGGAGGCCTCCTAATAAAAGCAATGAAAGTCAATTCAAAACATCTGATAATTTCACAAGCATTCTTATTTCTTGCTTTTCTTTTAATCACTTTCTTTTTTAACCGTTTTGCTGTAGACGATTTTTATTTTATTGGAGAAATAAACACAAAGTCTTTTACTCAAATTTACAGCAATCTTTATTACAAATGGCATGGCAGGTGGACTTCTAATTTCCTGCTCGTTTTCTTTATTCAATTTTATAAAATTCCTTTATTTCTAATGCTTTACAACATTTTAACTGTTGGATTACTTTATTTAGGGATTACAAAACTGTTAAAATCAATTAATGAATTTTACAATCTTGGTTTTAATAAGAAAACCGTTTTAACTTACAGTATTATTGCTTTATCTGTTTTGTTTTTTTGCACCATTTCAGCAAATGACACTTGGCTTTGGTATACTTCTTCTATTGTTTATCTATGGAGTATTATGGCTTTCTTTTTAGGAGTACGCTTATTCTTCATTCAACAGAAAAAATGGTTTCAATCTATTCTATTTGGAATAAGTGCCATCTATATTGGAGGGTCAAATGAGCCTTTAACTTTCATCATAATTTTAGCATTACTATACTTACTTTTTAAGAAGAGGAATATTTTACTTTCAAGTATGGGTTTAGGATTGATTACTTCAGCTTTTTTAATTAATTATTTAAGTCCAGGAACATTAAATAGAGATAGTATTACTCCTAATTTAGGATTAATTGACTTAGTATTATATACAGGTTATAGTTCTGTAAAATTCTTTTTCTTCTCCATCCATAAAACATTTATTCCCGCTTTATTTTTGGGTTTCTCTTTCTATCTTTTAGGAAAAAAAGCAACTTTAACAATAGCGTCTTTCAATCCTATTAAATCTCTTGTTCAAAATATTAAACTAATAGTTGGAGTAGTTATTTTTAATCAGCTAATCGTTGTTTACGCATTAGGTGGTTTATCTCCTGATAGATCAGGTATTGCCTCATCTATTGTTATTACTATTCTTTTAATTAGATATCTATTTTTACTAGGAAACCATCATAAAGAAAAACAGAATAAACTAAATATTATTCTGATTTTAAATGTAGTTGTTTTAATCGTTTTTAACGCTTATTATACCAATGTTCATTACAATTATGCTAAGGCTTTTGATGAACGAACAGCGTATATCTTTTACAGTAAAAATGAGATTATAAAGATTAAGCCACTACCTAATTCTGGATATATATATAGTTCAGAAATAACTGCTGATGCTAATCATTTTAAAAATCTACATTTAAAAAGTGGGTTAGGAATTGATAGGGATGTTGTATTATATGATTTAAGAATTAAATAGATGTAATATTAAAGTCTATTTACTTTTTATTATTGCATATCTGTGCTCATCAAAAAAAAGTCCATTTTTAAATATTGCTTTTTTAAATACGCCTTCTTTTTTATATCCATTTTTTTCAAGGATAGTCATAGACGCTTTGTTATAAGCAAAAATTCCTGCATGAATTCTTTCAATATTTAATTTTTGAAAACCATACTCTGTAATTAACTTTATAGATTCTGTTCCTATTCCATTCCCCCAATATTCTTCACCTATCCAGTATCCTATTTCTGCTGTTTTTTGATATATATCCTCTTGTACTATTATGCTTATTACTCCGCAAATTTCTCCGTTATAATCTATTCCAAAATTTTGAATTGGTTTTTTAGTTTTAGTAAATTCTATAAATTCATCTGCATCCTCAACAGCATATGGAAACGGAATATAATCTCTCAAATTATCCCAAATTTTTTTGTTATTAAGAAGAGTTGAAATCACGAATTTATCATGAGAAACCAACTCTCTTAACTTAATGTTAGAGCTCATAAATTTTTAATTATGGAAATAAATTACTTACCGCTAGATTGTAAGATGTAATCTTTCTTTATTACATTTCTAAAAGAACTTTTACCGTAAATCTCAATGTTTTCTGTGTAGAGTTCAAAACCAGGAACCTCTACCAACACGTTAAAGTTACCAGGAGGTAAAATAATAATGTATCTTCCTGAAATTGGATTAGTCATATAGCTTCCATAAAGTTCATCTGTTTGTAGATCCAACACCGAAATAAATACATCTTTTATTTGAGATGAATCTGAAGTATTTACATAACCTTTTAAGACAGTGTATTGTGGATCAACTTCATTAAAAGTAACACTATAAACATCTAAATCTCCGAATCCTTTTGCTCTTAAAGAGGAAATATAACCTGTTCTACCTGTTTTAGATGCTCTAAAATTCATGTTGTCTTCTGGAGTATTTAACGGATAACCAATATTTTTTACATCACCCCAATTTCTTTTTACAGGGTTCCAAGTAGCTTTAAAAATATCGTAACCTCCCATACTGGTATGCCCTTTAGAACTAAAGTAAAGCGTCTTATTATCTGAAGTTACATTCGGAAAATCCTCATCATACTTTGTATTTATATTAGGTCCTAAATTTTGAGGTGGGCCCCATTTACCGTTTGGTAACATTCTAGAACTGTAAATATCCACTCCTCCATAGCCACCTTCACGATCACTCGCAAAATAAATTATATCTCCAAATTTTGATATAGAAGCTGATATTTCATGACTCTTAGAATTAATAACTTTAGGTAATTTAACAATGTTCTTAATGTTATCGTTCTTGTAATCTGCTATAAATAAATCCCCATAATGCTCTTCGTTTTCATAATAAAACATAATATGTTTTCCATCTCCAGATAAGCCAATCACTTCTTCAGAACCATTTAGTGTATTTACATTTTGATCTATTTTTCTAGCATTGGTGTATTTTCCATTTTTCACCTTAGAAATGTATATCTCTGAATTAAAACTGCCATCAGGCAATTGGTTACTACCATCATCTCTTTTAGTATTATAGATTAAATAAGATTCATCTAAAGGTACAAAAGGGTAATAATCTGGCGATGTAGAATTGATTGATGGCCCCATATTTTGAAAGGTTACATCTAATGGAAATTTCATTATTTCTATTGCATTATAGCAGTACTCTATTTGTTTTTCAACATCTTGTAAATTCTCGTTGTTTCCTTTATTTATCTGTTTAAATTTTTCAAACATTTCAATTGCTTTCGGAAAACGATAAGCAAAATGGTATGCTCTTCCTAATAAATAATAAGTATTAGGATCAACACCTTCTATCGTTAGTGCTTTTTCTAAATAAGGTATAGCGTTAGATTTATCGATATTGGTATTTAGGTAACAAACACCTGCTCTATAATTAAATTTTAAATTATCTGGATTTGCATCTAATAGTTCAGCATATTCATCAAGAGCAGCTCTAAAATTTCCATCATTAAAAAATTCGTTAGCTAATTTTGATGTTGCTTTATCTTGTGCAATCACAACAATATTGATTAACAATAAAGAGCCTAGTAATATTCGGGAAAACAGTTGTTTAATCATAGCTATTTTTAATAGTTAGCAAAAATAGATTCTATTTCTGCAAATAGCAACATTTCTTAGATTAAATAAGGAATTTAACGCATTAGAAAACAAAATTACTACTCTAAAATTTGTTCTATTCCTTTTTGATAAATTTTATTGGAATGGAAACCTCCGTGTTCATTGCCCGGCATAACAATTAAAGAATCATTAGGCTTAAAAAACTTCTTCAACTTATATGAAGATTTTATAGGTATTAATTTATCCTTATCCCCATGAAAAATAGTAATAGGAGCTTTTACTGTTTTTAGATACTTATAAGTTGGTAATTTGTATTTGAACAAAAAATGAGGTGCCATCCACACTTTTTGATTAATTAAATTAGGGATACTGTAATAAGGAGCTTTTAAAACCAATTGTTTAGGGTTGTTTTCTGCACATAATTTAGCGGCAAAACATGTACCTATTGAATATCCTATTACTACAATATTTTCTTCTTTATAACCACACTGACTTTGAATACTATCATAAACTACCTGAACATCAGTATACATGTCTTTTTCTTTATTGATAACTCCAGTACTTTTACCGAACTGACGATAATCCATAATAAAAAAATCGTAATTATTTTTTAAATAGAAACTGGCTACACTACCCCACCCTTTCAAATTCCCTGAATTACCATGCAGATAAAACACTAATCCTTTTGAGTTTTCAACTTTAAATAATAAGCCGTTAATTTTCACCTCTTCATTAACTGGAATAAAAAATTCTGTAAAAGAATGTTTAAATTCAAATGCATAATCTTGGTCAATTGGTTTTGGGTGAAAAACCATCCGTTCTTGATGACAGCTCATCAAAAAAAACAAAAAAGAAAATAATGCGATTTTAGTAATTTTTTGGAACATAATCCATACCTGATTCATTAGAAAGATTATAGTTAACCTCAAATATTTTACTTACTCTAACTTTTTCCCCATCCTTTTTACCCGCTTCCCATTTGGTTAGCCTTAGTAATCGGATAGACTCATTAACAGCTCCTCCACCAATACCTTTTATCACCTTAATGTTCGTTATTCTTCCTGAAGGTTCTATTACAAAAAAGAGTTTAACAACTCCAGTAAGGTTTAATCTTAATGTTCCTTCTGGATACTTTAAGTTATTGTAAATAAAGCTAGAAATGTTTTCTAAACTGTCTTTAAACACCATTTTAGGTTTTACTTTTACTTGATTATTCAAATAAACAATATTGTTTACCGATTTAACTACTTTAACCTTTTCATATCCTCTTTTTTTACAATATTTTTTATAGGTTTTAGCCGAAAACTTAAATTTTAAGGTACTGTAAGTTGTTATTTTACCACCAAGATAAGTGGAGGGATTAAATAACAACATCTTATACAAACGAATTGCTTCGGCATCTAGGGCTTCTGATACAGATGATTTAACATGCATTTGGCTTGTCTTTCCTTTCAAATCTACTACAAAAGCAAGTTCTACAGTTCCCTCTTTTTTTAAAGCTAATGCCTTAGAAGGGTATTTCATCTCTTGCTTTAGAAAGCGTTTAAACTCTACTTTTCCTCCATAGTTTTCTGCCTCCATATACTCTCCTGGCATGGCAACTATTTCGGTTTGGGCTTTTAAGTTTACTAAACCAAGTAATAAAACTATAAATATTGGTATTCTCATTTTATAAAACTACTCATAATCAGCTAAAACAAAAGGGTTACTAAGATTTAGTATTTTTAAAATATGAAACAATGGATTTTGATATTGATTATTTTGGTTATCTGATACTCATGCAAATCTACTGATGTTGAGGAACTCATTGAAATTCAAGTTTTATCTGGAAAATTCGAAGATTTTAGTTCATCTAATTTAAGGGAAATAAAGTACTAAATTGTTATCTGTTTATCTCTTTCTTGTCTTTCTCTGTCTCGTTTTTGTATATTTTTTATCTTAAAATTATGCCTCATTTTGTCCTAAATATGAGAAAAGTTTTATATTTTTGTACTGGAATTTAATCCTAACTCGAACTGTGGCGTTAATCGTCTGCGTTTCCTCGGAATAGAGTTAGGATTTATTATTTCCATTAACTGATGGCCATATCTGGACACGAATTTCTCTACCAGAAATAATCTTTCTAAAATTTTTATCGTCTTTACCCAAGACACTTCGATTCATTATTCCAGCAACATAATCTGCTAATTGAAGTAGATTGTTGGAATGTGATTTTTGCATTTTAACTTTCTTAATCACCTTCCTTTCATAATCATTCATTCGGTTTTTAAGATATTTTGAAAGACTCTTTTTAAAATCTCTATTCCCACTCTCATCAATTAATACAATAGCATTATCTAATTTATCTTTTGCATTTTCAAAGACCAACCCACAAACATATTTGTAAAAGGATTCTTTATTACCCATTAGATTTTGAGAATAAAGTAATTTCTTATTTAGAATAAATGAATAATAAAAGAAATCATAAGGAACTACAGCTTTTAAAAATTGTTCTCTAACTCTATGTGAGTTCTCTTTAAAATGAAATTCCCAATTATTTGATTTACCTAATTCCTTCTTTAATAATTGAATTCTATTATCACAAGCGTTAGCTTCATCATTGTCATTAAATATGACCAACGAAACATTAAAAAACTCACTAGAGCCTTTATCAAATTTAAATCCTGAATCTCCCGATTCATCTATGAATACTAACATACGTACAAATATACTCGCAATAAAAATATTCTAAAATTAATACTGAATTAATTCTCAACGCACATTAAACAACTAGCAATCAGGCAGATAATTTATTATTAACAGGCTTTTAACCGATTTTATCTAATGGATATAAACGACATCCTTTTTATTTTCTAAAAAGATATAGTGATTAGCCCGTTACAACGCCCAAATAAATTTTACTAATCAATAAAAAAAGAGATTGCTTCGTACCTCGCAATGACGTAATTTCTGATTTATTTCTTCTTCTTCTTAAGCGAAAGGTAATCGATGTAATACAATACTTTTAAAGAGATACTTTTTGTTTGTGGAGATTCTATGGTGTTTTGAAAATTATCCGTGTAAGATGAAGCTACATCACTATCGAAAGCAGTTAAATTACTTTTAAAAACCAAACTCAATTCGCTGCCAGGTGTAAACACCCAACGGTAAGCCATATCAATACTAAAGGCATTAAAATTAGTATTATGAAGCGATTCATCATCAGCATCTAATCCAGTGTAGGTTGAAGGGGTTAGATAACCATCCTCATCTAAAACATGAAATGTCTTGTATGTTACAAAAGATCTATAATGTCTTGCTCGTAAAGTTAAGCCCATTCTATTGGTAAAGATATAACTGGCAGATAAAACATTGGTATAGGTTGTTTGATCACGCTTTCCAAAAATAATATCATCACTAATAATTGTTCCTTCACCAGAAGAAGTAATTGCAGCTCTTTCATCATTAATCTTATAGTTTAAAGACAATACATATTTCATAGAAAATTTATCACTAAAACGAATTCTTGGGGCTACTTCAAATCGTGCATTATACCGGTTATCAATATTAAACTTTCGAAGTCCTGCCCTCACATCTATTGCTATAGTTTTTCTGTAATCACTAGAAATAAAACCTCCTAAATTATTACTTGTTTGTATGGTTTGAAATCTACCCCAAACACGTGGCTCAAAATAATCATAAATCTTTATTGGGTCAATTCTATAATTTAAACCGACTGTTAAAAAATTTCTAAAATTAACTACTACTTCAGCAGAAATACCTAAAGTTGTAAACTTATCAGGGTTATAAAGCCTTTCATAATCAATATCTAAATCCGACCATAATTTCAAAAACTTCCAAAAAGGTTTATAAACATTATATCCAACAGTAATATTTCCTCCTCTACTATTATTATTGTATAAAAATCCTAAATCATTGGGATCGTAAGTATCACTTTCTTCAAAATATGAAAACCCGTAGTTTAAATTACCTCCCTCTTTATTAAACTCAAAATTTGCTGTATGACCCAAACTTAGAGAATCGGTAAAATACAATTGAGAGAGTGTTCCTCCGGCTTCAACAGAAAACACATTCTTTTTATCATTTAACTTAAACATCCCTCTGGTAACATTGGCATCGTAAAAACTTCCACTTCTAGTAACATTTGTATTAATTAATGTCGCGTAAGAATTATTTTTTAAATTTTGATCTAATACTAACACATTATAATTAGTTAAAGGGTCTGTTAACACTTCTCTGGTTTCTCCAGTAACATTATCTTTAATTGTTGCAAACATGTTTTTGGTAACTCCATTAAAAACACCAATTCCTAGGCCTCCTTTTGTTCGTCCAGAAATTTTTGTTGCATTAATCAACTGGCTTTCTGCGGGGTTCTCAATTAACTCTTCATTAACTCCTAAATTATTATCTGCAGCTGAATAATCTATCGGACTAGCTCCCAATCTTCTAGAATAAAACAAACCTCCTTTATTAAAAAGTTCTGTTCCTTCAGTAAAAAAAGGCCTATTTTCATTAAATCGTACTTCAAAAGGAGAAAGGTTTAATACTTGGTTATCTGATTGTACTTGACCGAAATCTGGAATCAAGGTCATATCTAATGTAAAAGCATCATTTATTCCATATTTCACATCCATTCCGCCATTAATAGAATATGAATAATTACTTGTTCCTTCAATATTGTGTGGATAATGCTCTAAATAAGTTGAGATATAAGGCAAAAACATTAAACGCACAGGTGATTCTATGTTTTTAATCCCTGTTAAATTTCCAAATTGATTAATATATCCATTTACTTTTGGATCTACCTTATTCCAATGACTAAACTCTCTATGTCTTCTTATTTTTCTAGAAAAATTAACTCCCCATTTTTGCACTTCATTATCCGGAAAACGAATGGCTGAATAAGGTATTTTCATTTCTACGTACCAACCATTATCATCTATGGTTACTTTACTAATCCAAACAGCATTCCACGATAAATCCTGTCCTTGATCCTGAGAATAACGGGCATCCATTTGAACACCTGTAGGATGAACTACAAAACCATAACCACTCTGATCATCATCATAAGTATCGAATGAAATTGCAAAAAGATCTGTATTATCTTCTCTATCTCTTTGGCTATACTGACTTATGATGCTATCTCTAGAAACATCATACAATGTTGCTCCAATGTAAATTGCCGTATTATCGTATAACACTCTAACTTCTGTTTTTTGTGATGCTTTTTCTCCAGGATATGGTTGGGCTTGTATAAAATCTGTTGCTATTGGTGCCTTATTCCAAACAGCATCATCTAAAACACCATCCATTATAGGTGGTATTTCTACTCTTATAGCTTTTATAGATTTTTGAACAACAGCTGTATTTTCTTCCTGTCCAAAAGAAAAATACGTAATAAATAATAATAGGATTAAACCGATTTGTTTCATCTATCTGAATTTGGCTGCAAATATATTAACTCCACTCGTTTTTTTCAAGTTAAATTGTGTTAAATTCTGTTAAATTGTATTAATCCATCATTCTTAATATAAAAAATGTCAGTTCTACTATTCCTTGATAAATTAATGTATCGAGTAACAAATTCGTGACACTCGAACTTGACAATGATTTTGAGTTCAATTTGAATAAAAAACACCTAACAAAGTATTTTGTTGTTTTTCTAGCCCCCCAACTACCCACGGAAGGAGTATTTTCTTTATTTTTAAAAAATGAACAACTTTCCAATACAATACAACGAGCCATTGTTTAGACCACCTAGTGAAGGTCGGTCGTTAATACTACAAATTACCTTAGGTTGTAGTTGGAACAAATGTTCGTTTTGTGAGATGTATACTTCTAAACATTTTAAGGCTCGTAAAGAGGAAGAAGTTTTTAGTGAAATTGATACTTTTATCCCTTATGCTAGTCAAATAAGAAGGATATTTTTAGCTGATGGTGATCCTTTGGTTTTATCTACTGATAGATTGTTAAGAATATTAACAAAGCTTAAAAATACCTTTCCGAAGCTACAACGAATTTCTACTTATGCATCGCCCAGTAATTTGGCTAGGAAATCTGATGCCGAATTAAAAGAATTGTATGAAGCGGGCTTAAGTTTATTGTATGTTGGTATAGAATCTGGCGATAGTCAGGTTTTAGAATGCATCCAAAAAGGAGAGACTTTTGAAACTACTATTGAGGGATTGAATAAATCGAAAGCTGTTGGAATGAACAGTTCGGTAATGATTATTAATGGTGTTGGGGGTAAGGAATTAACTCACCAACATGCTGTTAATTCTGCCAAGGTACTCAACGAAACCCAACCCAAATATGCTTCTACTTTGGTATTAACAGCTCATAAAGGGATGGAACATTTCCAGAACCGTTATAAAGGTAATTTTATAGAGTTGAGCCAACAAGAATTGTTTATAGAAATGCAAACTTTTATAAATACTTTAGATCTTAAAGAAACTATTTTTAGAAGCGATCATGCTTCTAACAACTTAATTCTTAAAGGAATTTTAGGCAGAGATAAACAAGCTTTTTTAGATAAAATTGAAATTGCTATTAATAATCCCGAAAACGCTGGATTAAGACCTAAAATGCATAGTGGTTATTAGGATGAGGAAGCTTATCATCATATTAATTACATTATCTATACTTTCTTGTAATTCTAATAAATGTGAAATAGATTTTGATACTGTAAAGGGGATTTTTAAAGAAGTTGTTACTTTTTTTGAAGAATACGAACTTCCTATTCCTCCAACTGAAAATATTGAAAAATCGATACTATTAAATAAAAATAATTTTGAATTCAATACTAAGTTATTTAATCAAATTGAATTTGTAGAATATTACTATGATGATAAAACATTTATTTTTCAAGCACCATATTGCTCTGAAAATAAAATAAGCACTATTATTTATTCCAAAATACATCCTGAACAAATTAAAACGAAAAGAAATTTTAATGAATTGAAAAGTTTAGGAGACAACTGGTATAAAGGTAGTCATGAATATATTGCAGATCTTAATCAAATTGAATTAGCTCCACAAATCAATAAATTCGTTTCTAAAGATGATTATTATACTGTAGATATAACAGGTGTAGTTATTGATGAAAATAGCGATACTGTAAAAGATTGTGTCATTTTTATAATCCTAGAAGAGGATACAACCTATTATACAGTTAACGATACTAATAGATTTATTATTCCGCTAGCATTAGGGTTTAGATATTCTTTGGGGTTTAAAAAAGAAGGTTATATCCAAAAGCATTTAATAATTGATGTTGTTAACCATGGTAATTTTGATGATTATAAATATGGTTTTGAATTTCCTATGGAACTCCATCTAGTTCCAGGAGATATTAAACAACCATCAAAATACGTAGCTCGTTTAGAGTATATTGATACTTTAGGCTACATTGATAACGTTTTATTAAAATGAGAAACCTGCTTATCATTATTACTACTTTTTGAGCTCAAAATGCTTGAATAACAAAAGCCCCAACCAGCTTTAAATAGTGCTATTCACACAAGATATCTTAGCTAAATAATTCGTATATTTGTAATTATGGAATCGTTCGTTATTAATACAAATAGAAGCATTAAAACTCAAGATGATTTGTTGATGTCAATTGCTGAATCAACTGTTGCTTCATTTAAATTAGAAGGAATTTCATTATCTATAGAAGAAGCCTACAAAATGGCTGTTTCTTCGGCAAAAAGGAGACTCAAAAAATAAAGGTAATTATCTCTATCATTGGTTGGTATTGTTTTAATCCGACTTTCTGAACTGCTTCAATATATTTATTGAACATTTCTTCATTGTCTAATTTCTCAAATTTCAACCTTTCATAACCAGCTTTATAAGACATTAAGTTAGCTAACAATCTGGCTGTTCTTCCGTTACCTTCTCTAAATGGGTGAATATATAATAATTCACCATGAACTTTAGCAATGGCTTCTATCAACTCTTCTTTACTCGAATACTCATCTTTTAAATGATTGAGTATTTCGGTTTGGAAATCCTGCATTCCATTAGGAAGAAATTGTGCTGTTGGGAACATAAATCCTCCTTTAGATAAATTAACTGTTCTTAGTTTTCCAGCAAACTCATACAAATGTTGAAGTGCTTTTTTATGAATACTCATTATATAAGATGCATCAAACCTAACTGTTGGTTCTAACCCTAAAGTCAAATCAACATTAGCATCAATAAACCCTTTAGCTTCTTCTTTCTCAACCTCAGGTTTAGTAGTCAATCCAAGCTTATTAGGTAAAACTTCATGTTCACCTTCATTAGGGTTAACCTTGTATTTTTCACCAGTATCCATAGTTACAAACTTATTAATAAATCCTTTAATCCTATAAATAGATAAGAAAACTATATCTCTGTAACCAAATTCTCATAGAATATGACCTATAAAAAGAAAAATAACCATTTAAACTCGATCAATTAAGAGATTCAGTATCTTCGGAGGATGGAAGGATTTTACCTTATTAGTATCTGGGTTACACAGGTTATCATTTACAGCTTACAATCTTTCAATCTAGTAAGATGGAAAATTCATAAATGGATAATATTTAGCCTTGCCTTAATCTTATTTCTTATAGCACCATGGTTATTCCCATTAGAAGGGGATTTAAGCTGTGGATTGGCTTCTTTAATTCCTTTTTCTATATTTTGGTTGTTAGGAAATGGAGGGAACATAATCTTATTAGTACTTTTTTATTTACTCGATTATTATAAGAAGAAATGAAAAACTTCCTATTCATACTAAGCATTTTTATTGCTACTGGATGTGGTGAAGATAACACTATTAATTATAACTTAAAAACAATAGAAATTAGGTTCGCTAAAGCCAAAATGGATATTCCGAATTCATATATTAAAAGTTCACCAGATGAATTAATTGAAGAAGTTAAGCGCTCAGACTTACCAGAGCCTATTGTTAAAAGTAGGATACAGTTTTATGAAACAATAAAATCCTATAAGTTGAAAAGCTTGGTATTTACAGATACAACTAACATTGGTAATAAAATAATGATACAAGAAGGTGAGCATGTTATGTTAACCAAGAAAATATCCCAACTATATGCTGGTAAGCTTGAACAAGAACTTGAAAAGAATTGGCTAACACAAGGTGTAGGTTATAAAAGAATTGAAATTAAGTTTTCAAAAGGAGGTACAACTCAATTGGTTAAGTTAAAATACAATATCATTTTCGGTGATTACTCAAACTACACCACTCAATATATAATAACAACACTAAAAAAAACGTTGGCTATAACTGTAACTTCAACTTCTAAGGAAGATTATGAGGATTTAATCAAAGGAATGAAAATTTAAATGAAAAACCTGCTACTCACACTTACAACGATTGTTATACTCTGCTCTTGCGGAGAACATACAGAATCAAAGACAATTTCAATATCATCTGAATCTACATCTGAGTTCCAGAATGGAGACATCATTTTTCAAACATCTCAATCCTCACAAAGCAAAGCCATACAATTAGCCACCAACTCTAAATACAGTCATGTTGGAATAATATACAATAACAGCAATAAATGGTATGTTTACGAAGCTGTTCAGCCAGTTAAACTTACCCCACTTAAAGTATGGATAGATAGAGGTAAGAATGACCACTATGTTGTTAAAAGACTAAAAAATGCCACTGATGTTTTAACCAAAGAAACGCTAAGCAAGATGAGACAAGTTGGAGAACAGTACATGGGCAAGAACTATGACATTTACTTTGAATGGTCTGATGATAAAATATATTGTTCTGAATTGGTTTGGAAAGTATATAAAGAAGCTACTGGAATTGAGATTGGTAAATTGGAAGAGTTAAAAGATTTCGATTTAACCCATGAAGCTGTAAAGCAAAAAATGAAAGAGCGTTATGGAGACAATATTCCTATGGATGAAAAGGTTATTTCTCCAGCTGCAATGTTTAATTCAGATAAATTAATAACAGTAAAAGAAGAATGAATTTAAAGGTTCTCATATCAATAATCCTTACATTTTTAATTCTTCTCTTAGGAAGCTTTCAATTCTATTACACAAAAAAATATGCTCACCCTTTACATGGAATTGGTAAAGCAAAATGGTTTAGTAATCTCGAACGAAATGTAAATCAAACTAAAGACATTGCAGAACTTAAGGAGATGATGGTTGAAGAAATATCAAATCATAAAAAAGATATAAAACCAATCCCGTCCTAAATGATTTGAGAAATAAAAAAAATAGAGAGTGCAAATTAAAGTATCTCAAATTAACTTTGAGTTGCGAACCCAATTCCACTC
>NVUQ01000013.1 GCA_002401955.1 Flavobacteriales bacterium | reverse complement strand
TTGCCTCACTATTCACCTGGGAGCAATACAAACAAAACATGGAACTTGAACTAAAGTTTTTCCGTCTGAAAACAGAAAAACAAAAAAAAGAACAGACGCCAGATAGTTTTTGAGCTCTGTTTTCATATGCTTATTATTCTTACACGAACCCTGTAATCTTCACAACTAAGAGCACTTACTACAGTAGTAGCAGCTTCTTTTTTATTCTGATTATTGGATTTGCGTTATTAGGAAGCGGTTATTATTATGGTTTAAGAACAGATAATGCCGATATTTTTATAGCTGATCTTATTGATGATATTAATTCGATTATTGAAGATTATCGTTCAGATAAATCTGATGAAGAAAAAGAAAAACAGAACACAGAACTAATTCCTAAAGATGAAAAAATTGTTAAAAAGGATACAAAATATAAATTACTCCCTCTTCCTAAAAACCCTTACTATTCAGTAGATAAACATGCTAGAAAATGTCCTAAAAAAGCTGCAAAGGACATTAGCTCCCTAGCAAAATATTTAAGCAAAGGAGCCAAGAGCGACCTTCAAAAAGCAAGATCAATCTATGTGTGGCTTACTGAAAATATTAGCTATGATGATAAAGGATATAATTCTGGAAATTATAGTGATTGTGACGCTCTTAGTGTTCTTCAAAACAAAACTTCGGTTTGTGAAGGTTATGCTGAATTATTCCTGACATTAGGATTAGAAATGGGGCTTGAAATCGAGAAAATACATGGGTACGCTAAAGGTTATGGTTATTCTAGTGGCGATAAGTTTATTGACACTAATCATGCTTGGAACATCATAAAAATTAATAACCAGTGGAGAGTTTTTGATGCTACCTGGGGAAGAGGTTTCGGAAAGAATGTTAATGGAAATTTGGTTTCTAAAAAAGACTTTAATGAATACTGGTTTAATGTTGACCCTTATGAAAGTATTTTTAATCATCTGCCAGATGATTTTGACAAAACGTTTGTTTCGCGTAAAATTGATCTTAAAATATATGAACGAATGCCTTATATCGATAATGAATACTTTCAATTGGGTTTTAATGGTAAAAACACCTTAACCCAATCTCTTAAAAGTAATAAACTATCTACTCCTAAATGCTATGGAATTGATACATATGTTAAGGCTACAAAAGCTCCTAATTTAGACCTTTTAAACCTTGATGAATCTTATTATTTTGAATTATATGTGCCTAGGGCATATAAAATTGCAATAATTGATGCAGAAAATAATTGGACTTATTTTGAAAGAGAAAAAGGGGTGTTCAGTTTAAACTACACTCCAAACGTAAAAGGTGAAATTAGGATTTCTGCTAAAATTGAAAATGGTGGAGACTCTTATCATACTATTATGATTTATAAAGCAGGAACAAATCAACAAATAAGTTAATAAAGTTAAAAGTCACTCGAACTGACAAATTACCCCTTAAATTTTATAGTGCGTTTGCCCTGAACAAAGAATAGCATATAAAATTTTTATTACTTATATTTGATTACAAAAAATTTAAACTATGTTGAATAAAATATCATTATCCCTTTTAATAATAATTGGATCTGTGCCAATTTCAAAAGCTCAGTTAGTTTCTTCTATTGCAGATTCTATAATGGCAAATTCAAATAACATTCCTTATATTCATTCAGGAATAACTTACTTGCCTGATGGTTCTGGTGCCAGCTACACCTCTATTTTAACGCATACAGTTTTTGGCAGTACAGACACCATCCAAAATGCTGGTGATATTTCTACTATATGTATGAATATTGAACATTCTTATATTGGGGATTTAACCATAAAATTAGAATGCCCAAATGGGCAGCAGACAACACTCTCAGACACCTATAACGGTGGGGCGGGAGGTTCTGGTGGCGGAAGTACATTTTTAGGAGATGCTCTTGACAATAACATTGGAAATGTTGGGGATGGTTGGAATTATTGTTTTTCTGAATCAGCTTTTTGGGGAACCATGGACACTGAAAATTTTAATCAAAACTGGGATACTTCAATTATTACCCCCGGTCAAAATGTTTTATCATCAGGGCTGTTCAATCTAGAAGAATCTCTTGACAGTTTAATTGGATGTCCTTTAAATGGAGACTGGACAATTATAATTACAGACCACTTGGCTGCTGACGATGGGTATATCTTTAATTGGCAAATCAATTTTGACACCTTGCTTTTCCCTTCAGGATATAATATTGGTGCAGCAACTGTTACTGCTTCTGGAGGAGTACCTCCTTACCATTATTTTTGGAGTAATGGAGCTACAACACCCTCTGTTAATAGATTAGCCCCAGGAACTTATACCGTACAAATTTCAGATAGTGATACGGTACTAAAAGTTGGTTCACTGCCTAATAAAACTTTTAGTACAGTGGTTATTACTGATGGAACAATCACTAATGTAAAGGTTAACTTAGATGAGCAGTTTTCGACTTACCCTAACCCTGTTGTAGATAAGCTAAACATATCCCTTAAAGGTTCTGATAAAAACTCAACGATTCAGGTTTACAGTTTATCTGGAATTCTATTAAAAGAAGAAATGAATAAGAAAGAATCATTTCAAATAGACTTTGAAAATTATCCTCAAGGAATTTATTTTGTAAAGGTTAAAACAAGAGATGAAATTATCACTAAAAAAATCATTAAACAGTAAACCCTAAAAAGGAGTTTACTCCCAAACCTTAGTGCCTTCTGTACAATTTTGGTAAACATCAATGTTTTGTCGGTTAGCTAGAAGCGTCCACCTCAAAATTTAGATAATGATATTTCGCATCTTCTTTACTTTTAACCTTCAACTTTTTCAGAATGTTTTTAATGTGATATTTAACCGTATTTTCTGAAATAAACTGCATTTCAGCAATTTCTTTATTGGTCTTATTTAAAGAAAGTACTTTTAAAACTTCTATCTCTTTAAGTGTAAAATTAAATTTTTCGATTAATTCATTTATCGTGTCTGGTCGCTGGTCCAACCCTTTATTTTGAGCCTTTAGGTTATTGGTATAATCAATTAATTTTTGTCGAATTTCTTTATTTTCTATATTCATCTGTTTAGCCTGATACATAATACCGTAAGTAAAAATGATCATTTCTATAATAGATCCGAGCTTATAAAGGTTTAGTGGAAGATCTAATACTTTTATTCCAAAATGAGGGCTGATATAATAATCGTAAGCAAAAAAAAGTGGAAAACCATAAGCCAAAACAAAAAATCGAGCGTAAAAGGATTTATTCCACAGAATAACTCCTGCACTTAAAAAAATAGTTAACGATAGTAAGTGCCCCAGATGTATCATTGTAAAAACAGCAAAACTTCCTGTAAATTGATAAACCACATTAGCTATAACAGCTATTATAGCTACCGCTACACCAAAAATCTTCAATTTTTTTAGTTGATGCTCAATGCCTAAATAACTTACCGTAAAAAATATAGCAGCTATAACTACAATACTATTCAATGGGCCTTCCAACACTTCATGAATACTATTTATACCAAAAAGATAGGCGGTTACACCATCCTTATAAAAAGCATTTGCCGACATGCCTATAACCATAAATACGTATAACAGATAAGTCCTATTTCCAAAGGAATAATATGAAAACAAACTGAATAGGATAATTGCTAAAACAATGCCGAGGTAAATTCCAGTAATCGTATACTCTATTAATTCATCATTATAATAAGATTTTGATTCCTTTATTTCGATAGGAATACGGGCTTCTAACAAACAATTAACCCGGAGGTAATAAATCGTACTTTTTTCTGAATCGGGAATGGGAAATGCAGCATATCTTGTTGGTTCTAACATTTTTACTGCTCCATTGCTTCCATATAAACTTGCTCGAGAAATATGGGATTCGGGTATTGAAATTACTCTATCGTTAGTAGAGGGTTCTAATTTTATCTTAAACCAATATACTCCATTGTCAAAACCTCTATAAATCGGTTCATTAAGTTCTTGCCAGTTAATGGTTGAAGAAGAAATAGAATCAACAGCTATATCTTTATGGATATAAGAAATCTTGTTTGCTGCAAAAAAAGTTGTTTGCAGAAAAAGAAGAGTTATAAAAGTTAAAATATATTTCATTGTTAAAGTTCTATTAATCAAAGAAACGAAGTTTTTTGCAATAAAAATATCCCTTTTATGTCATACGGAACAAAAACACGTCATCTGCAACATTAATTTAAAAAAGTAAGCTCAATGCAATATTTTTGGACAAAATCAATCTTAAAAAATAAAAAAGTGAATTTTTTAACAAAAAAAGCGAAAATTAAACACCTTGACAAACAATGCGTTAAGTGTGTGGGGTAGGAAAAACTACCCGCTGTTTTTTAGGAATAAAAAACGTTTAATGCTTTTTTTGCAAAAATAAATTAAATCATCATGAAAAAAACGACATCTTTAATTCAAACACTTTGTGTATTATCTCTTTTAGTATTTACTTCTAAATCTTATTCGCAAGCCGTAATGGTTGCTGATATTTATGCTTCAAACTCTTCTTCTGACCCTAGTTACTTAACCCCTTTTGGTAACGATATTTATTTTAGGGCAGATGACGGGATAAATGGTCAAGAATTATGGAAAGTAGATGGGGCTACTAATAATGCTAGTCTAGTGCTAGACATAAATTCTGGAACTGCTAATAGTTACCCTCAAGAATTCGCTGTTTTAGGCAACGATCTTTATTTTTGGGCAAATGATGGAACTAATGGAGGTGAATTGTGGAAAGTGGATGGGACTACTGGCATTGCTAGCCTAAAACAAGATATAAACCCTGGAACAGTGGGTTCTTACCCTCGATATTTCACTGTTCTTAGCAACGATCTTTATTTTAATGCATCTGGTACCACTACTGGAGAGGAATTATGGAAACTAGATGGGGCTACTGGTATCGTGAGTTTAGTGCTAGATATAAGTCCAGGAACAACTACTTCGTTCCCTAATTATAAAACTGTATTCGGTAACGATCTTTATTTTTGTGCAGATGATGGAACTAATGGGACTGAATTGTGGAAAGTAGATGGTACTACTGGTATTGCCAGTTTAGTACAAGATATATATCCTGGAGCAATGCATTCTGTCCCTCGTGAACTCACTGTTTTGGGAAACGATCTTTATTTTCAGGCAAAAGATGCCGCTAATGGAGAGGAATTATGGAAACTAGACGGAACAACAGGTACTGCTAGTATGGTAATGGATATATATCCTGGAGCAACAGGTAGCGGGGCTCAAAGTCTCACTGTTTTTGGTAACGACATTTATTTTAGTGCAGTTGATTTTCCATCTAATATCGAATTATGGAAAGTAGATGGCGCTACTGGTATCGTTAGCATGGTGCAAAACATAAACCCCGGAGGTAGTTCGTACCCTAGTTACTTAACCCCTTTTGGTAACGATCTTTATTTTTCTGCAGATGATGGAACTAATGGAAGAGAGTTATGGAAAGTAGATGGAACAACTGGTATTGTCAGTTTAGTGCAAGATATTAATTCAGGACCAAGTAGTTCTAGTCCTTATGGTCTCACTGTTTTTGGTAACGATCTTTATTTTCGTGCAGATGATGGAACTAATGGAAGAGAGTTATGGAAAGTAGATGGAACAACTGGTATTGCTAGTTTAGTGCAAGATATAAATCCGACTAATGCTAGTTCTGACCCCAACTATTTAACTGTTGTAGGAAATAGCTTGTATTTTTCTGCTGATGATGGAACTAATGGAAAAGAATTGTGGCGAATAGCTCCAGCATGTACACCAACAGCTTCTAGCTTTAGTGTGGTAGAATGTGTAACTTACACTGTGCCAAGTGGAGATGAAACTTATACCACACTGGGTACTTATTCTGTAATGGATACCATAAATAATGTTGCTGGTTGCGATAGTGTAATGACTATTTCTGTAACAATAATACAGGACATTACTAATCCAACAATTAGTTGTCCAGCAAACCAAGTGGGAACAGTAGGCCCGAGTTGTAACTTTAGCTTACCAGATTATACAGGGTTGGCAACAGCAGCAGATAACTGTACTGGGTCACCAACAGTAACACAAGTGCCAGCAGCAGGAACAGTGGTGGGAGTAGGAACTACAAACGTTGTATTAACAGCAACAGATGGTTCAAGCAACACAGCGAACTGTAACTTTGATGTGGTGGTAAGCGATACTACGGCACCAACGGTAGTTTGCCAAAATATTTTGGCTTACCTTGATGGCTCTGGAAATGTTACTATTACTCCAAACGATGTGGATGCAGGTTCAATTGATAATTGTTTTTCGATCGCATCATTAATTTTTATAGATAATCCGGTAGAATTAAGTCAACCGTTTCAAAATAATAATGGTTCTTCAGTTGGGCATGGTCAGTCCTTTACTGCTCCGGTAACTGGAGATTTAACAAGCATTAGTTTTAAAGTAAATGGTAATTCTACAGGAAATACTATTCATTTCTATAATGGCGGAAGCGGAAGTGGAACTGCCGGTTCTGTAGGGACACCGATCTACCAAGAATCAGGGGTTACTTATGTGGATGCAACTGGTGGTTCAACATGGACTACGGTGCAATTGTCTACTCCACTTTCAGTAATCTCGGGAAATTCTTATTCGTTTATTTTAGATGGCACATCCGATATATATTACGCTGGTGATGTTTATGCTGGTGGCCAATTTATTTGGAATTATGATGCGAGTTCAGGTTGTTGTGCATGGGGTGATATTGCATTTCAATTAGAATTTGGTAAGTATACATCAAAAACATATACCTGTGCGGATGCAGGAAGTAACAGTGTAACCCTATCCGTAACAGATGGAAGTAATAATTCATCAAACTGTGTAGGAGTAGTTACAGTACTTGATACAATATCACCTATATTATCATGTCCAGTAAACCAAGTGGGAACAGTAGACGCTAGTTGTAATTTCTCTTTGCCAGATTACACAGGATTGGCAACAGCAACTGATAACTGTTCAGGAATTGTGGTAACACAAGTACCAGCAGCAGGAACAGTTGTAGGAGTAGGAACTACAAACATTGTATTAACAGCAACAGATGGTTCTAGCAACACAGCGAACTGTAACTTTGATGTAGTAGTAAGTGATGGAATTAATCCAACAATTAGTTGTCCAGCAAACCAAGTGGGAACAGTAGACGCTAGTTGTAACTTTAGCTTACCAGATTACACAGGATTGGCAACAGCAACTGATAACTGTTCAGGAGTTGTGGTAACACAAGTACCAGCAGCAGGAACAGTTGTAGGAGTAGGAACTACAAACATTGTATTAACAGCAACAGATGGTTCAACAAATACAGCGAACTGTAACTTTGATGTAGTAGTAAGTGATGCAACTAATCCAACAATTAGTTGCCCAGGAAATGTTGCTACTTGTAATCCAGTAGTAACTGGTATAGCACCAACAGCAAGTGATAATTGTTCTGGAGTAACTGTTACTTATACTTTATCTGGAGTAACAACAGGCTCAGGTAGTGCAGATGCAAGTGGTACAACATTTAATGTAGGAACTACAACTGTTACTTACTTAGCTACTGATGGAAATAGCAATACTACTAGTTGTAATTTTGATGTAGTTATCAATGCAGCAGATGATGCGTCATTTAACTATGCATCATCTACTTTTTGTTTAACTGGATCAAATCCTACTCCAACAATTACTGGTTTAGGAAGTGGATCATTTAGTGGTACAGGAGGTTTAAGTATTAATACAGTAACTGGTGAGATTGATTTAGCAACTACTGGAGTTGGAGGTCCATTTACAGTTACTTATACAACAACCGGAACCTGTCCTAATAGTTCTAATGTAAACGTGAGTGTTACAACTGCTCCAGATGCTACATTTAGTTATACAGGAACTCCTTATTGTGCAATAGGCACTACAACAGTAACTTTTGGTGCTGGAGCAAGTGCAGGTGTATTCTCTGCTACTCCTAGTACAGGGTTATCAATAAATACTGCTTCAGGAGAGGTTAATTTAGCTACTAGTACTCCAGGAACATATACTGTTGCTAATGATATAGCTGCTGCAGGTGGTTGTGCTTCAGCTTCAGCTAACAGTAGTATTACTATTAATGCTATTCCTGTTGCTAACCCAACAGCTTTAGTTGGTTGTGATAGTTTAGATTATAATGGTACAATGTATTATATATCTACTATGGTCAATGATACTTCTTTTGCTGGTGCATTTAATGGTTGTGATAGTATTACGAATCAGCAAGTAACAATTAATAGTGTTGATGTAACTGTAAACAATGCTTCTCCTGCTCTTACAGCTAATGCTACTGGAGCAACTTACCAATGGTTAGATTGTAACAACAACATGAGTGTGATTCCAGGAGCAACTAATGCGAGTTATACTGTTACAGTTAATGGTTCTTATGCTGTTGTGGTAACGCAAAATGGTTGTACAGATACTTCGGCTTGTATTCCGGTAACTGTTACTGGAGTAAACAATGATCAATTATTAGTTGATAACTATAAAATTTATCCTAACCCATCAAAAGGAATCTTTACGGTTAGTTTAGATCAATTAGATGATAATTCAAGTATTATTGTTTACAGTGTTGTTGGTGCAGTAATTATTAACCAACAGCTTAATTCCAAACAAACAATTATTAATCTAGAAGCTTATGGTAAAGGAATCTATTTTGTGAAAATCACAAATGGAGATAATACCATTACGCAAAGAATTGTAAAACAATAAAACAACTTAAATCAAATAGAAGCCTCTTCAGAAATGAAGGGGCTTTTATTATGGAAAACAATCCAATTTATGTCATACGGAACAAAAACATGTCGTCTGCAACATTAATTTAAAAAAGTAAGCCCTATCTAATATTTTTGGACAAAATCAATCATTAAATGACCTTAAAAAATAAAAAAGTGAAAGTTTTAACAAAATAACTGAAATTTAAAACTCTAATAAACAGCGTATTAAGTGTGTGAGGTAGGAAAAACTACCCGCTGTTTTTTTGGAATAAAAAACGTTTAATGCTTTTTTTGCAAAAAACTTCACTATTAATTTAGAATAATTAAAACACAATTATCATGAAAAAAACACTATCACTTTTATTAATTACAGCATTATCTAATGTATGTATTTCTCAAACGGCTATACCTGATTCAAACTTTGAGCAGGCTTTAATTAATTTAGGTTATGACACAGGAATTCCTGACGGTAGTGTACCTACTTCCAATATTAACACTATAACTTCTTTAGATGTCTCAAATTTAATGATATCAGACTTAACTGGAATTCAAGATTTCACTGCTTTAACATATTTAGACTGTTTTGCCAATCAGTTGACTAGTTTAGATGTTACTCAAAATACTGCCTTAACATCTTTAGGGTGTTATCAAAATCAATTGACTCTTTTAGATGTTACTCAGAATACTGCCTTAACATATTTAGGGTGTAGTAATAATCAATTGACTAGTTTAGATGTTACTCAAAATACTGCTTTAACATCTTTAGGGTGTAGTAATAATCAATTGACTCTTTTAGATGTTACTCAAAATACTGCTTTAATATCTTTAGGGTGTTATCAAAATCAATTGACTCTTTTAGATTTTACTCAGAATACTGCTTTAACATCTTTAATATGCTATAACAATCAATTGACTAATCTAAATGTTACCCAAAGTACTGCTTTGACAAACTTACAGTGTTTTACCAATCAATTGACTAGTTTAGTTGTTACTCAAAATACTGCCTTAACAAATTTAGGGTGTGGTGCTAATCAATTAACTAGTTTAGATGTTACCCAAAACACTGCTTTAACATATTTACAGTGTTATGACAATCAATTAACTAGTTTAGATGTTTCACAACATACTGCCTTAACAAATTTAGGGTGTAGTGCTAATCAATTAACTAGTTTAGATGTTACCCAAAATACTGCTTTAACATGGTTAGAGGTTCGTTATAATCAATTGCCTAGTTTAGATGTTACTCAAAATACTGCTTTAACATTTTTAACGTGTGTTGGTAATCAATTAACTAGTTTAGATGTTACTCAAAATACTGCTTTAACAGAATTACGTTGTGCCCAAAACCCATTAACAAGTATAAATGTTACTCAAAATACTGCTTTAACATCTTTAGCGTGTTATCAAAATCAATTGACTCTTTTAGATATTTCTCAAAATACTGCTTTAACAAATTTAGAGTGTAGTAGTAATCAATTGACTAGTTTAGATGTTTCACAACATACTGCTTTAACATATTTACAGTGTTATAACAATCAATTGACTCGATTGGATTTCACTCTGAACACTGCATTAACGGATTTGGAGTGTCATAACAATGCGCTTAGCTGTTTAGATATTAGAAACAATAATAATTCTAATTTCACAATTTTTTCTTCGATTAACAATCCAAATCTAAGCTGTATTGAAGTTGATGATGTTACTTGGGCAACAACTAATTGGATATCAAGTGTTGATGCTGGAGTATCTTTTAGTACCAATTGTGGCCCCTGTACTGTTGGAATAAATGACCTAGAGCAAAATTTTTCTACCCTTAAATGCTATCCAAACCCAACAACTGGAAATATATCCATTGATGTACCAGGGGTAAAAAAGAATACTTCTATTGCTGTTTATGATATGCTCGGTAAAGTAATTATTAACCAACAGCTTAATTCCAAACAAACAATTATTAATCTAGAAGCTTATGGTAAAGGAATCTATTTTGTGAAAATCACAAATGGAGATAATACCATTACTCAAAGAATTGTGAAACAGTAAGAACAGACGTCATTCTCAGCTTGACTGGGAATCTGAATCAAATAGAAGCCTCTTCATTTCTGAAGGGGCTTTTATAAAAAACAATAACAAAAATTTGAAAAGAGTTAGTAGTTCGTTTTTTTATAATGAGGTTGGAAGGTTTTCAACCTCATTTTTTTGCTTAAGACTTAAGTAAAGAAATTATGAGATCTCTCCTAAATTATCTTTATAAGTTCTAGAAATAGGAATTTCATGACCGTTTACAGCGACTATAACAGTGCTTTGGTAATCAATTAAATGATGATTGACAAGATAAGAGCGGTGCACTCTAATAAAGAAATCAGGTAATTCTTCTGCCATTTCAGACAACGATTTTCTCTGAACAATTTTTTCCTCCAAAGTTTGTATTTCTATATAAGAACGATCAGATTTTACAAAAACGATATCCATAGGATTTATGTTTCGTTTTCCATGCGTATCAATAATTTCTATAAAAGAAGGAAGTTGGTATTCAATTGTTTTTAAAGCCGCAATTACATCATTAGGATTAAAAGGCTTTGTAATATATGCATTTGGAGCAAGCATTGCAGCAGCTTTAAGCGTTTTCTCATCCTGGTTAGCTGTTAAAAAAAAGAAGGATTTATTTTGTGATTTAATCTCCTTTGCAATATCTAATCCAGTAAGTTTTACCGATAAAAAGATATCTACCATAGCTACATCAAAATCCCAATCCGTTTTGTTAAGAAAGGCCTCGCCACTGTGATAAATCCCTACACAATCATACCCAGCCTCTTCTACTAAAGCACTTAAGTGTTTAGTAACGTAAAATTCATCTTCTATAATTACAACTTTCATCATTGGTAAATCTAAACAGATAAAACGTAACTACTTTTAAAATGTTCCGAACTACACGTTTTTGTTCCGTGTGACATATTTGTGCTCTATTTACGACTCAAACTCAAAATAATACAACCCTTGTGTACTATCTAAACTGTAATTTTCTCCTTCAACTCGCTCTACTAATTCAGGGATTAATGAAGAGCCCAATCCAGCATCTTTATCGTTATTCCAAGCAGCTCCGTCTTTATAAGAAAATGAAAAGCCATCTTTTTCTTGTTGTAAATGAACCTCCATTTTAGTATCCTTACTTAAGCTATGTTCTATCGTGTTTGATAACATTTCGTTAAATAACAAGCCAAAATAAACAATGCGTTCACTTTGTATATCTATTGCTTTAAGATCAGATTTTACCTCAAAGTTTTGGGATGAAAACTCTTTGTATAAGGATACGATTTCTTTTAAATACACAACAAGGTCTACATAAGGGTTATGGATATCTAAAGATAAGTGTTTATGCAAGGAGCTAATTGCTTTTATGTTACCCGTAATTTTTTCTAACTCTTCGCTACGCTTACCCGATTTTATTGCTTTGTATTCTAGCATAGATAAAATCATTTGTAAATTATTTTTTATTCTATGGTTACTCTCTACAAGTAACATTTGGTAATTTTCATTGGCAATATTTAGCTCACTGTTCGTTTTATCAATTACCAATTTTTGTTTTTGAGAAACTCGATAACGACTAAATAGAAACCCAGAGAAAACAATTACTAAAGTGAGTATAGCTCCAATTCCATATAAAATAACACGCTGCTTATCTTTTTCTTCTTTCTCTATAGTTAGCAATTGCTCATTCTTTAAATCATCAATTGCTTTTTGTTTTTCGTATTCATATTTAACATTTTGCTGAATTGCTGCTTTTTGTGTAGTCTCATTGTTAATGCTGTCTCTCATAACTATAAACAATTTGTGCATTTTTAATGCCTCCATACCTTTCCCTTGTTTTTCATACACATTAGTTAATAAAGAGGCAGCATTTTTTATCGCATCAGGATAACCTAATTCCTGTGCGAGATTTAAACTTTTTAAACCATTTTCTTTAGCTTGTTGAACGCTACCATGCTCTAGCTCTATATTCCCAATATTGCTGTAATTTTTAACCATTCCTTCTTTATCGCCAATTTCTTCTTTAATGGCTAAACTTTTATAGTAATAGTCTAAAGCCTTGGGGAAATTTCCCTGTTCGTCATTAATAAAACCAATGTTGTTATAAGTTATAGATATTCCTTTTTTATCACCCATCTCTTCATAGTTAGCCAAACTTTTGTGGTAATAGTCTAAAGCCTTGGGCATATCTCCCTGTTTCATATAAATAAATCCAATATTGTTGATACTTCCCGCTATTCCTTTTTTATCACCAATCTCTTCTCTGATGACTAAACTTTTATGGAAATAGTCTAAAGCGTTGGGCAAATCTCCTTGACCATAATATATAGCTCCAATATTGTTGTGAATTACAGCTATTCCTTTTATATCACCTATCTCTTCTCTCACAGCTAAACTTTTATGATAATAGTCTAAAGCTTTAGGTATGTCTCCTTTACTGTCATAAATAAATCCAATATTGTTGTGACTTCTGGCTATTCCTTTTTTATTACCAATCTCTTTTTGAATGGCTAAACTTTTATGGTGATAGTCTAAAGCTTTAGGTATGTCTCCCTGTTCGCGATAAAGAAACCCAAAATTACTGTAACTTAAAGCTATTCCTTTTTTATCACCAATCTCTTTTTGAATGGCTAAACTTTTATGGAAATAGTCTAAAGCTTTGGGTATATCTCCCTGAAGCTGGGAGATTAATCCAATGTTGTTATAAGCTTCAGTTGTTCCTTCTTTATCGCCAATTTCTTCTCTCACAGCAATACTTTTATGATAATAATCTAAAGCTTTAGATATGTCTCCCTGTCTGTTATAAATAAATCCAATATTGTTATAATTTCCAGCTATTCCTTTTTTATCACCCATCTCTTTATGAATGGCTAAACTTTTATGGAAATAGTCTAAAGCTTTGGGTAAATCTCCCTGATTAATATAAATAAACCCTATTTCATTTATGGCTACAGCTAAACCTATTTTTAAACGTTTAGTAGTGATAGTGGAGTGTTGCTGTTTTAATTTTTCTTTCAAAAAATGATAAAGCCAGATTTTGTATTTTGGACGTAAGTTCTCGTCTAAGCTTACTTCCACAATCTGGTTTATAGCATCTACTTTAGAGGTGTCCTCTTTTGCTTTATGAAAAACGGTTAGACAACTGTCTAATAATTTACGATCCGATTCAGAAATCACTTCCAAATCCAAACTATCCACTAAATAAAATTCTTTATCAGCATACTTAATAGTTGCAGAATTAGAATTCTGTGCTATACATAGGTTCGTTAAGCAAAATCCTAATAGTATAACCGTTATATTTTTTATCATTTTCATCTAATTACAGATTAGATTTCAAAGAAACAAAGTTTTTAGCAAACAAACTAAATCCTTTTATGTCATACGGAACAAAAACGTGTAGTTTGGAACATTTACTAGGCAAAAACAATTTATAAACAATATTTTCGAGCAGTATTAAATAATTTTTAGAGGTAAATAAACGAAAAAAGTAGCTCACATTATACACTCCTTAAAACTCTTAATAGCAAAATTTTACTCCCAAACCTTAGTGCCTTCTGTACAATTTTGGCAAATATCTATATTTTGTCGATTGGTGAGTAAAGCTTTTCTGAAACCATTGTATCCTTTTAGTTTTCATTTTCTTCAAAAATAAAAATTAATACATTTTATATTTTCAATAAATCAATATAACGAAAATATAAATTACTATATTTGTATTTATACATCATTTTTGAAAACATGGATTTAGAAGCATTCAATTCAGGGAAACACATTAAACAAAGAGAATACAAATCCTTTTTACCTGAAAAAATTAATCGCGAATGGATTATATCAACACCTGAAGTAAATAAATTACTTGCAGAAGCTAACAGATTAATAGGTGAATTAAATGCTTTTTCCCAAATAATCCCTGATGTTGACTTTTTTATTACCATGCACATTCTTAAAGAAGCTACCACTTCGAGTAGAATAGAAGGTACAAAAACAAATATGGAAGAAGCCTTAATAAGAGAGGAAGATATTAATCCAGAAAAACGAGATGATTGGGCAGAAGTACAAAACTATATAAAAGCTATTAGCACTTCTATAAAGGAATTAGAAAAACTCCCTATTTCAACCCGCCTAATTAAAAAAACGCACAAAACACTTCTTTCTGGTGTTCGGGGAAAACATAAAATTCCAGGAGAATTTAGGACTAGCCAAAATTGGATAGGAGCAACATTAAAAGATGCTATTTTTATCCCTCCTCATCATTCAGAAGTTAATGATTTAATGAGTGATTTAGAAAAATTCATCAACGATGATGACTATTTTGTTCCGCATCTAATTAAAATTGCGATTGCTCATTATCAATTTGAAACTATACACCCATTCCTAGATGGAAATGGTAGGCTTGGAAGACTCTTAATAACTCTTTATTTGGTTAGCAATGATGTCTTAAAAAAGCCATCACTCTATTTATCTGACTTTTTTGAAAAAAATAAAGGATACTATTATGATAACCTAATGACGGTACGTTTAACCAGTAACATAACTCAATGGATAAAATTCTTCCTTGTAGGGGTAATTGAAACTTCAAAAGAATCCATACAAGTGTTTAAAGATATTATTACTTTAAAAAATGATATTGAAACTAAACGACTCCCAAAACTTGGAAGCAAAACTGAAAATGGACAACGATTAATCAAACAACTTTTTCAGGTACCTATTACCGATTCTAAACAAGTTTCGGAGCTTTTGAAAATCTCTCCATCAACAGCAAATAGGTTAATAAAAGATCTCATTGATTTAAATATATTATCTGAATTAACTGGTTACAAAAGGAATAGGAAGTTTATATTTAAAGAATATTTTAAAATATTTCACAGAGAATTAGAAAATTAACTCCGAGAAACTTCTTCACTCCCAAACCTTAGTTCCTTCAGTACAAATTGGACACCAACTATTAACGCGTCCATTTTTTTACTGAAAATGAACATATAGGTTGTTTAATGAAAATTCATTATTTTCAATTTACCATTAAAATGAAATTATAGATTCCCAGTCAAGCTGAGAATGACAAATAGCCCCTCCTTCGGAGGGGTTGGGGAGGCTTCCTACTCCCAAACCTTAGTTCCTTCGGTACAATTTTGGCATATATCTATGCTTTGTCTATTGGTTAAAAGGGCTTTTCTAAAACCGTTATAAGATTTTGAGGACCAAATTGCTGCCAAAGGTTGTTGTGCTATCTCTCCCAATTGATGCGTTGCATCTTTATCAAAACAACAAGGCACTACTTTACCATCCCAAGTAATAACACAGGAGCTCCACATACGCCAACACTCATTGAGCATTTTGTTTTTCAAACGATAAGTTCCATCAGCTTTTTTTCTGTAACGGGAGTATTTCTCTATGCTTGGCATTAACGCATTACCATGTTTGTAATCGTACAATTGAGCGGTTTTAAAACGAATTTCATCCACCCCTAATTCATCAGCTAACTTTTTTGCGTCTTCAATTTGGTGCTCATTAGGTTTCACTACCAAAAACTGAAAAATGATGTAAGGTGTTTTAGACTTTAACTCCTTTTTCCATTTGATGACATTCTTGGCACCCTCAATAACTTTTTCTAAACTTCCATTTTTTCGATAGCTTTCATAAGTTTCTTGAGTTGTTCCATCAATAGAAATGGTTAGTCTACTTAAACCACTTTCTATCGTCTTTTTAGCATTTTCTTCATTTAAAAAATGAGCGTTGGTAGATGTTGCTGTGTACATTTTTTTAGAATTGGCATAACTCACCATCTCCAAAAAGTTTGGATTAATAAACGGTTCTCCCTGAAAGTAAAAGTTTAAGTAATAAGACTTTTTATAAGTCTGATCGATTACCTTTTTATAAAAGTCTTGTTTTAAATTTCCTTCGGGTCTAGTAAACATTTTTAACCCACTTGGGCATTCCGGACAACCCAAATTACAAGCCGTTGTAGGCTCTATTGTAATGCTGATCGGTTGAGCTTTTAAAACTGGTTTTTTAACCCATTTAGAGTAATGGAAACTCCATTTAACTCGCATAGCGTTTACTACTCTCTGAGCAGAAAGTTTAGAAAGTAAATTGATATGATCGTAAGTAATCACTCTTCAAAAATAAGTATAGAAATTGACTCTTAAGGGCTTTTAATGTAACTTATACAGAAGATGATACACTTACCTATAAAGCGCATTTAACATTTAATGGGAAAATTAATTATCCTAATGAAATAATTATTTATAAGCTTGCGTTTAAAGTGTAATTTATAAGAAAAAGGTATGAGGTATTTATTGGTATTCACCCTAATTGGGTTTAAGTTTTTATGTGCACAAACTATTACAGGAAAAATAATTTGTAATGACGACAAACAACCAGCATCATTTGCAACAGTCCTTATAGAAGGAAAAGGTTTTGGAACTGCTACTGATGAAAATGGAAAGTTTAAATTGACCATTCCAAAAAAATATGCAGCAGAAAAACTAACCATCTCTTTTTTAGGATACTCAAAAAAACTGATTCTAATCTCGACTCTAAACCCAACAGGAAACACCATTTACATTAGCAAAGATGCTGCTAATCTTGCTCAGTTTACCGTTGTTTCTCGTAAAGATTATACGCCCAAACAAATGCTTAAAAAAGTATTAAAAAGCATAGAAAAGAACTACAGTACCGATACCATTTCATTTGATGCTTACTATCGTGAAACACTTACTGAAAGTGGTAGGCACATTAAGTATGCCGATGCCGTTTGTGAATTTAACTATGCTCCTTACCAAAATAAAAAGTATAAACGCAAAGCATATATAAGTACCTGGGAATCCTCAAACACTTTAAGTGATTTACCACAATGGCCAGGAGAACGGCTGCATCGATATCACTTTTGGTCTAAAACCTTAAAAAAGGATCAGCTTAAAATTATCGAATCACGTAGTAGCGAAAATTTAACGCAACGAAACTTAACCGCCAACATAGAAGGGGGTCCTTTAGGTTTATTAGGAAAAGATCGAGTGAAATTTCGACAAGATTTTTTAGATAAAAAGAAATTTAATGAGTTTGATTATACCCTTAAAGAAGAATTGGATACCATTAACAAAGAGTACAACTATGTTCTTTATTTTATCCCAAAAGCAGCTAAGGAAATAAGAGATACAACAATCAAAAAATGGAGATATAACAAGCGTTTTAGAAATAACACCCAAGAAGGAAAAATCGTTATTGATAGAAATACTTTTGCCATTAAATCGATAGAGTACGCCATATCCAAAAACTTAAAGAAACACCTCTGTACATATACCACAATGAACATTAAACACTTCGATTACCGGATTAAAGAAAATTATACATTGATAGATGGGAAGTATTACCTTACTTCGATTAAACAACAAGATGAATTTATTTATAAGGACACTACTAATAACACTGTAACTCCATACAATGCAACTTTAGAAATTTCCATCCACGACATCAAACCTAACACTAAAAACTCCTTTAAAAAGGAAGCACTTTTTACCAATTCTGATGCTAACCAGTTGTTTGATTTTCCGCTGTACTATAACGATACTTTTTGGACCAAATACAGCCAAGAAAAGCCTGAATTTAATATTCCAACCCATATCAGAAAAGATATGGAATTTAAAAAACCTTTAGAAAAACAATTTGTTGATAAGCATAGAAGAGATACAACACTAAAAGCTCCTATGGCAGATATAATCCCTTTTAGGTACAACCTTCATAAAGAGGAAATTATTGACAATTATGCTTGGATGAAAGATGTAACACAACCCAAACAAAATACAGCCGTTATGGAATATATTAATGCCGAAAACAAGTATTTCGACAACTATTTTATTCCGCTTAGAAAACAACAACGAAGTCTATTTTCTGAACTAAAAAGAGCAACCGAAAAAAACTATAAATCCTTACCTGTAAAAAAGAATGGATACATCTATCACTATAAATTCATTGGCGAAAACGAGTATCCAATTTATTATCGTAAAAAAGAGAACAGTACTAAAGAAGAGGTTTTGTTAGATGTTCAAGAAATGGCAAAAGACAAACAATATTACAATGCTGGAGGAATTACTATTAGCCCTAACAATAACATAATGGCGTATTCAGAAAACACTACCGGAAACGATAATTATGTTATTAAATTTAAAAACCTCAAAACAAATACACTCTTAAAAGATAGTTTAACCTTTGCATCTAATTTGGTTTGGGTAAATGATACTACTATAATATATGCTTCGCAAGAAAAGAAAACCAACAGAACAAATAAGATTGCAACTCACCAACTACTCTCAAATCAGAAAAATGATAAAGTAATTAAGTATGAAAAGGATGTTTTGTTCGAATTAAGAGTATGGAAATCAAAATCGAAGAAGTTTATATTTATTCAATCAGCTAGTTCCACCTCTTCAGAACAATATTATATTAGAACCAATGCCACAGACCTTACTCCTAAGCTCTTTTATTTTAGAGAAGATAAGCATAAATATACGGTTACCCATTCAAAAAACCAGTTTTATATTTTAACCAACAAAAAAGCACTAAATAATAAAATTGTAGTAGCAGACACCTCAAATTACGCTATAAACAAATGGAAAACTCTCGTTCCTCATAATAAAAAAGTGTTGTTAAGTAGTTTTGAAATTTTCGATAAATACATTGTCTTGAGTGAAAAGGAAAATGCTCAACCAAGGTTGCGTGTTCTAAATTTAGCCAGTAACAAAAGTCACAATATTAAGTTTAAAGAAGATTATTATTCTATCGGATTAGGTTACAATCCAGATTTTGATACTGACTCTTTACAGTTTAGTTACAGCTCTTATATAACTCCTGGAACTGTTTACAATTACCATATGAAAACTCAAGAAAAACGTATTGTTAAACGTAGAAAATGGCGAATAAGCAAATACTCTCCCTACAAAACAAAAAGAATTTGGGCAACAGCAAAAGATGGCAAAAAAATACCTATTACTTTATTTTATAATAAATGGGGAGCTTATAATAAAAAAGAACCTCAAAAAAACAAAGTGTTATTAACCTCTTATGGCTCCTATGGTGCAGGGCAAGGTGTTGGGTTTAACACTTCTTTATTTCCGTTAATAAACAGAGGGTTTATTTATGCTGTGGCTCACATTAGAGGGGGAAATGATTTAGGCGAAAAATGGTATTTAGATGGGAAAATGCTCAATAAAAAAAATACGTTTACCGATTTTATAGACTGTGCCGAATATTTAATTGAAAATGACTATGTAACTAAAGGAAATATTACCATCCAAGGTGCAAGTGCTGGGGGTTTATTAATGGGTGCTGTTGCTAATATGCGTCCAGAATTGTTTAAGGCAGTAATTTTAGATGTTCCTTTTGTAGATGTTGTTAATACAATGTTAGACGACAAATTACCTTTAACAACAGGAGAATATGAAGAGTGGGGGAATCCCAACGACAAAAAATATTACAACTATATGAAATCTTATTCTCCTTACGAAAACGTAGATCAAAAAGACTACCCACCAATGTTCTTTTTTACAGGAATAAACGACAGCAGGGTTGGTTATTGGGAGCCAGCAAAAATGGTAGCAAAATTGCGAAAATTTAAAACGGATAATAATGTGCTTCTATTAAAAACTAATCTAAATGCTGGTCATGGAGGTGATTCTGGAAGGTATTCATATTATAAAGCTTTGGCGATGAAGTATGCTATTATTTTTGACCTTTATAGGAATTCTCCTTCACACTAATTTGGGTATTTAAACGGGTTAGGGTTTTATTTGTTAAAAACAATATCAAAAGCTTTCTCCCTTTAAGTATCATATCTCTAACGCAAAAAAGGTAGTTTTACCCATCATGAGAATCTTAACTCTTTTAATATGTTTGTTCCCTTGCTACCTGTTTGCTCAGCATCAAATAAAAGGTAAAGTAATTGATAGCAACACTAAAGAACCACTTGCTTTTGTAAACATTGTTGTTAATGATGAACGTGTAGGAACAACAACAGATATTGATGGTAATTTTAATTTTAACTCTCCCAATACAATACAAACTTTAACACTGAGTTACGTTGGTTATAAACCTCAAAAAATTAATGTAACTAGCAAGCAAAATATCCTTATTAAAATGCAACAAACCACTTTTGCATTAGAGGAATTCAAAGTCTTTCCAGGAGTTAATCCTGCCGAGCGTATTATTAAAGAAGTAATAAAAAACCGAAAAATAAATAATCCTGAAAAGAGTTTAAACTTTAAATACGAATCTTACAACAAAATGTATTTTTCGATGTTGATTGACAGTTTAGCTGTTACTAATAAAGAAAATTCTGAACAAGATTCTAGTAGTATAAATACCATGAAATGGTTAGAAGATCATTACTTTTTTATGATGGAATCCGTTACCGAACGAAAGTATAAACAACCCGACAAGAGTTATGAAAAAGTTATTGCCTCTAAAGTTTCTGGTTTAAAAAACCCTTCATTTGCATTAATTGCAACCGAATTACAATCCTTTACTTTTTACAACCCTACATTAAAATTATTAGAAAACTCTTACCTCAATCCTATTTCTGAAAACAGTATTAGTAAGTATTTGTTTTTGATAGAAGATACCACATTTAACGGAAGTGATACTGTTTTTGTATTGTCGTTTAAACCTCGAAAAGGGAAAAATTTTGACGCTTTAAAAGGGTTGCTTTACATTAATACCGATGGTTATGCACTACAAAATGTTATTGCAGAGCCTTTTGCTGAAGATGAAATGATTTCTATTAAAATACAACAACGCTATAAAAAAATAAGTGGCAGTTGGTTTCCTGTGCAATTAAACTCCGATATTATTATGGATCCTTATAAGGGAGGTGAAATCAAAACAATTGGAGTGAATAAAACCTATATCAAAAACATTGAAATAAACCCTGAAATTTCTACCAAAGAATTTAGCAATGTAGTAACAGAAATTGATGATGATGCCACAAAAAAAGATAATGCTTTTTGGGATAACCATCGAGAAAATCCATTATCACAAAAAGAAATAAGCTCTTATCATTCAATTGACAGTATTAGTAAAGTACATCACTTTGATAAAAAATTTAAACTGCTAGAAGGGCTATCTACAGGTAAAATAAATTGGGGAATTATCGATTTTGACCTAAACCGTTTTCTTGAATACACTAAATATGAAGGGCAACGAGTTGGGGTTGGATTACACACCAGTAAGAACCTCTCTAAATGGTTTTCTATTGGTGGTTATGGTGCGTATGCATTTGGTGATAAAACAGAAAAATATGGTGGAGATATTAACTTTTTAATCAATCAAAGAAACGATATTGAATTTAATATTTCTCATCAAAAAGATCTTGCTGAACCTGGGGTTGTTGATTTTATTGGGTATAAAACACCAGCATTTTCTACAGCAAGTAATAGAAAGTATTTTAACCTAGAAAGAATGAATAATATTGAGAAAATAGAAGCTCGCTTACAATTTAGAACTTTACGCTATTTAAAAGTTAACCTATTTACCAATCAAGAAACCGTTGAAGTAACCAATGATTATTATTACAAAAAACGAATTGATGCAACAACAATTTTGAATGATCAATATTATATTTTTAATGAAATTGGTGTAGAATTTCGATATGCTTTTAAGGAGAAAATTCTAAAATCTACCAACGGAAAATATCCTATAACAAGCAAATATCCTATCCTATACAGTAAAATTGAAAAAGGAATTAAAACCTTTAATGGAGAATATGAATATACCCGATTTACTTTAAGAGCAGAAAAAAAGTTTTTTATCAAAAATTTTGGTCACCCAAAATTTTATTTAGAAACCGGATATATTCATGGGAGAGTTCCACAACATAAGCTAAACAGTTCTTTAGGAACATTTAACGTAGATAATAACATTAACATATCTACAGAAAATGCTTTTGAAACCATGTTGCCTTACGAGTTCTTTTCTAGCGAGTATGTTCACTTTCATTTTAGACATAGCTTTGGTTCTTTACTCTTTAAAGTAAAAAAGTTTGAGCCCGAATTTGTTATTACTACAAGTGTTGGTTTTGGGGCATTGTCTTATGAGGGTGCTCATGGTGGAGAAACTTTTAACACTATGGAAAAGGGATATTATGAATCGGGAATAGTAATTAATCACATTTTAAAGTGGTCTTATCTTTCTTTTGGTGCAGGATGTTTTTACCGATATGGTCCTTATCAGTTTAACGAAACAAAAGATAATCTTACTGTAAAACTTAGTTTAGGATTCGTTATTCCTGAAAAATTCAAATTATAACTATCTAGAAAAAGTTTATATTCAACACCTTATGTCTTTTTATTCTTGTAAATTTTAATTAGTTTTATAACCTAATTAAAACTGATAGACTATGAAAACACTATACACCTTATTAATTTTATTAATTGCTGGGCACTTAAATGCTCAAATTATTTATGTTAATAATCCTGATACAACATTAATTACAAGTCCTAATCCAGGCTCATTCTATGACATTGATATTGATCAAAATACTTCGCCAGATTTTAATGTTAAGATGATGGGAGATCTTACTGCTGGATATGGTCTTTTTACGAATGGATCTTTTTCAAGTTTGAATGGTGGCTTAGAACAACTTCCTTTAGGAAATTGCAGAAATTTGAGTTTTGGAGATAGCATAGGAAATAACACTATTACATGGAAAAATTTTTCGACCGATTTACCTCTAATTCTTTACGCTGGAGGAACGAGCGTTTCTTCAGAATGGGTCGTTCCTGTAACAGATGGTTATTTTGGATTTAAATTCGAAATAAGTGGCAATTTACATTATGGCTGGATGAGAATAGATATTCCAGCTAATGCAGTAGAAATGACTATTAAAGATTGGGCTTACAACTCTACTCCAAATCAACAAATTACAGCTGGACAGACAATCTTAACTGATGTTATGGTTAATGAATTAGATAAAAATTTTAAAGTTTATCAATCTGATAACGTATTAAATATTACTGCTAATGATTTTAATACTTTTCATATCACAAACATTTCTGGACAAAAAGTAAAATCGAATTTTTTAGTAAAAGGTTCAAATAGAATTGATGTTTCACAACTTCCTTCTGGAATTTATGTTGTGTCGATTATTGGAAGCAATGAAAGTCATCACGAAAAAATAATAATCAAATAGTTGTTAGTTGTTTGTTTTTATTAAAAGCCGATTGAAATTCAATCGGCTTTTTTTATTTAAAATTATTGTTTCACTATTTTATAAGTACTTACTTCTGTTTTGCTTAGTGTTTGAAGTGTATAAATTCCATTAGATAGATCACTTAAATCTATTTGTTGTTTTAGAAAAAAAGTATGAGTTTGCCCAGACTTAATCAGCCTACTATGTTTACAATCTTTTTAGGAACAACAATTACTTTTTTAGGTTCTCTGCCAGCCAAGTATTTTTTCGTTTGCTCGTTAGCCATTACTTCTTTTTCAATTTCTTCTTTAGAAAGTGTTAAAGGCAATTCCATTAAAAACTTCATTTTTCCATTAAATGAAATGGGGTACTTATGATTACTCTCAATTAAATGACTCTCATCAAATTTTGGATAAGGCTGGTAAGTTAAGCTTTCTTTATTGCCTAGTTTACTCCAAAGCTCTTCAGCAATGTGTGGAGCATAAGGCGACATTAACACCACTAAATCAGTTAAAATAATTCGCTTGTTACATTTATGAGCAGTTAACTCATTAACACAAATCATTAGGTTAGAAACGACAGTGTTAAAAGAATAACGCTCAATATCTCCAGTAACTTTTTGAATTGCTTTATGTATCGTTTTTAGTTCTTCTTTTGTTGGTTCTGCATCTGAAACTTCAAAAGCTTCATCATTATGAAATAAACGCCAAGCTTTTTTTAAGAAACCATGAACGCCAGTAATTCCTTGAACATCCCATGGTTTATGCTGTTCTAATGGACCTAAAAACATTTCGTAACAACGCAAAGTGTCTGCACCATATTTTTGAACCAATACATCTGGTGTTTGTACATTGTATTTCGATTTAGACATTTTGTCTATTTCTCTTCCGCAGATAAATTCTCCGTTATCTTCAGTAATGAATTCAGCATTATTGTATTCTGCTCTCCAGTTTTTGAATCTTTCTGTATCTAATATGTCACCATCTAAAAAGTTGATGTCAGCGTGTAATGAAGATGTTTTGTAATCCTTCTTTTTTCCTTTAGAAACAAATTTTCCAGAATCAATATCTCTATAAACCAAAGCACTATTCCCTTGAATCATTCCTTGGTTAATCATCTTTTTAAAGGGTTCTTTAAAAGGGATGTAATCTAAATCGTATAAAAATTTAGTCCAAAAACGAGAATACAATAAGTGACCTGTAGCGTGCTCTGCTCCACCAATGTATAAATCTACATTTTGCCAGTAGTCTACCTTGTCTTTAGCAACAAACTCATTTTCGTTAGTTGGATCCATGTAGCGCAAAAAGTACCAACTACTTCCTGCCCAACCAGGCATAGTATTATGTTCCATTCTGTCTCCAGGACAATCTACATTCCAAGCATCTTTTTTTGCTCTTGCTAAAGGTGGTTCTCCATCTGCTGTAGGTAAATATTTATCTACTTCAGGTAATTCAACTACATCATTAGTATCTAGAAGATAAGGCGTTTCTCCGTTGTAATAAACAGGGAATGGTTCTCCCCAATAACGTTGACGAGAGAAAACCGCATTTCTTAATTTGTATTGTGTTTTTCCTTTTCCGAAACCTTTTTGTTCGATTTCGTAAATCGCTAATTTTGTTGCTTTCTTAACTGGTAAATCGTTTAAGAAATCAGAGTTAGTAATTACAGCATCTTTCTCCGCGTAAGCTGCTTCAGAAATATCTTTATCTTTAAATATGTTTGGAATATCAATATTAAAATGATTGGCAAAATCCCAATCTCTTTGATCTCCACAGGGAACAGACATTACTGCTCCTGTTCCGTAACTTGCTAATACATAATCTCCAATCCAAACAGGAATTTTATCTCCTGAGAATGGGTGTATCGCATAAGCCCCTGTAAATTCACCAGAAATGGTTTTTACATCACTCATTCTATCTCTTTCAGATTTTAGTGATGCTGCTTTTTGGTAGGCTTCAATTTTATCTTTTTGTTCTGCAGTTGTAATTTTTGCAACCAATTCATGTTCTGGTGCCAATACCATAAATGAAACACCAAAAATAGTATCAGGTCGAGTGGTAAAGACTTCGATTTCCCCATCATGTCCATCAACATCAAAAATAACACTAGCCCCTTGTGATTTTCCTATCCAATTTCTCTGAATATCTTTGATAGAATCGGTCCAATCTACCGTATCTAAATCTTTTAATAAACGTTCTGCATAAGCAGTAATTCTCATACTCCATTGGCGCATTAACTTTTGCTCAACAGGATGTCCTCCTCTTTCCGAAACACCATTTTTTATTTCATCGTTCGCTAAAACGGTCCCTAAGGCAGAGCACCAGTTTACCCAAGTATCAGATAAATATGCCAAACGATAGTTTAACAACATTTTTTGCTGCTCTTCTTCGCTCCAACTATTCCAATCGGAAGCCGAAAATGTTTCTTCAAAATCAGTAGTCGCTTTTATATTACTATTTCCTTCAGCTTTAAATTTCTCAATTAAGCTGTCAATTTTTTCTGCTTTATCCGATTCGTTATTGTACCACGAATTAAATATTTGTTTAAATATCCATTGTGTCCATTTATAATAATTAGGCTCAGAAGTTCTTACTTCTCTGTCCCAGTCAAACGAGAAGCCAATTTTATCCAATTGGTTTCTATAGCCTGGAATTACATTGCCATCTTTGTCTGTTCCACCTTCAATATTTGTTTTTGTAGTTACAGCTGGGTGTTGTCCTGTTTGAATTGCATACTGTTCAGCAGGCAAACCAAAAGAATCGTACCCCATAGGGTGCAATACATTAAACCCTTGATGACGTTTAAAACGAGCGTAAATATCTGATGCAATATAACCTAAGGGATGCCCTACATGTAAACCTGCTCCTGATGGATAAGGAAACATATCCAAAGCATAAAATTTTGGTTTTACACTGTTGTCTTCAGCAGCAAAAGTTTTCTTCTCGGCCCAATACTTTTGCCAGTTTTTTTCAATCGTGTTAAATTGATATTGCATCACTATATTTTTTAAGTCCATTCATTCTCCCTATGAAAGGAGAGTAAGAGAGATATCTTATTTTGTTAATTTCATCTCAAAGCTCCACAAGGGAATAAGTGTTTTCTTGTTAAGAAATACTTTTATAACGTAAAACTTTAATCCGCAATATTAACAATATTTAGCAGTATTTTTGAAGAATTATGTTGTTAATCAAGGAGTTTAATAATACTTTAGCAACATTGTTAATAGTGGTTAGTTGTTAGATATGGGAATTGGAAATTTTCTTCTATCAACTGTCAATTAAAAACAAGAGACCAAAAAATGTCAAAATCAGAAAATAAACACTCGAAAAGAAGGTTAAGATCATCTTATTTAACTACTATCATTAGTATTTCGTTGGTGTTATTTATGTTGGGAGTGCTGGGGTTAATCATTTTAAATGCCAGGCAAATTTCTAATCATGTAAAAGAAAATATTGGGTTTTCTATTATTCTGAATAAAGGGATTAAAAAGCAAGAGGTAAAACACATTAAAGATTTATTAGATACGGAGTCATTTGTTAAAAGTACCGAGTTTATTGATCCAGATGCTGCTGCTGCAGAATTTCAAGAGGCATTAGGTGAAGAATTTGTAAAGTTTATTGGTGAAAACCCGTTATTACCCTCTATCGATGTAAAGTTAAATGCAGCTTATGCTAATCCAGATAGTTTAGCACGAATTGAAGCTGAATTATTAGAAAACACTAAAATTAAAGAAGTGTTTTATCAGGCAGATTTGGTGGATGCAGTAAATACGAATATGAAAAAAATCAGTTTATATTTATTAGGGTTTAGTATTTTGCTATTAATTATTGCAATGGCGTTAATTAATAACACTATTCGGCTTTCTATTTATTCTAAACGATTTTTAATTAAAACAATGCAATTGGTTGGTGCTCGTCATTCTTTTATAAGAAGACCCTTTGTGTTACAAGGGATTGGTAATGGAATTGTTGCGGCTTTCATTGCCATTGGTTTGATTGTTACTTTTTTATACTATCTGCAAAAACAATTACCAGAATTAATAGATTTTAAAAATATAGAACTTTATGGAGCACTGTTTTTGATAGTAATTATCTTGGGAATTATTATTTCGTGGATTTCTACTAATTTAGCAGTTCGAAAATATTTACGAATAGAAACTGGAGACCTTTATTAACTGGCTATAAAAGAAACAAAATGAGTGATAACAACGAAAATAAAATAAACAACGACCTTGCTTTTGGTAAGCAAAATTACATTTTAATAGCTGCTGGAACAGGTCTTGCTATTATTGGTTATTTTTTAATGTCTGGTGGAGGTTCGGATGATCCTGCTGTTTTTAGTGAAGAGTTATTTAATGCACGAAGAATGTATATTGCCCCTATAATGATTCTTGCAGGATTAGGTGTTGTAGGTTGGGGAATCTTAAAGAAATCTGAAGACTAAATTATTTAGTAATGTGCTGTGAGTTATGAGTATTTATAATTCAACATTCATAATTCAACACTTCTATGTTTGAAGCAATTATCTTAGGAATAATACAGGGTTTAACGGAGTTTTTACCAGTAAGTAGTAGCGGTCATTTAGAGTTGGCTAAAGTTATTTTAGGTGATGATTCTTTACCTGAAGAAAGTATGTTAATGACGGTTGTTTTACATGCAGCAACAGCTTTAAGTACTATCGTAGTTTTCCGAAAAGATCTCGCAGAAATTTTTAAAGGCTTATTTCAATTTAAAAATAATGATGAATTTAAATTCTCTTTAAACATTGTTTTATCAATGATTCCTGCAGCAGTTATAGGAGTTTTATTTGATGATGAAATTGAAGCTTTTTTTGGCGGAAAAATTTTATTGGTTGGTACAATGTTGTTGGTAACGGCAGTACTTTTAATACTGGCAGACAAAGCTAAAAACACGGATAAAAAAGTAGGGATTAAAGAAGCAATTATTATTGGTGTTTCTCAAGCAGTTGCTATTATGCCCGGAATATCACGTTCTGGAGCAACAATTTCTACCTCTGTTTTATTAGGAATAGATAGAGAGAAAGCGGCTCGTTTTTCATTTTTAATGGTGGTGCCACTTATCTTAGGAAAAATGGCTAAAGATATTTTAGATGGAGCTTTTGATGTTATTTCAGGGTCGTTAATTAACTACGGAGTTGGTTTTGCTGCGGCTTTTGTAACGGGTATTTTAGCTTGTACTTGGATGATTAAGCTCGTGAAGAAAAGTAAGTTAAGATATTTTGCTTATTACTGTTTAGCTGTTGGAGTTGTGGCTATCGTTTATTCTGTTGTTTAACCGATTTGTCATTCCGATTGGAGAGTAACGGAACAGAGGAATCTTTTGAAATAGTACTACAAATCCAAAAGATAGCTTGGCCCTGCTCGGCATTACAGTTTAGTTTTTAACAATAGATAAATGGAGCAAGAACAAAGTAAATTTCAAACAGGACAAATAATTTTAATTGATAAGCCATTAACATGGACTTCTTTTGATGTGGTTAACAAGGTTCGTTGGTTAATTAAACAAGAAATTAAGGTTAAGAAAATTAAGGTTGGTCATGCGGGAACGTTAGATCCTTTAGCAACAGGTTTGCTAATTCTTTGTACAGGAAAGTTTACCAAGCAAATAAATGATATTCAGACTCAAGAAAAAGAATATACAGGCATTATTACTTTGGGAGCAACAACGGCTTCTTACGATTTAGAAAAGCCAATTGACATTGAATATCCAACAGATCACATTACTGAAGAATTGATAAAAGAAACAGCTCAAAATTTTATTGGAGAACAAGAACAAGTTGCTCCAATACACTCGGCTAAAAAAATTGATGGCAAACGGGCTTATGAATATGCTCGAGAAGGAGAAACGGTCGTTATCAAATCAAATACTATTAACATTGCTGCATTTGATGTGGAGTTATGTGATGCTCCTGTAATTGAGTGTTCTGAAGATTCAAAAATAAATCAAGAAGCATCTTATCAAACAGGTATAAACGTAAAATTTAGAATAGTTTGTTCTAAAGGAACTTATATAAGAGCGATTGCTCGAGATTTTGGTGAAAAACTAAATTCTGGCGGACACCTTTCTCAATTAAGAAGAACCAAAATTGGCGATTATAAAATTGAAGATGCTATTAAGATGGATAGTATAGGAGAGTTGTTTATTTTTCCGCACTCTGAAATATTTTAGTAAAATCAGCTTTATAACCTACTTGAAATATAGCAAAGTTGTCTCTTGAATTAAGGTCAGTATGGTACTCTATATTAAAAAAGTATTTTTCATTTTCTTTTGGACTCCAAAAGAAATTGAGTTTAACAGAAGTAATTGATGCCCATCTCTGGTCATATACATTCTTTATTTCCTTGAAATTGGTTGTACTCCAGCCAAGAGAGAATGTTGTTCCAAACGCTTCTGTTGGGTGTAAAAGTAATCCTAATTCCGTCAGTCCAGAGAAAACACCAATATTAGTAGACAGACTATCAATATCTGTATATTTAGCTGTTTTGTATTCCCCTCCAACTGAAACATAAAAGAAGTTATTAACGTTAAAGTAGCTTTTAAGTAGGTTCATTTTAAAACCCCCGCCAATATATGCTCGTTGATAGATATCCATTATACGAGGTGTTTTAACATTTACTGTATCATTATTTGTTATTACTTTCTTTTCTTTCTATAACACTAAATTCACTATCTATTTTTGCCAATTTAAAATTACCTGATAAATCTCTCAGCCAATATAAACGTTTATTTTTATGATTTTTTCTGTTTAGAATTAATGAACCATCAAATTTAAGTTCAATCAATCCATTTGACCCTTTGTTTAATAAAGAAGGTAAGTCTGAGTAGATTGAGTAATTAATGAAGTGATTAATGTCTTTAGTGTCATACAGCGTAATCTTACTGCCAGGTTTAATTTTAGAGTAGGTTGAATCAAGGTGAACTTGATATTTGAAATTGGTTGGAGAATAGTCTTCTAGCACATCTGTTGCATAAATGTATTCATGATTTTTATTCTCTAATTTATCCGTGCTTTTCGATTTTTTTAACGAATAAAATGGGATTGGCGATTTTGATGTGAAAAATGGCTTTCGTTCCGATACTTTTATTGAAATATTTTGTATTCTATCTTGATTGATGTTTAGTGTTACATTTTTTAAAGTATCTGTTTTATATTGTTTAATCGTTATATTTTTTCTGAACAAACCCCATTTTATACCTATATCTAAGCTGTCACTTGAAACGGCATTGGGGGATAATTTGAATTTTTTATTTTTAATGTATCGATTAAATAAGTTGATGTCTTGACTATCTAACTCATAAGAAAACGTACGATATTTAATTTTATTAGTTATTCTATTCTTCAATTGATTATTTAATATGTATAGAGGGAATTCAGAACAATAATGAACTTTAATTGGTTTATTGGTTATGGTTATAGTTCCACTCGTATCCTTTCCACCATTCTTTGCAAAAGCATCTTTAAAACGGTGAATATCAAATATAGGCTTTAAGTCTTCTTTTAAGTCATCTAATGTATCTTTTATATTAGCTACTTTTGTTGTTAAATTATCAATAGAGTCATTTAAAAAGACTACTGAATCAGAAAGTGTTAAAACTTGTGTTCTTGCTATAAAACCAAAAAAGGTTAAGACAATAAATAATATGATTTTCCTCATAACAAGTAGTTTTTTATAAAAGTTAAAATAATATTCATTCTTTATGTTTACTTAGTAGTAAGCGTAAGTTTAGTTATTGCTTCTACCCCTTTGAATCTCAAGCCGCTTTAAATATGAGTCAATAATATACAATACTACACAATAAACAATAATAAGTTACAATAATAAGTTACAATAATTTTAAAAAACATTTAGTTTTAACTAGAAAATAGTATTCTATGTGTAGTGCGGAAATTGAAAAAGAGGAGTAATACCGACCTAAGTTTGTAAATCATTATATTTAGAATAATAACCAGAAAGAATAAAACGAGGAATAAGGCTGTTAATACCGAAGGTATTTTCTATCATTTTAATAAATTTACATTACCATATTTTTTTTGATAGATTCCCTCATATCTATATTTTAAAATATAAATATAAACTCCTGTTGGACATAGTTTTCCTTTAAAACTTCCACTCCATGAATTATTTTGAGTATTAGTCTCAAAGATTAGCTCTCCCCAACGATTAAAAATGATGAAAGTATATTCAGTAATATCACAATCAAATATTGGCGAAAATTGATCATTCTTACCGTCAGTATTTGGGGTGAAAGAATTTGGGACGTATAATGTGCAATTGCAATCTTCTAAATCAATAATTATGGTGTCCGATGTGCTTCCACAGTTATCAGTAACTTCTACCCAATAAGTACCTTGTTGTGTAACATTAAAAGTTGAACTTGTAGAGGTGTCTTGCCATAGATAAGTAGCATTTGGAGTAGTTGCATCAAGTGTTAATGTTTCTCCTTGGCATAGAGTGGCGTCATTGCCTAAATTCACTGATGGTAATGGATTATAGTTTACTAGAATTGTATCTGTTGTACTGCAATTGTTTACGGTAACTTCAACCCAATAAGAACCTTGTTGAGTAGCATTGAGAGTTGGACTTGTAGAGTCGTCTTGCCATAGATAAGTAGCATTCGGAGTAGTTGCATCAAGTGTTAATGTTTCACCTTGGCATAGAGTGGCGTCATTGCCTAAATTCACTGATGGTAATGGATTATAGTTTACTAGAATTGTATCCGTTGCAGTACAATTGTTCTCAGTTACTTCTACCCAATAAGTACCTTGTTGTGTAACATTAAAAGTTGGGTTTGTAGAATTGTCTTGCCACAAATAAGTTGCATTTGTTGTGGTTACATCTAGTGTTAATGTTTCTCCTTGACATAAGGATGTCTTATTATTCAAGTTTATCATCGGAAAATTGTAAACATTTACCTTGATTGAAGTACTATCGTTAGTGCCATAAACAAAGTAAGTGGTTGTAACAGTAGGCGCAACCGTGATTATTGAATCGGTAGAGAGAATTACCATGGGATTAATACTGTCTGCCCATGCAAATATATTATCGTTTATGGCTAACAGGGTAGTTGAGTCTCCCATACATATAGAGGTGTCACCTAGTATTTGTAGAAGAGGTGCAATAGTAACCAGTTCAATATCATCGATGAAATAATATGCATTTGTGCCACCAACTATTGTAGTTGTACTATCTATTTCGAAGTTTCCAAAGGTAATGTCTGTAGCTGCATTAGTAGCAACGAAAGTGTAAATATACTGCTGCCAGTAATTCTGATTAGAAATAATACCTGTAACTTCAATAGTTGGTGTTAGTTGAATTACCTCACCTACTGCTTGTGTTAAAGGGCCTACAGAGAGATGAATACCAAAATTATCAACAGTTCCAGTATAAGCTCCACCATTACCATTAGTAAGGTAAAAAGAAATTTGGTACTGTTGACCAGAAATTAATGGATTAGTTAATTGTGTGGATGTGTACTCCCGAGCATCAACATTACCAAAATACGTGAAGTAAGTGAAAAACCCCATTTGTCCGTTCCCTGAATTAGGTAAAATAGGACCGCAAGTAGTTGGTACACTTCCTAGAGTATGATAATAATCGGGAGAACCATAAGGGGCACCAGTGGTATTTCCATTTACATTTGTCCAACCTGTAGCTTTAAAGAATTGTGAATATCCGTTTGGTAAACTTGTATAAGTTTCGAACCCGCCATTAGGGACTAAATTTTGTGAAATTGCAATGTTTGATAACAAAAGATAAATTACTATGACTAATATTCTTCTCTTCATTTTATTTTTTTTAACAAAAAAAACTTTTTCAATTAGTTATATATGATATTATGAATCTATTACCACCAATCGAGTGTATATGTGTCACTAGTGACACATATACACCTTATAGTTTTCAGCCTTTAATTTCTATTAAAAAACTGATTTATTTTTTAATATGTTGTAATTCAATTGTTTAATGTTTGTTTTTTCTCCTTGGTATAAATTTCACCTGTCTTCATAACTCCGTTATTTAAAAACAAAAGCATTTTTAATATTGGGTTCCCTTATTTACATGCACAATATTATAGATAAGCACTTAGTCGTCTGTGTAAAATTGTATTACAAAATCTTACATTATGAAATATAGGTATTACAAAATCTTACATTGTTTATTTTTCATTTAAGGATTAACCGATTTGTAATCAAAATGCCCGATAATTACATTGCTCTCATTCTCTGGCTTTGATTATCTATCGGCATTATACAAAAACCATTGTTAAGTGTTTTGAAATTAAACTGATATCATTATTTCTTTTTTGTAACAAAAAACGCTTTCTACGTTATTAAGCTAGAATAGATATTAAAACTACTTTTAACGGATGATTAAATCAAAAGAATATCATAAGACAGAAAAGGACATCGAGGATGAAGCAAAGCAGATAAAAAAATCTCAAAAAAACCCTAAAGATTTTGCCCCTCTCTATAACCAATACTATTTGCAAATATTTAAATATGTGATTAAAAGGGTTAAAGATGAGAATGATGCTGCTGAAATCACGTCTGACATTTTTGCTAAAGCACTGTTTCAAATAGGAAAGTTTAAATTTAAAGGATTCCCTTTTAGTAGTTGGTTATACCGTATCTCTAGTAATGAGATAACTGATTATTATAGAAAAAACCAAGCCTCAAAATATGTTAGAGTAACAGAAGACCAATTGAATTATTTATTGGATAATGCAGAAGATGAAATTATAATTAAATCAGACAAAGAAGAAAAATTCAGCCAAATAATAACTTCATTAGAAATATTATCTGATGATGACCTAGAATTAATAGAATTGCGATTTTTTGAGAATCGTTCCTTTAAAGAAATTGCAGAGATATTAAACCTTACCGAGGGCAATGCAAGAATAAAAACGCATAGATCCATAACCAAATTAAAGAATAACATTTAATTAAAAGTATCATGAAAAAGATAGATATAGATAACCAAGAGATTACCAATCAAGAGGCTTTAAAACATAAGGATTTTGAAAAAGTGATGAACAAGTATAGTGCAATGAAGACACCATTTTACAAGTCGCCATATTTTGGAGGTGGAGTAATAGGTTTACTTATAATTGCATCATACTTTATTTTTAGTACAACTACCAAAAACACTTCTAAAGTATATAGTAATTCTTCTTATTCGACAGGGTATAATTCTCCTATAGATGAAAGTATTGCTTTTGAAAATATAGAGGGAGTAGTTAATTCAGAAAAGGAGTTAATAATTACATCAAGCTCAGGAACTCGAATAACTATACCTACAAATACACTAGTAGATAGTGTGGGTAATTTAATTGCGGGAGTTGTTACTTTTAAATACAGAGAGTTTTTAGACCAAAAAGATATTTTTTTATCTGGAATACCTATGAATTATGATTCTGCTGATACTAAAATGAACTTTGAATCAGGGGGAATGTTTGAATTGTTAGCTTATCAAAATAACAAACCAGTTTTTATTAACTCAGAAAAATCAGTTCAAGTAGAATTAGCTTCAAAACAAGCAGGAAATAATTTCAATATTTACTACTATTCGTCTGATGATAATAAGTGGGTTTATAAAAGCAAAGATGAGGCAGGATTTAGTAATGAAGAAATATTAGCGGTGGGCGCTGAGTTAAAGAAAAATCCAGCGCATATGAGTATTCAAGAGTTGCGTGAGGAAAAGGTAAGAAGTTCAAGTCAACTGAAGAAGCTAAAGAAAAGCAAACCGATTCAACCCAAGTTAGCTAATACAAATAAATACAATTTTACTATTAATGTTGACTATAGGGATTTTCCAGAATTAACATCGTTCAAAGGGTTGAAGTTTCAAGTAAGTAATAAAGCAAAGAATTTTAAGCCTGAATATGCTCAAGAAACTTGGGATGATGTTGACATTACTCATGGTCTTAACAGGACAGAGTACAACACGTGTTTTACAAATAAACAACAAGGGAAAGTTTGCTTTATCACCAATCCAGTTTTCGCTAAAAATGACCTTGCAACTGCTGAGGTACTTTACGATAAGTTGTTATTAGATTATAAGCTTAAAAAAGATTCTTCAAAGAAGAGAGATAAAGCGATTAGAAAAGAAATTGCAAAACGTAGTTCCGAATTAAATGACCAACGAATTGTTGAGTTAAATAAAAGAGCTGTCAATTTGGCTACAGTTGTTGAGAATAGAATCACGAGAACATTTCAAATAGAAAATTTCGGTGTTTGGAATTCTGACTGCCCACAAAAACTACCATCAGAAGCTATTGTGAAAGCTAATTTTGTTGATGAAAGCGGAAAAGAACTACAGTTAGGTACGATGTATCTTGTTTTAAAAGGTAGAAATGAAGTTGTAAGTATGACACCTGAAATTGTAAAAGAGGGCATCAGATATAACCCCGAAGAAGAATGTATGTTGTGGGCAGTAACGAGTGACAGAAAAAATGTGGCTATTTTTAGGGCTAATCAATTTAAAGAAATTAAAGATTCGGATGAAAGCTTTACTTTTGAAATGAATTTAATTAGTAGTAAAGAATTTGTAACCTACTCAACAGAAACCGTTTTTAACTTATAATGATAAAACAAATAGTTATAGCTTGTATTCTATTATCCTTGTTGATTTGGAGCAATGCCTTAATTGCCCAAACTGATAAAGAATTAGAATTTAATGTAGTTAAACCTAAAGTGGAAATTGCTATTACCCCAACTTATAACCATTTGTATCAAAATATTGCTCATCCGATAAAAATAGTAGTTCAGGATTCTTTACATACTTACATTTTTAAATTAGCTGGAGGAACTATTAATGAAACGGATACAGGAACATTTATTACACCTGAAGCTAGAGGTGAAGCCATTTTAAATATCTATGAAATTAGAAAAGGAAATGAAATATTGGTTGGGAGCAAAAAATATCTAGTTTTACCAGAACCTTTGCCATATTTAAGAAACAAGCCTACCGATAATGTGTTGTTAGATATGCTATTAGTTTCAGGAACATTAAAAGGTATCTCATTATATCAAAAAAAGAAAATTGTTTTGCCAGTAAAATCGTTTACGGTGGTTTACAAAGGAGAAGGAAATACCTTTAAATCTGTTAATGTTTTAGGAAACCAAATACCTGTTTTAAATAGAAAAGAAATAGCCAAACTCTCTAATGGAGCTTTGATTTATTTTGAAAATATACAAATTGAATTAATGCCAGATTTCGAAGCACAAATACAGCCTTACCGTGTATCTATGGAGGTTCTAGAAAGTAAAGGTGTGACAGGTTTTGGGGTAGGGAATTAAAAATCTATTTATTCAGGTTTGATTACCTTGATGAAGTTAATAAGGATAGTATAGGAGCGTTGTTTGATTGATTTTGTTGAATGTTTAGTGTAAAATACATTAAACTGTATTTTACACTCTGTTGGTAGCTGCGTTAAATTTTATACTATTCATTTGTCTTCGGGTTTCTTCACCTCTCGGATAATCAATCTAAGACCTTTATCGTAATTAAAATAACTCCAGCACCAATTAATAAAAACGACAATTCTGTTTCTAAAATCAACGAGCAGCATAAGGTGTAAGAACATCCAAACAAACCAAGCGAAAATACCTGAGAATTTAAAAAATGGGAGATCTACAACGGCTCGGTTTCTACCTATGGTAGCCATGGTTCCCCTGTCTTTGTATTTAAAAGGAGTCATCTCTTTTTTCTTAGCAATGGCGTTTAAATTTTTACCCAATTGAGCACCTTGTTGACCTGCTACAGAGGCCAGCATAACATGTCCTCTGCCATCCATTTCGGTTTCAACACATGCAGCATCTCCAATTGCGTAGATGTTATTGTGGTCTTTTATCTTGTTGTATTGATCGGTTATAATCCTATTATTCTTATTAAGGCTGTTGTCTAAGTTACCAATAGGATGGCCCATTACCCCAGCCGACCAGATTAAAGTGTCAGTTTCAAAATTGGCAGCACTGGTAATGGCAATTCTTCCATCATAATCCTTAACTACTGTATTTAACCAAATATTAACCCCTAATTTTTTTAAGAATTTTTCTGATTTCTTAGATGCGGTACAACTCATACCCGCTAGAGTACGATCAGTAGCTTCAATTACATGAATCTGCATTTGGCGAATATCTAAATCCGGATAATCCTTAGGTAGAATATTCGTTTTTAATTCAGCTAAAGCACCCGCTAATTCGACTCCTGTAGCACCTCCGCCAACAATAACAAAGTTCATAAGCCGTTTTCTTTCGTTAAGGTCGGAAGTATTTAAGGCCTTTTCGAAATTTTGAAGAATGATGCTTCTTAAGTCTAAAGATTCAGTTAGGCTCTTCATGGTATAGCCGAATTTCTCAATCTGTTTTAACCCAAAGAAATTAGTGATAGCTCCTGTTGCCACTACAAGAATATCATATTTAAGAGTTCCAATACTTGTTTCTAGTTCTTGTAAATCTGTATTTACTTTATCAACCTCAGTTATCCTAAAATGGAAGTTCTCCTTACCTTTAAAAACTTTTCTGATTGGGTAAACAATAGAATCGGGCTCTAAACTAGAACTGGCAACTTGATACATTAAGGGTTGGAAAGTGTGGTAGTTATTTCTATCCAATAGAACTATCTGATAATGCTTGCTACTAATTTTTTGAACTAATTTTAGACCGGCAAATCCACAACCAATTATAACTACTCTAGGTAAATTGATATTGGGAATGTTTAAACTCATATTTTTAATTAAGTAAACTTTTTATTTTCAGTTTTGAAAGCCGAAGGTGTTTGTTTGGTAAACTGCTTAAATGTTCTATTAAAAGCAGTTTTTGATTTAAACCCAGCCATATGTCCCAGTCCTTCAATCGTGATATTATCATATTGTTCGTCTAGTAAAAGTTGTTTAGCTTCCTTTACTCGATATTCGTTGATAAACACTATAAAAGTTTTATTTAAACCCTTATTAATGGCTTGCGAAAGGTACTTGCTGTTAGAGTTAAGCTGATCGGCCAATTGAAATATGTTAATTTCTTGGTCTAGATATACTTTTTCCTTTTCCATTAAATCAAGTAATCTGTCTTTAAGCTCTTTGTCTTTTTCTGTTGGCAACTGGTTGCGGTCAATTATTGGGTCGCTTAATTCGTTTAACTTAGCTTTTTGGTGTTGTATAACGCTATAAATGTTCTCTTGTTTTAAAGCATTATACCCAGTGTAGATTAGGTAAATCATTATGATAAGATAATATAGGAAACCAGAAGGGTGACCGCCAAGAAGCTTAAAAACTACAATTACTGATACAAATATTACATATCCATAGATAAGGATTTTTAGCCAATTTAATTTAATATCCTCTTCGTACGAAAAAATGTTCTTTCGATTGATAGTATGGGATTTGTAAATTTTGATGGAATGATAGATGTAATAGATGTTTTGAATAAGGAAACATATGGAAACGCTCCATCCACTCACAATTAAAAGCATATCAGAAAGAAAAGTATAATCATGATCAGTAACTGCAAAAAACGACAATTCAATTGCTAAACTAAGTAAGGCGATACTTCCGCCTAGTATATAGTGTTTAGCAATCTTCCGGTTATTTAACTGGTCAGTAATGCAAATTGTATACAGATAGATAGTAGGTGCTAGGGCTAATACAGAGAAAACAAATAAGGGTACAATGAGCATCCAGATTAAGACTACATCATATTCGAGTACCTTAAAGAATAATAGGATTATCGTAAAAAAACCAAAAAAGGAAAGGATTAATCGATTAGAAAGTTTTTTCAGGCCTTTTGAGATTAGAAGCTGTATGAAATATAATGCACTTACGAACAGTGTTAGGGTTCGTATAATCAATTCAATAGATATGTTCGATTGATCCATTTAATACAAAGGTGTAAAAAATAATGTGACTTACCTTATAATTCTAAATTTCTAATTGCCAAAGAGGAATTTGAAGTTGAAACCAAAATTATTGACTAAAATTATTCGATTAATAGGTGAATCCCAATTGGATAAAGGTCTTTTCAGATTTTTATTAGGAGCCTATGGTCAATTATTATAACCCAATCTAACAATATTTACTGTGTACTTAAAAGAGTTAATAGAATAATTTGTTAAGTTGTAATCATCTCTATATTAATGTGTTGAGGTTTTGGGTTAGGTGTATTTGTTCCAATTCGGGAATTGGCACTAGTGCAGAAATAATTGCTACTTGTTATCACCTAAATTTGCTGTAGAAATTAATAATTGAAATAACAATGAAAACAATAAGAAGCGCATTTGTTCCTAGAGAAAACCAAGGAGAAAAGAATACTGGATGCTAACTTTATAGATAAGAAATGAGCCTATTAGCAACCAAATCTGAGCGAATACATTCATTAGACTCTTTACGAGCTATAATGATGCTGTTGGGTGTTGTGTTGCATTCTGCCCTAACTTATGGAGTGGTAGATTACAAAGACGGTTGGGGAATGAAAGATCCTTTTGCAACGAATGCAACCCACGATTTTATTGTACACTTTATTCACATGTATAGAATGCCTTTATTCTTTTTAATAGCTGGTTTTTTTGGTGCTCTTTTGTTTTATGAAAGAGGAACTAAAAGCATGATTAAAAATAGGTTCTATAGACTCGTGCTTCCATTTATAGTCTTTCTTTTAGTTCTGTGGCCTATGATTGTTTTGAGTTTCGGGTATACTTCAACAGTTTTTAAAGGTGATAAAAATGTACTAGATGTTGTTATGGCTCATTTTTCGGATCCGTTTCTTTGGATACCTGTAAACACTTTCCATTTATGGTTTCTTTACTATTTAATACTGTTTACATTTTCTGCTGTATTAATAGCGCTTTTAATTCAAAAAGTGCCAGTTTTAGGTAGGAAATTAAGTCAATCTTTTAGTTGGTTTATTAAGATGCCTGTGTTGCGTGTTTTGATTTTAGCCGCAATATCATTGTTAATATATGTTTCATTTCTAACAGATAATATCGGAGCGGATATAGATTTTATTCCTACGTTACACGCTTATGTCTTTCATTTTTACTTCTACCTAGTAGGTTGGATGGTGTATAAATCGAAGCATCTGTTGAACTCTTTTATGAAACTAGCTTGGGTTTGCACAATCTTGGGATTAATCTCAACAACCATTCAGTGTATCTTACATGGACACGTTGATTCAGGCATTAATATGATTTTTAATTCTATACAGGTTTGGCTGTTTATTTTTGGTCTTTCTGGTTTATTTATTAAATATGGTAGCAAATATTCTGCTAAAATGAAGTATATCTCAGACTCTTCTTATTGGGTTTATTTACTTCATTTGCCCTTAACCGCCTTAATTCCGGGCTTAATAGTAGATTGGCCAATACCCGCCTTTATAAAATTCTTAATTGTAACCACTTCAACAGCAGTAATCTGTTTGGTAAGCTATCATTATTTGGTGAGGGCTACTTTTATCGGCAAGTTTTTAAATGGGAGAAAATATGATCGTAGACCAGTTTTGGAAAGTGACAAAGACCTGGAGCTTGTTCAACTTAATAATGAAAAATAATATATATTACAAACGAAAATTTATTAGTTATGCTTAGAAATACTTTATACACATTACTTGGTACCATTTACATGGTTGCAGTTTTTTTTAAAATTATGCATTGGCCTGGACCCCGCGAAATATTTATTGCTTCTCTTGCTGTTATGGGGATAGCCCTAGTGGAGTTTTTGGTTCGCAAACGAGAAACTAAATTATTACTACGTGAAATTATTTACGTGCTATTGGGAATTGTTCTCGCGTTAGGCTTAGCTTTTATATTAATTCACTGGCCTTTAGGTGGCGAATTTTTGATTGTATCTTTATTTGGGTTTTCAGCAGCTTTGGTTCATTTTGGCTATCGTATGAGAAGCTCAGTTCTCGCTATAATACCAGTTTTATCTGCTATTGTATTGTTTTTTTCGGTGTTTAAAATTAGCCATTGGCCCATTCCATTTGATCTATTAACTATTTCTATTATCTGTTTTGATATAGCCTTTGTGATATTATTATTAGTAAGAGCTTATCAATTAAAACAAACTGAACCCAACCTAAAAGTACAATACATAGCCCTAGTTAGCCTTTCGGTAATTAGCATCTTATTACATCGTTGCATCATACCTTTTTCTGAAGGAATGGATAAAGTGCTTGCGTTAGCACATTTTGGACTTATGGTTATTATAGCAATATCCATCTTAGTTATAGTAAAAGCAATAAAGGAAGATAATCTGAATGTGCGTTTGCCTAATGATTACAAATTGCTACAATGCCTTGGAGCTATTTTTATGATTGAATTGTTGTTTCAGGGTTTGGTGAGTTATTAAAATGCTTGCTGGTCGTGTTTCAACCCTTCTACAGACTTTGGATAAATATACGATTGTCCATATCTACTGTTAAACAACGGTAAAAAAGGGACTGCTATGTGCATGTATGATTAGGGAACGGTTATTAAATTGATGATTGGATATTGATAATTTTAAAGGTTATTTGGTTAGTTTATGTCTAGCCAAATGTACAGTTCTAAGCCAACAATATAAAATATAGGGATTGTGCCTGTTGCACAACTTTGTTGATAACCTCCTTTAAAATCAATAGGAAAACACTTTTTATTGAGAATTATAGGGTTGTCTAATGACCAGGCTTGTTGTTGCCAGTGTTATTCATTTGACCTATAATGAGTAGTCCAATTGAAAACATACAAATTGGAATTATAACGCCACTTTTTATTGTATGAATTGCATCTGGTTTTCCTTTATCATTTATTAATTCAAGAAAAACCATTGAGAGAGGAGAAGATATTAATAGACCAATTATCGAAATTAAAAGTGATTTCAACGGAACTATTTTGCCAAATGCTTTGAAAATATAAAATGTACCCACTGGTATCATTGGAATGATTATAAAAGTTGAAAAGCCTTTAAGGTGCCATATCCATCTTGGAGTTTCTAAGAATTCAAATGTCATTTTTGGACCTGCCCCAAATAAATAAACTAAAGAATATCTCAAACTAATGTAAATAAGTAGTCCGTAAACTAAGGCTGATATATTTAATAGGGCTCTTTTTAATGTGGTGAGTTGTATGAAAAAGTTAGCCCAGAACATAAATAGAAGAAATCCAATAGGGATTGTTAAATGAAAATATGATATCCATGTCAATCCATACCAACCATGATATTCAATTTCTATACGCCAAATTATTCCACTTAGAATTGAGATGAGAATTAATGTAACTATGGCAATTTTTTTATTCATTTTGTTTATGAATCACAGCGATAGGCTGTGCGTAGCACGGGATTTGAAAAGGGTGGTTTTCAAAATTGCACGTAGCCAAGAGTTTATATTTTGTTTTTAATTTATTCACTTTAAATACCAAATTAAAGTATTGGCCCACTCCGCTCAATTATGGACGGAGCCGTCTACTCGATTAGGGCATTTTTTTATTCTTTTTCTTGCTTATTTTTTTCGTCTAAATATGTTGTGTTATTAAGATTTTTCAATGATTTTATAAAATCTTTACCGTCTAAAGTATTTAGTTGAGATTGAGCGACTTTAGTTAGTTGTTTAAATCGTCCAGATTTGTCAATATTTTCGGTAATCATTACTGCATTAAGATTTTCAAGATTTGATAAAACAACCAATTCGTTGATGCTCGAAAAATCTCTAATATTCATTCCTTTTTTTGAGTGTTCTTTATTTACGTCACGCCAATCTTTTGCTGTACAATTATACATTGCGACATTTAGTAAGTCAGCTTCTTCTGCATAAATTAACCATTCTTTATCCTTTGAATAATTCTTCTGCGGAATTATGTGTTCTTTGATAGCATCTGTTTGAATGTGATAATTTGTTTTACTCAAAATTCGTTTAACATTCCATTCAAGATTATATTGATTGGATTCAATTTCTTTTAATCGTTGAAATTCTTTTATTAAAAGTAATTTAAACATTGGGCTAATCCAAGCACCAAATTCAAATGCTAAATCCTTATGAGCATAAGTCCCTCCGTATCTACCCGATTTTGAAATAATTCCAACGGCATTAGTTGCCTCAATCCATTTTTTAGGTGTTAAATTGAAATTGTTAAGTCCTGCTTGTTTTCTAAAGGTGTCGAATTCGACACCTTTAAAATTTGGGTTGTGCAAAGTTTCCCAAAGCCCAATAAATTCAACGGTATTTCTATTTCTCATCCAGTTTCGGATGTGGTCAGTACCATTTTTATCTCGCACCATGTCGGTCAAGGAGATGTAATCTTCTTCATTCTGTTTTAGAATTGAGATTGTCTTATTTTCGACTGCTATTTTTGATATTTTGCTCATTGTTCACGCTCCTTAAAGGATTCGAAAAGTACTGCTTTAATCTATTATTTTAGCAACATTTTTATAGATAAATTCAATATTATTTTTTGTCCTTTTTGGCATGAAAAATCAAGATTTTGTACTCTTATTACGTATAGTTTTGTTGGCAAATCGCTATTTAATTTTTTTAGAATTAAACATAATTACTCCCAAAATATTCACAGTAATAAACGTTACAAAACTTGTGATTTCAGATATCGTTAAACCATAAAAAGTATCGATTGTTGCCAATTGATTTGAGTTTAAGAAAAAACACATAGGAAATGCATAAGGAAAGTAAATTGAATGTTCCCAATCCTGAACAATAATAGTAGCAACAATTGTTAGAAAAACTCCTAAAGAAATTGGTATAATGATATTTTTAAAAAACAAACTTAAAAAATACTGAATAGAGAAAATTCCAAGGATGGAAATAAAGAGACGAACGATTAATTTACTGTAAGAAGAAACCTCTGGATAATAGTTTAAAAAATTTAATTCTTTGTGAACAAACCCTAATATACCGCCAAAAGTGAATATTGAAAGAGAGAAAATTATAAGTGATATGAAAACTTGAAACAGTAAAAAAAGTAATTTACTAATGTAAATACTTTCTCTTTTAATGGGTAATACAAATAGTTTTTTCCAGCTATTTTCTTTATGCTCAATATTAATATTTATTGCGATAGTTAAGATAATATGAAGCGGAAAAAGTAAGAATGCTATAGCTTTAAGGTTGCTTTGTATAAAGGTGTCCCAAGGGTTAATAGTTTCAGGAGGGATAAAACTTTGATGTCTAAAAAAATAGACTAAGAAGAAAATAAAAGGAATTAAAAGTGAACCAAGTATTGTAAACCAAAAGGTAAACGTGCCTTTTACCTTTTGAGTTTCGGCAATCAGTCCTTTGTAAATGGAATTAATCATTATTTAGTAAGAGTTAAGTACAAGGCTTCAAGATTGGTTTCGTTTTTTGATATTTCGAAAAGTTGAATATCATCATTAACTAAAGCTTTAATACAGGAAGGAATGATTTCTTTATTATCAATATTTATTGTTAATGTTGAGCTATTTACAGATAAATTACTTAGTCCTAATTGTGTTTTTAGAACGGCTTCTGCTCGTTTTGGATCATTACATTTTATTTTATATGAATCACCTTTAGAAAGTTGAGATTTTAGTTGTTCTATTTTACCTGTAAATAATTTTTTACCATGATCAATAATACAAACATCGCTGCAAGTATTTTCTATTTCATTTAGCAGATGGCTTGATATGAATATTGTTTTTTTATCTTCTTTTTGAAACTTGAAAAACAGGTTGCGAATCTCAGCGATTCCTTTAGGATCTAAACCATTGAGGGGTTCATCTAAAATCAATATTTCAGGGTCATGTAAAATACTTGAAGCAATTCCTAATCTTTGTTTCATGCCAAGTGAATAATTGTTCGCTTTTTTATCTTTAGCGTGTAATAATCCAACTAAATCAAGAACTTCTTCTATCCTATAATTATCAACTTCATAGAAAGTTGCTAATAATTTTAGATTTTCTTTTGCCGAAAGATGGCCATAAAAAGTAGGGTCTTCAATTAGTGTGCCTATATTTTTATATAATTCTTTAGCGTTTAAAGAGATTTTTTTATTCTGAATAATAACTTCACCAGCACTTGGTTTATAAAGGTTTAGTAACAATCGGATGGCAGTTGTTTTTCCCGAACCATTAGCACCTAAAAAACCAAATATTGAATTTTCAGGAACATCAAACGATAAATTATCAATTATTTTTTCTCCTTTTTGGTATGAAAAATCAAGATTTTGAACTTGTATCATTTATAGTTTATTTGTGCTAACGCCCAATCTGTGTTTTTTGTTGTTTTAAACTTTAGTTTAAAATGATAAAGCTAAATTTTTAATTTGGCGGAGTTTCAAAAAATCATAAAAGTTTCAGTTTAGCAAGACAGTACCTATTTGCTATATACAGTGTTACCCTTTCGTTTTTTTCGTTTTCTAATCCACCAAATTATAAGGAAGATAAAAAGGACTAATCCAGCGAGAGTTGTCCAAAAGACTTCTTTAAAATTATCCTTTATGAAGTCTATGAATTTCCCCTGTCGTTCTGCTTTTTTCGCTAAAGATTCGAATTCAGCTATTCTCGAATCCATTAATTCAGTTTTAAATCCGAATTCTTTCGCAGCTTCATAACTTTCCAAAGCAGCTTGAACATCTCTCGTTTGAGCGAGTACATTTCCTAGATCGAAATAGATATTTCCGACAATGGAATTTTTAGGTTTAACGAAAGTTGTTCGCTCCCTCAATTGATGTCAAATATGTTCTTTTAATTCTTCTAAATCATAATTCTTTGGATTTGAAGGCTTTACATCAGTTCCAAAGTCTAACCCAAGAATTGAGGTTTGTAAGTCCGCAGATTCAGAAAGTTTGTATTCCAAAATCTTAATATGAATCCATTCCGATCCATTATGTGATTCTGGATTAAGTTCTATTGATTTTTTTATCCAAATTAGAGCTGAATCTGGTTTTCCAATTAGTTCGTATATCGTTCCAAGATTAGAAGCTGTAGTGTATAGGTTTGGTGATAGCCTTTCAATTTGTTCGTAAATCTTTTTAGCATTTTGGTATTCACCTAGGTATGTTAATGCAGCAGCATAATCAGAATAATATTCTAGTGAATCAGACCTTTTGTAAGCAGCCAATAATTCAACTGATTTATTTCTAAGTTCAAGGCTATCTATTTCTTTATTCCACACTTTTCCACTTGATGGGTCAGTGTAAACAACCTCACCTGTTAAAAGAGTTCTGTACTCATTTATACAAGCAAACGAGCTTCCTATTGAAGCGAAACAAATCAGTGTCAGGAATATTTTTCTCATATCATTTTATGTACGTTAAGATACATGGTTTACACAAGTTAAAGATTAGACGTTACACTAAATTGGTTTCTAATCTTGTTGATTGTCGTTTTTTTATCCTGTCAGAGATACTTATTGGTAAGTTTTGGTTGGTGCGGTTGGTGTTCGTGCGACTTACCAATGTGTATGACTGTGTTATAATTATTTTTTGTGAGTCCATTATGAGCCAATTATTAGTCTTTTGAGCCAATTATGAGCCAATTATTTTATAAACTGTTCCTGCACCAACCTCTCCAGTCCTTTCTAGTAATTTATGTTTGTCAATTAACTCGGTCAAATCTCTTGTGGCAGTTGCTTTAGAAACAGCACAAAGTTCTTGATATATTTTATTGGTTATTTCTCCATTTCCTTTAACATACATTACAGCTTTCAGCTGTCTTTCGTTTAGGTCAAATTGCTGTAAATGTTTTTCGTTGTAAATATCCTTAAAAATAGTAACCGCTATTCCGCCACTCATTACTTTAGTTTCTGGCTGTGGAAGTCCAGCAGATTTACATTCCGAAATAATTTTTAACGTTCCTCTGCCCCAAGATTCAATTAGTCCGCCTTTAAAGAAAACATCTGCTAAAAATGGATTGCGAGGATGAGAAGTATGTTTTTTCTTTAAATCCTCTAGCGTTAAGTCTTCGGGTAAAGTGCCATAATTCCAAATCATTAGCTTATCGTCATAAATGCTAATTTGTATTGGAGCACCCAAATATTGACGATGAACTATTGCGTTTAGCAAAACCTCTCTAATGGCTTCGTAAGGATATTCTGTAGTTTCTATTCGCTGCAAACCATCGTATGAAATAGATTTGGTAAAATACTTTTTGTCTAAAATCTCTAAAGTTTGATTCGCTAATTCAAAAGCATTTCCTTCAATAACTTCTTGCGACAATAATTCATCGTCTGTTTTGCCAAATTTTCCGATTTTAACAAAAGCGTTGATGTAGAAATTTCGAGGATCTTTACCAAACAACAAAACTGCAGAACGCTTTAGTTTATCGCCATCTGTTAAACGTAAATTTTTGAAAATTTGCAACAAGTCATTCTCGTCTTCCACTTGTGGTAAACGATTACTTTTTATAGCACCTCTTTTAAATGCTTTAATGGCTTTTTCGTCAATATCTTCTAAAGTAGCATTGGGTTCTATTACATCATCCCAAGTTTTACCAGTTTTACGTAACAGAAACTCATTTAAAGCATTTCCAGTTAATTCTTGTTTGGTACTTCCACTTCTAAAATGATACTTACCGTGATACGAAATAGGTACATCATAAGATGGAACCTCAATTTCTATGTAGTGTTTGCTAGATTCTTTTAATAAATTTACGTTGGCTACTATGCCCAAATGATTAGTTATTTTGTTAGGAATATCTTCCATTAACTTCTCAAACTTGGGCACACCAACCACATTGCCGTTATCAGCCTTGCCAATGTATATTTTACCTCCTTTGGCATTGGCAAAACCGCATATCCATTTCAGGTACTCGTCTCGCCAACTTTCTTTCCATTCTATGTTTTGACTTTCGGGCATATTATTTTATAAATTTAACTTCATTTTCGGTACAAAATTTTTCTATTTCTAATGATGTTTTATTAGAACTTAGTTGAACGGATTCAATAGTTAGATCAAAATAATCATTATTTATTGACACTTCAATATATTTATCGTGTATTTCAGGCTCTTTTATTTTAAAGTATTTATCATCTTCAGATGTAGTAACTTCTCCATTTGTTAAGAATGACTTTAACTTTTTCCCTATTTGATGAGCGTTATTATCAAAACAAATTCTAACCTCTTTTTCCCATTTGTAATAACTACGTTTTACATATTGAGAATTTAAAGCAACTTTCGATATATCTAATGAATAATCAAATTCTTCTTTGATGCATTGTTGTAAACAGAATAGTTTTGTTAATTCAGACTCATAAACTACATTTTTCACGGAAATAGTATGATTACTTTCTTTTATGCTAACTTTAAATTGGATACAAGCACCTTCTTCTTTCCCGTAATAATTCCAATGATTATCAGAGTTTTCTTCAGTTGTGCAGCTAAGGATAAAAACATCGTTGATTACTGAGTTTAAATATTTTTCAGCATTAGGGATAATTAAACCAATTCTATCAATAAGGTAAGAATATTCTTTTGAGTCATTTTTGTTTTTAACATACTTGGCTAAATTGTATAATCTAATTTTATTCTCTGATAATATATTATTAACATATTTAGCAGGTAAATAATGATATAAAAAGCTAGAGTTAGGTTGGCTAAAATATTCCTCATTTATGAAATCTGAGAATAATGTTTTGAGTAAAAGTTGACCTAATTCTCGTTTTTCAACTTTGATTAATCTATCTTTTACATCAAAATCAATATTATAAGAAGGGGTGTCAAATTCGGGAAAATGCAATTTAATAAGGTTTAATATTTTTGTTCTATCACTCATTCTCCCTCCATAATTTTAATTTCATCCTCACTTAAACCATAGAAGGCATAAATCATTTGGTCTATTTCCATATCTGTTTTATCAATGACTTCTTGGTCTTACAGTTTAATATACTTGTTAAGTATCGATGTTGGAAGAAGAGTCATTTATGGTTTTGTTTTTTACTCTTTCAAATGTAGGGATTCAACTCCATTTTCTGCTAAGGTGTGTTGGAGAAATTTTAGCTCTTGCCGATTTTTCTTCGGGAAGTGCTAAAATGTGGGCGGATTCATCGAATGAAACACAACGCTACTATATGTATGTGCTTTAGTAGGTTCAATGCTTAAAAGTAATAATTTTTGTGAGGAATCCCCCGTTACCGCACCAACTTAGTAGCGAAAACCTTGTCAAGCTAAAAAGCGAGTCCCGATAACTATCGGGAGCAGCTTGCTAATTTGTTTTTAAAAAGCACTAGCAAAAATTATGGCATAACTACCGCAAGTTTCACAAAGTTAAAATGTTCGCAACAAGGCATATTATATATAGATTGTTGTGTTTAGTGTCTTCATTTCAGTGTGTTGTTAGGGTGGAAAACTTATGCCATTACTTTGGCTTGAGCCAAAGCCAAGAGCGGTATGGCATGTGTTTGGAACAGAAGCGTGAGCCACCCATATTTATCTCTTTTACTATTCTTAAATTTCACTTTAATTTTATAAGTATAAGTTCCTGCTTCTACCTCTTTTCCGTCCCATGAATTATCTTTAGATTCAAAAATTTGCTCTCCCCAACGACTCAATTCAAGTCACAAATGCAACTTTTGGCTTAATTAAGAATGAATAATTACTTTCTTGTTTATCTTTTAATATTAATTATCTAAATAAAGTAACAAACCCTTTTATAACAAATTCCTTACCGTAAACATTAGAGTATGTACAAATCCAGTAGTATGTTCCTGCTGATGATTTTCTTTTGTGATAGTCTCCATTCCACCCCTCTGTAAAATCATTACTTTCATAAATCAAACCTCCCCACTTATTAAATATTTTTAATGTTCCTGTTTCAATTCCAACAGCTTTTAGAGGCTTAAATGAATCATTTAATCCATCATTATTCGGAGAGAATGTATTGGGATAAATTAAATCAGGAGTATCATTTATTCTAATTATTTGTGAAACGGAATCGGTACATCCAAATTGATTTGATACAGTTAACATAACATTATAATTACCAGTATCAGGATAATTATAAATTGGGTTTTGAAGTGTTGATGTTGTGGTATTATCATCAAAATTCCATAACCAACTAACAACTCCTATTGTAGATAAATCTTGAAGATTAACAGTAGGGTTATCTATATCTAGATAGCCAGGCAAGTAATTATAAGCTGCGACTGGATATTTAGAGAAAATAATATTGGTAGTGTCATAAGCAGAGTTCCCACAACCATCAATTACATTAAGAGTAATTGTTTTATTAATATAAGCATTTTGAAAACTCGGATAAAAATTAAAAATGGGAGTATTACTTAATCCATTATTCCAATTATAACTTAAAGGGGGTAATCCTCCCTGAGCTTGAGCTGAGAATAAAACATTAGTGCAAAAAGCTCCTGTATCAGGAACTATTTGAATATCAACGTTTGGTTTTTCATGAATAACTAATTCAATATCTGTTTCATAATATTGTCCGTTACAAAGTGTATCTCCAATTGTAATAATAATGTTTTCCAAATTATCCATAATTAAATCAGATGTTGGATAAATAATAAGTGTATCATAGGAATTCCCTGCTTGCATTGTAATTGAGCTTGGTAAATTATTGTAATCTATACCATTTTGAGCTGTACCAGTTAAAGAGATATTATAAGTTTTAGGTTGCTGAATGTTATATGTTCTTCTGAAAATAATTTGAGCAGAACCACACCCTTCATATAGGATAGTATCATTAGCACCATAACTAACTTTTGATTCTATTTTTAACGGCTCCGAATTAAAGGAGTTTGCTTCTAAAAATACAGCAGGACTTTCACCGATATCTAAATCGCCATTAGCAATAGCAAATCGTAAATGGTAGGTTTGGCAAGGAACTGTTACTGATTTAGCGGTTAAAACAGTTGTTGTTCCATCAAATACTAATAAGCTATCCTCTCCATGATCTATATAGTATTGTGGGTAATCTAATGATTCACAGAAACCCCAAGTCAACATAATGGGATTTAGAACGTAATTAGTATCATTTATAGTATTGTTTCCAACGAATATATTAGTGTTAGGAATTAAAGCTATATTCTGCATTCCACTAATACCTGGGCCTGAGATATGAAAAGCAAAAACATCTTTATCAGGTGAACAAATTTGGTCAGGGTATTCATCAGAAGCAAATACGTAATTGAACTTTATACTATCTCCATTTGGGATAAAATCAAATTCTAATACTGTTGCACCTATGGTTTGCGATGGGCTAATAATTTGATCTAAAATTGAATCTCCAGGTGTAGTCTTTAAATACTGAGGATTGTTGAATGAGGGCTGACCTAAACCAAAAGGAGGCTCTAACCAGCCTCCTGTCAAAATTATTCCACTATCAAGACCAATAGATGAATTAGTTGAGTTAAAACGCCCAATATCTTTAATATTATCTGTCCAAGGATTATAATCTCCAGTAAATGTTACATTCAGTATTTGAACACTTGGTGATGCAAACAAACTTTGGACTAAAGAATCAATTGTTCCTCCTTTTGCGTATTCAGTATAAAGTTGACTAAAAGAATATTGACAGTTTAAGGATATGAATAGTAGTAATATGTATTTAAGTGTTTTCATAAATGCAAAAACCAAACGCTTTGAAATTTTCAAAGCGTTTGGTTTAACTTTTATTTATCTGACTATTAACTTAGCCGTTTCAATTCGGTTGTTTATATGAATTCGTAAAAAATAGAAACCTGACGCTAAATTTTTAACATTTATTTCAACATTTTGTTTCCCTTTGTATTGTTTCCCTTTATTGATGACTTTTATTTCTTTACCAATATAATCATATAAGGAAATCTTAATGTTAGCATTCCGTTCAATTTTAAATGACAAATTCAAAATATCATTTACAGGGTTCGGATATGCTACTAATTCGATATCCCTATTAAATAATTCATCCAACCCAATTATTGCTACACAGTTTTGAACTGAAGCAGGAACCATTGCAGAAATTCCGTTACAAGTATCAGCTAAACCACTTTTAGTAACAAGGTAGTCTCCCCCGACTATTGCATCTAAACTGCCAGCTGATAACAAATCAAGTCGATTTGCAACACTTATAGGTCCTGAAGGATTTGCATAGTACATAATATTAGAATTGTTATTAACATGACTTAAACCATGAGCATGACCGAGTTCGTGCTGAGCAACTGCATAAAAATCTTGTTCTCCAGTTGCAAGATTTTGTGTTAAACTCGTATCAATAAGCCAACTTGTTGATGTAATATTATTAAACCCTCTTGTCAATCCTATATCAACATCTTTAAAATAAACAATCAAATCTCCATTAGCGTCAGTACAAACTGAACCATTTCCTTGATATGTTCTTGCCAACGGTGTCCCCTGAAAGCTATCATCCATATATATTACAGAAATATCGTCAACAGTATGTTTTAATGTCGTATCACCCTTAATTTTCCAATTAATTAAGGTTGCACAAGACCAATCATGCAAAGCTGTTTCTATTGCTGCTTTTCTCATCGGAACATTAGTAATGCTTGTATCTAAATAAAATACCATTCCTGTATCTAAATCATTTGGTGTGATATCAACGACCCTTACAGGAATTTTTTCATATGATGGTGAGTTTTTAGCAATAGAAACATTTCGATTAGCATAAATTATATCAAGTGCCACTGTACTACCAGCACTATTAATTCCATCATTTCTATTTACCGCAACAACTCCAGAACCAACACCTTTTTCTTGTCCTGAAGGAAATAGAGTATCAACTATTGAAGGTACAATAAATTTTATTTCAGTATCACTCCAAGAAACATAATCAATATGGTCAAACTGTTTAATTACAGTGCTAGTACCTTTATCATCTGCCATCCACACTTGTCCTATACCCCTTGTATTACCAAATCCAAATCCTTGAATGGTTAATACAGAACCTGTTCCTGATGAAATTGGATTAGGAAACATATTAGTAATAATAGGTGGTGGACAAAGAACAAAATTATTAAATGGCTGAAGATATGTAACATTATCGTATGCCGTAAATGGAGCAACAATAGGGTCAATAGTTGGACTCACTGTATATAATATAAAATTAGAAACATTAGCAACATCAATAAATTGTAAATCAGCATATCCCGTACAATTTTGTATTTCTATTTTAATATGTGCAAGTTGTTCTTGAGAAGAAGGAAGAATAGGTCTATTCCATGAACCAACAAAAGGTGCAGTCCCTATCCCAAACCTGATAGCATTCGCAGCATCATCTGTCACAATGGTCATTGGGTCTGTATATGTTGCAGTGTTATAATTAGTACCCCTTGTTATGGTAACAGTATTGTTGAGTACAATATTTGTCCCAAATATAGTTGGGTTGTATTCAATAACAAAGGCAGAATTATCTAGATAAGTAGTGCTACTACCACTTCCAGAAACTATAATATCAAATTCAAAGTATTGAGGTGAACTCCCCGTAACTTGCTCATTTAATATTTCAAACTCTATGTCATGGTTGGTTTTATTGTTTGTGGCGCCTTTGCTTAACAAACTTTTTTGATAACGTCCTTCTAAAAATTGTTGTAGTTCTTCAGATTTTTTTACTCGTTGTGCATAAAGGATTTCATTCTGTTTTTTTCTTTCTAAAAAAGTTACATCTTTTTTTTTTACAGTTTCTTTTTGTGGAGTTATACCAATTTTTTTAAGGTAGCTATCTAATTTTTCCCACACAGTTGTTTCTTCATTCCAAATAGTAACACCTGTTTTTTTATCAATCGTTCCTGTTTGTTCAAAAGACTTTCTAAATCCTTTTATGTATTTATGAGGATAAAACTCCCTATTTTCGTGCTTAGCAGAACTTCCGTAACGGAAAAAACAATATTTAGTAGCACAAATAGGCTCTATTATCATATTATTTTTCAATTCTGTTTTTGTTGTAGGAATGCTTAATGTTTTATTATTGTATTGATTACAGGCAAATACACCTGATACACCAACACTAAGGTTAAACATATTTTTTTCTTTAGTAGTATATTCACTAACAACATCAGGAATAATATAACCTCCCGATTCATTCCATCCTAAAATAGATTTAGAAATTAACGTAATATTACCTAAGTTTAATTGATTTCCTTTGTAGATTGTTTCAATATTAATCTCATAAGAGATTAAAAAATCTTTATCATGCTCCCCTTTAAAAGGTGTTTCAGAAATTACTGTTCCTTTAAAGATAAAGGGAGCTTCATTTAATATTTGTTCTGCTTTTTTATTCTCTTGTGCAAACATTGTTAGTGTGCTTACCAAGAGTAAGAGCAAAAGGGTATTTATTTTTTTCATGTTAATTATTTAACTTAAGTTCAAAATTAGTTATTATTTGGTTGATGCAAGTTGCAAATCGAAAGTGTTGGGCTGCCTCTGTTTCTTCTGTTTTTCATATTTTCCGTTATTACAAGTCTATTGTAGCCAACAACCGGCTAAAGCACACTAGTGTGTAACACAGTTGTTCAACTCCTTGTATTTATAATGTTTTTGAGTTATACATTTGCATTAGGTAAATTATTAATTAAGGATCGTTGTTGCTCCTTGTTATAAATTTTACCTGTCTTCATAACTCAGTTATTACTTCTTCTATTTAAAACCAAAAACTTTTTTAAATTTTGGCACGCCATTTAAAATAGATTGTAATAATACTAAATAATTTACAATAACAACGAAATACATTTAGTTTTAACTGGAGAAGTGTATTATAAAATATTAGATTGTGTATTTATACACGTTTATTTTTCATTTAAGGATTAACCGATTTGTTATCAAAATGCCTGATAATTTCGTTACACTCATTCTCTGGCTTTGAATCTCTATCGGCATTATTCAAAAAACATTGTTGGGTGATTATTGAGGCAAGCTCAGCACTTACCAATCTTACTAAGGTTTCTTTTCAGCCCGCACACCAAATTTTTGAATGCCGCCACCATCCGAAAACCCTTTATAGGTTCAGAGAACAATTGTTTTTACCAATGAAAAAAATGAAAAAGGCTATTTTGAATGAGATTTCTTTCCGCTTTTGCTTTCGCAAAACACTCGCCACAACTTAATTAACAACACAAGTCAACCCCTCCCCGGACTTGATCCGGGGTCTAGATGCAAGAGATTACTTGGTGGAACAGAATAAATATTTTCAAGCTAAAACAATCTTGCTATTAGGAATAAGATTGCTTCGTGCCTCGCAATGACGTATAAACGATATGTACCATTACGGCATTATACAAAAACCAATGTTGGGTGATTACTGAGGCAAGTTCAGCACTTTCCATTCTTACTAAGGTTTCGTTTCAGCCTGCACACCAAATTTTTGAATGCCGCCTCCATCCGAAAACCCTTTATAGTGTGTAGGACAATTGTTTTTACCAACGAAAAAAATGAAAAAGGCTATTTTGAATGAGATTGCTTCCCGCTTTTGCTTTCGCAAAACACTCGCCATAACTTAATTAACAACACCACAACTCAACCCCTCCCCGGACTTGATCCGGGGTCTAGATGCAAGAGATTACTTGGTGAAACAGAATAAATATTTCAAGCTAAAACAATCTTGCTATTAGGAATAAGATTGCTTCGTGCCTCGCAATGACGTAAAAACGATATGTACCATTACGGCATTATACAAAAACCAATGTTGGGTGTTTAGACATTAAACTGGTATAAGTTAATGGGTATTAAATTGATGATTGGATAAGCCTATCAACAATTGGGGAGGTTAATGTATAGTCTAACAATCCTGTTGGTCGCGTTTCAATGCCACTTATTTTGAGTTAAAATAAGTTGGCAGATTTTTAGGAAAAAGTTAAGTGTTGTTTAAGTTTTTATTCCCCCAACAACTCAAATAACTCATCTAATTTAGGAGTTAAAATCACTTCAATTCTTCTGTTCTTTTTTCTTCCTTCAGTAGTGTTGGTTAAATCTAAGGGCAAGTATTCCCCTCTTCCGGCAGCAGTTAATCTTTTAGGACTAACATTACTGTTGTTGGTGATAATCTTAACTACCGAAGTGGCTCTTTTTACAGATAAATCCCAATTATCAGCGATATCTCCCTTTCCTTTTAAAGGAACATTATCGGTGTGTCCTTCTACAACAATATCAATATCAGAACTTGTTTCTAAAACTTTGGCTAATTTTTTAAGCACTTCGGTTCCTTTACTGCCAACATCGTATTTACCAGAAGCAAACAATAAACTTTCATCTAAAGAAACATAGACCTTTCCATTTTTTTGCTCAATAGTTAAACCATTGTTTTCAAAACCAAGCAAAGCTTCTTTTACTTTCTTTTTAAGATTAGCTAATGCAGCATCTTTTTTATTAATAATGGCTTCTAACTCGTTAACCCGTTTTTCACGAGCCTCTAAATCGGTAGATAATTTTTTAAGAGCAGCTTCTTTATTTAGTAAAGATGTTTCTAAAGTTCGTAAAGCATCTTCTTGGGCTTGCAAATCTAATTGTGTTGCCTGTAACTGTTTCATTAGTTTATCAGTTGCCGTTTTTCCATTAGAAGATTGTGCGCTTTGTCGCTCAGATAACAAGCGATAAGTTTCTTTTAAAGTGCTGTAAGATTTTTTCATCGCATCATAATCAGCTTTATCTTTAGCAACATCATTTTTAAGTTGTTCTAACTCTTTTTTATTGAGCTCTATTGAAGATTTCAACTCATTATTTTCTTCTTCTAAATTTTGATTAAGAGTTTTTAATGCAGAAATTTCATCCCTACAAGCATCTTGTCTAGATTTTAATTCTTCGTATTTTTTTGCTGGAACGCACGAAAAAAGTGTTCCTACAATTAGAATATAGATAATGTGTTGTTTTGTTAATCTCATCTGATCTGTTTTAATAGACAATAATATCCTTAAATACATCAGTGTTAATAGGGCGTTTCGCTTTTTTATAAACAAGCCATTATTAAAAACCATTATTAAATTAAAAAAAGAATGTCTTTTTTTGCAGTATTGAATAAATTCATACCTTTGCAGACTTTCAAATTTAAGAATAGTTGCCATGTTGAAAGATTTGAGTGAATATAATATTAAGTTTGAAGGATTAAAGCAGGGAATTCATTTTTATGAATTTACTGTGGATAATGAGTTCTTTGCAGGATTTGATTGTTTTGAGTTTGATAAATCAGCTATTAATGTTGAGTTAGAATTTAAAAAACAATCAACAATGTTGGTGTTAACATTTATTTTTACAGGAACAATTTCTGTTCCTTGCGATAGATGTTTAGATGAAGTTGATGTTGATGTTGAAGGAGAAGAAAAACTGATTGTGAAGTTTGGTAATGAAGATTATGACCAATCTGACGAGATTTTGATTCTTCCGATACATGAATATGAATTGAATGTAGCCGAATATATTTACGAATTTATAAACGTAAATCTTCCTCAAAAAAGAGTTCATTTTGAAGGTTTGTGCAATCAAAAAGTGATTGATGAACTAGAAAAGATAGAGCAAAAAACAGAAATAGTAAACGATCCGAGATGGTCGGGATTGAAAGATATTAATTTGAATAAAAATAAATAAAAATGGCACATCCTAAACGAAGAACCTCAAATCAAAGAAGAGACAAAAGAAGAACGCATTATAAAGCTGTGGCGCCAACATTATCAAGCTGTTCAAACTGTGGTGCTCCAACATTATATCACAGAGTTTGTGGTGAGTGTGGATTTTACAGAGGTAAACAAGCTGTAGAGAAAGAAATAGCGCTATAAAATCAATTTATAGGTAAAAAAGCTTAAAAACTTATTGATTCTTATTAAGAATTGATGAGTTTTTTTGTTTTATATGCTTATTGCTTCGATATATTTTTTACTTTCGTTCGTTCATATTGCTAATAAACATTTATGAGTAAAATTACAGCCGCGATTACAGCCGTTAATGGATATGTTCCTGACTATGTTTTAGACAACAAAGAGTTAGAAACAATGATTGACACTACTGATGAGTGGATTACTACCAGAACAGGAATCAAAGAAAGAAGAATACTTAAAGGAGAAGGCCAAGGTTCATCTGTTATGGGAGCCGAAGCAGTTAAAGGGTTGTGTAAAAAAGCAGGGATTTCTCCAGAAGAAATTGACCTTTTAATTTGTTGTACAGTTACTGCCGATCATATATTTCCTGCAACTGCAAATATTATTACAGATAAAGTTGGAGCAATAAATGCTTTTGGATTTGATTTGAATGCTGCTTGTTCAGGATTTATTTATGGATTAACAACTGGATCGAAATACATTGAGTCTGGATCACATAAAAAAGTAGTTGTAGTTGGAGTAGATAAAATGTCTTCTATTATTGATTATGAAGATAGAACAACTTGTATCATTTTTGGTGATGGTTGTGGAGCTGTTTTATTAGAACCAAATGAAGAAGGGTTAGGAGTGCAAGATTCTATCTTGAAAAGTGACGGTTCTGGAGCCCAATTTTTAGCTCAAAAAGCTGGAGGGTCAGCCTTTCCACCAACACATGCAACAATAGATGCAAAGGAACATTATGCACGCCAAGATGGTAAAACGGTATTTAAGTTTGCTGTTACCAAAATGGCAGATGTTTCAGCAGAAATAATGGAAAAGAATAATTTGTCTAGTGATGATGTTGCATGGTTAGTGCCTCATCAGGCTAACAAAAGAATAATAGATGCTACAGCCAAAAGAATGGGCGTTAGCGATGATAAAGTAATGCTCAATATTCAAAAATTTGGAAACACCACATCTGGTACAATTCCATTGTGTTTGTGGGAATGGGAAAATCAATTAAAGAAAGGAGATAATATTATTATTGCTGCATTTGGAGGAGGATTTACTTGGGGTTCTATTTACCTAAAATGGGCCTACAATTCTTAAGGAAAATTTACAAGATATAAAATCAAATAATTATAATTATGAAGCCATTAGAAATTCAAGATTTAATAAAATTTGTTGCGAAATCTGGTGTAAGTGAAGTTGAAATTGAAAACAAAGATTTTAAAATCACAATAAAAACACCACCACATAAAAAAGGGAAGTTTTTAGTTGAAGCTCAAGCTGAAGCACAAGGGCAAGTTGTTGTTTCTGCACCGCTTGCAGCTCCAGTTCAAGCAGCTGCTGCAGTTCAGGCAGTTCCAGGAGCTTCAGAAGCACCTACAGCGAGTAATGATACAGATAACTCTAACTACGTTAGTGTTAAATCGCCAATGATTGGAACATTCTACAGAAAACCATCTCCTGATAAAGCCAACTTTGTAAATGTTGGTGATGATGTTGCTGACGATTCCGTTGTTTGTATGATTGAAGCGATGAAATTATTTAACGAAATAGAATCAGAAATTACAGGTAAAATCGTTAAAATACTTGTAGATGACGGTTCTCCAGTAGAATATGATCAGCCTCTATTTTTGGTTGACCCATCATAAGAAATCAAAAATTCAATAAACAGGCAATTCTCGAAAATTAATTTTTGTGATTTGCTATCTAAGATTTAAAAGATTTTTTAATGACTATGTTTAAAAAGATATTAATAGCAAACAGGGGAGAAATTGCTTTAAGAGTAATAAGAACTTGTAAAGAGATGGGAATAAGCACTGTTGCTGTTTATTCTACTGCAGATGCAGATAGTTTACATGTAAGGTTTGCAGACGAAGCCGTTTGTATTGGTCCACCTAAAAGTGCCGAATCATACTTAAATATTCCAAATATCATTGCTGCTGCAGAAATAACAAATGCAGATGCAATACATCCAGGTTACGGTTTTTTATCAGAAAATGCTAAGTTTTCAAAAATCTGTGAAGAAAATGGAATAAAATTTATTGGAGCATCACCAGATATGATTGATGGAATGGGAGATAAGGCTTCGGCTAAATCGACCATGGAAAAAGCTGGAGTTCCAGTTGTGCCAGGATCAAAAGGATTGTTAAAAGATTTAGCTGATGCAATAGCCACTGCAAAAAAAGTGGTATATCCTGTAATGATTAAAGCTACTGCCGGTGGTGGTGGTAAAGGAATGCGTGTTGTTTGGAGTGAAGATGAAATGGAAGAACACTGGGATTCTGCACGACAAGAATCTGCTGCTGCATTTGGTAATGACGGGATGTATATGGAGAAATTCATTGAAGAACCTCGTCATATCGAAATTCAAATTGCAGGAGATGCTTTTGGTAACGCTTGCCACATGTCAGAAAGAGATTGCTCTATTCAAAGAAGGCACCAGAAATTAATTGAAGAAACACCTTCGCCTTTTATGACAAAAGACTTGCGTAAAAAAATGGGAGAAGCTTCAGTTAAAGCTGCAAAAGCAGTAAAATATGAAGGAGTAGGTACTGTAGAGTTCTTAGTAGATAAAAATAGAAACTTCTATTTTATGGAAATGAATACACGTATTCAGGTAGAACATACAATTACTGAAGAAGTAATTAATTTCGATTTAATTAAAGAACAAATTAAACTGGCTGCAGGGCACAAAATGACAGGTAAAAATTACGAACCAAAAAGGCACTCTATACAATGTAGAATAAATGCAGAGGACCCTTTTAATGATTTTAGACCAAGTCCAGGAAAAATAACAACTTACCATGAGCCAGGTGGACATGGAATAAGAATAGATACACATGTTTACGCTAATTATGTGATACCTCCTTATTATGATTCAATGATTTCTAAATTAATTGTTGTTGCGCAAACAAGAGAAGAGGCAATAAAGAAAATGGAAAGAGCGTTGGATGAATATATTATTGAAGGAATAAAATCTACCATACCATTTCATCAACAATTATTGCAAGATGAGAATTTTAGAAAAGGAAATTTTACAACAAAATTCATGGAAACATTTGTAATCAAAGAAAAATAAAATTACTTTAGACTCGTTAAATTTATATTTATGGACAGAAACATATATAAAGTACTAGTGCCACACGATTTTACAGCGGTTGCTGATTGTGCGTTAAGCCATGCAGTAAAAATTGCTAAATCTTTTGAAGGAGAGGTATACTTATTACATGTAGTATCAAGACCTAAAGAGGTAGATGCTGCTAAAGAAAAATTGACAAAGCTAGTTGAAGAAGCTGACAATAAATATGGTATTAATACACATGTTATTGTAAGAATCGGAAATATTTTTGATGATATTGGTGATGTTGCTAAAGAGATAGGAGCAGGATATATTGTTATGGGAACCCATGGTGCAACAGGCATGCAAAAAATAATGGGAAGTCATGCATTAAAAGTAATTTCACATTCAAAAGTTCCTTTTATTATTGTTCAAGAAAAAGGACCAAGTGAAACAGATGTTTATGACGAAATTGTAGTACCTATTGATTACTCTGATGTAACAAAACAAAAATTAACAGTAGCAGCTAGTATTGCTAATCACTTCAATAGTAAAATTCACATTTTTGCAGAAAAAGAAAACGATCAGTTTTTACAAATAAAATTAGATAGAGAATTATCCTTTGCTAAAACCTATTTTAGAGATCATAATGTAAATTATGATATTGTATTAGCTGAAAAATCTGGTGCTTTTAAGCAACAACTTGTTGTATTTGCAGCTAAAATTAATGCAGATATGATTGCTATTGTAAATACAAGAAAAGGAGCTTTATTGCCTGACTTTTTTGGTAGTGATGAACAGGAGGTAATTGCTAATAAAGCAGAAATACCTGTTTTGATTACCAATCCAACACAAAAACTTATAGCAAGTAGTGTTTTTGGAACTTGATTTAATTTGAAAAATTATAAAAAAAGCTCATTCGATAACTTACGGATGAGCTTTTTTTATGTCCGATAACTCACAATAAAATGTTTACATTATTTTTAAAGACTTGTTGATAGAAGTGTTATTACAGATATATTTACACATCAAATTATTAAATAAAAAGTAGATTAGATATGAATTTTCGATTATTAGCCTTATTACTTTTTGTAAGCACTACTGCTTTTTCTCAATTACATACTTACAAATGGACCAACGGAAAAAAGAAGGCTGAAGGAGTTGTAAAGGAAGGTGTAGAGCAAGGGAAATGGACTTTTTGGAGTAAGGAAGGATTGATTCAACAAGAAGTAAATTATAAAGATGGACTATTTGAGGGGAAATACACCAATTATAATGATGCAGGAAAAAAAAGAGAAGAAGGCTTTTTTGTGCGATCGAAAAAAGAAGGTGTTTGTACAATATGGGCTGATAATGGTGTTGTAGAAATGATTGGTTACAACAAAAATGGTTACCAAGATAGTTTATGGACGTTCTTTTACCCTTCAGGAAACAAAAAGGAAGAGGGCCATTTTAAAAGAGATAATAGAATTGGTGAATGGAAAACATGGTATGATGTAAATAAGATTAAAAGTATAAGAGAGTTTAAGGGAGATGTTGTTTTGATGAAGAGTTATTTTACAGAACAAGGGGAAGAAAAAGTTAAAGATGGATCTGGAGAGTTTATAGCATATTTTACTTTAGATAAAATAAGGATAAAAGGGACTTATAAAAACGGAAGACGAGAGGGGTTATGGTTAACTTATGATAAAAACCAAAATCTTGTTTCATCAGAAAATTATGAAAATGGAATAATGAATGGCGATTGCATTTATTATTGGAACGATAGCAATCAACCTAAATTAACAGGAAGCGTTTTAAATGGTAAAAAAAATAAAATGTGGACTTATTTTTATCCAGATGGAAAAAAATTAAAAGAAGTAAATTTCTCTAATGGACTAGAAAATGGACCAATGAAAGAATGGTTTGAAGATGAAAAAATAAGTGTTGAAGGAGCTTTTTTAAAAGGAGAAAAAAATGGTCACTGGATTTTTTGGTTACAAAATGGAAATAAAGATTTTGAAGGAGATTTTAACAATGGGTTAAGGGATGGTTTATGGGAATTTTATAGTGAAAACAATGGTAAAAAAAGTTACGCAGGATTCTACAAAGACGATAAAAGAAATGGAGAATGGACATTTTGGTACCCTAATCAACAAGAGTGGAAAAAAGGAAACTATTTAAATGATACTAAAGATGGTTTGTGGAGTTATTGGAACGAAGCTAAACAATTAATAATGCAAGGTAATTTTAAGAATGGGAAAGAAGATGGAGAATGGAAATCTTGGTATGATGATGGTTCCAAAAAAGACATAGGAAACTTTACTAAAGGAATTATGGATGGATCTTGGGAAGGCTGGTTTGTAAATGGACAACAGGATTATAAAGGAGAGTATCAAGGAGGAATGAAAAGTGGTGTTTGGGAACACTGGTACCTCAATGGACAACAAGAATTGATGGATGCTTATGTAATTATTGCAAAACCTGACACTTCATATTTAAAAGATTCACAAAATAAGTATTCACAATTCATTAAAGAAGTGTTCGTTTCTGTTAAAGAAGGCCCACACTATTCTTGGTATGAAAACGGACAACCAAAAGATGAAGGGTCTTATAAGGATAATGTACAAGATGACAAGTGGATTTACTATTATGACTCTGGTAATAAGATGTACGAGCAAACTTTTGTAAAAGGGAAACAAGAAGGTAAAGTAACTTCTTGGTATGCTATAGGAACTTTACAGAGCGAAAAGAACTTTAAAAACAATAAACCAGAAGGGAAGTGGACTTTTTATGCCAAACAAGCAGGAAAAGTAGTTGATGAAATGCATTTTAAGAATGGTGTTAAAGTGATGAAGTAGTTATTGGCTTATTTTCTTCACGATTAAATAATCTAAACTAATTTTTCCGGCACCCTGAATCATTATTGCAAGAGATATTAATAAGTAACACCAAGTTAATTCTCCAGGACTTCCAATTAAAAGACCTTTATGTACAAGAAGTGTTGCAACAAGCATGGTAATAAATATAAATAGTGCTGATACTTTAGAGAATAGCCCAAAGATTAAAAATATTCCTCCAACAAATTCACTCCCTTTAGCAAGCCAAGCCATTATTTCTGGAGCAGGCATACCGAAACTTTCAATATACTCAATAAATCCAGCCATTTCTCCACCAATTACGGATTTGTATCCGTGTATTACCATGGCTATTCCTAACCAAATACGCATTAATAACATAGCTCCGTTTCCGTACGATTTTGTTAGCCAATGTGTTTGAGTTTTATTTTGCATGTTGTCAAGTTAAAATTTAGGAGGCATTAGTTAAATCGTTTAAGCTAAGTATATGCAATACTACCGATTTGAAATCAAAATCACCGATATTTTGTTATACTCTATTTTGGGTTTTTTATCTATCGGTTTTATACAAAAAACATTGTTGGGTGTTTTGAAATTAAATTGGGATAACTACTACAAGGTTTTGTATTCTGAATAATTCTTCCGCTATTGTTTGGTCTGCTAATAGATTAAAAATGCTTGTTCCCATATTCAATTTTAAACCCAATTGCTCTTTTCGATAATTAGGTTAAACTTTACATTATACACTAACACCTATGATGCAAACATCATCCACTTGTTCCATTTCACCTTTCCAATTTTCGAAGGCATCAGAAATGAGTTGTGTTTGTTCAGCCATTGATTTTGTGTGTAAGTCAATCAAGAAACGCTTAAATGGTTTGTACTTGAATTTCTTCCCCTTTTTTCCACCAAATTGATCGGCAAAGCCATCGGTAAAAAAGTAAAGATTGTCACCTGGGTGAAGATCTATTACTTCCTGAGTAAAACCTTTCATTCCTGCATAAAGACCAATGGGTTGTTTATTAGACTTGTGTTCTATTAAAGAAATACCATTGTTTATAATGGTGCTTCTTTCTTGTTTTTGGTCTTCGGTAATTAAATCGGTTTTACGTACAATCCACAAAGGGTTATTGGCTCCAGAGTAAATTACCTTATTGTCTTTAAATGCACAGATGGCAATGTCCATTCCATCTTTAACATCTTCTCCGCTTTTGGCAAAGGTCTCTATCACGAGTTCTCGAGTTTTATCGAGTATTTTAGAAGGCTCTGTAATTCCAAATTCTTTTACCGATCTGTTAAGTGCATTAGAACAAACTACACTTACCATGGCTCCTGGTACACCATGTCCTGTACAATCTGCAGCAGCTAAATACGAAGTTCCATTTAACTGTTCAAACCAATAAAAATCTCCACTTACTACATCTTTGGGCTTAAAGAGAATAAAATTATTGGGCAGGTATTTGCTTACTTCATCAAAAGAAGGGAGAATGGCATCTTGCAGACGCTTAGCATAGACGATGCTATCGGTTATTTCGGTGTGGGCCTCTTCTATAATGTGCTTTTGTCTTTCGGTTTCTTTATGTGCACCTTCTATTTCCTCCTTTTGTTTCCCGATTTCGTTTTTCTGTCTTCTAGTTACTCTTAACCTGTTAAACACAAATATCAGAAATAAGGCAATCAATATGAACCCGCCACTAACAGTACCAATAATAATATTCTGCTGTTTTTGTTCTGCTAATGCTTCGGTTTCTTGTTGTTGCATTGCGGCTTCATGTTCTGCAATAGCTACAGCCTCTTTTTTGTCATAATTGTATTTAAACTCCTGTCGAATAACATCTTTTTGGTTTTCTTCAGAATTAATACTATCGCGTGTTGCAATGTAGAGTTGATGCATGGCAAGGCTTTCTTTATAGTTCCCTAATTTGTTATACGCTTTCCATAATGCTTCTGAAGCACTTTGAATTTCTAAGGCAGCACCGATTTCTTGCATTGTGTTAAGGGCTCTTAGACTGTAATTCTTTGCCTTGATATAGTTTCCTTGCTTGTAATAAACCTTTCCAATTTTATTAAGGGATATAGCTACACCTAATTTATTCCCCACTTTTTCTCGTATCTTTAAACCTTTAGTGTAGTAACTCATAGCCTTGGCAAAGTCTCCTTGATCGAAATAAATGACTCCAATGTTAGTAAGCGAGCTAGCCATACCTACATTATCACCTATTTCTTCTTCAATATTTAAGCTTTTAATGTAGTATTCCATAGCCTTAACATTATCGCCTTGGATAGAATAATTATTTCCAATGTTAGAAAGGGATACAGCCATGCCTAATTTATCATCTAATTTTTCTTTAATCTTTAAACTTTTAGAATAGTACTCAATGGATTTTTCATAATCGCCTTGGTTGTAATAAATAATACCAATATTATTAATGGTGGCAGCATAGCCTTTTTTATTATCCAATTCTTCATCAATCTTTAAACTTTTATTGAAGCAGCTAATGGCCTTTGCATAGTCTCCCTGGTTTTTATAAATATTCCCAACATTATTAATGGTGGCAGCATAGCCTTTTTTATTACCCAATTCTTCATTAATCTTTAAACTTTTAGTGTAGTAGTTAATGGCCTTGGTATAATCACCTTGGATATGAAATGAAACGCCTTGTATATTAAGGGCAGATGCCATGTGTGTTTTTTCGTTTTTCTGCTCTGCTAGATCATATTGGATTTGAGCAAAATAAAAGGCACTGTCTGGTTGGGTAAATAGATAACCATCCCAAGCTATTTTTTGTATTGCTTTTAGTCGGTTTGTGTCGGTTTGTGAACTATCATTCCAAACACTCCAGAGGCTGTCGAGGTTGATGTGAGCACTGGCTAGTAGTGGTAATAGAAGTATTATAAAGAGTAGGTTTCTCATTTCTAATTGTTTAGTTCTACATTTATTTGTATTCAATTTTAACACCTATAACACCCATCATTACGATAAGCTCAGAGTAAGCCAGCTCAGTATAATCTGTGTAACTAGACTTATATTATAACCTTTATTATGCATACGTTAACAATCTGTTCCATTTTCCAGATCAGGTTTTTCGCTTGTTGCTAATAACCCTCAGTGTATGATTTCGTAGCTATCCCGTAGGGTATCTATGCACTAAACACTTTGTTGTATGTAGGCTATGTTTTAAAAGTCAGTTTCAAATTTAGTAATAATTTTATCTAAGCCCAAATTCCCTATACTTCCTTTGTGGGTATGATTAATTTCTCTTTCTCGAGTGGATAATGTTATTCTTTACCAGAAAAAGAAGATGTTTGAATAAACTGCTTTAAAAGTTCAATTGCTTTTATTGTGAGTTCTTTTTCCATCCTATAAAGTTAATGTGGTAAAAATTTCATTTCCATTTATCATACTATGATCACCAATAGAAACCTTACTTACCTTATTGTTTAAAGCGTTAAAACAATTTTCCATTTTAGGAAGTATACCTTCATTAACCGTCTTATTTTCTTTTAATGCTAAGTACTTTTCGTAATTAATATTTTCTATGGTAGAATGTTCATTGGTTATATCCGACAAAACGCCTTTCTTATCAAAGCAATAAATTAATTCAGTATCGATATATTTACTCATCGCAATTGCTATTTCAGAGGCCATAATATCCCCATTTGTATTCAATAACTGTCCATTTCCATCATGACTAATCGCACAGAATACTGGAGTTATGCCGTGTGAGAGAAACATTTTTATGGTAGAGGAATTAATTGCTTTGATATCACCAACAAATCCATATTCAACAGGAGAGGTAGGTCGCTTATTAGCTAAAATACAATTCGCATCACTTCCAGATAACCCTAAAGCATTACAGTTATACCCTTGAAGTTTACTCACTATTTTTTTATTGATTAACCCAGCATCAATCATTGTAACGATGTCTAAATTCTCAGCAGAGCTTATTCTTCCTCCTTCATTCATAATGGTTTTAATACCCAATTTATCATTGAGCTGAGAAGCAATTTTACCACCACCATGAATTAATATTTTAGTGTTTTCTATTTTAGAAAAGTTAGCTAAAAAAGTATCTAGTGCTTTTTCATCATTTACGATGTTTCCACCAATTTTTATAATGGATATTTTATTTTTCATAGAGTAATTTTCTCATTACGTAAGTATTATTACGCAAATGTATCCTGCAGTACAAAAATCTGCGAATTTTATCGTAAACAAATGGTAATCATTAAGTGTAAATAGCTGTTTTTTGCAGAAGTTTAAACTAAATCAGTTTATTCAAGTAATCAATTAGATTATCATTTTTCGCCAAGTTTAGTTTCTTTTTTAATCTAGTTCTAGAATCCTCTTATACCAATTTAATTTAAAAAACACCCAACAATATTTTTTTGTATAATACCGATAGAGATTCAAAGCCTGCGAATAAGTGTAACGAAATTATCGGGAATTTTTATTACAAATCGGTATTACCCCTTAATAATTGAATTTCTGCTTTAAGTTCTTTTAAGAACTCTCCCTGAGCTTCTATTATTTTTTGTTGTTCTTGTACAGCTTTTACCAATGGAACTACAAATATGGAATACCTAAGCCCGTAGTGATCGTTCTCGTTTTTTGGCTTGTCAACTCCACTGAATTCAATTCCACATTCTATAGATGCTTGTTCAACTTCTTGAGCTAGGAACCCTGTTTTTAACATAGCTTCTTTTATTCTTACACCTTCAATATCTCTGGAAGAGTCAGGAACATTCAAAAAATCATCTAGCTTATCGATATCAAGATTGTAGGTTACAGGACGTAACTTCATAATGAAATTCAATCCAACTACCTTATCCGAAATATTCTTTTTAAATCGTTTATCCGACAAATCTGTCCATGGTTCATATCCGCCTATTGAGGTAACACTAGTATTTCCAACTCTTACTTGGTATGTTGCTGTTATCCTAGCTGCATTACCCAGAGCCATACTGTAAGAATAATCTGTAGTAGTTGAATTTCGGGCGTCATATCCAATACATGTACTTCTGTGATTTACCGAGCCATATTTTCCAGCAGATACTCCAATACCGTCCTTCAACGTCAATCCCGATCGACAGATTTTTCATTGTTTCGGATGCCAAGAAGGCGGCGACGTCATCGCGTTCTTGATGAAACACGATGGTCTGTCGTTTCCGGAAGCGGCTCGCTCGCTGGCCGGAGATCTGAATATCGAAATTCCCGAAGAACGCGGCGCTCCCGAAGTCGGGCTTGGCGCGCGGATCTTCGAAGCGAATTCCATTGCGCAAGAACTCTACCGGGAAGCGCTCCTTGAATCGCAGGGTAAGTCCGCGCGAGACTATCTGCGCTCCCGCGGTTTTGATGCGGCATCGGCCGAAGAATTCGAGATGGG
>NVUQ01000118.1 GCA_002401955.1 Flavobacteriales bacterium | reverse complement strand
GCATGTATAGAAGTCGATAATGTTACATATTCTACAACCAACTGGGTTGGTACAAGTTTTACTTTTGACCCTCAATCTTCATTTAGCACTAACTGTTCTAATTCTTGTTCTAATCCTTGTTCCGTTGGAATAGAAGAAAGTAATTTATCAAACCTATCACTTTACCCCAACCCTACTACTGGACAATTATCTATCACTTTAAATGAGGTTAATTCAGGCTCTTTAAAAGTGTTCAACTCACTTGGGAAAGTAGTTTTAGAAGATAAATTTGAATCTGTTAGAGAGCTTAACATTAGCTTAGATGAACTATCAGGATTGTACTTTTTACAGTTAGAAGTTGATGGAGAGGTTATAACTAAAAAGATTATTAAGGAATAACGATTTGCCAACAATCTTTATATTTCATTATGTTGGCTGATTACTTTACATTTGGTTTCAACAAAACGAAAACATAGAGTTGTCGTTGGCAAACATGACGATAACAATTATGAAAAGAAACATTTTATTAACTGCTTTTATATTAGTCTGTAACATAGCAATGCCTCAATGGGTAGATCTAAACACAGGTATCCCTAGTAATTTAAATGCAGCATACTTTACAACTAACTCAGGTTGGGTAGTTGGAGAATCTGCTATTTATAACACCATTGATGGAGGTTCTACTTGGACGGAACATTTTGTGTTTAATAATTTCACAGATTCTATTATTATGGAATCCAGTGTCTTTAACGATATTTATATATATAATGGAGATTGGTATGCAATTGGTCAAGATACAATTAGCGGTGATGGAGTTATCTTTAGATACCCTTCTACTACCTCTTTATGGGAGCTTTCGCATTCTGTTCCAAATACAAAATTTAATGGAATTTTTAGTGGCTCTGGATCTGAAATAGTAGTGGTTGGTGATAGTGGAATAATCGAATACACTCCTGATTTTGGTAACACATGGATCAATTCTCCAACAGGAGTAACTAATAATTTAAAATGTATTCATTCTGGATTAATAACTTATGTTGGTGGTGATTCTATTAATCTTTATTCAACTAATATTATCAGTTCAGGTTGGACTTATGGTGGTAGTCAAGGAATGGAAGAGGTTTATGTTAAATTTAATAATTCCCTCTACACTGTAAATGAGCTTATGATAAGGTATAAGACAGGGTCTTTTTGGTGGGAGAATAATAATTTTACAGGGTTATTAGAAGGGACATCCATTTCATTTAAAAATCAAACCGAAGCATATGTAGGTACAAAAAATGGAATTCTAAGATCCTATGATAATCTTGATTATTGGGAAAGAATGCCATCAGCAGATGGTTATGTGATTAATGATGTTTTTACATTATATAATAGTTCTGACGCATATGCGGTTGGTCCAAACGGACTTGTACTAAAGACTACAAATAATGGAGGAAATTCAACTCCAGTCGTCTTGTATGAAATAACAGGAGGCTGTGTAGATTCATTAGTTAATTTTATTAATCAAGGGCCAAATTCATATTCCTATACCTGGAAGATTAATTCTATCCCATTTTCTAATAATATGAATGAAGATTCTATTTTCAATACTCCAACTACGTATAATGCTATGCTTATAGCATCAAACGGAATGTTAACCGACTCTGTTCAAGCTCCTTTTAATGTTGTAGTTACTCCTGATACAACCTTATCAATATCGGTTTCTGATACCATCTTATGTAAAATGGGAAACTCAGATATTACTATTCATTCCAGTCAAATAAATATTGAATATTCACTAATTCGTTTCTTTGACAATAGTACAGTTGGAACTGTTACAGGTACTGGAGCGAATATTATGCTTTCAACAGGAAATATTTCAGACTCTACAAAATATATTATTAAGGCGAGACATGTTTTGGCTGATTGTGAAATCTATATGCCAGATACTATATTAATAGCAGTAGAGCATACCAAAGCAAAATTTCACCCTCATCTTATTAATGCTGATTTAAATGAAGCCATCCATTTTTATAATAATAGTGAACAAGCCAGTTCTTACTTGTGGACATTTGGTTCTGGTTCATCAACACCCTCTTCAACTCTAATTGAACCTGATATTTCTTATAATCAATTGGGACAAACTCAAACAACACTAATAGCAACATCATTGTATGGATGTAAAGATACAACAACTACTAATGGAGCTTTTATTTATGACTCTCAAAGTGTCTCAGATAATTGTTGGGCTCAAAAAACATCAGAATATGAGAGAGCTTATTGTGTTAAAGCTACCAACGACAATGGTGTTTTAGTTGCTGGTGAATATGCTAAGGGTATATTTCCATCTAAAATAGGAAATACTTCCAATCAATATGATGAAATAGGTTTCTATCTTGTAAAGTACGATGAAAATGGAGTGTTAAAATGGATGGTTAGAAGTAAAAGATGGCACACTAATACCCATTTTATTGATGATATTGAAACTGATTCAGATGGGAATATATATGTTACAGGAACAGCTGGTCGTAACAATTGGCTATACTCAAACAATGGAGACTCAATTTTTATAGATTTTCCCAATTTCCCAAATACAACGGGCTTCATTATTAAATTTGATAGCAATGGTGTTTATCAATGGATTTCAAAAATAGGGTATAATTCAGGAGTAAATATCGGCATTGATGGTTCTAATAATATATATGTATCAGGAAATGGTTCAGTACACTATTCAAGTGATGGCACATTGTTTCCACAACCAGCACCTCCCACACATTACAGAGCAACTAATTTTCTACTGAAAATGGATTCTGCTGGTATTATAAATTGGGTAACATATGTGGGGAATGGAACTTTAGGCCAAAATTTTCTAAATGTCATAAATGATTTAGCTGTTGACTCTTCTGGTAATATTGTAATAGTCGGATATCATCAAACAAGTGGTGTGTTTACCTCTGTAAATATTCCTGATGTGATTATTCCTCAAATATCATCATCGAGTCATAAAGCTTATATTGTAAAATATAATACAAATGGTGATGTTGAATGGGCAAATCCTATATACTCTTTAAATACTATTGGTCAGAGTAGAGATTTTGGAGAGGGGGTCGTAGTAGATCGCAATGGTAATTCTTATGTAGTTTTTGATGTAGAAGCAAGTAATCCAGGTGAATATGTTAATTTCCCCTCTATTTCTTCAGGAGTGAATCAGGTTTCAGCAGGGAGTTACGTAATAGCGTCATACGACAAATATGGTGATTTTAGATGGGGTACGGGATCAAGGTTAACATATGGAGGAGGTCATAAAATTGCAATTGACAATCAAAATAACCTATATACATTATCTAGACCTTGGAATAACTCAGCAACAACTGTAGATTTTTTATCTACTGATACCGTTAAAAAAACATTACCATTAAATAACGGGTCTTTTTATCTCTCTAAATATAATAGTGATGGTAATTTAAAATGGGTAACAATGGAAAGTGGTTTAACCAGTAATAACTTAGGAACTGTTTACCCTTTTGGTCTTTCAACTAACAATAAGAATGACGTTTATGTCGTAGGTAGTCTTAATGCTTCGAACTATTTAATAGCATCAGACTCTTTAACAACCGGAGGTATAGGTGTTAATGGTAATGCATTTTTCGCGAAGTTTAGTTCAAGTGCTTGTTTACAATCTGATTCAATTCAAATAGTTCCTCCTACAGGTCCATATTGTTTTGGGGATACTGTTACCTTTCCATTTAATGTTTCTTCTGGGGTTACTATTTTATCTAGCAACATCTATGAATTACAATTATCTGATTCTTTAGGAAGTTTTAGTTCTCCACAAGTAATAGGAACGTTAAACTCTATTAATAATATTGATACTATTACTGGTACAATACCAAATATATTTCTGTCAGGGAACTATTATCTCAGAGTTGTAGCATCTCAACCAAATATTATAGGGAATTCATATTCCGTTAATCTCAGTATTAAACCTTCGGATTTTTTTGGTTCCTATCAACTTTGTCAAGGAAATTTATTGCAACTACAGTCAAACAATGGAATTAGCTACAATTGGCAGCCTTCAACAGAATTGTCTGATTCTACTATTCAGTCACCCGTAACTACTACAACAAATTCTATTATTTACTCTGTTGAAGTAAATACACAATGTGGATTAGTAAACGATACATTTAACATAACTGTAAACTCTTTACCTACTGTTAGTTTAGCTAGATTTAATCCTGATACACTTTGTGATAATGCAAGTGCAGTAACATTACCAACAGGCTCTCCTTCTGGTGGTATTTATATAGGATCTGGAATTGTTGGCGGAAATTTTAATCCTTCAACTGCTGGCGCTGGAACACACAATATTATTTATACTTATACAGACAGCAATTCCTGTATAAATAGCGATACAACAATTATTACAGTTGACATTTGCACAGGTCTTAACCTCAGTAGCACTGATTTTGGAATTATCATTTATCCAAACCCAGGTACTGGACAATTTACCATTGAAAAACCAAATGATCTGAACAAAGAAGTTCAAATTAAATTATTAGATGCTACTTCAAAATTAATCTTAGAAAAAGTGATACCAATGGGTAAACAAAAAGTAAAAATGGATATAAGAAATCATAGTAAAGGTATATACCACCTCCATCTAATTATTGATGATGAGCAATTTGTAAAACAAATATTGAAAAATTAGAAATAACGATTTGCCAACAGCATCTATATTTTATATTGTTTTAGCTTTATCATTTTAAACTAAAGTTTAAAACAACACAAAAACATAGATTGGGTGTTGGCAAACATTCCTCACATCACGCAATCGAGATTAATTTCTACAGATAACGTGAAAATTTTTGAGGATTTATAAAATTAAAAAATTGACGTTAGTCAGAATAAAAAATATAACTTTATGAAGAACCTATTATTATCAGCGCTACTAACCTCAGTTGGACTTACATTTTTTTTCAACAGCACAAATGCTCAAGTAACGCCTTTCCAAAACATTGATGTTCAAAACAAGACAACGACAAAAAAAGCAGTCGTAAAAAATAAATTAAGAACAAAGTACTTAGAAGATCCAACTGTTACACATACAAGACCAATAGGTGTTAATAGTAATGGAAAAGTACAGATACTCGATCCTTTTACAATTCAAATCTACAAAATTGATATTGCTAATACTATTTTAACAATGGATGTCGCTGTAAATTCACAAATATTAACAAACTCTGGGGGTATTTATATGGTTCAAGATGACCCACTACCAAACTACCCAATCGATAATTGCGTTGTTGTTCCAACCTTAAATGGAAAATACGCTATTTTACAACCTAGAGACAAAGGATATTACATTGAAGATTTTGGAGCCATCCCTAATGATGGGCTAGACGATAGTCAAGCCATTCAAAAAGCCATTAATGCAACGATTAATTCTCCTGTAACAAGTCAACTTAATGCAGGAGCTGGACAATTCGATTTAGACACAGGTGTTGTTGCTACAAATCCAAACGGTAATAATTTTACCTTTCTAACACTAACTATCTCTGGTAATATTCCCGTGTACTCTCCTAATCAAACTTACGGTAGTGTTACGGTATTTAATCTTAGAGATACTTCTTCCTTTTGTTTAGCAATTCAAAAAGCTAGAAATTCGGTAATAGAAAACATCGTTTTTCAAGGGCCTACAACCTATCAACAAAGTCCAACGGCAATTCTTGAAGGAGATGATGCTTATTGGGGAAACAAAGCAAGTATTAACCGGAACTCACCAAGTTGCGCTATTGCTATTGATCCTTTTTTCCACACAACCTCTACCGCTAATAGGTATCAAAAATTTCAAGATTATTACACTAATACAGATAGAGGGGGTAGCAGCATGTTAACCATAAAGGGGTGTTCTTTCGTAACTAACTATATTGCAATAGCAAACAATCCTTCTTCTGGAGTATTAAATGGAGATAATATTAGAGCTGAAAACTGCCATGTAAAACGCTGTCACACTTTTTGGGCATGTGGTGAAACACAATCTAGGAGTAATAGTATCGATAATATTTATGGCTTATGGCTCCACACTTTTGTTAGTGGATATTTAATAGGAGTTCAGGCAGGAACATTGCCGACTGTAACTAATGTTAATTTATCTGGCTTTACCAAACAAGTGCTTAATGTCAATTCTTTATTTACTCCTGTTAGAGTTTCAAAAAGTTATTTTGAAAGTATTTGGTCACTCGGTCACGCAAATGCTAACAATGTTTCTTTTGACCAATGTCAAATAAAATTTAGAAGACCATCTAACGAAATGTTTGCTCCTCCCTATCATTTGTTTGCACCGCAACAATGTACATTCAGAGATTGTAGTATTGAGTACTTTGACAACTGTAAAACTAAAGCTCCTATTATGTTTAGAACAAATGGCCTTTTAATTTCTGGCGGATGGATTGAAGGTGGTGTAATTGTTAGTAATGGCTATACAAATAGAGGTGGCGATGAAATTCACAATGTGAGATTTGAAAATACACGATCCAAATGTTTAGGCTATATCGGAATAAATAATTTTGGGACTCCAATCAACAATACAAAAGGAATTTTAATGGGTCAAGAAGAAATATCCTTAAATTATGTACCTGTTAAATTCATCAATAACTCTAATTACAATTATAATTTATATGGTGTTGAAAATGCATTTATCGATATTGATTCTATAAATAAAAAAGCCATTATTCAAGTGAGTGATACAGGGAGATATCAAGTTGGTGATAATCTTTTTACTAATGTGTTTGTTTATCCTGATAGTAGTGATATGCTCGGTAGTAGATCTAGATCTCCTTTAGGTTTTGTTTCCGAAATTAGAAAAGACACTATAATAGTAAATTCTGTTCCACATGGATTTTCAGAAGGTATAGCTCCAATTTATGTTGCCTCTTTCCCAATATTTATACAACCTGTTTGGGGAGATTTTACTTCCGGATCAAATATCATCACAAATGTTATCACTAATCAATACCCTACAGTTGGATTGAAGATATTTAACAGTGCTATTCCTTATGGAGCGTATGTTAAAGCAATTAATACAACGAACAATACTATAACGTTAAGTACAAACGCTATTCAAACCAAACCATTTGATTTAATTCGTAATGCCCCGTACAAACAAGAAGTTGAAGTTAGCAAAAACAACTGGCCTTTACCTAATGGTGTTACAACTCCTTTTATTAAAGGAGCTACAGTTCGTTTTACTGATCCTGAAGCATTAGATAGTAATTTTGGCTGGATCTGTGTTAAAGGGGGCATTAATGGAACAGCTAATACACCTGTTTTTAAAGCAGTAACATGGTAAAGCGTTGGAAACTATAAAACATGGAAAGCTATATCGTTGATAAGTGTAGGAAAATTCATAAAATAATAACGATTTGCCAACAATGGCTATACGTAATGCGGGTTTTCTGCTAAACGAATGGTCAGTGCATTTAATAAAGTCCGCCAATACTTTAATTTGGTGTTTAAAGTGAAGAAATTAAAAACAAAATATAAACTCTTGGCTACGTGCAAATTTGAAAACTCCGCTTTTCAAATCCCGCACTCCGCATAGCCGAGCGTTAGCACACATTAACATGAATGAAAAAGACGATTTGCTAGATGAGGCAATTGAACTGAGCAAAACTGTATCTCTGACAGCGGAGATTATACAAACAAAACTACTGGTTGGTTTCAACAGAGCTCAACGCCTGCTTTCCGAAGTTGAAAAAAGGGAAGTCTACTTTAAGTATTTAAATTCCAGACCATTGTTTTTTATAAAATGGGGAATTATTAACCTTCTAAAATTTAGGGATGATAAATTAAGTGCAAAAGATATTAAAGGTTTCCTTGAATCAGGAAATTCGAAAGAGTATAACTTGGAAAATGTTAAGCAAGCATGTGATCAACTCTATTTTGCAAGTTTATTGAATAAGAATGGGCGGAGTAAATATTCTTTACGAAGCCAGACGATCCACGATAAAATAGTAGAAGCATCAAATAAATATTCGGATGAACCATATTACGCCATGTACGTTGGCTTGTTCGATTCAATTGAATTTTAGGCCCTTTCAATGTCAGAAAATAATTCGTCAAATCCTTGGAAGGAAATTAGTGTTAGCAATCCTGTTGCTGTAGTTGATCAGGATTTTCTTAGGGACCATAATAGAAATTCAAAAGGCGAACGGTACGTGAGCGAAGAAGATCTACCTGAACCCTTTATAGGGTCTGCAAACGCCTCTATCCTTATTCTCATGGGGTCGCCTGGAGAGGTGTCTGATACGGCCAGAAATAACCCCCTTCTAAATAAAAACATCCTTTTCAATTTAAAAAATCCTTGGCATAAAGAAAGTTTCCCATTTTACCCACTTAAAGATGAATTCTCACAGCTCAATCACGGCAAATGGTGGAATAGAGTTTTCAATGTTTTTGCTACAGACTTAAGCAAAGATGAGGGCTTAAAAGAATATGCTCTTGAAGGCATATCAAACACCTTCTTTAATTTGGAACTATACGGTTATCATTCTAAAATAACTCATCAAAAATTTTTAGACCTACCCTCTTCAAAATTTAATATTCGCCTAATTGAAAAAGCTATGGCCGAAAACAAAATCATCCTAATTCCAAGAGCACGCAGGAATTGGTTCAGATTAGTTGACGGGTTAAGCGACTATCCATTTTGTTATTTTGTTGCTAGCAACAGAGGAATTGAAATTAACAAACATACTCTTTCACCTTTAGCCTATAAAAAGGTCCATTCAGAAGTCGTCTCTAGCATTCTTAGGATAAAAACGTATGCTAACAAGAAATAAAGCTAATACCCTTCGTTACCTCAGGAGGTACTATCTTTATTCCAAACGTTACCCAACATAATATTCAGCAAATGTCATACGGAACATAAACACGTCATTCGGAACACTTTTTACGAAAAGTGATTAAGATACATTATTTTTAAGAAAAATTAATAAACAGAAAACTATGAAACTCAAAAATACAATAACAAGCGCTGCGTTTCTCCTCTTAGGGTTAGGAGGATTACACGCCCAAGAATCCATTAATGGTTCAGGAGGTGAAGCAACAGGGACAGGCGGAACAGCCAGTTACTCGGTAGGGCAAATAGTTTACACTACTGCCACAGGAACAAATGGAAGTGTAGCACAAGGCGTGCAACAACCCTTTGAGATTTACGCAGTAGGTGTAAGCGAGATAAAAATGGACATATCACTTTCTATTTACCCCAACCCTACTACAAATTACTTAACCTTAAAAACAGACGATAACGCTAATTTGAGTTACCAACTTATAGACTTACAAGGAAAGGTGATTGAAAACAAAAAAGTAACAACTATAACTTCTACCATTAAAATGGACGCATTACCAAAAGCAATTTACTTTTTGAATGTAACAAGAAGCAACCAAATAGTAAAAACATTTAAAGTAATAAAGCAATAATAAAAGCCACGATGTGGCAAAACATTTAGAATCATTAAAAATTAAACTATTATGAAAAAATTATACACCTTACTTACAGCAGTAATACTAACAGCAACTGCTTTTGCACAAGCACCAGAAAAAATGAGCTACCAAGCAGTAGTTAGAGATGCAAGTGATGCATTGGTAGCAACCCAAGCCGTAGGAATGCAAATAAGCATACTACAAACCACAGCAACAGGAACAGCAGTTTATGTAGAAACGCAAACACCAACTACCAACATTAATGGTTTGGTAAGTATAGAAATAGGTTCTGGAACAGCAGTTTCAGGTACGTTTAATACCATCGATTGGAGCGCTGGGCCTTACTTTATAAAAACAGAAACCGACCCAACAGGCGGAACAACTTATACCATAACTGGTACTAGCCAACTAATGAGTGTGCCTTACGCTTTGCACTCTAAAACAGCAGATAGCATTACTGGAGGAATTACAGAAACCGACCCTACTTATACGGCAAGTCAAGCTGCAAACATTACTTCAACCGACATTACTAATTTGAGTAACCTTTCTGGAACTAACACAGGCGACCAAACCATTAGCCGTACAGGAACAACAGTTACCTTAACCAATGGTGGCACATTTACAGATAGCGTAAATACGTACACCGCAGGTACAGGAATTGATATTACCAATAATGTAATCAGCGCTTCTGGCACATGTGGCTTATCTATTGGCGACACCATCCAAGGTGGTATTATCTTTTATTTAGACGCTTCTGGCTGCCATGGGTTAATTAGTGCCACAGCCGACCAAAGCACAGGAATACAATGGTATAATGGTATTAATAGATCCACAGGAACCACAGGTAATGGGTTGTATGCAGGGTCGATGAACACTGCTATGATAGTAGCCACACAAATGGATGATAACCAAACAGGCAATTTTGCCGCAAAAGTTTGTGCTGATTATTCAGTTACATATGGTGGGGTTAATTATGGCGACTGGTATTTACCCTCAGCATATGAATTAGAGCTTTTATACCTACAAAGAAGTGTGGTTGGCGGTTTTGGTACTAACTTCTATTGGAGTAGCACGGAGGACAGTTCTGCAAATGCGTGGTACTTAAGATTTAGCAATAGTTACTTGTACAGCTGGGGTAAGTACGACCTACTCTATGTGCGTGCTGTCCGGGCTTTTTAACTATTTATCCGTTCAGCTATTTAACAATTTAATTACCGCGTAGCGGTCGATTTTATTTTGAAAATCCAAGTAAAAGTTACTTGGATTTTCACTTTAACAAAATAAAACGTTGGGTAACATCATCTATATTTTATAGGGCAGTTAGTAGTAATTTGAAACAATAAAGCAATTAATAAACTCCGCCAAAACTTTGTTTTGACGTTTTATCTGGAGAAAAAATTAAACCCCAAAGCCAAAGCTTTGGCTAATTAGTAAAACGA
>NVUQ01000117.1 GCA_002401955.1 Flavobacteriales bacterium | reverse complement strand
GAGAGTGGAATTGGGTTCGCAACTCAAAGTTAATTTGAGATACTTTAATTTGCACTCTCTATTTTTTTTATTTCTCAAATCATTTAGGACGGGATTGATGTTATACCTTTAAGTAAATAATAATACTGATTAATATAATTGTGAATATTAACGTAGGAAAAATAGCCTGTTGCAACCATACCTCTTTTCTTTTATTTAGCATACTCAAAAATTTAGATTGAATTTTTTCAACAACATAACTATCTTTAAAAAAGATGCTTTTCTGTGTTATACCTTCTAATTCCTTTGCAAATGAAAGTTTATGGTCAGATGAAATTATGATTGTTTCTGTTTTTGGGAGTTTCTTTTTTATTTCTTTGGCAATTATATCCCCTTTTTTAGCATAAGAATGTTTTCCATCTAGATGGTAGTCTAAGATTATTAAGTCTGGTTTTAATTCTAGACTATTTAAACATTTTTCACCAGTATTAAAAGTGAATATTTCAAATTTGGGATTTTTAGATAACTGCTTTTCCAATAAATTTAAATAAAACTGATCATCATCAACTAAGAAAATGGTTAAATCTTTATCTTTATTTTCTTTTATGTGGTATAAAGCACCATAATAATCACTTAATATTTTTTCTTCTCGTTTCATAATTTACTGGTTTTAATTTTCTATAATAGTATGAATATTGTGCCAAGTAGATAAAAACAAAATATCAACTGATAATCAGTCTTTTAATAAGTTTGTCGTTCTCATAAATCTTTCAAATAGAAATATACTTCCCAAATATGGAAGATGTTTAGATGTTTTAATTGCGATAAATAATACATTATTAATGGTTTGAGGAAGCTAGTGGTGGGTATTTATACATACTGCTATATGAGGGTTACTGCTGGTTTATAGCGAATGTCTTTTTCATAATTTTCTCAAAATAATAAGATTGTTTCTATTTGAGATTATCGTTTTAATTATAAAGAGTATAACACATACTCTCAAATATGGAAAATTCCTAAAATGAAACAATTTAATAAAAATACCGTATAATAGTACCATCGCTAAAACTTAATGTATTATGAAAGGATTTAAAATATTTATTGCAGAAGATGATGTTTGGTACAGCGAATTGCTGAGATACCATCTTGAATTAAATCCAGATTATGAGATTAGAACTTTCGAGTCTGGTAAAAAACTAATTAAGGCATTGCATGAAAAACCTGATGTAATAACATTGGATTATTCTATGCCTGATACCAATGGAGAACAGTTACTTTCTTATATAAAAAAGGAATTACCAGAAACTGAAGTTGTAATAATATCAGGACAAGAGGATATTTCTACTGCAATTGGATTACTAAAGGAAGGGGCATATGATTATTTAGTGAAAGATGATGAAACCAAAGAAAAAATATGGCAAACAATACTTCATATCAGAGAAAATTCCAGTTTAAAGCATGAACTGAATCAACTAAGAGATGAAGTAAGACAGAAATATGATTTTTCTAAAACCATAAAAGGTAATAGTGAAGCTATTAAAAAAACGTTTAACTTAATAGAAAAAGCAGTCATAACTAATATTACAGTTTCTATAACTGGAGAAACAGGAACAGGGAAAGAGGTTATAGCCAAAGCAATTCATTATAATTCGGATAGGAAAAAAGAGCCATTTATAGCGATTAATGTTTCTGCCATTCCTTCGGAACTAATAGAAAGTGAACTATTTGGACATGAGAGAGGTGCTTTTACTGGAGCACAAACCAGAAGAAAAGGGAAGTTTGAAGAAGCTGGTAGAGGAACCATCATGTTGGATGAAATTGGAGAAATGGACTTAAATATGCAAAGTAAATTATTACGAGTTCTTCAAGAAAAGGAAGTGGTGAGAATAGGTGGTAATGAACAAGTAAAATTGAACTGCAGAATAATTGTTGCTACTCATAGAGATTTATTAGAAGAGGTTAAAAAGGGAAATTTCAGAGAAGATTTATACTATCGTTTGTTAGGCTTGCCCATAGAATTACCACCCCTTAGAAAAAGAAGAGAGGATGTTTTAATACTTGCGAAATATTTTATTGAAGAATTCTCAAAAGAAAATGGAATTTTAGTAAAACAACTTTCAGAAAAGGCGATTAATAAATTAATGGGGTATAATTTTCCTGGTAACATTCGAGAACTAAAAGCCATTATCGAATTAGCTATTGTGTTAGCTGATGGCGACATAATAGACCAAGAAAATATCAATTACCCGTCTTCAGATCCATTAGCAGAGTTGCTAATGGAAGAGCGATCATTAAAAGAATATAATGATAAAATTATTCAACACTTTTTGAATAAACATAATAATAATGTAATTGAAGCTGCAAAAGCATTAAACATTGGAAAATCGACAATTTATAGGATGCTTAAAGATGAAACAGTTCAAATCTAAATCTAGAAGACTTGGTAATCATGAATTCAAGGAATAGAGATATTATATGTAGAATTAGCCCCAAAGGGCGTATAACTTATGTAAATAATCGTTTGATAGATAGCTATGGATATTCAAATGAAGAGTTAATAGGAAAATACTTTTTACAATTAGTGAGAAAGGATTATCACCAAAAACTTCTTGATCATTACTATGAACAAATAAATACTAACACTAAGTCGTCATACATTGAAGTTCCTACTATTACTAAAAGGGGTAAAGTAATATGGATAGGTCAAAACATAAATATTTATTCCGAAAATGAAAAGCCAAAAGAAGTAATTATTGTAGGGATTAATCTTTCCGAACAAAAAGAAACAGAGAAGATTATTTATAATACCAATAAATTCCCTGAAGAGAATCCAAACCCTGTTTTAAGATTTTCTTCGAAAGGACAAGTTTTAATGTATAGCAATAAGGCAGGTGGTGAGGTTATTAGATTTCTGGATAAGAACCATGAGGTTAGAGAAAACTTTTTATTAAATCTTAAGAAAATCTATCAAAAGGAAATTGCCGATCATATAGAGCTAGGCATAAACGGTAAAACGTTTAACTGTAATATAGTACCCATTAAATCTGGGCGATACATTAATGTATATTTATCTGATATAACAGCAATTAAATTAGCTAATAAGGTAGTAGAGATTAGTGAAGAAAAGTACCGAAGTATAATCGAAAACATGAAATTAGGCTTGCTGGAGGTGGATAGTGACGATAGAATAATAAAAGTATATCGTGGTTTTAGTGTTCTTACTGGCTATGCAGAAGAAGAGCTTATAGGTAAGCCAGCTACAAAAACCTTATTAACTAAGGAGTTTCAACATATAATGATTGAACAAAATAAAGAAAGAAGTAAAGGCCTTTCTGGAGTTTATGAAGTACAAATAAGACATAAAAATGGAAACCTAGTATGGGTTTTAATTAGTGGTGCCCCTTTTTATGATGAAAATGATAACCTGTTAGGATCGATTGGAATTCATTTGGATATTTCTGAAAGTAAAAAAATGGAAGCTGACCTAAGGGTGGCTAAAAATAAAGCTGAGGAAATAATTCAGGTTAAAGAATTGTTTATGGCTAATATGAGCCATGAAATTAGAACTCCAATGAATGGTATCATTGGTATGGCAAATTTGTTAAGCGAAACTGAAATTTCTGATCATCAAAAAGAATACTTGTCGGCCATACAATCCTCTTCAAATAAGTTATTAACTATTATTAACGATATTTTAGATTTTTCTAAAATTGAAGCAGGAAAATTCACCCTAGAAATAATTAACTTTAGGTTAGAAAATTTAATTTCTCATGCAATTGATAGCTTTAAATTTAAAGCTGAAGAAAACGGAGTTTTACTAAGTTACAATATAGGAGAAAATATTGCATCAACCGTAAAAGGTGATCCAACTAGGTTAAATCAGATTATATTAAACCTATTAAGTAACGCTGTTAAATTTACTTTGAATGGTGAAGTTGATTTATCTATAGAATTAATAAAATCAACCGCTACACATCAACTATTAAAGTTCTCTATTAAAGATACTGGAATAGGAATGGAAGCTGATTACCTAAAAAACATCTATGATAGTTTTTCTCAGGCTGAAAAATCTACTGCTCGTAAATATGGTGGTACTGGACTTGGACTGCCAATCAGTAAAAAAATTGTTGAAATGATGGGGGGAGAATTAAAAATAGAAAGTGAAATTAATAAAGGTTCAACATTTTATTTCACATTAAATATGGAAGTTGCAGCTGAAGAAATAAATGGCAAAGCTATTGATCAATTACCAAGTTTAAGGAAAGATTTTAATTCGGCCGAAGTGCTTTTGGTTGAAGATAATGCCATTAATCGATTAATGGCTATTACTTTGTTAGAAAAATGGAATTGTAAGGTAGATTATGCGGAAGATGGATTAGAGGCATTAGAGAAATTGAAAGTGAAAAGCTACCAACTTATTTTAATGGATATGAGAATGCCTAAAATGGGCGGAATAGATGCAACAAAAGTCATTAGAAAAGAATTAAAAATAACAACTCCAATAATTGCGTTAACTGCAAATGCAATTAAAGGGGAAGACGATAAATGTATAGAAGCTGGAATGGATGATTATCTTTCAAAACCATTCGAGCCCATTGGGTTAAATCGAAAGATAGCGGAATATATAAGCCCAGATTTCGTGAGAAACAATGAAAATAATGATCAATTATTAAATAAAAACACAGATACTATGGATACTTTAAAACTTTATAATTTGGATAAGCTAGAGGCAATGAAAGATCAATCTTTTACGGATAAAATGATTGAATTGTTCTTGAAAAATATTCCATTGGATTTACTTAAAATTGAAAAAGCACTTAGTGAAGAGGATTACGATTTAGTTACTTCTGTTGCTCATAAAATTAAACCTTCGGCTTCATATGTTTGTACAAGTAGCTTATTTGATGAAGTTAAAAGCATTGAAGCATGGGAAGAATCAGATGAAGTGATGATTAAAAAAACAACTGAATTTATTGCCAAAATGAAAATGGTACTTGATCAATTAAAAGAGCTATAATAATTCCCAAAATAGGAGATTACTTCTCTATTTAGAACATATAAGTATTCTTGAAAAATGTAAATAACTGATATTCAGTAGCTATGTGTTTTTGGAACACTTTCGGTATTGGTAGGGTTGAATCAAAAACCCTATGTTATGAATAAGAAAAGAGTATTTATCATCAGCTACAATAAACTACCAATTGAATTTTGGAACGAGCACTTAAACTTTGATAATAGTGCTGTATGGTTTTGGTCTAATAATCCTGATCAAGCAATTAACAATCTATCAACAGTTTTACCAGAAATCGTTATTATAGATGCGTATTGGGCAAAACAACCTTTTGTTACAAGCTTAAGAGGTGTTCTTAGCAAAAATTATATTTCTAATATTTTTTGCATTACCCCTAAAAGACAATCAGATTCAAAGCTAAGATTTCTCGATAAACGTTTAAAAATTTCAAGATTTACTAGTGAAGTGATAACTGAGATTAACACATTGCTCAATCCACCTCAATATGAAAGTCAAACTAAATTAAATAAAACAGGTTAAAATTTTTACTCATGAAAAAGAAAAAAGTATTTATCATCAGCTACAATAAACTACCAATTGAGTTTTGGAATAAACATTTAAACCTTGATAATAATTCTGTATGGTTATGGGATAATAATCCTGATCAGGGGATTAAAAATCTATCAAAATTTTTACCCGACATTGTTATTATTGATGGGTATTGGGCAAAATATTCATTTATGAATAGCCTAAGGAAAGTCCTTGGTAAAAAATATATTTCCAATATTTTTTGCATTACCCCAGAAAGAGAATCGGCCTCTAAGGTAATATTTCTCGATCAGCGTTTGAATATATCTAGATTTACTAATGAAGTGATAACTGAGATTAATACATTGCTGAATCCATCTCAATATGAAAGTCAAACAGAATTTAATAAAACCGCTTAAAATTTAAAAAATATAAGAAGTTCACGAAAATAGTTGTTGTTTAATACGATGCCTATTATGTTATTAAAACACCCGACAGATCAATTGTGGTAAACTAATTTCTTATTCGTGATTTACAAACGTGAAAACCGATTAATAAAAGAACCATTTTTGTTTAGCTTATACCAAAAATGCTAATTCTGTTTTAAAATGGAGAGTTCAAATAGGAATAAAAGAAGCATTAGTCGATGCATGGAATTGGTAATTGTGTTTGCTCGATAAGAAGCTAAGCACTTAACCAACGTCTTTAAATAAAGAAGATAAAATTCCAAAATTTAAGTGTTGACTAGATGTTTCTAGAGTAGTTAAACAAGAGTTCATATTATTTAAGGCGTAGAACTTTTTATCCCATTTTGGGATAAATCTATTTCATTATGGGAAGCTCTCCCGTTAATGAAGTATGTAACAACCTGTAATTTAGAATGTTGTTGTTAATGGTGTTTGCTTTGCTACAAACCAATCTAATCAACAACAATTCTCATGAAAAAAATAGGACATCTATATGTTGGTCTTTTTATGTTTGGACCAACTTACACCAATTCTCAAGAATTGTATAAAAATGATCTCCAATGGAAAATACCTGGAGGAAATTACATTGATCCAACCTCTTTCTTTTCATTACATAGTTTTATGGGAGAAATTATATATAAGATTAAGTGGGTCAGAAACATAGAGTCTCTTCTGTCAAATTTTTTCTATAATCTAGGAAATTCAAAAATATTCAACACCTCATCAATTGGGTCTGAGATATTGACATCACTATCGGTATGTGAAAATATTAAGCTTAGTGAAAATTTTTATAACTACTCTGATTATATCATACTAATAGAGTTTGAAAATGAATTGAATAATAACCCAGATATAATTATAGCAACCGATAATTTTAAGATTTGAGATCTTTTATTGCTATATCATTTATACTCATGTTATGTTCCTCAATACATGGTCAATATAATAAGCAAAGAGATGATATAAATCTAAAAATGAGTGTTATATGGGATAAGTTGTTTAATCTCATAGATGATGCTGATTGGGTAAGAGTGGAGACTATGAATATGGAAGTAAAAGATTTACTGACTCATAACTGTAAACAACAAGAAATTCTTTTCACTAAATACAATTCAAATCTCACTATTAAAGGTAAATCTCAAAGTAAAGATGCTTTAGCTTTGGTAATTGCCAATAGTATAACTCTTGAATTGCAATATGTGATAGCAATTAAAGATAATGCTAAAAGAAAATCAAAGCTTAAGAATCTTTTTGCTGAATTGATAGCAATTCAATACCCGCTTAAATCTGTTGATTTTGCTTATTACAATTCACTTTTTTATATGATTAAAACAATGTATGGATTAAGCTCTGACAAAGAAATCTTACGTAAAATATTATATTCAAATACGTACTTTTTTTCTCTCAATAATATTTGTTTATGAACTTGTCGGAAATAGCATATAAATTAATCCCTAAAAGTAAATACCTAATGGTATCTATAATTACTGGTGCTTCCTCAATTTTCTTTTTGTTAGGAGTAATGTTTTTGGTTGGTCAACATCGAAACAGTTTAGAGGAAGGATTAAGAATGAGATCACAGTTAGTGCTTAAAGCTATTGCAATGGAAAGTAAAATAGATATTTTATTAGAAGATACTATGGCTATTGAAATGAAAATAGTTGAATATTATAAAAGTGATGCTGATATAAATGGGATGGCATTTTATCAGCCTGATGGTACTTTAATTATCGGAGATATTAAAACTAGACCCCCAGTCAAATTCCATAAGATTAATTACGTTCACTTAGAATCAGGATTTGTAGGGACTATAAAAGTGTTTGATAAGATAAATGCTCAAATAGGTATGATTTCCATTTCTTATCAAAATAACACATTAAAAAAGATGGTGTTCAGTTTAACAATTCGTTTGGTAATTATGTCTTTCATGTTTTTGTTTGGTATCTGTATCATTCTTGTATGGCTAACTCGCATAATACATCGTGCATCTGAACAAGGTGCTCAAACAGCATCTGACTTAAAATTAGCAAAAACCAATTCAGAAATGCAAAAATCCTTTTTAGCAAATATGAGCCATGAGCTTAGAACACCATTAAATGCAATTATTGGTTTTTCTAAAATTATTGATAAAAATATTAAATCGATAGAGAATAAAATAAACATTAATTATGTATTAGATGCCTCAGAAACGATGTTGATTCTTATAAATGATATTCTTGATTTTAGTAAAATTGAATCTGGAGCTATGAAACTTGAGAATGATGATTTTGATATTAATAATGCTATTGATAGTGTTTGTAATTCTCTTGCTCCAAAAGTTCCTGATCAAATATATTTCGATTTTGATTCTTTAATTGAAAAGCATCATATTGTTTATGGTGATTACCATCGTGTAAAACAAATACTAATAAATGTAATTAATAATGCAATTAAGTATACCGAAAAAGGGACAATTACAGTGACTCGAAAATGTACCCTTATTAATGGAAAAATACTTTTTGAATGTGAAGTAAGTGATACAGGTATAGGTATTAAACAAAATGCGATTAAACATGTATTTACAGCGTTTAAACAAGTTCATAAAAAAGGAGAGGTTAATAAAGATATTATTGGTACTGGACTTGGGTTGTCTATTGTAAGAACTTTAGTTGAAAAAATGAACGGTAAAATTTGGTGTAAAAGCTCTAAAGGAAAAGGAAGTACATTCTACATTCAAATATATTTAGGAATTGGTAATAAAGAGGAAATTAAAACTACAGAGCCTATAGATATTGTTCCTATGAAAACTATTAACAAAACTCATTTATTGGTTGCAGAAGATTATGAATTTAACCAATACCTTATTGAGAATACCTTAAAAAATATAGGTATTACTTGCGATATTGCTGAAAATGGTCAAGAGGTATTGGAGAAACTAGAAACTAACCATTATGACTTAATACTTATGGATATTCAGATGCCAATACTAGGAGGTGTTAAAACGACTGAAATAATTAGGGCAAGTAAATGGAGTTACAAAGATATTCCCATTATTGCTATCACAGCAAATGCGATAAAAGGAGATAAAGATTACTACTTAAAATCTGGCATGGATGGTTATGTATCAAAACCAGTAGACGAAGTTCAATTAATTAAAGAGCTCAAACGATTTATAGTTTTTAATTCTGTTGAGTAAGTAAGCTAATTATTAGTTTAATATAATTATTACTTCAATTCCAGATTAAGCCGAAATAGTGTTGGGTTTCCCAATGGCGACTAATACAGTCAAAAACGCCATTAAATATAGCTTAGAGGGCTTGAAAAACAGTTTGCTAAGATTATGCTTAAAGATAGAACGATAGCCAAAAGAGGTTATATAAATGGTTATGATGAAGAGAATATAGAATATTTCAGTCTTTTCATTAAAGACTAAAATAACAGCCTTCCTCTTCCCACATTTGGAAATTCAGCTCATAAAGAGACAATTTACTCCATATTTAAAAGTCTAATACATGCATAATAATCTGTAAATGAGGCAGTTGCTGGAGATGTTTCGGTTTGGCATATTATTCCATTATAACCTATCAAACAAACCAAATAAATTAAAAAATATAAAAGATGGAGAAAACTAGAACTATATTTATAATTGAAGATAGTGCCATATTACCGGAGATTATTTCAGTATCAATAAAACAGCAATTTGATTGTAAAACTATACTTTTTAAAAATGCTGATTTAGCAATGAATTATTTGTCTAAATGTGTACCCGATTTAATAGTGTTAGATTATAAGTATAATGAAAAGAAACTAAAATTTCATACAGGTCTAGAGTTCTTAGTAGCTTTTAGAAAAAAATTTAAAATACCAGTTGTTGTTTTTTCTGGACAAAGAGATAAACAAGTTGCTGTTGAGATTATTAAACAAGGTGCGAATGACTATATTAATAAAGATGAAGATGATTTTATGGATGGTTTATTGTTATCAGTACGTGATATATTAAAAATAAAGGTGTAAAAAATACAAACACATTATTCACATCTATATTAAAGATTATTAATAAAACTTGCTTTTTCCTTATTGTGTTATGTGTCGTATATTCAGATTCTCACATTAGTTTCACCCCGTAATTATGCAATGTTATAGGGTGTTTCTGAGGATGTATTTCAAGTCTTTATTGCCATTCTTATACCTGATATTTTTTCTGTTTTATCTATAAATATTTATAGAGGTTAATATTTTTCCACGAATTAAAAAGAAACGTATAGAAGCTAAAAGTTTCAACAATTTATGGTTTCATTTAGCTGAGTTTCCAATGTGCTATTTTAGGTAATTTACATAGTTATATTACGTATAATAAGTGATGGGAATTAAGTTTTCATACTGATTTATCCTATTCAAATAAGTATCATTTTTGTTAGTACAACAATTAAATGGATTTGTTGAACATCAAAATATGAAGATTATATTTTAGTAATCTAAATTTTCCGAAAATGAGAATACGACTCTTAATATGGGAATAAAATCATCAATACACTACAGTTTTGCACATGTAATCACCTCTTGTTTAGCTTGTTAGGTATTGCGGCATCAAATTTTATGGTACAATCAAAAATTAATTAAAGCGATGAATAAGAAAATTTTAATTATTGATGATGACACAAGCATAAGAATGTTGTTAGAACATATTTTAAAAGAGAAATATGAGGTTGAATCTAAAGAAAATGGACATGACGCATTGTTGTATATGCAGGAAGGCAATGTTCCTGATATGATTATCTCTGATTTATCTATGCCTAAAATGAATGGTATTGATTTTATTGATAATATAAGGTCAAGCAATTTCTTTAATAATATCCCTCTTATTGTTTTGTCAGCTAAAGAAAACAGTAAAGAAAGAATAGAATGTTTAAAGAAGAGGGCAGATGATTATATGGTGAAACCGTTTAACCCAGAAGAGTTAAAATTAAGAATTTCAAATATTTTTAGAAGAATGAAAAAGGCAGGATAGGATTAAAATAAATAAATATGGAAGCACTAAATATTCTTTACATCGGCCAAAATGAAAATTTTATAAGCGATTATGGATTTAACCATGAAAGTATTGGAACTGCTGTTCAAAAAGAAAATGGCTTTTTAGCTTTTAATTATTTGATTAAGGCTAAAAAAACAATACATATTATATTTTACGAATCAAATCTTTCTGGAATAAATCCCTATCAATTCAATAAGCGATTACGATCTAAAATTAAGTTTGATACTGCCGCTTTTATACTCTTAAATGATCATTTATCAAAAAAAGAATCCATTTATGCATTAAAGCAAGGAATTGATGAAATTATAATTAAGCCCTTTTCTTTTAATGATTATTTAAATAGGATTAAATTTTTATTGGAGTATAGACAGTTAAGTGCAACTGATAGGAAAAGTTCTAAAAAAAGAAGAGAGCATAAAATCCCAATAATAAAGAGAGTGTTTGATGTTGCTGTGGCAGGAACAGCTCTGCTAATGATTTTACCAGTTTTAATTGTAACTATGATTGCAATGAAAATAGAATCAAAAGGCCCTTGGATTTACTCTTCTAAAAGGGTTGGGAATGGATACAAGATTTTTAATTTTTACAAATTTAGATCAATGTTTGTCGATGCAGAGGAGAGGTTGAAGGATTTGAAGGGATTAAATCAATATAAAACCAATAATGATTCTGAAAAAATAGGTGACGAGTGTCCTGATTGTAATGATTTAGCTATTCCATGTTCGCCTATATTGTTTGTGGATGGAAAAGAAATTTGCGAAAACCACCATTTAAGATTAAAAAAGGATCAAGCTGTTGGCACATTCATTAAAATTAAGGAAGATCCAAGAATAACCAAGGTAGGTAAATTCATTAGGAATACGAGTATAGATGAACTTCCTCAACTTGTTAACGTTTTAAAAGGTGATATGTCTATTGTAGGTAACCGACCTCTCCCCTTATATGAGGCGGAATTACTTACTTGTGATCAATGGTCTGAAAGGTTTTTAGCCCCAGCTGGAATTACAGGGTTGTGGCAAGTAGAAAAGAGGGGGGGCGGAAAAATGAGTGAAGAAGAAAGAAAGCGTTTAGACAATAATTACGGATCAAGACAAAAAGTTGGGGAGTAATCTTTAAAAAGTGTGAACTTTGTACTTAAAAAAAGATTATGGATAGTGCCTCATTTTTAGAGATAGCCAAAT
>NVUQ01000116.1 GCA_002401955.1 Flavobacteriales bacterium | reverse complement strand
TTTAATCAAAACTTAAAAGAATGAAAGAAAATATCAAAATAGGACTACTAGGCGTTATTGCTTTAACATTAATTGTTAACACTTTTTTTACCGATAACGGACCACAAAGGATGTCTGCACCAGATAACAATGTGGCACCAGTAAGTAATATTGCAGCGAACCCTGCACCAAGTAATATTATAAACCCACTAACAAGCAACCCTCTTTCGCAAGCAAATGCTAGCCCAACCCCGCCTCCTGCTCCAAAACTATCAGAAACAAGATCTAAAACAAGTGCAAAATTTGCTGATGTTGCTCATAATTTTGGAAGCATACAACAAGATTCTAAAAACACTAAAGTTTTTAAGTTCACCAACACTGGTTCTGAACCATTAATTATTGAAGATGCAAAAGGTAGTTGCGGTTGTACAGTTCCTAAATTCCCTAAAGAACCTATTAAACCAGGTGAAACTGGAGAAATTGAAGTGGTTTACAGCCCTGGAAAGCAGCAAGGAGCTCAAACAAAAACAGTGACCATTACTGCAAATACAGACCCAATTACGACTACACTAAACATTTCTGCTAATGTAGAAGTACCAAATTCAGAGGTTCCAAAATAAGAAATGAGATATAAAGACTTTAAGAGAGACTGCCCAAAAAAGGCAGTCTTTTTTTATTCTAGCTTTCTATAATAATAAAGCTGATGCTCTAATAATCTAGGATGAAAAATACTTATTAAATCCTTTAAAACTATATGTGGGTTTATCACTCCTGATTCCCAATAATCATTTCCTGATTTGGCATTAACTCTTTTATCATTATTAAACAATTGCTTGTCTTTTACAGCTTTAAATCCCTTAAAATTTTCATCATAAACAACTACAGCATCAATGCTTCTGTAACTATTTTGGTTTAACCAAAAATCTGCTTCATAAGCTTGATCAAGAATAATTTCTTTTGCTTTCACTAAGCTTCCTTTCTCATCATTATCCAACCATAAATATTCAGCTCCAGCATCATTAAAGAGCTGTGCCTGAAAAGATTTTCCACCAGGAACATACCAAGCGCCATTCCATGGCATGCCAACAAAGACTGTAGGTTTTTTTATGTTTTGTGTAAGAGTTAATAAGTTTAGGTACTCCTTCTCAATTTCGTTAAAAATAGTTCCTGCTTTTTCGTTTTGATTATAAAATGCTGCAACAAACTTAATCCACTCAGCTTTTCCTAAGGGATGGGTTTCCATATATTCGGCATTCAAAACAACTTCTAACCCTAATGTTTTTATTTTATTAATGTAGTTGTTCGATTTCGAATCAATTCCATAAGCCATTATAAGACTAGGAGCTTCTTCTACCAACATTTCATAATTAATGTTTTGCTCATGACCTATTTCCTTAATCGATTTACTTTGAATTAAATTGTTAACTGATGCACTACTTACATATTCACAACCAGAAAGTGCTACAATGGAATTTATCAAACCTAATTTCTCCAAAAAAGCTACATGAGTTAAACTCATACAGGCAATAGATTTTATAGGGGTTTTAACAAACACATCCCCTTCTACATTATTGGGTTTTTCTTCACTATACAAAACATAATCAAAAGAGGTACTTTCTCCTACCCATGGATTTTTTAATGTAATTACCTTATACCCATCAAATTGCTGAATAGAAAACCCTTTAGCGTATTTAATTTCTTTTTCTACAGAAATTTGTGTTGTTATATTTTCTGAAACAGTTTTTTTATGATCAGACTGGCAACTGTAAAAAAATAAAAGAAATAGGGATCCGAATAGTAGATTTTTACTCATTACAATAATTAATCTATCGATTCTTTATCCCAAAGAGATTGTGTAATGTTAACTCCATTTTTATAAAAATAAGTTCCTCCCCATGTGTAAAAAACTCGCTCATAAACATCTGCATGGTTATCGGTTACTTTAACCCTTTTTATCACAATAGAGTTTCCTGACTCAACAGTTTCTTCTGTAATTCCTTGCGGATATTTACTTGCCAACTCATCATCCTCACTTTCTCGCTTCTCGCCCATATAAAAACCTTCTAAATCTGCATTAGCCTTCATAATCTTAGTCTGTTCTAGAGCCTGTAAATCAGCCATAAAAAGGTTATTACTCTTTCTTTCCTCTTCTAATTTTATTTGAAAGTCTTCATATCTCTTTTCTTGAGATTGGCTTGTAACCCCTAGTTGTCCTTTTGCTTTAATAATTTCTTGATTTGAGATTACCCTTTCTTTATCTGCTCTTTTTTTATCGTTTAATTCTTTTGCTACTATACTCTCTTTATACTCATCTAAATATTCAATGTCTTCATAATATTTATTTGTTTGAGCCTCTTCTTGTTTTTTAAAATCACTCTCTATCTTTTTCAATATTTTTTGATAAGCTGTTCTATCTTTTTTACCTTTTTCAACTCTTTTCGTTTCAAGATTGTCAATTCTCTCTTTAAAATCAATTAGCTCTGTAACATTCAGCTTGTAATAATTAATTTTTTCTGCTTTCATTTTTGTTACATCCTCAGCAATTTCCTTTATCTCTTTTCCTTTTGTATTTCCTCTATCAATAGCTGCAGAAATTCTAATTTCTTCACCTTTTTTCAACTCTTCTTTATATTGGTGCACATCCAACTCTCTCTTTATGGCCTCTTTCTTATTTCTAGCCTGATTTTTCAATGTTTCTTTTCTAATCTCTTCAATATTTACTCTATTATCAGCTCTCAGCTTGTCTCCTCTTTCTATCATAATTATCTCTGATTCAGAAAGATTATCCACATAAATATTGTGAGACTCCATTTTCTCTTTACTTAATTCTTCTTGTTCTTTTGTAAATTGAGCTTGCTCCTTTGCATAAATCTCTAAATCTTTATCGGATTCATTTCTTCGTTTATCTGCTTTTTTCACCCTATTACTTTCAGCTTTATCTATCAAGGCTTTAGTCGCGGCTATAGTTTCGCTATTCTCTAAATGAAACTTATTCCCTCGCTCTACCTGTGCAGCTATACCTTCTTCATACTTATCAATTTCTTCTCCATGTTTTTCGGTTCTAGCTATACCAGCAGAAATTCTTATTTCTTCTTGCTTACCATAAGTCTCTTTTTCTTTTTGAAGTTTCTCATCTTTCGCTACAATATTTTTACCCAATAAAGCGGCCATTTTAGCTTCTACTTCTCTTTCATTATCTCTATTTATCTTAGCTCTATTTCCAGAATATGTAGTATTTGAAACCACTATTTCTTCAGGCTTACTTAACTCTTCTAAAATTTTTGCTATTTGATCTAGTTTGTCTTTAGGGTATTTTTCTGATGAATAAAGTGCTAAAGCATCTTCAAAACTTACCTTAGCATTTGTATACTCTTTCAATTTCATTGATCTATTACCATCATAAATCAATTGTTCGTATTCCTTTCTTTTTTCTTTCTCAGCCAAAATAGCTGCTTTATCACCTTTTTCTTTAGCAGATAATTCAGCTAGCAAATCTTTAATCTCATCAATTTTTTCTTTTGGATAAGTTTTATCAGGCATAATACTTATAGCTTGTTCGTACCCTGAAATAGCTTTATTGTATCTTTTTGATGCTAATTCGTTATCAGCCATTTGAATAAATGACTTGTATTGTTCTTCTTTTTGCTTTAACGCATTATTTGTTAGGGTAATTTCATTTTCTTTGGCTGCAATTTCTGCTAATAACCTATCTATTTCAACAATTTGATTCTTAGGGTAAGATTCATATTGTTTTAAACCAAGAGCCCCTTTATAATTCTCTTTAGCCGAAGCATAGTTTTTAGCTTCAAAATCATTATTTGCCTGTGTTAAAAATTCATTGTACTTCTTCTCTATTTCTTCCTTTGCTAAATTTTCATTTGCTTTATCAGCTTCAATTTTTGCTAGGATGTCTTTTATTTCTTGGAGCTTATCTGTTGGATATTTTTCTCCAGGTATAATTCCTAAAGCTTGAGTAAATTTAGACGAAGCTTCTTCATAGTTTTTACCAGTAAGAGCAGCATCTCCTTCTGCAATCACAGCATCAAAATACTCTTTCTTTTTACGAGCAGATTCATCTGCTAAAGCATCGTCTTCTTTTTTCTTAGCCAAAGCTGCCAATGCCTTTTCAACAGCTTCCAACTTATCTTTTGGATATTGCTCTTCTGGTTTTACGGCTAATGCTTCATTGTATTTTATTTTAGCCTGATCATAATTTTCAAAACCAAAAGCATTATCAGCAAGTTCTATTGCTTCTTTATATTTAACATCTTTTTCAGCATCAGCCATTTTAGCAGCTTCATCTTCAGCTTTCTTTTTAGCTATTTCTGCAATAATTTTTTCTATCTCTTTTAACTTGTCTTTTGGATATTGCTCTTCACTCTTAATTCCTAAAGCACCATTAAATTTAGTTTTAGCCTCATCATATTCTTCTGAACTAAAAGCTTTATCTGCAGCAGAAATAAACTCTTTATATTTGGCTTCTTTTTCTTCATTTGCCATTTTAGCAGCTTCATCTTCAGCTTTCTTTTTAGCCAATTCAGCTAATGCTACTTCTATTTCTTTTAATTTGTCTTTTGGATATTGCTCCTGTGATTTTAACTCTAAAGCTTCATTATATTTACCTTTAGCTTCTTCAAAAGTTTTTGCTGCTAACATTTGATCTCCTTCTGCTATTAAAGATAAATACTTTTCTTCTTTCGCCTTCTTATCTAACTCCTCTTTAGCCAAGTTAGCTAATACCTCTTCTATTTCTTTTAACTTATCTTTTGGGTATTGCTCTTCTGACTTTAAACCTAATGCTTCATTATATTTCCCTTTAGCTTCCTCATAACTTTTAGACCCTAACATTTTATCTGCCTCAGTTATTAGTGCTAAATACTTTTCTTCATTCGCTTTCTTTTCTGACTCCTCTTTAGCCAAATTAGCTAATGCCTCTTCTATTTCTTTTAGCTTATCTTTTGGATATTGTTCTTCCGACTTTACGGTTAACGCTTCATTAAATTTCTCTTTAGCATCTTCATAGCTCTTAGTTCCTAATAATTTATCTGCATCAGCTATTAGTGCTAGATATTTTTCTTCTTTTGCTTTCTTTTCAGCCTCCTCCTTGGCTAATTCAGCCAACAAACCTTCAATCTCTTTTAGCTTATCTTTAGGATATTGTTCTTCTGATTTTAAACCTGCGGCTTTTTCAAAAGCTATTTTAGAGTTCTCATAATCTTTAGATCCTAAAGCATTGTCACCTTCTTTTATCAAATTAGCATACTCCGCATCTAATTTAGCAGCTGAAGCAAGCAATTCTTTTATTTCTAGAAGCTTGTCTTTAGGATATTTTTCTTCATTCTTTAAATTAGAAGCCTGTTCGTAATTATTTTTAGCAGAAGCATAATCTTTAGATGCTAGAGCTGCATCAGCATCAGTAATAAACTTTTTATAATTCTCTTCTAACTGTTTTAATTCAGCTTTTAATCTTGTTGATTCTTCAATTTTATTTTTTGGATAAGCCTCTTGGGGTTTTAGTCCAGATGCTTTTTTATAAGATTCTATTGCCTTTTCATATTCTCTAATTTTAAAAGCTTCATCCGCCTCAGTTATTGCATCTGAATAGTCTTTATCTTGTTTCGCTTTTTCTGCTAATATTTTTTCAATTTCAGTTAATTTTCCTTTCGGATATTCTTCGTAATCTTTTATTCCAGAAGCTTTTATAAAACTCATTTTTGCCTTGTCATAATCCCTGCTCATCATAAATTGATCACCCGCAGCAATAGCTTCTTTGTATTCTTTATCAATTTTTTTAGCATTCGCTTTAATATTTTTAACTTCTTTAATTTTATCTTTTGGATATTGCTCTAAATCTTTTAATCCTGAAGCTATCTGATAAGAAGTTATTGCTTTATCCCATTCTTGAGCTTTAAAAGCAGCATCAGCTTTATCTATTGCTGATTTATATTTTTTATTAGCAGCCTCTAATCCTGCCAATTTATCAGAAATATCTCCCAATTGAAATTCTGGATATGATTCATCAGGGAAAATTGCAGCTGCTTTTTCATAAAGTGGTTTTGCTTCTTGCCATTTTTCTGCTTTAAAAGCTTTATCTGCCGCAACTATAGCTGCATCATAATCTTTTTGGTGTGCCTTCCTGTTTTCGGCTTCAGATTTTAATCGTTCTGCTAATTCCTTTTTTAATCGATCTAATTCTTTTTTAATTGATTTCGTATAAGCAGGATCATAATCCATATAACCTGTTTCTGGATTAAATGCTATTTTAGCTATTGGTTTATTTAAAATGGAAACATCCAATCCATCCATTTTTTCGAACAAATTCATTTCCATAGGAAACTCAAATCCATATTTGGCATCGTCTGGCGGAACATTTTTGGTAGATAATTCCATTCGTTTCGTCACATGCCCAGGTCTAGAAAATTCAATAAGATAATTTGCGTCAGGAGTTAAAGAAGCTTCAAATCTACCATTAGCTGGAGATGATAAGGTTTTCCATACAGCCCCATTTCTTTTAATGGTAATGGTAGCTCCTTCCATTCGCTTTTTAGTCTCTTCTTTCTTTATAGTTCCCACTACATCTAAAGTCCATTGAGCAAAAGAAACTTGTGATTGTAGCATAAATATGCATACAAAAACAAAACCTATTAATCGATATGTAAACCCTTTTCTCACTATGCTTTTAAGCTAACTAACAAATATCGTAAATCCATATTTAAATCTATTACAATTAACAACAAAATAACAAGCCCTTCTCCATAAACGAATTAGAGTGCAAATTGTTATTCAATAAAAAAGTTATTATTAAGATGTTTTTAGGAGTGAGTTTTCATAAAAAAAGAATTATTTCTTCAGGTTCCTAGCCAACACTTCGACACATCTCAGCCAATTTCATTAAGTTAAGCAAAAAAGAATGTCATACCGACCGCAGCGGAGGTGTCTTTTGAATTTATAGTACTGCTTTTAATAGTCCCCTCTTTTTCTCCCGATAGAAAAAATAGGGTTCCAATCGGGATGACAACTTCAACTTAATAATATTGAACACTCAGTAGATCCCTAGGGATAACAATACTGAACCACACAAAAGCTTGTAACAATAAGATTCCCAGTCAAGCTGAGAATGACAATATTGAGGAGGGAAGAAATTAAAATGAATTCGCTATAGCAATAAAATCTTGAGCATTTAAAGATGCTCCACCTATTAATCCTCCATCAACATCAGAGTTAGCAAATAACTCTTGAGCGATATTTGGCTTACAGCTTCCTCCGTAAAGAATGGAAATAGCATTGGCTACATCATTTCCATATTTATCTGTTAATAGGGTTCTAATAAAATGGTGCATTTCTTGTGCTTGATCTGAACTTGCAGTAACTCCTGTTCCTATTGCCCAAACGGGCTCATAGGCTATCACTATTTTTAAAATTGCTGTCTCATCTAAATGAAACAAGCCTTCTTCTATTTGGCTTTTAACGAAATTAAAATGGTTTCCTGCTTCTCTATCTTCTAACACTTCTCCACAACAATAAATAGGCGTTAAATCATCATTTATTAATTGATCCACTTTTAATGCTAAATCGGCATTTTTCTCTTTAAAATACTCTCTTCTTTCCGAATGTCCAACAAGAACAAATTGAGCTCCAACAGATTTTATCATAGCAGACGATAACTCTCCTGTGTAAGCACCTCCATCATACTGAGAAGAATTTTGAACTCCCACTCTAACATTGTTAGAAGCAGCTAAGTTTACTACTTCAGAAACATAAATTGATGGTGGAATCACAATAAGTTGCACCTCATCATTAACTGTATGTTGATTAATTTCTTTAATCAAAGCAAGGGCTTCAGAATGAGTTTTATTCATTTTCCAGTTACCTGCAACAATTTTCTTTCTCATGATTTTTATTTTACTCTTACTCGAGGATCAAGTATTCCGTAGGTAATATCAACTAGTATATTTATAACAACAAAGATAGTGGCTGTTAACAATACTCCTCCCATTATTATTGGCATATCAGCTTTCATTAAGGATTCATATAACACCCAACCTATTCCTTTCCAGCCAAAAATTGACTCTACAAATAGTGCTCCTGCTAACAAACTGGCAAACATTCCTGAAATTGCTGTAACAACTGGGTTCAATGCATTTTTTAGTGCGTGTTTTATTATTACTGTTTTAAACTTTAATCCTTTAGCACGTGCTGTTCTAATGTAATCTTGAGACATTACATCTAACATGGAACTTCTTGTTAATTGCATGATAGCAGATACCGGTCTAACTCCTAAAGTTAATGCTGGTAAGATTAAATTATCTAAACGAAGTAACTCGTTATCGCCTAAATTATCATATTCAAATAATGTTCCCGTCATATTTAAACCAGTTATATCGGTTAATACATATCCAAAAAAGTAAGAGACTAAAATGGACGAGAAAAAGGAGGGGACAGACATCCCTAGAATTGAAACAAATAACAATACTTTATCAATCCAAGTATCTTTTTTAAGTGCCGAAATAACACCAAAAAGCACACCTAAAAGCCCTGCAATAATAATTGCTGTAAAAGCCAACACTGCTGTTTCTAGCATGTAATCCTGTATAATTTCTGATACCTTTCGTTTTGTTTGGTATGATCTTCTAAGGTAAGGTGATTTATAAACGACCACACTGGATTCTCCATAACTAAACAATTCAGAATAATCGTATTTCTCATCATCTAAATACAAATAATGTTCAGGATCTCTATCGTGCACAGAAATTGGCACCAAATCATTAATATACATTACAAATTGCCTAGACAAAGGTTGATCTAATCCTAAATCTTTTTGAATAATTCTTATCGATTCTTCATCGGCTCGCTGCCCCATCATTTGTCTGGCAGGATCTCCTGGAAGTACATTAAAAAGTAAAAATACAACGGTTACTACTCCTGCGAGCACTAAGAAACCGTACATTATTCGTTTTATAATAAACTGAATCAACTTCTACTTTTTACTTTAAATATTCTTTTTTTATTAACTCGTAATCTGGTAAATCATTTGCATTCCATTTACCTAAAATATTCCCTTTTTTTATTAAAACAATACCAGGATTTGCTCTAACTATTGTTTTTAATGTAATGGCATCACAGGTATAAAAATCAAACATGGTTTGGTTTTTATGTCTAAAATCCTCAACATCATTATATAAGGATGCTGTTAATCCGATAATGTAACTTCCATTAGCATTACATTGGTCGACAAATGTATTAATCTTTTTAACAGAAACCTCATTTGTCTTATTTATATCATAAGCGATGTACATAAAAATATAACCTTCTTCATTAAAATAATCTTGTGCATAGTCATTACCATCATCTGCCATTATTGTAAAATCAGTAATGGCTGCAACATCTCCTTGTATCAATAATTTTGTATCTCTATCTGCAAATTCATAATTATCATCATCCCAAGGGTAAGTAGATTCTGTAAATTCTTCTACTACTCCTGTTGTTTTGTTTTTATAGTAAAATACATTTTCGTATACCGACTCTTTTGCTCCTTTAGGCAATACCATTTGATCTGGAATACTTTTACCTACGGCATAGGCTCTATAATCTCTAAGAGGTAAATGATTATATGTATAATAAATAAACAACAAAGAAATTAACGAAACCACCAAAATTGGTATCCATCGCATTACGGTATTAAATAGTAATCGTTTGGTTGCAAAATATCCTAAGTAACCTACTGCAAAAAATAACATTATAGCGTACCAATCAAAAATCCAAGAAAGGAAGCCTACAAATGCCAACGAGCTTAATCCTATTAACAAATCTTCTCTAGTTGTATTAATTTTTATCTTATTTCGAAATAAATAAATCGGAATTAAAAATAACAATAAAACCAAATCTTTTCTCCAAGATTCCCAAGGTGTAAGACTTCTACCTAAAGATCCTTTCAATGCATCACCAAAGCAACCACAATCTGTAACACATTGCACAGGCATTTCTTCTACAAAAGTTACATTTTTTTCTGTTTCTTCTTTTATAATAATTTTAGGATTCGCTTCCATCCTACTCACAAAACGGGTATGTTCTGGTGAACCAATTTCAACGGTATTAACTTCATTATAACTTGCAAAGGGATCGCAAGTTGCTGTATGTAAGGTTAAAAAGAAAAACATTATGGTTAAGCCTAATAAAGAATAAACGGCAAACTTCATTTTAGTTCCAAACAATATGGCAAAACCTAAAATAATTTCTGCTGCACACATGATAATAGCAAGCATTAAAGCGTGTTCCATTAAAAATTCTAAGGAGAAAGAATCCCAACCAAACCAATCTCTAATACGATAAGCTAAGGCTCCATTTTCGAAATACTCTTCTAATTTATAGCTAAATCCTAAAGTATCGTTAGCCTTTATCAGACCTGAAACGATAAATAACGCTCCAACAAAAATTCGTGATATGTAGGTTAAGATTTTCATGTCTTTACTAAATAGTGAGTTTCAAAAATAAGCTCAAAATTCTCTACCTTGTTTTCGTTTAACAATTATTTAACTCCTTCTTCAATTTTTATTAATGCAAACACCGCATAATTAAGTATATCAGCATAATTAGCATCTACACCTTCAGAGATAAGTGTTTTACCACTATTATCTTCTATTTGTTTTGTTCTCAACAACTTCATTAAAATTAAATCGGTTAAAGAACTTAATCTCATATCTCTCCATGCTTCATCATAATCATGGTTTTTATCTTCCATTAATTTTTTTGAGGCCAAAAAATGTTTTGAATAAAGATTTAAACATTCATCTTCAGGCAATTCTGTATTCTCATCAGAACCTAATTCTAACTGAACCAACGCCATAATACAGTAATTTATAATGGCAATATACTCTGGTCTAACACCTTCATCAATCTTGCTCATCCCTTTTTCCTCAATACTTCTGATTCGTTTTGCTTTAATAAAAATCTGATCTGTAAGTGAGTTTGTTCTTAAAATTCTCCAAGCACTTCCATAATCTTTCATTTTTTTTGTGAAAATGTCAGTACAAATCTTTACTATTGAATCGTATTCTTTAGAAGTATTACTCATAATCTATTAAATCTTATGCTATCAAAATTTGAATCCCCGCAAGATACAAATAAGTCTATAAATTTTAAACTGAATGACATAATTTTAGACGAACCCATCATAATGGGAATATTAAACCTTACTCCAGATTCTTTTTTTGATGGCGGGACAAACTGCAATAAAGAGGATATTATACTGAAAGTGAACAACATGGAGTATGATGGTGCTCAAATTATTGATATTGGAGGATACTCCACTAGACCTGGAGCTACACAGGTTACTGAGGAAGAAGAATTAAATAGAGTGTTACCTATTGTAAAATTAATAGCTAACAATTTTAAAGATTTAACCATTTCTGTTGATACTTTCAGAAGTAATGTTGCTAAAAAATGCATAGAAGTTGGAGCGACTATGATTAATGATATTTCTGGAGGAAGTTTAGATACTAACATGTTTAATTGCGTTGCTAACTTAAATGTTCCTTATGTTTTAATGCACATACAGGGAAACCCTGAAAACATGCAAGAAAATCCTACTTACAACAATGTTGTTGAGGATGTTAAAAATTATTTTGAAGAAAAAATTATTCAATTGAACCAACTAGGAGTAAAAGATATTATTCTTGATCCTGGTTTTGGTTTCGGAAAAACAGTTGAACATAATTATGAATTACTAAACAACCTAGATGCATTCAACTGTTTTAACCTGCCTATTTTAGCTGGTTTATCGAGAAAGTCGATGATCACAAAGGTGATTGACACCTCTCCTGATGAAGCACTAAATGGTACTACTGTTTTAAACACCATCGCACTAACTAAAGGAGCTAACATTTTAAGAGTGCACGATGTTAAAGAAGCTAACGAATGTATTAAGTTAGTTAACAAAATTAACATTTGACTTTTCTTCTTAAAAAACGACTAACTTCGTTTAATACCGATTTATAATCAAAATTCTCTATAATTTCCTTACACTCATTCTCAGGCTTTGAATCTCAATCGGCATGATACAAAAAAAAATGTTGAAAAAATGTTGGGTGTTTTTGAATTGTGTTGAAAACCAAACTAAGTTCACTTTTTTTTAATCCATAGTTATTTTTAAAAATAATTTTTTTGAGCATTTTCAATGCTTTTTTTGAAATAGCTATATCCATTTTACTTACATAATTCTATTGCATTGGTATTAATGTAGCTAATTAATGTACTTAAAACTATTGTGTAAGA
>NVUQ01000115.1 GCA_002401955.1 Flavobacteriales bacterium | reverse complement strand
TCACTCTCTTTAATGCCAATTATTACTCGTTTTCCCATATAATAAAGGTACACAATTTTCTGAATATATCAGGCGTTTTGTTTCAGAATTGGTATAAAAGGCTATTGTCGTCTTTCATACTTTTGTCGGTTTTGTATACTTTAGTTTTTCCGTAATTTTTACCGATGCTATACTTGTTACGAGTTTTAATTTTGTAGCTAGAAACAAAGAGGATTTTTAAATCCCCATCAGGGTTTTTTAAAGATTCTTTTATAGATTGAGCTTGTGATAAAGAAATGGTCATTGCCATTAAAATACTTAGGAATAGTTTCATATTGTTATTACGATAAGTGAATAATCAAAAATACGAATTATTTTATCAGACATAAAAAGCCTCTGAATTTCTTCAGAGGCTTTGAGTTGTAGATTAAATCTTTACACCAATAACACACACATCATCAATTTGTTCTAGATCACCTTTCCACCTTTCAAAAGTATCTTCAAGAAAAATTCTTTGCTCTTTCATTGTTTTCTCTTGAATTGATAAAATCAATGATCTAAAAGCTTTTATTTTAAATTTTTTCCCTTTAACCCCTCCAAATTGATCAACATAACCATCAGAGAAAATATAAATAACATCATTTTTTTGTAATTCAATTGTGTGCGTTGTAAAGGGTTTAGGTGAATCAAATTTCCCTATAGGTTGTTTGTTAGCTTTAATTTCTATTAACTCACCTTTTCTTACTATCCATAACTGATTGTGTGCTCCAGCATATTCCAATCTATTTCCTTCAATAGAGCATAATGCAATATCCATCCCATCGTTAACTTCTTCGTCACTTTTTTCAAACTCCTGAATAACAAGATCTCTAGTTTTATCAAGTATTTCTCCAGGAGATGTTAAGTTATATTCTCTAATAGAACGATTTAAAGCATTATTACATACTACACTTACCATTGCTCCAGGAACCCCATGACCTGTAGAATCTGCTGCGGCAAATAATACTTTGTTATTTTGTTTTTGCATCCAATAAAAATCTCCAGCCACAATATCTTTAGGTAAATACAGCACGAAACTATCAGGTAGCAATTTCTTAATTATTTTAGCTGGTGGTAAAATGGCATTTTGAAGCCTTTTGGCATAATTGATACTATCTAAAATTTCCTTATTCTTATTTTCTATTAAGTCATATAAATCATTTATTTGTTTATAGGATTTTGCATTTTCTAAAGCTATAGATACATAGGCTCCAAGAGCTTTAAGGATGTTAACCTTATCCTTAGGGAAACTATTTTTCTTAAAGCTATGAACACCTATTACGCCCAAAAGCCTATCTTTAATTTTAATCGGAATAATAAGAGCTGAGGCGGGTAAGCGTTCATTTTTCTGTGCATCCACTAGAGTTATATATTCTGACGCTTCTTTATCAAAATCGTTTAATACGAGTTCTTTTTTATTTTTTATACACCACACAGTAAATTTTCCAGTATGGTTCATCGAAACTTTGATGTCGTAAACTCGTTTATTTTCTTTAATGTAAAAAGGGAAATTGATAACTTCGTTTTTAGAGTCGTAAATTCCAATGTAGAGAACATCAGCACTCATCAACGTATTTATTTGATTATAAATCACATTTAGTAATTCCTCTAAATTTAATTTTGAAGCAATTTTTTGACCAAGTTCACCAATGGTTTGTATTCTTTGATTATTCTTTTTTAAATGATCAGATCTATATTTGAGCTCCTTATTTTTTATCTTATAGATTTCATTTTCCTTTTCAACTTTTTCAAGATTAATTTTTATTTGAAGACTTTTTAAGTGTAAACCATGCTTTTGCTTATTTAATTGAGTATTAATAGAATGATATTCTTTAATGTGATAGATTGATAATTCGTGGTTTTTCTTCTTTTCATAATATTTAGCCATTATTTCATGGAATTGGCATCTAACTTCTATTTTTTCAATTTCTTCAGCTATTTGAACTGCCTCATAAAAATATTTTAGCGCATTATTTTCGTCTTTTTCATCAAGGTATAATTTTCCTTTTAGGAGTAAATTCTTTGCTAATCCAATTTTAAATTCAATTTTTTGAGACTTTTCAATAGAAAGATCTACATGAGTGTGGGCTTTAGAAAAGGCACCTTTTTTTCTATAAATATTAGTTAACCCCTCATGTGCGTAAATAAAAACCTGATTATAACCTTTCCTTTTACAAAGATTTATACACCGTGTAAAGTAATATTCCGATTTGGTATAGTCTTTTAAATGAAAGGTTGCTTCCCCTAAGCTGTGCATTACTTTGGCTTTAATGTTATCAGCTTCCTCTTCTTCAAGTAAATTATAACCCTTTTCTAATGTTTTTAATGCTTCTGGGTAATTTTCTATTTCAAGATAAACACTTCCTATACCATTAAAAGCGTTTGCTTGTTCTGTTATATTTTCTATTTCTTGATAAATTTTTAAACTCTCAAAAAACCACTTTAAACTTTCTTTAAAATCAGATAAGTAAAAATAACAGGCCCCTAAACTATAACAACAATTTCCGCAATAGAGGATGTCGTTTTCTTTCTCAAAAGAAAGTTTTGCTTCATGAATATTTTCAAGTGCTTCTTCGTATTCTGAAAGCCAAATTTGGGCAGTACCAATAATAAATTTACTTATTGTCTGTTGATGTAAATTGTTAATTTTATTTGAAAGGGTTAAGGATTGATTAGCTAATTTTATTGACTCTTTTGGGAATTCCCGATTGAGTTCCCACGCATCTTTGTTCAGTCTTAATATCTCAGATTGATAGATTTCTTCGTGTTCATAGGTTAGTTCTTCTTTCATAATGTCTGTCGCATATTAGAGTTCTTTAAGCTTTTACCATTTTTTCTGAAATGGCGTTTCTTTTTTTAAAACGACAATACTTGTGCCATAAAACATAACAGTTTGAAACACTTGAATAAATAAAATATTAATAAATAAGTGGTCTCCCAATATGGGATTTTACGTTATTTTATGGGAATCTAGAGATGGCTTAGGTATCAGATTTATAAAATTTACAAGTGATTATCTAATCGTTGAGAATCTTGAGTAACACCATCAAAATAAATTTAGAAAAGTGATATGAATAGCAGATGTTTTAAAATGGATTATAAATATAAAAAAAGCCTCTGAATTTCTTCAGAGGCTTTGAGTTTTATGCGTCATTGCGAGGCACGAAGCAATCTCTCGCTGATAAAAGTGAGATTGCTTCACTTCACTGCGTTTCGTTCGCAATGACGATTAGGTTTTATCCATTAAATCTAGCATTCACTTCATCCCAATTAATTACATTAAAAAATGCGTTAATGTAATCTGGTCTTCTGTTTTGGTAGTTTAAATAGTAAGCGTGTTCCCAAACATCTAATCCTAAAATTGGAGTTCCTCCACAGCCATTTGGCATTAAAGGATTGTCTTGGTTTGGTGTAGAGCAAACAGATAAAGCACCATCTTTAACACAAAGCCAAGCCCAACCAGAACCAAATCTAGTTGCAGCAGCTTTAGCGAAAGCAGCCTTAAATTCATCAAAAGATCCAAAAGCAGCATCTATAGCATCAGCTAAAGCTCCAGTTGGTTGCCCGCCACCATTAGGACTCATTACTTTCCAAAATAAATCGTGGTTAAAATAGCCACCACCGTTATTTCTAACCGCTGCATTGTCCATGTCTAACCCTGCTAAAATATCTCCAATAGATTTTCCTTCAAGGTCAGTTCCAGCAACAGCGTTGTTTAAATTTGTTGTATAACCATTGTGGTGCTTAGAGTGGTGTATCTCCATTGTTCTAGCATCCATATGTGGTTCTAAAGCATCGTATGCGTATGGTAACGCAGGTAATTCAAAAGCCATATTTTTTATTTAATTAGTGATTAGAAATTAGAGATTGGAAATTTCCAATCTCTAATATTAAATTATTTTTAATGCGAAGCTAAATATTCAGCAACACCTTCAGAACTAGGAGTCATTGCGTCTTCACCTTCTTTCCAGTTAGCAGGACAAACCTCTCCGTTTGCTTCAAAATATTGTAAAGCATCAACCATTCTTAAAGCTTCATCAATGCTTCTTCCTAATGGTAAATCATTGATAACAGAATGTCTGATGTTTCCTTTTTTGTCAATTAAAAAAGTTCCTCTGTAAGCAACAGGTGCTCCATTAAAAGTAGCCTCACCTTCTTCGTTAAAATCATATTCACCAGCTAAAACACCATAGTTTTCAGCAATTGTTTTAGATAAATCTGATACTAAAGGATAAGTAACACCTTTAATTCCTCCATTGTTTTTTTCTGTATTTAACCATGCCCAGTGAGAGAATTTAGAATCTACAGAACATCCAACTACAGCAACACCTCTTTTTTCGAATTCAGCTAATTTAGCTTGAAATGCCAATAATTCTGTTGGACAAACAAAAGTAAAATCCAAAGGATAAAAGAAGAAGATTACTTCTTTCTCTCCAATATATTGTTCTAATGAGAATCCTTCAACAAATTCTCCTCCATTTACTACTGCATCAGCACTAAATGCTGGCGCTTTTTTTCCAATTAAACTTTCCATTTTTATTAATTTATTTTATTTAAACATTTATTACATTTCCCTTTAAGGTAGATATTGGTTTTTTCAACCTTAAAAGATTTTATTTCTTTAAATTTTAATGCTGAGATATCAATTTCAACATCATATACGTTACCGCAATTATCACATTTAAAATGTCCGTGCTCCTCCATAATGGCATCGTATCTTACTTCGTTGTCTTCAATAGTAACGGTTGAAGTAATTCCATTATCTATAAACAATTTTAAGGTATTGTAAACTGTGGTTTTTGATAGGGTTGGAATATCTCCAACTAAATTAGAGTAAATTGTATCTACAGTGGGGTGTTCTCGGTTATCATACAAGTATTCAAAAATCTTTATCCGTTGTAAAGAGGGTTTGATATTGTTTGATATTAGAAGGTGTACAAAATCCATTAATTGCAACTACTATAAAATTGTAACGATTACAAAATTAGATTGATTTTGATAATTGACAAGTTTTTTTTCTTAAAATTTTTATTAACAAAAACCTTTCAACAGTTCACAACTTATTGTTCACAAATACTTGGTAAGTTACCTTTTAAGTGCATTGAAATAGTGCTACTTTTAGGTTACTTTGTAACAAACTTATAATATTCGACTATGGGAAAAATAATCGCAGTATCAAATCAAAAAGGTGGAGTAGGAAAAACAACTACAGCTATTAATTTAGCTGCAGGATTGGGTGTGCTTGAGTATAAGGTGCTATTAGTGGATGCAGATCCGCAAGCTAATTCTACATCTGGTGTTGGATTTGATCCAAGAAATATTCGTAATAGTATTTATGAATGTTTGATTAATGAAATTGAACCTAAAGAAGCAATTCTTCATACCGACTCACCAAATTTAGATATCCTTCCTGCCCATATCGATTTAGTAGGAGCAGAGATTGAATTAATTAACTTGCCGAATAGAGAGCAAATGATGCGTTTATCTTTAGCTAAAATTAAAGATGATTATGACTTTATCATTATTGATTGTTCACCATCTTTAGGGTTAATTACTATTAACTCACTAACAGCTGCTGATTCGGTTATTATTCCTGTACAATGTGAATATTTTGCGTTGGAAGGTCTAGGTAAATTATTAAACACCATTAAAATTGTTCAAGCTAGGTTGAACCCAGATTTAGATATAGAAGGGCTATTGTTAACGATGTTTGATGTGCGTTTAAGATTATCTAACCAAGTGGTAGAAGAAGTGAAAATGCATTTCCAAATGATGATGTTTGATACTATTATTCAAAGAAATACAAGATTAGCTGAAGCCCCTAGTCATGGTAAAACAATTATTATGCATGATGCAAGTTGTAAAGGAGCAATTAACTACTTAAATTTAGCTCGTGAAATTCTACAAAAGAATGAAATGACCAAAATGACAGAAGAAGAAAAGACAATTGCATTAGAAGATTAAGAGATGAGTAAAAAGCCTGCATTAGGAAGAGGATTAGGAGCGTTGTTGCAAAATTCAGAAACAGACATTACTTCAAGTTCTATAGGAGAAGATATTGGAAATGTTGTTGGATCGGTTTCCTCTATTTCTATAAGAGATATTGAAACAAATCCATTTCAACCAAGAACACAGTTTGAGAAAGAAGCATTGGTGGAACTTTCTAATTCAATTAAAGAATTAGGGATTATTCAGCCAGTTACCGTTCGTAAATTAGGTTACGGAAAGTATCAACTTATTTCTGGAGAACGAAGATATAGAGCCTCCCAAATTGCAGGATTAACAGATATCCCAGCATTTATTAGAATTGCTAACGATCAAGAAATGCTAGAAATGGCATTGGTAGAGAATATTCAGCGTCAAGAATTAGATGCCGTTGAAGTTGCTTTTAGTTATCAAAAATTAATTGAAGAATGCGGACTTACTCAAGAGAAATTGAGTGAGCGTGTCGGAAAAAAACGTTCTACAGTTGCCAATTACTTACGCTTATTAAAGTTGCCAGCAGAAATACAATTATCTATCAGAACTCGAGATATTAGCATGGGGCATGCAAGAACTTTAGTTAATATTAAGGATGAAAAAAAACAAGTAACACTTTCTAGAAGAATTATTAAAGAAGGCTTATCCGTTCGTCAGGTAGAAGAAATTGTAAAAGAAAGAAAAGAAGAAACAAATTTAGCCCTTAAAAAAGGCGGTGTATCAGATTTGTCTTTTAGTCAACAAAAAATTAAGGATGATTTATCAGGTTTTTTAAAGACAAATGTTCAATTACAAAGTAATCCAAAAGGAAAAGGAAAACTAACCATTCCTTTTACTTCAGAAAAAGAGCTAGAACGTATTATAGAGTTGCTAGGCTTATAAAAAGATATTGTGAAACCTATTCAGATTTTCATTTTAACATTAGTATTACTTGTTTTTTTTGCTAATACAAGCAAAGCACAAAAACCTACACTGTTAGATTCTCTTTCTATTTCGGATACAATTAAAGTAAAAAAAGTAAGAAACCATTCGCCAACTAAGGCATCCCTATTTAGTATGGTTGTTCCTGGATTGGGGCAAGCTTATAATAAGAAGTATTGGAAATTACCTATCGTTTATGCAGCCATAGGAGTGCCCTTATATTTTGCTGTTACTAATCAAAAAGAATTTAACAAATATAAAGCAGCCTATGGTTTGCGTGTAGATGGAGATGATGCTACAATAGATGAATTTGATGGAGTCTTATCTCAAGAAAATTTAAAATCAAATTTAGATTATTATCAACGAAATAAAGATTTGTCATATATATTAGTAGGATTGTTCTATGTCTTTAATATTGTAGATGCGTCAGTAGATGCTCACCTATTTAATTTTCCTAAAAACGATAATTTATCATTTAATTTGCAGCCAAGTATAGAATTAACGAGTAATAATGAGTTAAGTAAAGGTTTTAGATTGGTAATTAATTTATGATTTTAACCTTTTATCAGTTGAATTTACCATTAATGTAAAAAAGAAAGACAATAATAATATAGGCTGTTACTTTGAGTTTTATATAACAAAATGACCACGAATGTACGAATGAAATAAATGGCAGATATAATTTAGAAAAAAGAGAGTTATGACATTGTCAGAAAATGCTTTGAGATACATAATAATTAGTGCATTAGTGGTAAAAAATAATTGCTGGAGAAATAAAAATATATGAATATTGCAATAATAGGATACGGAAAAATGGGCAAGGAAATTGAAAAAGTTTCCTTAGAAAGAGGGCATAAAGTTGTGCTAAAAATTTCGTCTCAAAATACAACTGATTTAACTTTTGATAATTTAAAACAGGTAGATGCAGCAATAGAATTTACCAATCCAGATTTAGCAGTTAATAATATTAAAATTTGTTTAGATTCAAATACACCAATTGTTATAGGTACAACAGGCTGGTATGATAAGTTTGATGAGGTTAGAGAAAGTGTGATCGACAATGATGGCTCATTGTTGTATGCTACCAATTGTAGTATTGGAGTTAACCTGTTTTTTAAACTCAACAAGCAGTTGGCAAAAATTATGAATAAGCATAGTGAATATGATGTTAAAATGGAAGAAACTCATCACACTCAAAAATTAGATGCACCAAGCGGTACAGCAATAACTTTAGCAGAAGGAATTGTTGAGAATACAAATAAAGACCTTTGGGTGAAAGGCGAAGCTCATGCAGATCATCAATTGGGGGTGGTTTCTCATCGAATAGAAAATGTACCAGGAACACATGTAGTAAATTACACATCAGAAATTGATGATATAGAAATAAAGCATACAGCACATAATCGTAAAGGCTTTGCAATGGGGGCAGTAATTGCTGCAGAATATATTGCAAATAAAAAAGGCATTTTTACAATGGAAGATGTGTTGTTTAGTTAGGAATTAATAAACGTCATTGCGAGGTACGAAGCAATCTCGCAATTGATTATAAGATTGCTTCTCTTCACTGCGTTATAATCGCAATGACGAATTAATTAATAAATAAAAAGAAAAATGGAAATAAGTATTAGTGCATTTGTAATTCTTTCAATAGTATATTTTGCGGTAACGCATATTGGGTTGTATAAGATATTTGAGAAAATGGGAGAGGATGGTTGGAAAGCTTTAGTTCCTTTTTATAGTACCTATTTGGTGGTTAAAATGGTTAAAAAATCATGGGTATGGACAATTACGTATTACGTTCCTTTTTTAGGTTTTGTAGTATGGATGGGGATTATTGTTGAGTTACTGAAGTTGTTAGGGAAGACCTCTTTTAAAGAGCATTTTTTAGGGGTTGTATTTGCTGGAATTTATTTGCCTTACATTGGTTTTAAAGAAGATGTAAAGTTTATTGGTTATGAAGAAGCTGCTAAGTATCAAAAGTCATTTAAACGAGAGTGGGCGGATGCAATTATCTTTGCTGTAGTTGCTGCTACAGTAATAAGAGGTTTTTACTTAGAAGCATTTACCATTCCTACATCTTCGATGGAACGTAAATTGTTGGTAGGAGATTTTTTATTTGTAAATAAGATGGCTTATGGAGCAAGGGTTCCTAATTCTCCAATTAGTTTTCCTTTTACACATCACAGTTTTCCTGAATGGATTCCTTTTGTTGGTGGTAATCAATCTTATGCAGAATGGATTAAATTCCCTTATGCTAAATTACCTAAGATGGGAGATGTAGAACGTAACGACTGTGTAGTTTTTAATTTTCCTGCAGGAGATACTGTTGTGATAGGGGAGCCAGCACAGATTTATGAACAAATGATAAGAGATGCAAGCTTAAGATTAAAAGTTTCTGAAGATCAAGCACGAAATTATTTACATAAAAATTACACGATAAAATCTCGACCAGTAGATAAAAAAGAGAATTATATTAAACGTTGCGTTGGGATTCCTGGTGATAAATTAGAAATTGTTAATACCAAATTAATGATTAATGATGAAGTGGGTTATTTTGATGAAGGTGCTCAGTTTAAGTATGATGTAGTTGCAAAAGAGTATCCGCTTACTAAAGAAAATTTACTAAGAAAGGAAATTAATTTTGAATATCCAGAGCAAGTTATAACTGATGAAAAGGGCAATCCTATAAAAAATGATGCAGGAAATGTTATTATGTACAAACATTGGAATCCGAGTAATGGAAATAGGTATACCTTAACAATGACAGAGGCTGCAAAAAGTAGATTATCTTCCAAATTTGCTAATGTTGTTTCTATTGAAAAACAAATTGAAGAGAAATCAGAAACACCCGATGAAGGGCTTAATATTTTTCCTAATAACGCTCAATACAATTGGACAGTTGATAATTTTGGGCCAATATTAATTCCTAAAGCTGGAGCAACGGTTAAGTTAACAACTAAAACGCTACCATTATATCGTAGAATTATTAAAAACTATGAAGGAAATGAGTTGAGAGTTAATGGAGATATAATTTATATTAATGAAAAAGAAGTAACTTCTTATACCTTTAAAATGGATTATTATTGGATGATGGGAGATAATAGACATAACTCTCAAGATTCTCGTTATTGGGGATTTGTTCCAGAAGATCACATTGTAGGTAAGGCAGTATTTGTTTGGATGTCTTGGGATACCAATTTTGGAACTGGAATTCGTTGGGATAGGTTATTTACTTTGGTTCATTAAATGAAAAGAAAGGTATCAATAGCTATAGCAGGAGTATCAACAGTTGCTATTTTTTTATATGCTTTTTGGTATCAACTTTTTATAGTAACAACTTCTGCAATGTCGTTTTCTTTAAACGTTGGCGATTATGTGTTGGTTGATAAGATGAAAAGTAGTTCAGAAGATGTTCATTGTAATGATGTTTATGCCTTCTATTTTCCATTAGGAGATACCGTAATTCTTGAAGAACCAGCTCGTTATTATGAGCAAATGATTCGAGATGCAGCTCTTGAGTTTAGTATATCTGAAAATGAAGCACGGAAAATAATTCACCAAAACTATACTGTTGAAGCTAGAGGGTTAGGCTCTATTGATCCTTACCTTAAAAGAGTAGTTGGCTTATCTGGAGATAAATTAGAGATTAAAAACTCAGAATTATTTATTAATGATGTGTTGGATAAAGATTCTGAAAATATCCAATACAATTATAAGGTTTTAACAGATGGAACTCCTTTTAATGAAAAGTTATTGATTAAGAGAGGAATAATTGTTGAGCCTATCAATCCTTATTACAAGAGTGATTATGGAGAGGTGACACTGAATCTCTCGCGGTCTGGGTTAAAACAGATTAAAGAATTTTCAAATGTTAAATCTGTAGATAAAATTATTCAGCCTTCAGGTTATGAATATGCTTTTCAGAACAGTCCAATTTTCCCACATTATTCCTCATTTAATTGGAGTAGAGATAATTTTGGACCAATAGTAATTCCTAAGAAAGGAGAAACGATTAAACTAACATCAGCTAATTTACCGTTGTATAAAAGAATTATTAATGTTTATGAAGAAAACGAAATTAAAACTGAAGGACAGGTAATTTTCATCAACAATAAGCCAGCTCATACTTATACCTTTAAGATGAATTATTATTGGGTGATGGGAGATAATCGCCATAACTCTCAAGATTCTCGTTATTGGGGATTTGTACCAGAAGATCATTTAATAGGAGAACTGGCTAGTGTTATTTATTCAGCACAGTAGTAAAACCTTCTTTAGTGAGAGAAAACTAAATCACTACATTTGCCACTAATGAAAAAGATTAAAGCATATATTATACAATGGGTTAAGGCGATAATCCTAGCTTTGTTAACTTTCCTTTTTGTTAACACTTTTATGTTTTCTGTTCATGTTATTCCAAGCTCTTCTATGGAAAAAACTTTATTTCCTGGAGATTTAATCTTTGTAAATAAAATGAGTTATGGTATAAGAATGCCAATAACACCATTAACAGTTCCCTATAGCCATCATAAAATGCCATTTAACAATCAAATCAATTCTTTCTCTGATATTATTCAATTTCCTTATGTGAGGTTGTTTAAATCTGAAATACAAAGAAATGATGTGATTGTTTTTAACTATCCAAGAGAAAGTGATTTACCAGTAGATCATCGTTCGTTTTATATTAAACGATGCATTGGTTTGCCGGGAGATACGCTCCAAATAAAAAATAAAAAAGTATTTATTAATGGAGAGTTCTTGCAGTACCCAAAAAACGTAGAATTTAATTACAATGTGCAGAGCAGTATTGATTTAATAAATGATACCCTATTAAAATATGATATTACCGAAGGCGGAAGAACAGGAGGTAAAGGTTTTTATCAGTTAACCTTATCCGATTCTGCTAAAAACAGTTTAGAAAAGACCAATTATATAAAATCGATAAACCCTTTAAATGTAGACCCTGAAGGCTATGCCGATTATATTTTTCCTCATCATAAAACCTATAATTGGAACATCGACTATTTTGGAGAAATGATTATTCCTAAAAAAGGTGTTACAATAAGTTTAGATTCAAATAACATCCATCTCTATAAAAGAATAATAGAGATTTATGAGGAGAATGATTTTGAAATCGATGGAGTAGACATTTTAATTAATGGGAAACCTGAGGCTTTTTATACCTTTAAAATGGATTATTACTTTATGATGGGGGATAACCGTCATAACAGTTCAGACTCACGTTTTTGGGGGCTTTTACCAGAGAACCATATTGTTGGAAAAGCAAGATCTGTAATTCTTTCTGTAAACAAATTATCCGAATCAAAAAATAAATACCGTTGGGAACGATTTTTTATGAAAATAGAGTAATACCGATTTGTAATCAAAATGCCCGATAATTTCGTTACTCTCATTCTCTGGCTTTGATTATCTATCGGCATTATACAAAAACCATTGTTGGGT
>NVUQ01000114.1 GCA_002401955.1 Flavobacteriales bacterium | reverse complement strand
TAAGTTTCTCATTTATTCCTATTGTTGGAGATTACCTCGCAACTGGACTTAAATACCTTATTCAATTTTTAAATTACACTGTAGCTTTTATTGATAAGCTTCCTTATTCTTTATCCGAAAATATTCGATTTAGCATTGCTGACACTTGGTTAACTTATCTTTTTATTACTTGCATTATTGCTTTAATTGCTTATAGAAAATTTAGGTTCATTTTACTGGGAAGTTCTTTTATCATTGCTCTTCTAATTTCTTGTTTTTGGGTTAGTTACAACGATTTAGACCAACGAAAGCTAGTCATCTATAACATTCCACAGTTTTCTGCTATTAATTTTATTGATGGAAATGACAATATTTTAATCTCTGATATAAAACTCACTAAAAACAGAAGCAAACTACTATTTCATATACAAAACAACTGGATTAACAATGGTGTTGATAAAGAAAAGGTTGTTCGTTTAGATCATCTTCTAAAAAAGTATCAACTATCTAACATCTACAGAATAGACAACAAAAATCTCTTTACTAAACTAAACTATTTTCAGTTTTACGATACTAAAATTGCTATAATCGATAATCAATTCAAACTTAATAACATAGTTAAAAAGCTATCTGTTGATCTTTTAATTCTTACAAAAAACACCAAACTATCCATTCGAGATATGCTTAATCTATTCAATCCTAAAAAAATTATTATTGATGCATCAAATTCAATTTACACTTCTAAACGATTAAAAGAGGAAGCAAAAACCTTAAACATTAATTGTTGGTCTGTTTTAATTGACGGGGCTTTTCAAATTGAACTTAAATAAACTCCATCAGCACAAAGCTGATACACTCCGTTTTTGATTAATCTATAGTTGTCATAAAAATATTCGTACAATAATATAAAAGAGATTACAGATCAAGCCAAAAAGTTGGTGTCGTTAAACAAAAAAATCCTCACAAAATAGGAGGACTTTTTCTTTATATTATAAATTCTTAAACTCTATAAATCCAACCGTAGGTATCTTCTATTTTACCACGTTTAAGGTCTTGTATTATTTGTCCTATCTCATTAGATAATGTTCTACTCTCTAATGAAGGTAAATCATACCGAACATCATTATATGTAATTGATGATATTTGAGCTAATGTAGCAGCTGTTCCTGTTCCAAATACATCTTTTAATGTTCCGTTTTTGGCAGCTTCAATTACTTCTACAATAGACACTTTTCTTTCTTCTACCTTTACACCCAACTCTTTTGCTAAAGTTAAAACACTATCTCTAGTAATACCTGCTAAAGTCGTTTTTAAATCGGTAAGAGGTGTTATTAGCCTGTCTCCTATATGAAACATAATGTTCATTGTTCCAGATTCTTCTATGTATTTATGCTCTTTCGCATCCGTCCATATTAACTGACGAAAACCTTGTTCTTCTCCTAGTTTCGCTGGATATAAAGAAGCTGCATAATTACCTGCGGCTTTTGCATATCCTACTCCACCCTCACAAGCTCTAGAGTATTCTGTTTCAATTTTTACATGAATTTCTCCTGAGTAATAACCTCCAACTGGCGAAGTGAAAATCATAAACTTATATTCATCTGCAGGTCTAACTCCCAAAAGCTCTTCGCTTGCAAAAATGTATGGTCTAATGTATAATGAACATCCATCTACTGCAGGAACCCAATCAGCATCAACTTTAATCAACTCTTTAACTGCTTCCAAAAATAATTCTTCTGGAACTTCTGGCATACACAATCTTGTAGCTGATTTATTTATTCTTTTTGCATTTTCTTCTGGTCTAAAAAGAAAGATTTCTCCGCTTCCATTTTTGTAAGCTTTCATCCCTTCAAACACTGCCTGACCATAATGTATTGCTGCACAAGCAGGACTTAAGGTAATTGGAGCGTAAGGTACTATTTTTAGGTTTTTCCACTCACCATCTTTGTAATCTGCTATAAACATGTGATCTGAAAACTGCTTCCCAAATTGAATGTTATTAAAATCTACAAATGCTAACTTTGATCCTTTTGATTTTTCTACCTTTATACTACTTACAATATCCATTATCTTATCCTCTCCTTTTGACATTCCACGAAGTTAACAATTATTATCCTTGTTTTTACAGTAAAACGGTTATGCACAAAAGAATATACAGTAAAGCGATGGTAGCTAATGAGATAATTTATTATTTACATGACCTAAAACAAGTTTTAATTGCTCACCTTGTGTTATTTCGGAGTTATCAATAACAATTGCGTCTTCTGCTTGTATCAATGGATTCTCACTTCTACTTGTATCATCATTGTCTCTAGAAACAATATTGTTTAGCACTTCTTCAAAGGTAATGTCATCTCCTATAGCTTGTAATTCATCAAATCTACGTTGTGCTCTTATTTTATAATGTGCAGTCATAAATATTTTTAATTCTGCATTAGGAAAAACAACTGTACCAATATCTCTACCGTCCATTACTAACCCTTTTTCCGCACCTATTTCTCTTTGAATTTCTACTAACTTAGCTCTTACTTCTTTTACTTGGGCTATTTTACTTACATGATTAGAAATGGTAATACCTCTTATTTCTTTCTCGATATTTTCACCATTCAAATATGTTTCAGAACAATTAAGTTCGGAATTATGTGAAAACGAAACTTTAATCTTAGTTAAGGAATCGATTAACGCTTTTTGGTTAAAATTATCTTGTGATATAAAACCATTCCTTAACGCATACAACGCAACAGCTCTATACATTGCTCCAGTATCTATATAAAGATAGTTTTTTTCTTTAGCAACTTGTTTGGCTAAGGTACTTTTTCCGCAAGAAGAATATCCATCTATGGCAATAATAATCTTAGCTGTATTGAGCGTAGTCGAAATATCCATTTTATTCAAAATTTAACCAACTTAACTGCAAAGAATTTTAAGAATTCGCAAAGTTCGCAAAAACTACTCTTTGTCTTTTTTCTTTTCTTTCTTTTCTTTTGTCTTCTTGTTCTTTTTAACCTTCCTCTCTTTAGTTGGTTTTGGTGCAGCTCCTTTTCTGTAATATTCTGATAGATTAGTTGTAACAGTAAAATGATTTGATGGCCCAGCTAAATGATATTTGGCACTTCCATAACTAATATGGAATTTCTTTATTCTAAACCCTAACCCCCAACTAAGACCTATTAAACCTGGGGCTACATCATGAGCTAACTCTGCTCTTCTTTTATAACTAAACCCAAAACGGATCATAAAACTTTTTGACGGAACAAATTCTCCTCCAAAAACCATATGTCTAAAAGTTTCACTAAGAAAACTCGTTTTATTTCGCTCAGCTTTATCTTCATCTGTTAAATTAGAATTATTATTTGTTGCTACAACAGAATCGTTATAAGCTAAATTCCAGTTTTGTAACTGAACTAGGTCTACAGACAATCTAAACGGAACATGTTTCAACTTTTGTGAAATTCCTGCTTGTATTTCAAAAGGTATTGGCTCTTTATCTCTGCCCTCAACATAAGGACTTAATTGAGCCCCTACATTTTTAACCAACATTGAGGCTGTAAACCCTTTTTGTTTATTGTAATATGTAGCAGAAAAATCCATCGCTATTCCAGCAGAGTTATAGGTGAATAAATTTGAATATATAGGTTTAAGATTAGCTCCAACAGAAAAAGAAGAATCAATATTTTTACCCCAACCTATTACGAAGGCATATTCTGATGCCATAGAAAAATTACCAAATTCATTCCCTCCCTCATCTGTTTCTAATACAGTTCCTCCATTTAAATATTTCATCCCCAATGAGAATGTACCTGCTTTTTTAAAATCTTTTACATAAGAAAAGAATCCATGATTGATATCCGCAAAGTAATTGAGGTAAGAGAATGTTAACATTCCATTCATCTCCTTATTTAATAAGGATGGATTTGTAAAAGACAGTGTAGGGTCATTATCGTGTACAGCAATTACACTTCCACCAAGAGCTGCAACTCTTGCAGAAATGGGAATATTTAAAAATTCATAAGTATTTGTTCCGCCAATTTGAGCATTAGCTCCAAGCGAAATCAACACTAAAAAAACGACAATTATCTTCTTCATCAATACTTTATGCAAATCTAAGCTAAAGTACGTTTTAAAAGAGAAAATATTGTTTAGAATAAAAATCAAAAGAATAAGTCTTAATAAATCGCTGGAAACTGTTTTTCATCAGCCTCATTCATAATAGTATATACTGCATCAAAAATATCTTCAGCATTTGGTTTTGAAAAGTAATCTCCATCTGTACCATATGCTGGCCTGTGTGCTTTAGATGCTAAGGTAACTGGTTCAGCATCTAAATGGTAATATCCTTTTTGCTCTACCAATATCTTATCTAGCATATAAGCTGAGGCACCTCCAGGAACATCCTCATCAACAACTAACAAACGATTTGTTGTTTCTAATGATTCAGCAATCATATGATTAATATCAAATGGTAATAATGTTTTTACATCAATCAACTCTGCAGAAATACCTACTTCTAACAATTGCTTAACCGCCAGCTCGGCAACATTACATGTAGATCCATAAGAAACAATAGTAATATCACTTCCTTCTGTTACAACTTCAGGAACACCTAACGGAGTTGTAAACTCACCTAAATTAGAAGGCATTTTTTCTTTTGTTCTATATCCATTTAAAGGTTCTATTACTAAAGCAGGATCGTCTCCTTTTAGTAATGTATTGTAAAACCCAGCAGCATCAGTTAAGTTCCTTGGAACACAAACATGCATTCCTCTTACTGCGTTAATAATCATTCCCATAGGCGAACCAGAATGCCAAATCCCTTCTAAACGATGTCCACGAGTACGAATAATTAATGGTGCTTTTTGTCCTCCTCTTGTTCTGTATTGAAGCGTAGATAGATCATCACTCATCACCTGAATACAATACAACAAATAATCTAAATATTGGATTTCAGCAATTGGTCTCAAACCTCTTAATGCCATTCCTATTCCCTGACCTACAATCGTATTTTCTCTAATTCCGGTATCAGAAACTCTAATTTCACCAAACTGTTCTTGTAAACCTTCTAAACTTTGATTTACTCCTCCAATATTCCCTGTGTCTTCACCAAAAGTTAACACTTCAGGATATTTTTCGAATATCTTAATAAAATTATCTCTTAAAATAATTCTACCATCTTCCATTTTATCGGTCAATACAGGTTTAACCTCCTCAACTTTCATTGGCGAAGTTTTAAACTCTGATAACAAAGTAGAGCTATATCTATCGTGATTGGCTCCTTTTGAAGTTGTTAACCAATCAATTAATTGATCTTTAGCTGTAATATTTTCTTCTCTTGTAATTCTTAACACTTTTTTTGCTGTAGAAATAATATCTTTTCTGATTGGCTCAGTATTTCCTTTTAATGCTGTAACTAATGGAGATAAAAATGAAGCATTACTACTTTCTTTAGCAATCTGTTCTAACATAGCAACAACAGTTGCTTGCTCTTCTTTAATTGGGTTTAAGTAAGCGGTCCAAGCAGCACGTTTTTGTGCAGATACTTCTTTCTTACCTTCTTTTTCTATAGTTTCTAACTCTTCTTCAGAAGCTATTGTATTTTCTAAAATCCACTCTTTAAATTTCTTAACACAGCAATATTCTAACTCCCACTCTAATCTTTCTTTGGTTTTATATCTTTCGTGAGATCCAGAGGTTGAATGTCCTTGAGGTTGTGTTACTTCTTCTACATGAACTAAAACCGGACAATGCTGTTCTCTTGCAATTTTCACTGCTTTTTCATAAGTTTCTACTAAAGCTGGATAATCCCAAGCTTTAACTTTAAAAATTTCAAAACCATTGCTATCTTTTTCTCTTTGAAAACCTTTTAAGATTTCTGAAATACTTTCTTTTGTTGTTTGATATTTTTTAGGAACGGAAATTCCTTGACCATCATCCCAAACCGACATTACAACTGGAACTTGTAATACTCCCATTGCATTTATCGCTTCCCAAAACGGACCTTCAGAAGTACTGGCATCACCAATAGTACCAAAAGAAACTTCATTACCTTTGTTAGAAAACTTGGTAAAAGATGCTAAATCTTTATTATTTCTATACACCTTAGAAGCTTGTCCTAATCCTAACAATCTTGCCATTTGACCAGCTGTTGGTGAAATATCTGAAGATGAATTTTTTATCTTCGTTAAATCTTTCCAGCTTCCGTCTTCATTTAAGCTTCTTGTTCCAAAATGCCCATTCATTGATCTTCCTGCCGAAGATGGTTCTGCGTTTATATCTGTGTGAGCATATAGTTGAGCAAAAAACTGCTGAATAGTCAATTGATCAATTGCCATCATTAAAGTTTGATCTCGATAATAACCCGATCTAAAATCTCCATCTTTAAATTGTTTTGCTAAAGCAATTTGAGGTAACTCTTTTCCATCTCCAAAAATCCCGAACTTTGCTTTACCAGTAAGCACTTCTCTTCTTCCTAAATAAGAGGTCTCTCTACTAATGTAAGCCAAACGATAATCTTCAAGAACTGATTCTTTGAATTTATCTTTTGAAATTTTAGTTCCTATTTTTTCTGCGGTTTCGTTACTCATTACCAATTTATTTTTTTAATGTTAACCACTTCGATTCGGCTCAGTGAACAGATAGATTTTTTTGAAGTCTTGCGAAGTTAAGCAATTATTCCTTTTTTTGGAAGTGCTTTTTATCTATATTTGTTCAAATTGAAATATTACAATAAATAAAATCATATATGGGTAAAGGAGATAAAAAATCGAAAAAAGGAAAAATTTCTGCTGGTTCTTACGGTGTAACTAGAAAAAGAAAAAAAGCTGCAACTTTTGTAGCTAAACCAAAAGCAAAAAAAGCAGCTCCAAAAATGGAAGAAACTCCTGTAGCAGAAAAACCTGCTAAAAAAGCTCCGGCAAAAAAAGCAGTCGCTAAAAAATAAGATTTATTCTCACAAAAGTGGGAACCTAAATTATTGAGTAAAAAGGTCCGAATGATGATATCATTCGGACCTTTTTTTGTCTCTTATTTTTCTGGATCCCCGATTTCTCGGGGAACGAAAATTTCTTACAAACTCTTTCCCACGAAAGTGGAGATCTAGGATAAACAATAACTACATAAAGTTATTTATTCCAATCTATTGACAAATCTCTCCAAATAGAATTATCCTTTTCTATTAATTCTAACTTCCAAGCTCTATTCCACTTTTTCATTCTGCGTTCACGAATAAATGCTTCTTCTGAGTTATCATATTCTTCAAAATAAACTAAAAAAGTTACATTATATTTTTCCGTAAAACCTTTAAACGTCTTATTCTTATGCTCTAACATTCTTCTTTCTAGATCATCCGTTGCACCAATGTAAAGAGTTCCGTTTCTTTTACTTGCAAGAATATAAACGAAGAATTTATTCATTGTTTTTTCTTTTCTGGATCCCCGATTTCTCGGGGAACAAGTTAATTATTTAATCTTTCAAGCAATTCTACAGCTTCTTCAAATAAAACTTCTTTATCATTAATACGTTGAACTAATTCTTTATCTTTTCTGTAGAACTTTTTTAATTTTCTTGGACTAAGTAATTCAATTTTAGGATTCAATGATTTTTTCAAATCAATATAATAAATGTAATTTTTCTCATTTTTTTCTGATAACCAAAGCTGACTAGAATTTAAGGCTTTAGAATTATTTTGTAATAGAATTCCTGTTCCAATTGTACCCAATGTATAAATAGCTAAAAACTCTTTGCCAATTGATCTTTGTGCTATTAATGATTCTGAATTAATTACAAATAATAAATAGTTTTTTGAAAGATGATCTTTATTAATTTTCACAAATTGTTTCAATCCTCCATCACTAAATGATGTTGCTAGATGAACATAATATTCATTTTTATATCTTAATGCCCATATATTATAAACATCTCTAAAAACATTAGTTGAGTTTGGTTCTATAAACTTTTCAATTTCAATATAATTTTCACCTTCTGATTTTATTCTGAAATCTATGTTATCAACTAAAGGTTTATCATTTTTTACTCCATAAACAGTTGCATATATAGCATTACTTAATGTTGAGTCTGTTTGAGCGATTATCTTTAACCCATAAAGATTTAAACAAATGCACACACTTATTAAAAGTAATTTCCTCTTCAATTAAATAGTTTTTAACTTTCCATAAGCATTCAACACTTGAGGAATAACCAATTGCTCATTATCATTGATAATAGTGAAATCTGCATATGTTAATTTTTCTTTATCCGAAAGCTGAGCTTTCATTCTGTCTCTTACTTTATTTTCAGAAATAATATCCCGATTCATAACACGTTCTATTCGAATCTGTTTAGAAGCTGTTACTAGAATAATTTTATCCATTTGTTTATAGGCACCACTTTCAATTAAAATAGCTGCTTCTTTTATTAGAATTGGTGCATTCTTATTTTCAGCAACCCAACGCTCAAAATATACTGCTACTTTTGGATGAATAATGTTATTGATTTTAGCTAATAATTTGTCATCATCAAAAACAACTTCAGCCATTTTTTGAGCATTTAGCTTTCCATTTTCATAAACAGCACCAAATTCTGCAGTAATTTGCTTAATTACTTCTTCATCATTATTAATAATTTTCTTGGCTTCTGTATCAGAATTAAATATAGGAACTCCTAATGATTTAAAAACTTTAGCTACGGTAGATTTTCCACTACCAATACCGCCAGTTAGACCAACTAGTAAGGGTTTATTTTCTTTTTTTAAGGATGTATTCAACTTTTCCTGGATTTAAAGTAAGTGATTGAATGTACTCAGGATATTCAGTTAACTCAACCTTTAGCTTATGGTTAAAGTTATCATTTATTTGATCATAATCAATTTTAGCACTAAAATTAGCACTTTGTAAACTCGCCATTTTACTTAATGGAAGTAAAAATTTAATTTCAACCTCATTAGGAATTGCTTTAATTTCTATACTATCAGGAACATTAACTGCCAATATTTTCACCATTACTGATGACTCTGTAAACTTTTCTACAGGAATGTGAATTATTACTTTTTCTGGGTTAAATGTTAATTTTTTAAGTGCATATTCAGCTCTAAACCCCACACTTTCGGTTGTTGTTTCTGATAAATCATTCAAGACCAATTCTTCTGTATAAACTGCAGTTAATGTGTCTAAAATAGAAGCCGGGCCCGAGACATTGGTAATAGCTGGTTTAACCAATAATTTACCAAAAAGCTGAATCTGTTTTTTAAAATTGAGTTGAGTGTTCGTTATTATTTTTACTTTTTTTTCTACTCTAACATCAAATAAAAAACGAATGGAATCAGGATAAATGGCTTTAACTTCTATTTGATCTCCCAACTGACTAGCAATGTAATCAGAAAATGAAGAGGACGCTAAAGTAACTCGCTGTATCTTGTTATCAAGCCCCTGTAACTGGGATAATAAATCAATATTAATAGTTGATCTTCTTAAACGAAGTTTATAAGCCATCAAATCAAAACCTAAACCTTTTACTTTTATTTTTAATTGTGTTGGTAACTCGTTTAATACCACCTTATTTTCTGGTGGATTAATATAGCTTACATTAAAAACAGCTTCGGTAGTAGAAGTTTTACTTAAGGCATTTAACAACCAAAAGAAAACAGATAAACTCAAGCAGAATAAAAACACATAAAGCTTCCTGTTTGAGGAAGCTTTATGAATAATCTTTTGAATTGTATTTAGATTTTTAGTCAAATCATTATTTTTTCTCCATCTCTTCTACTGCAAATTCTTTAGAAATGGCATTTTTATCCATCTTCAATCTATTGCTCCCTTCTACTTCAATAGTTACAATATCATCTTTTACTTCAACTATTTTTCCGTGAATACCGCCAATAGTAACAACTTTTGCCCCATTTACAAGACTTTCTTTAAATTTCTTAGCTTCTTTTTGTTTTTTCATTTGTGGTCTTATCATAAAAAGATAAAACACTAAAAAGATAGCTCCAAACATTAATATTTGAGTCATCATTCCTTCTCCTCCATCTGCTCCTTCAGCAGGAATTTGTAATAAAATACCTAATTCTTTCATCTGTTTATTATTTGTTTAATTATTCTGACTTAGGGACTAAAATTGTTCCTTTTATTGCAATTACCATGGTATTAGGCATTGTATTTGCCACCAATGTAATTGTTTTGTTTTGCATTCCTTGTTTTCCATTAGAATCGAACCTTACATCAATCTTACCTTCTTCTCCTGGCTTAATAGGTTCTTTTGACCATTCTGGCACCGTACAACCACAACTAGCTGTTGCAGAGGAAATAATTAAATCTGTTTGACCAACATTTCTAAACCTAAACGTAGTTGAAACTACTTCTCCTTGAATAATTTCGCCAAAATCTTTTACCTCTTCTACAAATTCAAAATGTGGCAATTGAGCCTCATCAACATTAGTGTTGTCTGCTGTAATAGGATTATCAATTATATCTGTAGTTAACCCTTCTTCGGCACTTCCTCCACAAGATGTTAATAGAGCAAGAATTGTTATTGAGAATATTATTTTCTTCATTTCTTTTAATTTTGAGGATGCAAATATATGGAAAAAAGGAGTTAATATTTTATACTTTTGATTTATGAAAAAATACGGTTTAATAGGTCATCCACTATCTCATTCTTTTTCGAAGAAATACTTCTCTGAAAAGTTTGAAAAAGAAAACATTTCTGATTGTTCTTATGAGCTATTTGATATTGAAACTCTAAATCAATTATCCGAAATATTAAAAGCTAACCCAAACTTAAAAGGACTTAATGTTACCATTCCACACAAAGAAAATATTCTAAGTTATATAACTGATATTGATGATAATGCAAAAGCAATTGGGGCTGTAAATACGCTCAAATTTTCTGACAACAACAAAATTATAAAAGGCTATAATACAGATTATTATGGCTTTAAAAAATCACTCAAGCCATTTTTAGATATTAATCATGAACGTGCCTTGATACTAGGTACTGGAGGTGCTTCAAAAACGGTGAAATATGTTTTAAACGAATTGAATATTGATTGCTTAATGGTTTCTCGAAATCCAAAAAATGATAACGAAATAAGTTATGATGATATTAATGAATACGTAATTAAACACCATCAAATTATTATTAATACCACTCCAGTTGGCATGTTTCCAAATACAGAAAACTTTCCTGAATTTAATTACAACAACCTTACTCCAAAACATTTATTGTATGATTTAATTTACAATCCGGCTGAAACTATTTTTTTGAAAAAAGGAAAAGAAAAAGGCTCTATTACAATTAATGGTTTACAAATGTTAAAGTTACAAGCAGAAAAATCTTGGGAAATATGGAATAGCTAGTGCTTAGAAATTTTATCTCCATACTCTTCTTCAAAATCTTCTATTCCTACATAAGTTTTATGATCACCATAAATTCTAGAAAAAAACACTTCAAAAACAACATTTTCTGTTACCTTAAGTATTATTTCTACAAACTTTGAGTACTTGTCTGATTCTAGACTTTTATCGCAATGCGGACAACTAAAATCAACAATCTCATTTTCTATAAAAGCTGCTATTGGTTCAGGTTCACATATAAAATTATAACTCATTGGTTTAGGATCTAAAAACAATTTAATCATTTCATCACTACTCCTTCGAATATTAAAAACAACTTTATTATTCGTGTTTAGTTTACTATCACATTTAGGACAGTAGTAGTCGTATTGATTAATCATAATTAAAAACTATTAAGGGTAAATATTATTTTAGTTTAATAACGTAAATATTAACTGCTTATTCTACTGATTAAAAAATGAAATGTTTCAAAAAATCGTTTCTTTTAATAATAATAATAATCTAAAAACACTTCAATAAAGGATTACTAAAAAGTATTATTCTATAATTTCTTTGTATTCAAAAGGGATTTGTGCAATAGAAGCCAAATCTTCACCTAAAGCTTCCATATCTTCATCATCTTCATCAAAGTTCCAACTTACTTTAACATTGGTGTTAGATGATTTATAATATGCTTCAATATTTTTCATTAAAATTAAAAGGCATTCTGTAGAGTGTGTATTTAAATAATCTAAGTGAATGTAAAGTGTTAATTCTTGTGGTTTGGATTGAATATAATCACAAATCCAATCTTCTAAAGGCTGAAAAAACTTAATTGGATTTTCAGGTATAGAACGGCCAAGTATTTTTAATAATCCATTGGCTGAATTAAAATCAATAGTTGGGGCATTAATTTTTCCTTCTATTTTTAAATTATTCATACCTAACAAATATAAATTTTATCTGTAAGCTATAAAAAATTAAAACTACTTATTTTAAAATCTCGGCAAAAGTCTTTTTAAACTTTTCAACTTTTGGACTTATTACTGCTCTACAGTATGGTTGATCGCCATTTGAACTAAAATAATCTTGGTGATTTTCTTCGGCAGGGTAAAAACTCAGTATTGGTGTTATTTCTGTTACAATAGGTCTATCAAACACTTTAGCTTTATTTAATTTATTAAAAATAGTATTCGCTATTTCTTTTTGATCTTCGGTATGATGAAAAATTGCAGAACGATATTGAGTACCTACATCTCCTCCTTGCTGGTTTAAAGTTGTTGGATCATGCACTTGAAAAAATACTTCTAGTATTTGAGCTAAAGAAACAATTTTAGGGTTATAAACCACTTGGCACACTTCTGCATGTCCAGTTCTGCCTGTACAAACCTCTTTGTATGC
>NVUQ01000113.1 GCA_002401955.1 Flavobacteriales bacterium | reverse complement strand
AGGCACTATCCATAATCTTTTTTTAAGTACAAAGTTCACACTTTTTAAAGATTACTCCCCAACTTTTTGTCTTGATCCATTAAATTGGTATAAATTGAGTTCTAAAAGCTTTTTGTCTTGAACCCTAAAAACTGAGCATGAAATAATTACGAAAAGGTTGATTAAACATTAATACTTAAATCGTACATAGCTAGAAACAAAAAAACCTCAACAAATTGTTGAGGTTTTTTTGTGCGGAGAGAGGGGGATTCGTCCCTTTCTCTTAAATGTCTTTATTAAAGCCTGTTTCGCTTATTTTAAAATAATTAGTGGAACATAGAGTAGAACAACTAACGAAACTTAGGTAAAGATAAGAAATTTTCAAGAGTTAACCATTTTCAATTAAACACTCCTTATTTTGAGTAAATCAACATCAATTTATTCTTAAAATGGTATTTAAACTTAACTTGGATTAAATTTGATTGAGCAACAAATAATTTAGTATTTATTTCATTATAAGCTGTGAAGTTCATTACTCCATTTTCATATTTTAATTTGGCATTTTCAGAAGACAACTGAGCAGATTTTAATGCTTTTTCTGAGGATGATAACTCTGATTGAGTATTTATAATGTCAACTTTTAATTGTTCGATTTTGTTTTCTAAATCTTGATTCGTTTTCTCTTGATTTATTTTTGCTTTTTCGACTTCTATTTTTGCACGTTGAATATTAAATGTTGTTTGATGCCTGTCTAAAATTGGAATACTCAATGATAAAGTAACAGATTGATATAAGTTTTCATCTAGTTGCTGATTAAACGCTTTTGGAACAAACTCACCATTTGTATTCAACGCTGTATTGTTCCCTGAAAAACCACTCCCTACCGATGCGTTTAATGACAATCTTGGATAAAGACCTCCTTTGGCTATTTGAAGTGATTTAAAGCTACTATTTACCCTTTCTTTAGCTTGTTCCATTTCAACCAAAGTAGTATAATCAAGTTCTATTAATTGTTCTAATGATTCTGATATTTCAGTTTGTTCAACTTTAAATTCTGTTTCTTTTGGTAAGTTGATTAACTGCTTTAAGAGTAGTGTAGCAGTTTTAATATCATTCGCTGCTTTAGTAACATTTAATTCGTTTAAAGATACTTGTGCTTCTATCTCTAATAATTCTGATTTCGTTTTTCTATTGGCTTCAATTAGTAGTTCTGTTCTTTCTTTTTGCTGCTCTGTTAATTTTAATTGCTCCTGGTAAGTCAATAATATTTCTTGATTTAATACAACTTGCAAATAAGCTGCTGTTACGTCAATTTTAAGATTCCGTTGTTGTATTTCAATATTGTATTGTTGTGCTTTATAAGCTGATTTTGCTTGTTGTTTGGTATGATAATTTTGTAAGCCCGAAAACAAAGTAACACTACTGTTTAGATAGAAATTATTAGAACGTACTTGCTTCGTTGCAAAGGTATTGGTAAAAGGATCTATCCGTTGCCCCCAATTGTAACCATGCGAAGCATTCGCATTTAAAGATGGTAAGTAATTGAAAGTAGTTTTGTTTAAACTGGCTTTTGATAAATCTACATCTAACTGATTTTCTTTGATGTTTAGGTTGTTTTTTAGAGCGTAGTCAATACACTTTTCTAATGTCCAATTTTCTTGACCGAAAACAGTCGAGCAAATGATTAAATTTAATATTAGTAATAGCTTTTTCATTTCTTAGCACAATTAATGGGAACTTTCTATTTATTGAAAATTTTTCTGATTTGGTAAAACACTCGTTCCAATAGCCTTAAATCTTCCGTAACAACTTCGGCAGTTCCAGATAATTCGGATTTAAGTTCGATATCCTTGTTAAATGTCGTTGTAAGGTGAAGAGGTAAATCAACCTCTACAGCATAAGTTTCTTGGGAAGGAAGTAATGAAATATTTTTAATCTTTCCTATCAACATTCCATATTCTTGATATGGATAAGCAGTTAAACGAATGATTACTTTTTGTCCCTTTTTTACTTGTCCAGAATTTTGGATAGGCATTAACATCCTGCCTATTATTTTATTATTTGATTTTGGTACAATACTTAACACCTCATCTCCAATATTTACGTGTTGGTTTTTAGCCCAAAAATTAAAAAAGGAAACCCTACCTTCTATCGGAGAAACTAATAAATATTGCTGCCTCCAAGTCAATATTGAGTTTTTTAGTTCCTCATAAGTTTCTTTAACACTCCTCGACAACCTACTTCTTAATTCGATTGTAGAAATGGTTATAGAATTTATATCTTTTTCAAGGTTTGAAATGACAATTTTCACATTTGCTTTATTGCTTTTAACGCTTTCATAAATTCTTTCTGCAGTTAACAGGCTTCTTTTTTTATCTTCTAATTCTTTAGCAGAAATTACATCTTTATCAAACAATTCTTTATCTCTATTATAATCCTTTTTAGATAAATTTAATTCATTCCGATAAATTTTTAATTGCTTAGACTGGCTGTTTAATTTTCCTTTATTAATTTTAATCTGATTATTTAAAATCTGAAACTCTTGATCACTTTCTAATAACACTTTATATTCTCTGAATTTTTCATAAGCATTTTTAAAGTTAGCATAGTAAACTTGAATATTTCCTAGCTTTAAATCCTCTTTAAACTGAAAATTTATTAACGAATCATTCTCAAGAATAGCCTTACTTTTTTCTACTTCTTTACTCAATAATTCAACATCCGAAAATCTAGCTGTGTTTTGAATAATCGCAATAGCTTGATTTGTTTTTACAATATCATTTTCTTGTACAAATAGCTGAGTTATTTTACCACTTGATTGAGCAATTATTTTATGTGGTGGAATTTGTGATGTAATTGTTATTTGAGATGGGATAACAGTTGGGTATTTTATTACCCAAGCAGCAAAAAACATTGCAAAAACAATTAAAAATATAATAGAAATACCCCATTTTAAAATATTTGCAGGAGGCTTCTCTAAGATTTCTCTTATTTGTTCGCTGTTTGTTTCTATTTCATCAATTTTCATGTGTCCTAATTATTTTACTAATCAACTTTATTACCTCTTGTTTCATAATTAATTTCCTAATTCAAGTTGATTCTTTACTAATTGATAATATGAGCCTCTTTTTTCTACCAACTCTTGATGATTTCCTTCTTCAATTATACTCCCATTTTCTAACACAATGATGTTGTCTGCATTTTTCACAGTACTTAAACGGTGAGCAACAATTACGACAGTCCTTTTCTCAAAAAACAAGTCTAATTTTTTCATTATTTCACTTTCGTTTGTAGCATCCAAAGCACTTGTTGCTTCATCAAAAAATAAATATTCAGGATTTTTGTAAATTGCTCTAGCAATTAAAATTCGTTGTTTTTGTCCTCCGCTTAAGCCCATGCCACTAGAACCGATTCTAGTATTATAACCCAATGGTAAAGATTCTACAAAAGATTCAATATTAGCTATTCTAACAGCTTGCTGCAATCTTTCTTTATCAACCAAGCCTTCCGAATCTGATTCCGTAATATTTCGTGCAATGGAATCAGAAAAAATATAGCCTTCTTGCATAACAGATCCACATTTTGTTCTCCAAAATGAAACACTTAAATTGTTTAACGCTGTATTCCCTATTTTAATACTTCCTTTTGTAGGGTTTACAATTCTTAATAGATGCTTTAACAAGGTTGTTTTACCACTTCCACTAGCTCCAACAATAGCTGTTATTTTTCCTTCTGGGATTGTGAAATTAATATCCTTTAAAACCAATGGAGAACTTTTTCCTCCATATCTAAAATTTAAATTATTTAGATGAATAGCCTTATCTTTTGGTAATTCCTGAATCGCATCCTCTTTCTTATTCTCTTCGTCTTCTTTTTTATGAATATCAGAGATTCTTTCTAAACTAATTTTAGCATCTTGGGTAGTTTGAACAAATGTAACAAGGTTGGCAACAGGCACATTTAATTGACCTAAAATGTATTGTATTGCCAACAACGCTCCTAAAGTTATATCTCCATCAATAACAGATTTGGCAGCTAAAAATGTGATGATAATATTTTTCAGCTCATTTATAAATGTACCCCCAGAGCTTTGTATTTGTTGGAGTGTTAAACTTTTGATAGATACTTTGTACAATCTAGCTTGTATGGTTTCCCATTCCCACCTTCTTCTGCGTTCAGAACCGTTCAATTTAATTTCTTGCATTCCACTGAGCAGCTGTATTACACTACTTTGATTCCCTGAAGCTAAATCAAACTGTTTGTAATCTAACTCTTTCCGTTTTTTAAGAAAAATAAATGTCCAACCCAAATAAATTAACGTTCCTGTAAAAAAGATAAAGAAAATAGAGATATTATAATAAGCTAAAATAAAACTAAAAGCTACAATGTTTATTAGAGAAAACAAAGCACCAAGAGTAGATGAAGATAAAAAAGTCTGTATTCTTGTATGATCTTGTATTCGTTGTAATAAATCTCCTGTATTTTTTGTGTCAAAAAATACAATAGGGAGTTTCATTAGTTTCGCTAAAAAGTCTGAAAGTAAACGAATGTTAATCCTACTAGTCATGTGTAGCATTAACCAATCTCTTATCATTTGAATAGCTGTTCTGCTAACAAAAAAAACCAATTGAGCGAGAAGTATTAAATAAACAAAACTTAAATTCTGATAATTAATACCATAATCTACTACCGATTGCGTAAGAAAAGGTAACGCTAATTGAAGAATTGTAGCAGTACTTAAACCTAAAAAAACTTGCCATAAAGTTTTACGATAAGGCTTAAAATATGGAACTAAAAACTTGAATCCTATTCGTTCTTTAGCTGTTTCATCTTCACTATCATAAAACTGAGGGGTAGCTTCCAGTAACAACACTATGGTTTCAGCATCCTCCGATTTATCTTTTTTTGGAAGCCAACCATCTAAAAATTCTTTTTTAGAATAGGTAATTAATCCATGAGCAGGATCAGAGATATAAACCTTATCTTTTTCTATTTTATAAACAACAACAAAATGTCGTTGTCGCCAATGCACAACACAAGGTAAAGGTGCTTGATTGGCTAAAGTGTCATAATTAACATTTACCCCTAAAGATGTTAAGCCTATAATTTCTGCTGCTTCGGCTATACCTCCAAACGAAGACCCTTGTTGCGTAATGTGAGATTTTTCTCTTAGGTACTCAATACTATATATTTTACCATAATGCTTGGCTACAATACGTAAACAAGTCGGACCACAATCCATACGGTCTAATTGCTTGTAAAAAGGAAATTTCTTGTTCACTATACTTAATATTATTATTTTAAATCGGGATAGGATTTGAGTAAAGAGTTTTTTAAATCAGTTATTGTTCCAAATTCTTTCTGATCCTTTAATGGCCAACCAGTATAAATTTTTTCTACTTTAAGTTTTTTAGATTTTATAAGGGTATAAACAGACAAAGCACGTTTCTTTTGGTCTCTTATTTTTTCTTTAGGAAAGATTACTAAATCACCTACAAAAAGTATTTTTTGTTTTGGAAAATAAAAATATAAAAACTCATTAGTATGATCCGTTGTCGCTCCACTTTCATAAACAATAACCGAAGTTGAACTTTTCTTAAAAAATGTTTTTTCACTTAATGAGTCGATAATAATATAATTAGCGTTATATTTTGATGGATGAAAACCCTCCCCTTTTAGTGTATGAATACTTTTGGATAACTTATCAAAATAGTTAACATTCCCTTTAGTAGTAACAACTTTAGCATTTACATTAACAAATGAGCTTATTGCTCCAGCATGATCTGGGTGGTGATGACTTAAAAAACAATATTTAATTGGTTTATTATTGAAGTGTTTTTGTAAAAATGAAATAATCTCATTTCCTACTGCAACATTTATAGGGGCTTCATAAATTGCTAGAAAATCTTCATGTTCAGTAACTAATATTTTGTTGTTGTAATCATTTAATTTAATAATAAATAATCCTTTAGAAATAGTTTCTTTAGAAATATCATTACTTATTGAATCAACTTTTATGCTTGGTTTTTTAACACCCACAGAATCTAAATGGAAGGCTGCCTTTACAATCTGATTATGATTTACCGTTATATCATAAGGAATATTGTTTTTATAATTAGCATAAAGAATTTCTTGGTAGGTATCACCATATAAGTCATCATATTTTAACTGAGTTATTTTACTAATTAGCTGCGTATTTTTATCTACAGTAATGTAAAATTTATTTCCAAGAAGATTATTAAATCCTAAACTATAATATTCATCATCAACATTTATAAAATGTAAGGAAGATCTATTTTCTTTTATAATGTTTACAACATTTATTGGTAAATAGAAATACGAAAATTCATTCCCATTTAATGAAACTTTTTTAATCTCTTTTTCTCCAAAATCATTGTAAGAACACGAATCTCCTATAAAAACCATAGTAGAATTATAGGCTTTGCCATTGTAAATAAGTTCTTTATCTAAAATGAATTTTTTATTCAAACTAGATAAACTATATATAATTGGATAAGAAATTTGCTGTTCAGGAAAGCTATAATGCCCCATAGAATAAGTAAATCCAGAGTAAATGAGTTGATCATTTACAATATAGTTTTTCGTTACAACTTTTAGTAACGAGTCTGCTTTATAATAATTTTGATAGATTAACTTTTGTGCAGAAATGTTTACCATATACATAAATGCAGAAATAATAAGTAAGTATTTTTTCATTTTTTTTTATTTACAAGATTTAATTATGTTTTCTTCAATTTGTTGAGGATATATTTCATGAAAATATTCAATATAAGTATCTGAACTTTTATACCTTTTTTTTATCATATTCAAAGCTTTATTGAGATTAATACAAGCACTATCTTTTTTATTCATTTCAAGTTGTGTTAACCCCATAAAATAGTATGCTTCTGTACATTCCTTATAGTATTTAATGGCTTTTTTATAGGAATTAATAGCTTTATCGAATTCCCCTAATTGAGTTAAGCATCTACCTTTTTGTACAAAAGTGTAAACATCTACAAAATCTTCACCATGTGTTCTTGCTAGATTATTAATATAAGTATCAAATTCAGTCACTGCTTTCTGATAATTTTTGAGTTGCATTAAACACAAGCCTTTTAAGTAATGAATATCTTCCCCAACTGGAGCATCAGAAAAATCTGGCGTATAAGCGTCTTGTTGTTCTAAAATCGCTAATGCTTTTTTGTAATCACGGTAATAATAAAGTAAAACCCAACCGTAGTATCCAGATTCCCTTTGAGGATTTATCATCATTGCTTTTTCTAATTTGTCAATAGCAATTTTATAATTCCCATTTTTTGTATTTTGAACTGACCAGGCGTGATAGTCATTGTCTGTTATCGTATCTCTTTTCGATAAGGCATATTCAATTAATGCATTGCCTCTTTCATATTTACCATAATAAATATTTTGATATCCTATCTGAAACAATAATGTATCATCATTAATATTATCTCCAGAAGAATCTAATTCTTGAAGATAAGATGTAATGTCATATTTTTTTTCATTCGGATGTACTAGAACTTCATCCGAAGTGCACGAAATAAAAAGTAGAATAATGGCTAAAAACAAAATAATGTTTTGCATAGGTTTAAAGTGTTATTTAGGAAGAATTTCTAATAAAATACCTTCCTTTATTCTAAAAGAAAAAAACTTTTGGCTGTTTACAATTTTACCATCCTCATCTTTAGCAATAATCCAATCTTTCAGTTCTATTGTTTTAGTCATCAAGTAATCTGTGATTTTTTTATTTAAAGTTATTGGCTGATAGTCTAAGTCACATTGTCGAATTTTAAAATCACCAGTTTCCCCTTTACAGTTTACATTAAACTGTACTGTTACAATACCAGAATTATTTTTTAATACTTGAAATTTAGCAGTTGAATAGGTTGATTGAAAATGCTGTTTTATTTCCCAAAACCCACCTTTATATTTTAACTCAGGATGATAATAAGGATGAACACTTCCGTCATCACACAATGTAAATGGGGCATCTTTTTGTTGTGAAAAAATCAGATTATTACAGAATAAACATAAGATTATAAAAATAGGTTTTAACATACTTTATCTTTTAACGGATTTAACTCAATAAATTTTGAGTAGGTAAAATTATAAGGTTGATTAGACATATCGAAATCTTGAATTTCCTCCTTCCATTTTTCTACTGAATTTTTAAAAATAGATTTGATTTCGCTGAAAATGATTAATCCCTTTTCTGTAAATAAATCCTTAGAACCATTTGGAAACCTCTCTTGATTTTCAACCAAATTTAAATCATGGTAACATTTCATTATATAAAATCCCATTCTGCCTAATGCTTCATGTTTTTTTTTATCCTCAAACACATTAGCACTTAAGCACGCATCTAAGCAAACGAAAGAAGTATAATAAGTATAAAGAGCATGAAAAACAACATAAATATCTCTAGCTTCCTCCCTCTGAGAACCTAAATCTATAGTTTCTATTGGCGTAGTCTGATCAATTTTTAAAAATTCTGAAACTTCATATATCATCGAGTAAAAAATAACATGCCCAGTTTGATGAGCAATATCATCTACAAAAAATACTTCATTATAATTGTCTTGGTAAGCATTATAAAAACTTATACCATTTGCACTTAAAGTAGTAAAGGAATTTCTACTCAAAGGATCTACATTAAACACAACATTTTTTATTATTATATTCTCGATTAAACTATATTGTTCAGGTATTAATCTTTTTATAAAAGCCCATGCATTTGTCAAATGAACAATATTTTTTTTTGATATCGTTTCTATTTCAACTTCAATATGATTAAGCTGAGAATCGTAATAAAACTGGTTTAATAATGGAATAGGGTATTTCAATAATTCAATACTTGTTCCTTCTATTATTTCTAACTCTTCAAATTTAAACGAAACTTCATCATCATTTAGGAGTAAAGAAAAATCATTATTCAAATTTGAAGTTAACACAAAAACTTGCTTCCTCTCTGCTGTATGAAACCACCCTAAATTGGGCAAATAAACTCTACCAAATTCATCCGAATTCACTTGCAATTGTTTTGGTCTGAATTTAGGTTTAATATATCCAAACAAAATTGTATCTAAAGTTGTTCTATCTGAATTATTACTATTAAAATAAGCAAACAAAAGAGGCTCTTGATAAATACGATCGTTTTTAAAATCTATTTTTTCAAAAATGTTTTCATTTTCTTTATATAGAAGAATTTTTATATTATTAATTAATTTACTTTTCCCTACCTCGGTAAGGTGATGATTATAATCAATTATCATAGGGTATATTTTTGATAGACTTAAACAATATTCTTAATAAAATAGTTTGTCTCCTAAGAAATTTCTTAGGAGATAAACTATATTTTTACAATTAAAATAAAAAGAGTATTTTCTTTAACTCTTCTCTTGATTTGAGTTTTACATCAGGATTTTCATGACAATCAGCCTGTGCACCACCTTGTACTTTTTCAAGTATTTCACTTATTTCCACTTTAGCGGCTTTAGCTTTAAAGTCAACTAAACTTAATTTTGCGTTATTCATTTTATTAAATATTAAATAATGCCTACTCTATTTTATTTAATATCTTTACAGGATAGCATTTTCGGCATACTACTATTTTGCAAAGATGCGTAAGTAATCAGACCAGCAAATCGGACTTTTTACGACTTTAATTGAGGGAAGCGTTGCCGCGCTTCTCTTTTTTTTATTATGATATAATTATATAAAATAACTTAAACTTACTGTCAATATTAATGATAAGTTATTTAACTTTTAAATTTATCGCTCTACAATTACCAATTTCTTTTAAACGGTTATATTTACATATTGACAAACTCTTTTATTTCCCAAAACCCAACTTTATATTTTAACTCAGAAGATAATAAGGATGAACACTTCCGTCATCATACAATGTAAATGGGACGTCTTTTTCTTGTGAAAAAAGCAGATTATCACAGAATAAACAACAAATGACAAAAATAAATTTTAGCATACTTCTTCTTTTAACGGATTTAGTTCAACAAATTTTGAGTAGGTAAAATTATAAGGTTGATTAGACATATCGAAATCTTGAATGGCAGGCATCCACTTATCGAAAGTTTTGCAATATTGCTCTTTAATTACATTGTAAATACTCTTACCTTTTTCTGTGAATAATTTGTTCTTCCTCCAAAATTCATTATTTTCAATTACGGACAAATCATGCCTACACTTCGAAAGATAAAAATATATTCTAGCCAAAATTTCATGTCGTTTTTCATTTTTAAAAATGTTAGCATCTAAACAGGCATCCAAACAGATAATGACTGTGTAATAAGTGTAAAGAGAATGCAACAATACTCTAGCATCTCTTAATTCATTTTCTCCATTACTTAATTTTAAACTTTCTAAAGCAGTTGTAGGATCTATTATGAAAAAATCTGCAAGGTTATACATTACAGAATACAATATAGCGTGCCCTGTTTGGTGTGCTATATCATCTATAAAAAACACCTCATTATATTCTTTTTGATAAGCATTAAAAAAAACTAAACCGTTACTCCTTTCCGAAGCAAATGAATTCCTATGAACAGCATCAATATTAAAAACAACATTTTTTGTAATAGCACTAATTATTAATTGAAAGTGATCGGGCACTAGGCGCTCAATTAAATTCCAAGATTTTGTTAATTGCTGTAATTTAATTTTAGAGATATGTTCAATTTCGACAATAACCCTTTCTTTTTCTGGATTAAAGTAAAATTGATTTAATGCTGGGATAGGATATTTTATTAATTCAATAGCCGTTCCTTTTATTAATTCTAATGGTTCAAAATTTAAATTAACTTGTTCACCATGAGCAACCAAGAAAAACCCATTAGCAGAAACTAAATCAGAAATTATAACAAAATAGCACTCTTTATTTTCGGTATGTATCCAGCCTAAATTTGGCAAGTAAATTCTACCAAAGTTGTCTGACTTCACTGAAATTTGTTTTGGTCTTTTTGCTGGTTTTATATATCCATATAAAATAGTGTCCAGATTTGTCTCATCCAGTTTTTCTCCAGCAAAATAGACATATAACAAAGGCTCTAAATATATGTTATCATCTTCAAAATCTAATACATCAAAAATATTCTCATTTTCTTTATATAGCAATATTTTTATATCGTGTATAAAACTATTTTTTCCCTTATAAATAGATTTTTTCGTAATCATCTTATTATTTTTTTAATCATCTTATTATTTTTTTAAAAGTTAGAATAATTGAACCCGCTTAAATAAACGGGTTCAATAGAGTTAATTACCCCTTTTCCAATCTTCGTGGAGGTGTTTTTCCACACCAAAAATGACAATAACAATCATCATTACCACCCTGTACTTTATCAAGTACCTTACTTGTTTCCACCTTGTCTGCTTTAACTTTAAAGTCAGCTAAACTTAATTGTGAATCTTTCATAATATATAATATTAAATAATGCCTACTCTGTTTTTATTTAATATCTTTACATATAGCATTTTCAGCATACTACTATTATGCAAAGATGCGTAAGTAATCTGGCCGCCAAATCGGACTAATTACGTCTTTTAATTGAGGGAAGTGTTGGCGCACTTCTCTCTTTTTTATTTACAATTCATTCTTAGCGAAATCTTATTCCCTTTATTTTAATTCTTTTTTAAAATATCTTAGTTTACAAAAGGACTAACAGTCCATATATTTCTGAAAAGACGACTAAAAGTCTAGCACTCACAACGCCTAATCCAATATGAAATCTAAATTATTTTCATCACTGGGATTCCGACTGCATTCTAAACACTCATCAACCATCTCATCTGTTATTTTTGAAACTCTTAATACAAACCCCTTCTCATCCGCTCTTTCAATCTTTCAATCTTTCAATCTTTCAATCTTTCAACAAGATTACTAATTGATTGAGAGAGTCGACAAACTACACATACCCGTTCTTTGTTAATATTCAACTTCTCAAACGATAAGTTTTTAGAAGCTAAAGCCAAATGCAGTAAGATGCATAGTTTCAACTATATTTGAAACAATGAATTAATAATTTGCCCTTAATTGGACTTTAATTGTAATCCCTTTATTAATCTTAATACATATACAAAACTGATGGACGAAAGAAATTTGACTTAGTTATCAAACCATCTTCAAAACTTCTATTTCTGTTTGAAAAAATAGCTTCTCTTATTAAACCATCTCTATCTCTCTGAAGATTAGACATGTTTTCAATCTTTTTGACTGAATTTTTTTTTATCCTTTTCATTTTTGTAAAATATTAAATATTACCTACTCTTTTTTTATTTAATATCCTTGCGAAAGCATTTTCGGCATACTACTATTATGCAAAGATGCGTAAGTAATTAAATCGGAAAACCTAATTAATTACGACTTTAAATTGAGGAAATGTTGGCGCACTTCTCTATTTTTATTTTTATTTTTATAGTTATTTTTAAATAAATATAAATTATTTGTCAATATTAAGGGTAAAGAATTTAACTTTTACATTTATTGCACTATAAATAATAATTATCTTTTAAAAGCTTGGGTTTCTCTATTTAACGGTTGTTTTTTTCATTAATCGGGTTAAAACACTAAGTATAGCTACTTACTTGACTAAGTATAAATACTTTGGTTGTAAAAAAATAAGTGTCAAATTTCTTTTTAGGAATGAACGGATCAAGCCAAAAATTGGGGGATTTAGCATTTAGGTAAAAATATTAGTGAGTCTAAATAAGAAGAAATCGATGTTTCTAACACCTCTAATACCGATTTGTAATCAAAATGCCCTATAATTTCGTTACTCTCATTCTCTGGCTTTGATTATCTATCGGCATTATACAGAAACCATTGTTGGGTGT
>NVUQ01000048.1 GCA_002401955.1 Flavobacteriales bacterium | reverse complement strand
TCATTATTTCTCCTTTTTTTTATACCTAGTTTCGTCCGACCAAAATGATATAAATATAGATGTATGAGTTATTATTATCGCTGAAGATAATACTAAACTAACTAAAAGATGGCTTATCCATCTTAATTTAAAAACTAAACAAAATTAAAATGAAAATGAAAAAATATATTACTCTTTTTATCGGGCTATTATTTGCCTCGATAACATTTGCACAGGTAACCGTAAAAGGAACCGTTACTGGCAAAGAAGACAACTTACCAATTCCAGGCGTAAATGTCGTCATCAAAAACACTACCAGAGGTACTGTTACTGATATTAATGGGAAATACGAAATTCAAGTAGACTCTTTGGGTCAGCAATTAGAATTTAGTTTTATTGGTATGGAAACTAAAGTGGAAACAGTAAAGGGTACTACATTAGATTTGGCAATGTCGAATGGGGTTGAGCTAGACGAGTTTGTAGTAACAGCCTTGGGTATATCCAGAGAAAAGAAAGCACTAGGATATGCAACACAAAAGGTACAAGGGGATGACTTAAATAATGTTAAATATGATAATGTTGTTAACTCATTATCTGGTCGTGTAGCTGGGGTTAAGGTAAAACAAAGTGGAAACTTTGGTGGGTCAACCGATATTACTCTCAGGGGGGTAACATCACTTAATGGTAACAACCAAGCCCTTTTTGTTGTAGATGGTGTGCCAGTAAATAATGCCAATTCCAATTCATCTTATCAATTACAAGGTGGAGGTGGTTATGATTATGGAAATGCCGTTTCTGATCTTAATCCAGATGATATTGAGTCCATCAATATATTGAAAGGTGCAGCAGCAACAGCTCTTTATGGAGAAAGAGCAGCAAATGGTGTTATAATGATAACAACGAAAAAGGGTAAAATAGGAAGCAAAGATAATGCCATTGGAATTACCTATAATACGAATTTTACTTTCGGGAAGATAGACAAAAGTACATTCCCTAAATATCAAACAGGATATGGAGCAGGATATGGTCCTTATTATTCTGGAGGAGATAACCCAGGCTTAGAATATTATGATTTTAATGGTGATGGAATAGATGATTATGTGGTTCCTTTTACTGAAGACGCTTCAATGGGGCAGGCTTATGATGAAAATTTGATGGTATACCAATGGAACGCATTAGATCCTGAATCACCAAACTACATGCAAAAAACACCGTGGAAAAATGCTGAAAATGGTCCCATTGATTTTTTTGAAACACCAATATCATTGAGCAATAGTTTTAGTTTAACAGGTTCAACTAAAAATATGGCTTACAGGTTATCGTATCGAAATTTAAATCAAAGTGGTTTAATGCCTAATTCAAAATTGGTTCGTGATAACATTTCTTTAAGTACATCTTATGAAGCTACCGATAAACTAACTGTTAGTCTTGATGCGAATTATACCAACTCAAGAACAAAAGGTAGAAACTCAACAGGTTATTCGGGTAATATTCTTTCTAGTTTCCGTCAATGGTGGCAAACCAATGTTGATATGGAAGAATTGCAAGAGGTTTATGAATTAACCGATAGAAACGTTACTTGGAATCCAAATTACAGTTACGGTAGTGGAAGTTTAGCACCAATCTATTGGGACAATCCCTACTGGCAAAGGTATGAAAATTACCAAACCGATAAAAGAGAAAGACTCTTTGGAAATTTAGCCTTAAACTATAAGGTTAATAAAAACCTAAGCACCTTATTAAGATTTACATTAGATTCTTATTCAGAATTAAGAGAAGAGCGTTTAGCACTTGGATCTGTTCCAACCCCTTTCGGAGCTACTGCTGCCGGTGATGGAGGACCAACCACTCAACCATCAGGATATGGAAGAAAAGATAGAACATTCCATGAAAAAAATGTAGATTTTATCATCTCATACAATAAAGAACTGTCTAAAAGCTTCACATTGAATACCATGCTAGGAACAGCTTATAGAAAAAATCGATTAACAGAAATACATTCATCCACCAATGGAGGATTAATCGTTCCAGAATTATATGCCTTAACAAATGCATCTAATACAGTTACCTCAGAAGCCGATCAAGAAATAGGAGTGCTAAGTGTTTACGGAACAATGTCATTAGGATATAAGCGTTTTTTGTTTTTAGATTTATCCTTACGAGAAGACATGTCCTCTACCCTATCTGCTAGCAACAGAACTTATTTATACCCTGCGGTGTCTGGAAGTTTTGTTTTTTCTGAATTAATTGATGTTAAAGCCATTTCTTTTGGAAAATTAAGATTGAATTATGCTAAGGTAGGTAAGGCTGCTCCATATGGAGTAACAAATTCAGTATATAGCCTTTCACCATATTTTACAAGTCCGTTAACTTCAGTAGCAAGCACAAAAAATAATTCAGATTTAAAACCTGAGTTTACCAGTTCTTACGAAGCTGGATTAGAAATGTATTTCTTAAAAAAACGTGTAGGTTTTGATTTTGCTTTTTACAATACCAATTCGACCAATCAAATATATCGAGTACCTACATCTGTTAGTACAGGGTACAGCAATAAATGGTTAAACGCTGGAGACATTAAAAATACAGGGGTAGAGTTAACCTTATTTACAAGAGTTGTGGATGGCAAAAAATTTAAATGGGATGTAGCCATCAATTGGGGGAAAAATAAGAATACGGTAGTTAGCCTAAACGAAGGTATTGATAATATTCAGTTAGGATCATACCAAGGAGGTGTATCTATTAATGCGACTGTTGGAGAAAGTTATGGAACCATTCAAGGATCTGATTTTGTTTATTTAAATGGGGAGAAAGTAATTGACGCCAACGGATATTATGAAACAACAACAACCAATGATAACGTTTTAGGCGACATTAACCCAGACTGGAATGGTGGTATAACCAATACCTTTTCCTATAAGAATTGGGGATTATCTTTTCTCATTGATTGCCAAAAAGGTGGAGATATTTTTTCACTCGATATGTGGTACGGAATGGGAACTGGTTTATATGACGAAACGGATTACATAAATGATTTAGGAAACCCAGTTAGAAATTCTATTGCTGATGGTGGGGGCTTGATATTAGATGGAGTTCAGGCAGATGGGACACCTAATACCGTTAGAGTGGAAGGAAATGATTACAAGGTTAATGGATGGGCTCGTAACCCAAATGCAGCTTTTGTTTACGATGCTTCTTACATTAAATTAAGAGAATTAGCCATCCATTACAATTTCTCTGACAAAGTGTTGGGAAATTCCATTTTTAAAGGAGCTACTCTTAGTTTTGTTGGTTCCAACTTATGGATTATTCACAAAAATATACCACATGCAGATCCTGAATCAGGATTATCATCTGGTAACCTTCAAGGTTTCCAATCGGGTGTAATGCCAACAACGAGAAACTACGGATTTAACTTAAAACTAAACTTTTAAAAAATAATATTATGTTAAAGAAACTGACATTCGCATTGGCGATTATTTCGATTGTTTCATGTTCGAAGAAATTCGATGAAATGAACATCAATAAAAAGCAGCCAAAAGAAGTACCAGCAGAAACCTTATTTGCGAGTGCTGCTAAAAATTTAAACAGACAAGTAGCCACATTAAATGTAAATAGAAATGTTACCAAACTATGGTCTCAATACCTTACAGAAACGACCTATGTAGACGAAAGTAACTATGATTTAATTAGCCGTAACATCCCTGAACAAGAGTTTACCACAATGTATAGAGATGTGTTGCAAGATTTAAATCAGGCTAAAATAAATACAGAGGAAGAAACTTACGTTTTAAACGATGATATCATTGCTAAAAGTAACCGCTTGGCCATCATTGAAATTTTAACCGTTTATTCTTATGAACGACTAACCACCATTTTTGGAAATGTACCTTATTCTGAAGCCTTAGCTTCGGATAATAATTTGCCAAAATACGATGATGCAAACACCATATACCTCGATATTTCTGACAGATTAACTGCAGCAATAAACTCCTTAAATGTTGCAGGAGGAAGTTTTGCTTCAGGGTATGATAATATGTTTGAAGGAGATGTTGCCACGTGGAAAAAGTTTGCCTACGGTTTACAAATGAAAATGGGTATTATGTTGGCCGATCAAAACCCAGCAAAAGCACAATCTTTAATTAGTGATGCATGGAATAATGTGTTTTCTTCAGCAAGTGAAGGAGCCTATTTCCCATTCTTATCTGCTTCACCCAATACCAATCCAATATATGAAGATTTGGTACTTTCAGGTCGTTCAGATTTTGTAGCTGCCAATACCATTGTTGATATGATGAATAGCTTAAATGACCCTCGAATAGGTTTTTATTTTACATATGCACCGAATACCACTACTTATGTTGGAGGTGACTATGGAGCATCGAATAGTTATGGATTATGCAGTCATGCAGGTGATGTTATGCATACTGCCGAAATGCCAAATGTTTTGATGGATTATTCAGAAATTGAATTTTACAAGGCAGAAGCTATTGAACGTGGAATTGGTACTGGTAATGCCGAAACCCATTACAACAACGCCATTACCGCCTCAATAGAATATTGGGGAGGAACAGCACAAGATGCAACTAATTATCTTGCTACCACTAATGTTGCCTACACAACAGCACCTGGAAACTATAAGCAGAAAATAGGAACCCAAGCGTGGTTGGCCTATTATAATAGAGGAGTAATGGGATGGACAACTTATAGAAGGTTAGATTATCCTGTAATGAATTTAGCCGCCAATGCTGGAGGAGAATTAACACCTAAGAGATACACCTATCCAATTAATGAACAAACATTAAATGGAGCTAATTATGGTATGGCTTCGTCCGCTATTGGTGGCGATTTAAAATCGACCAAACTTTGGTGGGATTTAAATTAAGATTTTTTACCTGTACTTGTAACCATAGAGTACAACAAATTGTTTTTTTTTAGTTAAAAAGAGCCGTTGAGAAAACTCAACGGCTCTTTTATTTTTGATTCGTTTAGAGTGTCTACATTTGTTGAGACAAAATAATTGAGTCTAAAATTTAAAAACTAAAACCTCAACACAAAATCTTCTTTACTTAAATCCGTATTAAAAAATACAATTCCCATAAAGAACAAATCTATTGTGGAAGTTACTTTAGGATGTTTTTTAATTTCTTCCCAAGCCTCTGTCATTCCTTCACTCCAATGGATATCATCAAAAACAAAAATGGTTTCATTCTGGGCTTTTTCTACGCACCAATTAAAATAATTAATGGTCGCTTCTTTTTGATGATTTCCATCAAAAAAAACAAAATCTAACTTCTCCGTTTCAGCTAAATAGTTAGGTAAAAAATGATCAAAATTATCGTTAACCAATTCTATATTTTGAAATCCTATTTTATCAAAGTTTATTTGAGCAACTTTTGCTGTATTTGGGCAACCTTCAACAGTTGTTACCTTCATATTTTTATTGGAACCCGCCAAATACAAGGTGCTTATACCTAAAGAAGTTCCCAACTCTAAAATGCTTTCGGGTTTAAAATAATTTACTAATCTAAATAATAGCTGACCATATTTAGGAGCTTTAACTGTATTTTTAGTAATGTCTTTTATCTTTCTTTTGTTCGATTTATTTACCTTAGAACCCGCACCATGATCTTCTATGGTAATTTGCATATCAGTCATTAGTAATTTTGCTCGGATAGATTCTATATCTTCATAAACATAAAAAGGATTTTCATCACAAATTACATCGTTATAAAAACGGAATAAATAAGGGGAATGAATACTGTGTTCATTTCCAGATTTGAAACGATATTTTGTATAATTTAGAAGAAATTTAAACTTACTCACAACACAAAACTAATAGAATCTTTTTAACGATGAAAAAAGTAGCAATACTATTATTTCTGAGTGCTTTTAGTACTCAAACCTTTTCTCAAAACAATACAGATATGAAACAAAATTTCGCCATTGTAATTCATGGGGGTGCCGGAACAATTCTTAAAAAGAACATGTCCGATGAAAAAGAAAAAACATATAAAGACAAATTAAATGCAGCTTTAAATGCTGGTTATAAAATACTTAAAAATGGTGGCTCTTCTACCGATGCTGTAGAAGCAGCTATTAACCTGCTGGAAGATTCCCCTCTGTTTAACGCAGGAAAAGGAGCTGTTTTCACCAATGCTGGAACCAATGAGATGGATGCTTCTATCATGGAAGGTAAAGATTTGAATGCTGGAGCTGTTGGAGGAGTTAGCACTATTAAAAATCCAATTACTGCAGCACGATTGGTAATGGATAAATCTCCGCATGTAATGCTTACAGGAAAAGGTGCCAATGAATTTGCTAAAAAAAACGGATTAGAAATGGTTGATTCTAGCTACTTTTTTAATCAAAATAGATACGATCAACTTCAAAAAATAAAAGACAGTGAAAAAACTCAGCTCGATCATATTGAAGATGATGAAGGTTCTTTAATAGATCCCGAAACATTAAAAGACAGCAAATTTGGAACTGTTGGTGCTGTTGCACTTGATAAGAATGGAAACATTACTGCGGCTACCTCAACGGGTGGTATGACTAACAAAAAGTATGGGCGTGTTGGTGATTCCCCAATTATTGGTGCAGGTACTTATGCCAATAACGAAACCTGCGGAGTTTCATGTACTGGTCATGGAGAATACTTTATTCGAAAAGTAGTAGCCTATGATGTTTCGGCTATGATGGAATATAAAAACATGAGCTTACAAGATGCTGCCAATTTTATTATTAATGATAAGATGGTGAAATTTGGTGGTTCTGGAGGATTAATAGCTTTAGATAAAAATGCCAACATAGCCATGCCTTTTAATACTAAAGGAATGTTTAGAGGGTATAAAAAATCAACTGGAGAAACTGTTGTGAAAATTTTTAATGAGTAAACCCACATTAAACATTAGAAAATTTATTACAACATGATAACCACTTATAAACAGTACGTTCTACTCTGTTTTTAACTTTAACCATAGCTATGCAAAAAATTAGAAAACAGTCTTTTTTATTATGCTTTTATCTTTCATCACAAAGTTCTAATGTTTAATGCGGGTTAAAATAAATTCTTGTTTACATTTGCCAATTATTACTGAATCATAAAGCATGAGAATTGTAATTGCTGGCGCTGGAGAAGTAGGTTTCCATTTAGCAAAAATGATGAGCAACGAAGCTCAAAACATCTATATTATAGATGATAATGAAGATAGGTTAAACTATGTTCAATCTCACCTTGATGTTTATGGAGTTAGAGGAAATGCTAAAAACATTAACATTCTTAAAGAAGTAAAAGTAGATAGTTGTGATCTTTTAATTGCAGCTACTTCATCTGAAGAAACCAATCTTTTAGTTTGTATTAATGGGAAAAAATTAGGTGCTAAACGAACCATTGCTCGTATTAGTAATTACGAAGGTATTGGTTCCGACATGCGCGAATTTTATAGCAAACTTGGTGTAGATACTGTTATTTCTCCAGTAGAATTAGCCTCAAAAGAAATTCAACGTTTAATTGGTCAGTCTGCCTTTACTAATGATTATGAATTTGAAGGTGGTAAATTAACTGTTTTTGGAATAACCATTTCTGCCAGCTCTCCTTTAAAAGATAAGTCTATAGTTAATACTCAACACTTAAACCCTAACAGATCTTTTAAACCCATTGTACTTTTAAGAAACGATGAAACAATACTAGTTCAAGGAGATACTATGCTACTTGAAAACGATATTGTTTACTTTATATCAACTCCAGAAAGTATTGATCAGGTTACTACAATATGCGGACAAGAATGTTATGAGATTAAAAACATCATGATTCTTGGAGGAAGTAGAATTGGTGTGTTAACTGCTGAATTACTTGAAAAAAAATACAAGGTTATTTTAATAGAAAAGGATAAACGAAAAGCCGAACAAATAGCCGAAAGACTAAAAAACACCTTAGTTATTAATACCGATGGAACTGATGTTATGGCTTTAGAAGAAGAGAACATCGAAGATATGGACGCTTTTATTTCAGTAACAGGAAATTCCGAAACTAACATCATATCATCATTAGTAGCAAAATCGCACGGTGTAAAAAAAACCATTGCAGGAGTAGAAAATATTGATTACATCAACCTTTCTCACAACATTGGTATTGATACTTTAATCAATAAAAAAATAATTGCTGCCAGTAACATTTTTAAATTTATACGAAAAGGTGAAGTAGAAGAAATAGCTAGCTTACATGGTGTTGATGGTGAAATTATTGAGTTTAATGTAAAAGCCAATTCTAAAATCACTTCTAAACCACTTAGAGAATTAAAAATTCCGAAAGCAACAAATATTGCTGGAGTTATTAGAGGGAAAGAAGGTTTTATACCTTTTGGAGGGTTTCAAATGCAGGAAGGAGATAAAGTTGTGGTATTCACCCACACAGATTCTATACGAGAAATAGAAAAATTTTTCCAATAAGAAAATGTCTAGAAAACGATTTATTAACATTAAGGTTGTTACCAATATTGTTGGAAGCTTAATAATAATTTCTGGAGCATTAATGTTGCTTTCTATCCCTGTTTCCATTTACTACAAAAGCAATGATTTAACAGCTATTATATTGTCATCTAGTATTACGTTAATTGCTGGTTTAGGATTAAAATTTGCAACTCGAAAAAATAAAAATGACGAAGTAAAGAAAAGAGAAGGATACTTAATTGTAGCCTTAGGTTGGATTTCAATGACCTTATTCGGAACACTACCTTATGTTATATCTGGAGCAATACCTGATTATACCAATGCTTATTTCGAAACAATATCTGGATTAACAACTACCGGAGCGTCCATTTTAAACGATATTGAAAGTTTACCTAAAGGAATTTTGTTTTGGAGAAGCATGACCCAATGGATAGGTGGAATGGGAATTATCGTGTTAACCATTGCTATTTTACCTCTTTTAGGTGTTGGTGGAATGGAGCTTTTTGCCTCAGAATCTCCTGGTCCAACCAAAAATAAAATTCACCCAAGAATTAAAGAAACAGCCAAACGTTTATGGTTTATTTACTTCTCATTAACAGTACTACAATGTATCTTATTAATGTTTGCTGGGATGGATTTTTATGATGCCATTAATCATTCGTTAACTACAATGTCTACCGGAGGGTTCTCTACTAAACAAGCTAGTATTGCTGCATTTAATTCTCCAATAATTGAATACATCATAATAGTATTTATGTTTATTGCAGGAACCAATTTTACCCTACTCTATTTTGGGTTTAAACTAAAATTAAAAAAGTTTTGGGAAAATGATGAATTCAAATGGTATGCTGCTGCTGTTATAATATTATGTCTAATCATTACGCCTGTTATCTATAACAACAACTTTGAAGAATCTTTTAGAGGTGTGTTATTTCAGGTAATTAGTATTTTAACCACTACTGGTTATGCTACAACCGACTTTACAACCTGGGGGTCTTTTATAACCTTTATTTTCTTTTTACTTTTATTTACTGGTGCCAGTGCAGGTTCTACCAGTGGAGGAATGAAAATTGTTCGTATTGTTTTACTAATGAAAAACGGTTTTTTAGAATTTAAAAGAAGGCTTCATCCAAACGCAATTGTTCCAGTAAACCTTAACAGACAAGTTGTTTCTTCAAAAATTATATATAATCTTTTAGCCTTCGTTTTTTTCTACCTCTTTTTATTTGTTGTTGGATCTATTGCATTAACCTTTTTTGGATTAGAATTTAAAGAAGCATTAAGTGCTGCTGCTACTTCTATCGGAAATGTTGGTCCAGGAATTGGGGAATTAGGACCTGCTGGAAATTTTTACAACCTTCCAAATCCAGCTAAGTGGATATTGGCGATTTTAATGCTAATGGGCCGATTAGAACTTTTTACTATTGCCATCCTATTTACCCCTTATTTTTGGAGAAGAAACTAAGGTGGCATTCCAATTAATCTGAAAATATTTTTAGCTTAAGTAACATCTTTCTACTACTTTAGCATGCAACTAATCAAAAAAAAAGAACGTATTAGTTTTGATTTAATTAATTCATTAATAAAACTTTTATGAAAAGAGCTTTACTAATTCTATTCACTTTTTTAACGTTTAGTACAATTGTTTTTTCCCAAGAATTTATTGGATTAAGACAAAGTAATTATTCTGGCATAATGGGTTCAGATTTAAATCCTGCTTCTATTGCCGATAGTCGATTTAAGTTTGATCTAGTACTCTTCAATGGATATTTAGGCGGTTACAATAACCACATGCAATTTAATACTCGTAAAATGCCCTATTGGTGGTACCGATCTTTTAATGGCGAAGCTTATGAAGATTCTCATGAGTGGCTGAATAATGGTGATTTAGACAAATTAGTTTCGGTAGATTCTACTGAATCTTTTAAAGCTAGAGGGTTAGGTCAATTGTTCGAAATAAATGATGGTAATAAAAATCGATCTGTTTTTCTTAATGCTGAATTTGACATCTTAAATTTTATGATTAGTCTTGGAAGAAAAAGATCGATTGGCTTTCAGATAAGAAGTAGATCTATTTTTAATTTAGATGATGTTTCCCCAGAATTAGTTCGATTAGGATCAAACGAATTTGAGTTTCCTAATGTTTTCGATATTAATATTGATGATGAAGACTTTAACATGTCTATGAACTCGTGGATAGAGTATAACTTAAGCTATGCACAAGTAATTTATGATAAAGACAAGCACTTTATCAAAGCTGGAGGTAAATTAAAGTTTTTACAAGGTGTTGCTTCGGCATACCTCCATTCATCAGATTTAAACTTTAACATAAAAAACGATACAACTGCTAATTCCATTTCTGGAAATTTCGATTATGGATATTCAGAAAATTTAGGAGGTTTTGTAGAAAGTAAGAATCCTGGAGAAGAATTCTCAAGCGGAAATATTACTGACTTTGCATCTAAGCTAGGTCTAGGTGTTGATATAGGTCTGGTGTATGAATGGAGACCTAACTTTCAGAAATTTAAGTATGATATGGATGGGGAGACTGATCTATGGATGAGAGATCAAAATAAATACAAGTTAAAAGTTGGTTTAGCATTAAATGATATTGGAGGAATGACTTATCAAAAAGGTGGAGCAAGTAATAATTTCAACATAAATGTTGGCCTTTTTGATTTACAAAAATTTGATGATACAGAAGGTTTTCGTTCATTAGATTCTACTCTACAGAGTTTTTCAGATTCTAATTTTGTAACATTTGATAATAGTGATGATAAAGAGTTTTACATGAACTTACCAACGCACATTAATTTTGATGTAGATTACCATATATTCAAAAACTTTTATGCTAATTTCTATACCAGAATTAACATGAAATTTGGGAATGATGCAAATACGGTTCATTACCCAACAAGCTATGCTGTAACACCACGATTTGACCATAGAAGGTGGGGGGTTTCCCTTCCCTTATCATACAATGGCGTTGCAGGGTTTAGAACTGGATTAGCTTTAAGACTCGGAAACTTTTTTAGTATTGGTACTGGAGACCTAAAACCTTTAATAGCCCCAGGAAAAGATATGAACCTTAGGGGTATGGATGTATTTTTTGCTCTTAGAGCTCCTATCCTATTTAAAGCTCCAAAAGATAGAGATAAAGACAAAGTATCTGATAAATTGGATAAGTGTATAGATATTCCTGGTACTTGGGAATTAAGAGGCTGTTCTGATGTTGATGGAGATGGAATTTTAGATCAAAACGATAGTTGTGTAACAGATTCAGGATTAGTTAAATTTAACGGTTGTCCAGATAGAGATGGCGATGATATTATGGACAAAGAAGATGATTGTCCTGATACTCCTGGTATTCCAGAATTTAATGGTTGTCCCGATACGGATGGTGATGGATTAATGGACAAAGAAGATAACTGTCCAGAATTCCCTGGTCCAATTAAAAATAAAGGCTGTCCATATAAACTATTACATACTATAGATGAAATGGGTGAGATCATAGAGACTGATACCCTCCTAGAAAATCAAACCTTCTTTAGGTTTGAACACTTAAATGCTGATCAAAGTCAATTATTCCTCCTAGGAGAAGATGATGGAAGCCAATATATTAGGGTTATTTTGGGGAATGATACGATAACCGCAATTAGAAATGATAAAGGTTATTTTTATTACAAGCCACTTCCTCCTGCTACTATAGAAATTGAATTAATAGAAGAAGAAGAGGAAATTCTAAAAGCTGCCTTTAATAATCTTGAATTTAAAACAGGTAAAGCTATCATTAAGCAAAGTTCTTACGCTTCTTTAGAAGACTTAGCTAGACTATTAATGCAAAAACCTGAATGGAGAATTATGGTGTCTGGTCATACTGATAGCCAAGGTAAGGCCTCAAGTAATTTGAGATTATCTAAGAAACGTGCTAAAGCAGTAGCTGCGTTCTTAGTACTTAACAATGTACTTAAAGAAAGAATTGACATTAAATGGTTTGGTGAAACTAAACCAATAGCTGATAACAAAACGAAAGAAGGCCGTCAAAAAAATAGAAGGGTAGAAATGAAAATCTTATAAGACAAAAAAGGTGATTAAATTTTAATCGCTTTTTTTTAATCTTCAGTATGATAATTATCTACTCGGTGTTGTTTGTTTCCATTGGCAAAGAAAAATGCCAAATAACTGTTTAAAAAACGTTCTGCTTTTTTTACTTGTTGGTATAATGATTTCATAATTCAAGGAGTATTGGTTCATTTCAAATCTAACCTTAAATTTAAAAATAAAAACCAGTACAATTACTTAATAACAAATAAGTTATAAACCTTAATAAGTTTTCACAAACTGAATATTTTTAGTCATTTAAAAATAAATTCTTCCGTTTTAAACAATACTTTTTCTTTTGAAAAATCAGAACTAGTTATACCAATTTAATTTCAAAACACCCAACAATGGTTTTTGTATAATGCCGATAGATAATCAAAGCCAGAGAATGAGAGTAACGAAATTATCGGGCATTTTGATTACAAATCGGTATTACTCCTAAATTGATGTCATTTTTAAATACCTTTATCAATAAAGTTGTGCAACAGGCACAATCTCTATATTTCATTATGTTGGCTGATTACTGTACATTTGGTTTCAACAAAACGAAAACATAGAGTTGTCGTTAGCAAACATTTATTTTTGAATAAAATTTGGAATTAAAGCATATTTACTGTATATTTATAGCATAAATACTACATCTCATGAGAAAAGAAAAAAATATAGTAACACATGCACATAAAATATTTGACCCAAAAAAAAGCATCAAAAGAGCTCAAACGAGGAGATCACCAGTATGGACAATTTCCGTAGGTGAAAACAAGTATGAAGAATGGCAATCGAAACATGACAGAATAGCCATAATAAGGAAAGGCTTACCATACAGCACGGTGGAAGTGATAAGTAGGCAGTCTAACCTACCAATAGGCAGAGTTCTCAACTTTATTGGGGTTGCTCAAACTACTTACAATAAAAATAAACGAGCTAAAATTCTTATGAGCGGTAGAAACAGTGAAGCCATTCTATTAATGGCTGAAGTTCTTAAGTATGGAGACTTAGTGTTCAATCATGAAACGAAAAAATTTAATCGGTGGCTTAAAAAAACAAACATTTCGATTGGAAATGTGACTCCTGAAAGTCTTTTTGATACATTGTCTGGCATTCAAGTTGTTCGTAACTGTCTTAACCGATTAGAACATGGAAATTTTGCCTAATGCGAGTATTTAGAATTGAAAGAGAGCAATATCTCGATACAACATTGTCTGGTATTGGCGCAGCAAGTACTGAAGGATATCGATGGAATAGTTTAAATACCTTTCTTGTTTATACTGCAGAGTCAAGGGCTCTAGCAACTCTAGAAGTATCTGTTCATCTAGACTTAAACGAAGACTTACCTACTGATCGGTTTTATGTTGAAATTGACATACCCGATGATATAGACATTCTTATTATTGACAACAACGATCTGCCGGACAATTGGGATGCCAAACCCCCTGGATTAGAGACGCAATATATTGGTGATGATTTTGTAAAAGGAAATGACGCTGCGGTCTTAAAAGTTCCTAGTAGTATAGTAACTCCCGAGTTTAATTATTTAATTAATCCCCGACATCCAGACTCAGCTAAAATTAAAGTTATTTCTACTCAACGACTTCAATTTGATCAAAGGTTTCGTCAAGAGGAATAGCATATTTTAGAATAAAAAACGATTTGCTAACACTTAGCGATCAAAATTAAGTGGGTCCGTGGGACCCCCACTAATTTTATTACTTTGGTGCACTGAACACCTTCGGGCTTCCCCTCTACATATTAGCTACTTACCCCCTGTGTAGAATCAATAATTTCCCTTTTGGTTTTTTCGTGTTTTGGGTTCGAGTATTTTTTCGTTTTAAGGTCGTTCATCTATTTCATGCTCGTTTTTGTTGTCTACAAGTTCATTTCATCCGTTTTATTAGGCTTTTATTGTCCTTTTTCTAATTCTTGGGCATACCTCATCCAGTAAGCTCATTGCTTTTTAAAATCTCTAGTTGTACTTTTTTATCCTTGGCAAAAAACCGTCTTGGAGAACCGCTTATGCCGCCATGTATCTCCACAACAACCATCGTATCTTTATGGCATTTTGGGCATTTTTTTAAAGGGCTATATTTGTCATTCAAGGCACACACAAAATATAAACCTAATAGCAGTTTCATGCTATAACTTAAAGTTTTGTACTTTTATCAAAGTGCGGTGGTTATACCAATTTAATTTCAAAACACCCAACAATGGTTTTTGTATAATATCGATAGATAATCAAAGCCAGAGAATGAGTATAACGAAATTATCGGGCATTTTGATTACAAATCGGTATAACTCGAAAAGTCAACGCTTTTAATTCCACTACAATCCTTATGCTAAACGCTAGCGGTTAATAAAACAATTTAAAATGAAGAAGCTCATAAGGTTAAATAAAAGAAATTCTTCTCTTATTCTTCTCTTGTCATCATTGCTTTTTTTTTCGGGGATAGAGTTAAAAGCCCAACAAATTAACAAGGTTTTATTCTTAGGCAATAGTTATACTGGAGTTAATAATTTACCTCAAATTATAGGTGATATTGCCCTATCTGTTGGAGATACTTTGGTTTTTGACAGTAATACCCCTGGAGGATATCAACTAATAGATCATAGTCTTAATACGGTTAGCCAAAATAAAATAGCGACTGGTGGTTGGGATTACATTGTAATACAAGGACAAAGCCAGGAACCAATTACGAACGCTACTGATTTTGCAAATGGAGTTAGTGCATTATATAGCCAAATCAGACAATCCAACCCTTGCACTACCATTATGCCTTATATAACCTGGGGGAGAAAAAATGGAGATACAGCAAACTGTTTAGCCTTCCCTGTTATGTGCACCTATCAAGGTATGGACACTACTTTAAGAAACAAATATTTGGATAAGACATCATATATAAATGGAGAAGTTTCTCCTGTATCTGTGGTATGGAGTTATATTCGGCAAAATTTCCCCACAATAGAATTGTATCAACCAGATGAAAGCCATCCATCAGCGGCAGGGTCTTATGCTGCAGCCTGTTGCTTTTATGCTGCAATTTTCAAAAAAGACCCTAGCTTAATCAACTATAATTTTAGTTTAAACTCAGCCCATGCTTCTATTATTAAAAATGCAGCCAAAACGATAGTTTACGACAACTTGAGTTTGTGGAATTATATAAAACCCTCCTTAGCTGAATTTGGATATGTAACGGGCGCTGGTGTAAATGAAGTAATTTTTAGTCCAATCAATTACCAAGGGGTGCAACAAAGTTATTTTTGGGACTTTGGTGATAACACCACCTCATCTTTACACTCTCCAACTCATTCCTATTTATCAGATGGAACCTACACGGTAGAATTAACTACCACAAATTGTAATCTACAGGGAACATATACCAGTATTACAGACACCATTATTCAATTTTGTGGACATACACCAACCATTAATACATCTCATTCTTGGTTATGTTATGATGATACCCTTTGGTCACAACCTGCAGATACTTATCAATGGTTTCTAGGGGCATTGGCTTTACCTGAAACCAATCAATATTTACCCAATTATGCACAATATGGAATTTCGGGTTTTTCGATTATTTCTGCCCTTAATGGATGTTCCGAACTATCAGAACCCTTTACAGAAACCCCAGTATGGTCAGGTTATTACTTTGATGCCTTGGGTGATCCCTGCCAAGGAGATACAGTAGCATTTACAGTATTACACATTAATGGTTTTTTATCTGGTGTAGAAAATATCCTTTGGTATAAAAATGATACGCTATTATTAAATATGTCTAATAAAGACACCTTATTAATAACTGCATCAGGAAAATATGAATGTAAGGTTGTTAATCCGAACTCCAATTGCCCTTTTGATACCACCTCCTCAGTTCTTGAATATGATTGCGGAGTAGGAATAGAAAATAATTATGATTACACTCAAAATCTATTTTGGAGCATTTTCCCAAACCCTGCATCTGAAACCGTTGCTATTAAATTTACAAAAAACAGTATACAAGACCAGATTCAAATTTATAATGCAATTGGACATTTAGTAAAAGTGAAGGAAGCATCTGAGCTCGCCATAATTAATATTTCAGCCTTACCAGCTGGGGTTTATTTTATTCGACTTAAAAACAATAAACAACCAGCATTAAAATTTATTAAACTTTAGAAAATTATTGAATAGCCAAACGTTTTAACCTTATAACAAAGAAAAAAGCTTGTAGAACTACTAACTCTTATTATCGTTTTTATAGATACAAAACTCCAAACTCGATGTACAAAAATGTAGCTTAATAATTAATTTTAACTTGTAGTCGTATTTTAGGACTAAACATTATTGCAACTTTAACAATCAAGGCATTTCTGCTAGCAATTATCACCCTGTTTTTGCTGGATGTTTAGGTGTAATACCTATTTAATGTTTAAATTACCCAAACAACACAGGTAGTAAAACGCCTAGTAAAATTAAAATAAGAGAGATATGAGAAGCTCACGTATAGTTACTTTTAAGATATTTATTTCACGTACATCCGTGAAAGAAAATCGATTTACTAGTATTAATTTTCAGCCTGAAGAACAAACCTAATAGGTGAATATAAAAATGCTCGATTATTACTATCACTTTTTTATATTATTTTGCCAATTACGTTTAGTATTAATGAGAATTTTAATTTAACTACCATAAATGAGCTTCAATGAACCCCAAACATATAGGATGAAATTATCGGGGTTTGTTTGGCATTTTCATAAAAATTGCGAACAGTATCCTGAAAACAATTATAACGAAAAAACAATAGTAGAGCCTAATGACTTTATGATGGTGTGCATAAAGTGCAAGAAACTACAGAATTCATTTGAAGCAAAAAAATCAGATTAAAACTCCTCTTTTATTTATTTTCCTTTTTTTCTAACATGCTTAATAACAATAGTCCAATTGTATTCTTTCACCAATTGTTTGTCTGATTTTGGGTAAGAAATTTTATTGACCTAAAGTGTCATGTGTTTTTCACGTGTATCCGTGAAGGCATTAACGGACATCCGTGATGCTTTATTTCTTGATCCATATTAATTTTGACGCCACTAAGAAAGCACACTTGAAATTAACGAAAACCTTTTTCCTAAGCGTTTTGGGAAATAAATTTTACGACAATGAAAAAACGACTTTTTATTTATTTGGTATTGGCTTTTCTCTTTTTTAACCTATTGGTTCAAAAAACATATGCGAATCATATACCTGGTGCGAACATTACTTATACCTGCAATCCGGCTAATCCACTAACATATACGTTTACATTCACCATTTTTCGAAAATGCCCAGGTACACATCCTACAACAATGACATCTACCAATTTTAGCTTAACAAACACTTGTGGCTTAGCAAATCCTATTGTACCTACCTTTAATCAAGTTGGGGTGGCAGAAGATGTTAATCAACTGTGTGCCTCTGCAACAAGTAATTGTTCTGGCGGTACAGAACCAGGTGTTTGGAAATACACTTATGAATCAACAATTACTCTTCCAGCTGATTGCGACAGTTGGAATTTAGCTTTTGAATTATGTTGTAGAGATGGAAGCTCTAATTTAACAGGAACTACAAGTAATGATATGGCCGTATCCACTACAATGAATACATTAACTGCTCCTTGTAATAGCTCTCCTGTAGTAACAGCACAACCTATACCTTACGCTTGTACGAACACAAATTTTAATTATTGCTTAACTATAGCTGATCCTGATGGAGATAGTACTTATTATTCTATGGTTGCCCCTGCAGGTAATGCTCAGGCTCCAATTGCTCCATTAGCTGGCTTTACTGCTAATTCTCCTTTAAATGGTTTTGTATTAGATCCGGTAACTGGATGTATGTCTTTTAATCATCCGAATATAGGAAACTATGTTGTTGCTATACAGATTAATTCTTATGATGGGTCAGGAAATTTAATTGCATCTATTATTCATGATTTCCAAATTTTCGTAATAGCCTGTACCAATACCCCGCCAACAAATCCAGTTGGAGGAGTTAGTAATTTTAGTGGATCAGGATCTCAAATTGGACCAAATACTATTGCAGCATGTTATGGCGATAACATTTGTTTTGATGTTGTTTTTCAAGATTTAGTTGATGTAGGAAATTCTATAACCATACAACAAGATGGAACAACCCTACTTCCTGGAGCAACGTTTACTCAAACAGGAACCAATCC
>NVUQ01000112.1 GCA_002401955.1 Flavobacteriales bacterium | reverse complement strand
ACAACCGTTAGCCGCAGTAAGAATTTCATTGCCAGTTAGATTACTAGCATCATAAGTAGTTCCATTAAATACGAATGAAGCACCATTACAAATGGTAGAATCTAATGTTCCTGTAATTGGAGGATTTACAATTAATATTGTAGTTGAGGTACATATTATACCTGCTGAGTCAACAGTAACTGTATAATTGTAATTTCCAGCAATATTTGGAGGAATTACATCGCTAGGATTTTGATTTGATGAAGTAAATCCGTTTGGTCCGGTCCATGAATAAGTCCCTCCGATAACGTTTGTAGCAAATAAATCAATGGTATCTCGAGAAAAACAAACTGGACCGCTATTTGTTGCAATTACTGAACACGTTCCACAAGGTGAAACTGTAATTGTTGCAGTTGCTGAACTACTAGCAGGACATAATGGGTTACCAGTTAAAGAATTAACAGTATAGTTATGTATTCCTATTGAAGAAGGAGTTGCTGTAACTATTGCTCCAATTGTTGTATTTAAATCAGGGTTTGCATTCCAATTATAGATACCATCCCCTCCTGAAGCTGTAAGAACTACTTGATTACCATCACAAATTGAATCTGTAATAGGACTTATTGAAAGAGGAAGGTTAAATCCTGAATTTGCACCTATAACATAATCACAAACATCTCCAGCCTGTCCATCTATCATTATATAATATGTGTCTCCTATTGTAAGTCCTCCAGCAGAAATTGTTACTGCACCGGGTTCAACTACGCTTGGATTATAGCAGGGTCCAAAACTGGTAACATCACCACTACACGCTCCTGCAGATTGAAAAATAAACAGTTGTATCCCATAACCTTGAACAGAGCTTGTTACCCATAAGTCAAAGGAAATAGTAGTTGCCGAGGCAACAAAACTTAGGAAAGAATTGTTTTCGATTGTTCCACAAAACTCTCCAGTTAATCCGCAATCACCAAAAAACCCACATGAAGATGACCATGAATTATTGGTGTAACTTCCAGAAGTATTTCCACAATACCCATTAAAGTCACAAATAGGTGTTGCTGTTGCACATGTGTTTCCTGCTGCAGGATTTGACCCACAATCGGGCATAGTAGCTACACATAAAGAAAAGGTTCCTGTTCCTCCTCCATAGTCCCAAAAACGTATAAACAAAGTGTTCCCAGGGATTAACCCATTTAATACTATTTTGGGCATTGATCCATTTTCACTGTCGCTATCATCACATTCTATCAAACTTAATGAGCCACAAGACCCAGAGTAAACGGCCATACCTCCATCGGTTATTGTTCCAGCAAGTGAATTGATAGAAACGATTCCATTAGCAGGGGCAACAAAACTAAACCAAACATCCTGACCTATATAATTGGCACATCCGGGAGCTGGTATTCCACTAGAATTTGTTGCAGCAATATTATCAGCTGCAAAGTAATTACAATTGGTTTGTACGTTCAATGGAATGGCAGTACAAGGTTCGTCATTAGCTGGTTGGGCAAAAACTTGAGAGGTAGTAAAAACTGTAAATAGTGTGCCAAATATAAATTTCAAGAAATAGTTCATTAGAGTAAATGTTTTTATTTAAAAGTTGTTTTTGTTACATAAAATCGATTATTAATTAAGATTTCAATTTCACGATCAAACAGCCATTTTTTGATTATAGCGTATTCACTTTTTTCTAAATGTTTTTTAACAACAATATTTAATTGATTTTGAGATACCCAGATGTGAGTTTCATTGTTTATTACCAATTTTAAATTTTCGAGTTTTTCATTAGAAAATTTAGACTCTTCGATGGTTAATTCTAAAAATGTTAAAAGATCATTACTATTTTTTGTTTCACTTATGACTTCTTTATAGAATAACTCTAGTTCTTCTCCTTCTAGCTTAGAATATTGACTATAGATATTGTTTTCAAATCCGAGAAATAGGAATGATGTTAGAGTTATTAATAAGTAATTGATTTTTATCATATTTGTTTTTTTGATTTGACACATTGTGTTTCAAGCTAAGCTATATGTATAGTAGATTTTTTGTGTAAATTTAGATTCTGTATACATCATTTTTTTCACGTTTACACGTGAAATTGAGGTGTTTAGCAAGTGATTTGACCTTGTATACCTTATTTTTTTACCTTGAAATCTCACAAGGCTTACCTTTTAGTTTTAGGTTCAAATTTCAAAAAACCAGTATGTTAAATATGTTATTAGCTTACTCTTTTGATGTGGAAATCAGAGGGGGATTAATTGGGTAAGAGCCAAGTCAATTGTTTTTTAACGGATAATACCATTTTGGTGACTATTGAAACATCAAATATTTTCAGATTATGATTGAAGTAGCTTTTTCACTTCTAGTTAACTCAAGAATTTCAATCTGATTCCTGTGTATTAAACGAGCAATATTAATCCTCATTAACACGCTAAAATGAAACTACCTCAAAACGGTCGCTGTTCCAACATATTCATGCCATTCGCCAAAAACATCTCTAGCTCTAATTCTATAGACATAAACCCCATTTTGAACGAGTTTCCCCTTATAATTACCACTCCACTGAGAAGTTAACTGATAACCTTCAAAGAGGTTATTCCCCCAACGATCAAAAATTAGAGTTTCTAACTCTTCAATTCCATATCCTTTGGCAGAAAAGTAATCATTAACACCATCTCCATTAGGAGTTATTGCATTTGGAATAAATATAGCGTATATAGGCTTTATTTTAACTATTTTTCTAGCCGTATCTCTACAACCATATTGATTTTCGATATATAATGATACAGTGTAAGATCCTGTATCAGAATACTCGTATATGGGATCTGACAGAATAGAAGTAACATCATCATCTAAATCCCACAAGTACATAAGCCCACCTTGAGATAAATCTGTAAAACTAATTTCTCTATCATAAGCATCTGCATTATCTGGAGAATAGGTGAAATCAGCCAGTGGCTTTGGATAAACCGTAATTAAATTAGACCTATTAAGAGTATCTCTACAACCTTTATCTGAAGTTGCGACAAGAGAAACATCATAGATTTTTACTGAAGTATGCGATGTATTTTGATAAAAATGTTGCGGTTCAAACTGATTAGATATAGATCCATCACCAAAAGTCCAGCTCCATGATGTTATAGTTGCTGGTTGATTAGTGGTATTGATTGTTGATGTGTTTACAAAATTAACCTCTACATTAGGATCGCACCCCACACCAACTCCATCAAACATAACTTCTGGCAAAGGATTTACTCTTACTATTTTTGTTAAAGAATCTACACACCCTTTGTCTGTATATACAATTAGTTTTGTTGAATAATCACCATCTAAAACATATGTATATATAGGGTTTTGATTGTTAGATACTTCTCCATTTCCAAAATCCCAATGCCATAAAACATTACTTCCTAAGCTAACATTTGAAAGATCAGAAAACTGGGTAGGATAATTTAAACAAACTTCTGTTGGAGTATAATCAATAACTGGTAAAGGCCAAACATTAACAGTTTGAACTATAGAATCTTTACAACCATTATTCGTCTTTACAACTAACTTAACGTCATACTGCCCATCAGCTACATATAAATTAGTTGGATTTTGAACTGAGGATGTATTCATATCTCCAAAACTCCAATTCCAATTAATAAAGTTATTTGTTGTTATTCCATTAGAAACAACTGAGGCATCTGTAAAACCTACACTTGTTCCAAAACACTCATCATTAAAATTGAAATTAGCAATTGGCATTGGATAAATGGTCACATTCTTAATCAAAGTATCACTACACCCATCCGCTGTTGTAGTTATTAATGATACATCATAAATCCCTTCTAATAGGTAAGTATTTGTAACTGGTCCTTGGCTGATATCATTTATAACACCATTGTTGGTAAAATCCCATTTCCAACCAGTAATTGTTGCTCCATTTCCATTTGATTGATCTGTAAATTGGGCTCCTATATTTAAACATACATCGGTTGTGTCAAAATTTGAAATAGGATTATCAAACACCTCCAAACTAAAAGTGGCAGTATCTACACATCCACTATCAGAAAGAGCTGTGAGTAATACAGTATAAATTCCAGAAGCGGTATAGGTATGTGCTGGGTGTTGTGTATTATCTAAAGGCGAAAAATCATTAAAATCCCAATTCCAAGTATTTGTTCCAGAAGCTATAGTTGAATTATTTGTAAATACGGTAACGGTATTTAAACATTCATTTGTAGCGGTAAAATCTACCACAGGCTTAGGATTAACTATAATTGTTTTTAAAATAGAATCAACACACCCTAGCTCTGTCTTAACAAATAACTCTACAACATAGTTTCCAGGACCTGGGTAAATATTAGATGAATTTTGCATCACATCATCAACATTATTATCATTTTGATAATCCCAAAACCAAACATCTATTGGTGTTGTACCATTATTGGTAGATAAATCTGAGAAAACCACAGCTGTATCTTCACACTCGTTGATGTAAGTAAAATTAGCTGTTGGATTTTCCGATACAATAACATCCATTATCGTATCGCTAGAACATCCATTCGTATCAAAAACTTCTAAATATACAGGAAAACCTCCTGTAATTCCAGACACAAAACTAGTATTTTGCAGAACTGCATCAACAAAACCATCTGCATTAAAATCCCAATTCCAATACGCAATATTAGATGATCCAACTGTTGTTGCATCTATAAAAGAGGAAGCAAAACCTTGACATGCCGTATCAGCAATAAATTCAGCAATTGGATTTGAATAAACATCAATCAACAAAGTTGTAGAATCTTTACAACCTTCTACGGTCTCTACATATAACTCAACTGTATGATTACCAGCACCCGTATAAATATTTGTTGTATGCTGAGAAGTACTATCTACAACTCCATCATTTTCAAAATCCCAACCCCAAGTATCAATAACGCTACCATTTGCAGTAGATTGGTCTGTGAAAGTTGTAGTCGTACCAAAACAAACATCACTAAACGTAAAACTTGCAGATGGACTTAATGGAACAAAAGCATTTAGTATTGTATCATGCCTACAGTTATTAGAATCTATTACTTCTAAATACACAGGAAAATTTCCAGTAATTGCAGAAACATAAGCTGGATTTTGCAATGTAACATCAATATTTGCATCACCATCAAAGTCCCAATTCCAAAACGCAATATTGGCTGATCCAACTGTTGTTATATCTATAAATGATGTTGGAGTTCCTTGACAGACTGTATCTGAAGTAAATGCAGCAATTGGATTTGTAAATACCTCTACTGGAAGGGTAATGGTATCTACACAACCACTATCTGATGTTACTATTAAAGTGGTGTTAAACAGACCAACACCCGTATAAATATTTGTTGTATTTTGAGTTGTACTATTTCCATTGCCATCAAAATCCCATTGCCATTGTACAATATTACTACCAATAACTGATGAGCTATCATAAAAGTTAGTTCCTTCCCTTAAACACGCAGAGCTTGATCCAAAATTTGCAACTGGTATTGCATCAACATCAACCAACATTGTTGTAGAATCCTTACATCCTTCTAGAGTCTCTACATATAACTCTACTGTATAATCACCAGAAGCCGTATAAATATTTGTTGTATTTTGAGTAGTACTATCTACAATTCCATCATTTTCAAAATCCCAACTCCAAACATCAATAACACCACTATTTCCAACAGATTGATCTGTAAAACTGGTAGCCGTACCAAAACAAACATCACTAAAAGTAAAACTTGCAGTTGGTTTTGCTAGCACTTCTACTGGAACAGTAACTGTATCGACACAACCACTATCTGATACTACTATTAGAGTAGTATTAAAGGTCCCAGAATTTGAATACGAATATGTGGGGTTTTGAGTTATACTATTTCCATTGCCATCAAAATCCCATTGCCATTGTACAATATTACTACCAACAACTGCTGAGGTATCATAAAAGTTGGTTCCTTCCCCTAAACACGCTAAGCTTGCTCCAAAATTTGCAACTGGAATAGGATTAATAATTACATCTATAGTTGTATCATGTCCACAAGCGCCAATCCCTACATAAAGATTAACTGGATAAGTTCCTGCTCCAGGAAACAAGTAAGTTGGGTTCTGAATTGAATCATCTGGACTCCCATCATTATTAAAATCCCAATACCAAGTATCAGCTACTCCTATTGATGCATTTGATATGTCTGTAAATGTTGTAACAGTACCAGTACATACCGCATCCGTAGAAAAATTTGGTGTTAGCCCAGCAATTCCTGAATCTATTGTTACATCTAAAGTAATAAAGCAACCTGGAGCTGTTATCATATCAACTGTATATAAGCCTGGTGTATTTGTAGTTATTGAAGCAGTTGTATCTCCTGTATTCCACAAATAAGTGCCATTAAAAGGGCTAGGAGCATTTAATATAACTGGAGCTCCACAAACAGAAGTTGCAGAAGGAATAATCTCTAAAGGGGTACAAGATGCTTCTACATAAGCATAACCATAATGACCTCCTTGTGAACAATCACCAGTGGTAAATTCGACCGTTACATTTTGACCAATATATGCTGTTAAAGGAACAATTACTGTTGACCAATCTTTGTATTTCGTATTCCCAGGCCCATCTTGCCAGCCCGAGCTACCATCCCCGGCTGTAGACTTAAAATCTCCACAAGCAATTGCTACACCATTTGCATCAAACACTTCTGCTTTAAAATAAGGCTGCTCTTCAGCGATATGTCCTGCATCATCAAAAACAGCTGCATAACTATACGAAAAATCAGCATTAGTTGCATCAACCAAAAATGTTTGAGATATTTTAGACGCCCCGTTTCCTGTGCCATCACCATCACCTACCATTGCAGTACAAGTTCCTCCATTTAATGGATTCACCATCTGAATAGGTGCATTTGGATCCATACCTACATTTACAATATAATGTTGATCATTAGTAAACCACCCGCTAGGATGACCAAAATTATTGCCATCGCCCCAATCTGTTGTCACTACTCCATTAACAAAACCAAAAGGAGTTGCATCAACGTCCCCTTCAGTAAGAATCCATCCTGTATAATCACAATTTTCAAACCCCATATTTACACATGGATCTCCAGGTCCTTTATTTGCTCCACCTTTTTTTTCATGTACATACTCATCTTCACTTTTATGATAATCAAACTTAAATTTCATGAAAACTTCATCTTTATAATCAACAATTACCTGCTCTATGATACCCGAAAAAATGAATGGCAATTCTTCTTTTAACATAACTTCCTTCTTATTCAAGGTAGTTTCCACCATTTTTTGATAAACGGAAAAGCGATTGAAATAAAAATAGCTTATATCAGATGTTTTTTCATCAGCTAATAACGGATGAATTATTAATTGCCTATAAAAAGATTCTTGTATTTCAATCCTTAATTTCTTATCATTTTCAATGTCCGAAACATTAAAAGAAGTTGCTAAACTTTGAGCGCTTAAATTCAAAGAAATTAAACCTAAAAAGGCGAAACAGAAGATGTATTTTATTTTATTCATAATAAAGGTGTTTAGAATAATAGTTTTTCAACTTGTTAATTAACAAGCAATAAATCTACACAGCAGAGCTATCATCCAATTCACGTTTACACGTGAATTGGGTGTTTAGAAACCAAAACCAATTAAAAATTCAATATGATTACTCTAGAACCTCCTTCTATTATCCTGACAATTAAACACAGCCACAACATGTTGATTTACAGAATTATAATCCAAAAAATTAATTAAAAAATAAGCGAACAAGCCTAAAAAGAACTAAAAAAGAGATGTTCAAAGGCCATTGTTTAGCACAAGTCACTTGAGATATAACACGAATTCCAATTTTACCTCAAAAACTCATTCGGACTATTTGAAGTGGCTTCTAAAGTGGATAAATTCACAAAAAATCGCACAAGAGTGGATTTTCAACTGTTTTACTCAAAACGTTAAACTCCTACAATAATAGTGCTTAAAGGATTTGTCAAATCTCGTAACCAGCTCTGAAAATCAATGTGTACCTGATTCTATTCCTGAAGAGGTTTCTTCTTACAACCTTTCTAATGTAGACAAATTCGTATACATTTTCTCTTTCAAGAAATTTCACAATTTAATAAAACAATATTATTATAGAAATAATAATAAAATCAATAACTATATATTAAATCTTGTTTTAACAATACCTACTCTAACCTACAAGAATTCAATCGTGCCTGTGGGCCCACCACAAAAAAAGGTTGAAAGTTTTCACTTTCAACCTTTTTTTATTCGCACGTTTTTTGCACGGTAGAGGTATTAAAATAATTTAGGATCAAGACAAAAAGTTGAAGGATTTAGGATTTAGACTCACTAATATTTTTGCCTAAATCCTTCAACTTTTTGTCTTGATCCGTTTTATACATAGAAAAAGGAACTGGTATTATTGGTTACAATGAGGATGAAGCTGAAGTGCGTCAGAGGTTTACCATAGCTCATGAAATAGGTCATTATCTTTTACACCGTTTTGAGCATGACGTATTTTTTAATAAAACTGGATCAAAGAAGCTATACCGTAACGAAGACTCTACTACCGGTAAAGATCAAATGGAAATTGAAGCTAATGCATTTGCTGCAGCTTTATTAATGCCAGAGGCTAGAGTTAAAAAAGAAATGAAAACAATCCAGTTTGATATGGGTTCAGATGACTGGGAAATATTTAAAAAATTAGCCAAGACTTTTAAAGTCAGTAATCAGGCGATGATGTTTCGAATGGCAAATCTTCAACTACTATAAAATATCACCTGCTTTTAGGGGAATTAGAACTATACCATCTTGCGTACCTTGTTGAATTTCAACATCTTAACTTAAAAGTAGATTATTGTATGGTCCAAGAAGAACTCTATGACAATTTAAATAGACCAAATTACTACGACAGGTCGACATAAAAAAAGCACCTTGTGTTTCCACAAAGTGCTATATTATTATAAGTAAAACTCTACTTAATTTTTAATAATTCTTTCTACTACAACATTATCCTCTGAAATAACTCTAACTAGATATATACCATCAGGTTGATTCGATAAATCAATTTTACTTTTGCTTGCTAACTTAAAGAATTCAACAACTTTTTGTCCTTGCAAATTATAAATCTCAATTGAAGCATCATTTCCGTCTAACACTTCTATGTTAAATATTCCTTTACTAGGATTAGGGTAAATCAACACATCATTAACAACTATCACTTCATCCTGTTTTGTTTCACCTATTCTTTGCTCCGGCATAACACCATCGTAATTACTACTAGAGTTAGTTGGGCAATGTAAAACATCCAAATATAAATGTGAAATTGCACCATCATAAGCTTTAAAATCCGGCAATAAATGAATCCTTTTCTCAGCTATAAACTCTGTTGTATATCCTGAAGGTAATTCCACATCATCTAATTCCATTACAGCTAAATCGGTATATTGTATTGCACCAGCAGCTAACGTTCCAGAATTAATTTGCCCTTCATTAGTTACAATATAGTTCAGAGTAACCGTTCCAATATTGTTAGTAATACTATTAATTGTTGTACAGTTGTTGTCTATAATAATTGTTTTCTTTTCACATTTTACAGCACTAATTAATAATTCATACGGGCCTCCATTGCAAACATTAGTATTAGCGGTTGGTAAAACGAAGGTGCCATCTGGTTTTGAAAATGTAAGATAAGTAGTCACATTTTTAATCTTTATCACAGCATCTTTTATTGGATCACCAAATTGATCAACAACAGACCCATTAAGATAATGGGTGCCAAAATCCAAACCATAATAATCATAATAATCATCTCCAGGTTCAAAAGCAACATCGGTTGGATTATAATTATAAGGATTCAAACTATCCCAATGAGCTTTATAAGGCATGCTGGAATAATGTGTTTTATAACCACCTGGGGTGATAGTGTTTCCTGAAATACTCCCTTCATGATCTAATAAGCCATAAAAATCCATCTTTGGTTCACAACCTGTAGTAAATTGCTTTATTCTGGCTTGATCTTGATAAACCCACCAAGAATAACCGCTTGCTCCAGATTCTTTGGCCCAAGTCAATGATTTTTGGGCGAATTCCATTTGTTGTACATTCGTTCCCATTCTATCATTACAGTTTCCTTGACCTGTTGTGGTAAATCCTGTTTCACCTATTATCCAAGGTGTTGTTATAGCATTTTTAATCCAATTTAACTGATATCTATATTTTTTAAAATCGGGGTCTATATCTCCTGTTATATGTTCTTGAAATGGATAAAAATGAAAGGATAAAAAATCCACTTTCATTAAATCAGGATCCCATTCAAACACATCTTTAAATCCGTGTACACCTATAGTGGTTAAATGATTGCTGGAAACGCCTTTAATTTCATTATAATATCGTTCAATGAAATCTTTAGTTTCCCATTTTTCCCAATCACCGTGGTCAGAATATAATGGTTCATTATAAAAATCATAAGCCATTAGTGCTGTCCTGTCTTTTAAACCGTCTTCTACCCAATTATAATAATTTAAGGAGTTTTGTATACTGTTGGGATCTTCTGTCCCGGTGATTAAAAAAATAACTCTTAACCCCGCAGTATCTGCTTCATTTAAGACCAAATGGAGTAAATTAATAACTTCGGTTACTTTAGTATAGTCTGTGAGATCTATTCCGTAGACGCTATTCATTACTCCTGAATTTAATGTATCATCATAACCAGATAACCCTGTTAATCGAATAGTATTAAACCCCATTTCTACTATAGTTTCAAAATGCTCTCTTATAGCTGCAATCCCTTCAGCATTTGTATCTCCATACGGATAAGATGTAACAGGGCTATTTGGAGTAAATGGAATACTAGTTGGACTAAATGGACTATTGAACCATTCTTTATGGAACCCATGTCTGGGGTGTATAATCATATCCCCATCAGGTTTTAGCATTATACCTACAGAATAGTTCATTACCATTGGATAAAAATCAGCCCCGCCATCTTTAAACGTTTTACAATCTAATGTTATAAAATTAGTATTTGCCGGAATTTGAGAAAATATATCCAAGCCGAAACCAAATACTAACAACGCTATTATTATTGTTTTAATTTTCATACCTTTTGTATTAAATTTTCGTGCTTATTATTTCTTTAATTCATCCAATTCTTTTCTGAATTGAATCATATGCAAGGTTAATTCTTCCACTTTTTCAAGCAATAACACATTCATATTTGCCACATTTACCCCTTCTTCTTGTACTTCTTCTTCCGTAGGGATTCCAGGTAAATGCTTGTTTTCATCAATAAATTGCTCCACCTCATACAAAGATTTTAATTCATAATCTTTATCAAAAACATAATCTGCCCATACATTGGTTTGTACAAAAATTTCTTTCACTTTTAAAGTTCCATTTATTAAAACTTCTCTGGTTGGAACCATTTGCATAAGAACATCAGAACTACTTTCACTAGTACTCCCTTCTATATAAAAATTCAATTGCTGTAGACCAGAATCAAATGAAATCCTTGCGACCTGAGATGGTGCATCTGCATCTAAAAACTTAATTCCTTTGGCATCTTCATCATCATTAGATAGTATTATGTTCTTCTTAAAGGTAAAATCATCAGCTATTTGAGCTTTACCAACATTACTTACAGCAAATACTGGTTTTACACCCTGCTTACCCCATGTCCAACCAGCTCCAGAATTAGATAAAGCGTTAAATTTTATGGAAGTTGATGATACAGGTCCATAAAAATAATTTGTGGATTGTCCAGCATCTATTTTTAATGATGGGTTTCCCCACCAAAATCTAAGTCCAAAACCTTCTCCCTTATTAATGTCTACATTACCTTTGACTTCTAGATCCTGTCCAAAACTTGCAGTTGCTCCTATTATTAAAATTCCTAGTGTTAAAATATTCTTTCTCATTTTTTTTGTTTTTATTTTATGAATTAGAGAGTAATATTACTACAATAAAAAAAATTATTAAACTATGATATACCTATTTTTTTATCGGTATGAAATAGAGCAGTTTTGTGACATTTGTAGCTGTTTTTGTGTTTTTATGGTTTTGTAAAAAGACCTGCATAGGTCACTTTTCATCTACCCAAAAACACCTCGGTAGACAGATTCGTATACATTTCTTCTTTCAAAAGATTTCTCAATTTATTAAAACAATATTTATATAGAAATATTAATAAAATCAATAGAATAATATTAATTATTGTTTAAACAATAACAGATAACACTACAATTAATGAATCCGTCCCTGTGGGCCCACCACAAAAAAAGGTTGAAAGTTTTCGCTTTCAACCTTTTTTTATTCGCAAGTTTTTTTGCACGGTAGAGGCATTAAAGAACATCAGCTATAAAAATAGCTAACTTTTTAGAAATGTGTTTTACTTTTCTTAGGATTTTAAAAATGCTCTCCTTCACCTCTATTATCACTATTAAGTGAGCTTAAAGGCTTTTGATAATGGTTAGCCATTTTAAAAATAGAATAGGGACATATCTGCTAGAGCATATACTCTTCAACAAAACAGCATCATTTTTAAATCTTTAAAAGATTCTTTTTAATCTTCAAATAATAAAAAGTCAGCAGACACTTCGTATTTCTCACACAAGATTACAAATCGACCTAATGAAGGATATGAAATTCCATTTTCCCAATCACGAACAGAATTATACGCAAAAGTAGTATCTTGAATTAGTTCATCAATAGTTGCATATCCTGCTTCTATTCTAGCATTTTTAATCCTTTTTCCCAATCCTTTTATCTCTGATCTTTTCCTAGGTTTTCTTTTTACTTTAACCTTTCCTGTTTTCCAGTCGTATCCCATCAATGGAATTAACTCATCTAATAACGATATTTTTTCTTTAGAAAGTGTCTTTCGTCTATATGGTTGATAAAGTAACCAACCTCTAATTCTTGGGTTTATTGACTCATCCTTTATCAAACATTCTTTTAGTGTTTGATAATTATCCATCCATAAAGTAGGCGTTTTTTCTCCCTTTCTTTTTCCTGTTCTTTTTTTAGTCATTTCAAATTTGCTTTTTATTCATCACCTATAACATGCCATTAAACCGATAATGGTCTTTGTTTTGTTATATTTTATTTACCAAGAAGTCTACTAATTCATTTATTTAGATTAACTACTTCATGAACCAATGACATCCATTTTTTAAGCTTATTTTTAATACCTGTCAATAAAATTAACACATTTCTATAAACAAGTATATAAGAAATTTTGAATCCTATTTATTTAAACAACAAAGGTCTATAATTAAACCTTTATTTACGGTAGGTAATAATACCTAATTCTTAATAGGTGAACTACCTATTAATTGCAGCTTGCCCAAACTGGAATTACCACCTTTAAGGCTATATAAAAGTTAAAATTGTTTTAAACAATGAAAGTAAGTAGTGGTTCTTTTTACAACCAATTTAATTTCAAAACACCCAACAATCAAAGTTTGGGAATGAGTGTAACGAAATTATCGGGAATTTTGATTACAAATCGGTATAAGCCAAATAAAATGCGATGAATAAGTCCGTTTTAGGCTGTCATACCTGTAAAGGTTAGGTAATTCGTGGACAGTTTTGGTTAAAAACATTAGGAGTCAACCCCTCCCCGGACTTGATCCGGGGTCCAGATGCAGGAGATTACTTGGTGGAATAGTATAAATATTTCAAGCTAAAACAATCTTGCTTTTTTCAATGAGATTGCTTCGTACCTCGCAATGACGTAAGTACTAAATGTGCCACTACGGTATTAAACTCAAAAGATTCATCATGTCATTTTCTATGTTTGCTAAAGCAAACAGAAAATTTAATTCAGAATGACAAAACGCCCCTCCTAATCTCCCCTCAAAGGGAGAATAGTACATAGTTCATTTTAACTAGTTTTTCCTGAGTTTCGAATATTCGAACTGCTCATCAATCACCAAAATAAATTATTAAGCATTGTCATACCTGTAATAGGCTAGGTAATTTCTGGACAGTTTTGGTTAAAAACATTAGGAGCGATTCCATCTAAATATTGATGTAGTCGTTCCTCAATCTCGCAATGACGAAAAGTAAAACAGCACTCACGATGGAGAGGGAAACATTGACTACTTCTTATTTTTCTTTTTCCTACCTGTTAGGCTGAAGTTTATTGGCAAATTATAACTTACACTTACCATTTCACCCCTCTGCATCCCAGGTATCCAATCTGGCATAATCTTAATAACTCTAACGGCTTCTGCATCTAATAATTTATGTGCTTTTCTGAGAACCTTTACATCTCTAATTGTTCCGTCTTTAGAAATTGTAAAGTTCACATAAACTTTCCCTTGTATATTTTTTGCTTTTGCCTTTGGAGGATATTCTATATTATTTCCTAAAAATTCAAACATCGCTTTATTTCCTCCAGGGAATTCTGGCATCCTCTCTACTATTGTATAAACTTCTTCTTTAGACTCTGTAGCCTCAACAACTTGTGACATCCCAACTAAAGGACTTATCATTACAGCTAATATCAAATAATACACTTTCATCTTTATTGTTTTAATTCAACCCACCAATTTACAAAAAATACTTGTTCAACCAACAATTAAAGAGCCTCTCACGATAGAGAAGGATTTTTAATATTATATTTTTTACTCCTAATTACTAAGTTAGCTTATAAAACAGCATGAAGTTACTTTACGTTAAACTTGTGCTTACGGGGAGGGGGGGGTAAATATAAATTCCTTTTTATAACTTTTTCCAAAATATAAATCATTGCGAGGTGAGAAGCCATCTTAGTTTTAAGGGTAAGATTGCTTCGTTCTTCGTTCCTCAATCTCGCAATGACGAAAAACTAAAACAGCACTTCCACACCCTCTTAATACTAATCAGAATATTCCAAGAAATTCTACTTCTAGGTTTTTCATATTTTGTAACTTTTATGAAGATGTTCAACCCCCTTTTTAACAACTAACTAAATCATTAATTAACTAAATCATTGCACTGATTGGTCTCAGGGAGTTGAACACTTCAATTGTGTTTTTTATGTAGGTGAATATCTATTTGAGGGTATCACCATCTCGTTTACCAATTCCATATTAATAGTTAACTCCGTACATGATGGATCCATTTGGGCACTTATTCCAATTATCCTTGTCAATCCTAATACTACGGTTTCTATTAATTTTTTCATGGTTACTTTTTTTGATGTTACTTTTCGAAAGAGAACATCAAAAATAGTTATGGTTGTGTTAAAAAAATAGTAAATTCTGTACTATCTATTTAACGGTAACTTTTAGTTGTTATTCGGTAAGGTTTTGCAACATACTGGTAAGTTTTGCAACTTATCTTATAAGAATTTAAGCCCCTTTCAAAGCTTTTATTCAAAAAAATAGGCCTTTATTGTAATTTTGCTTGATACTTATTGCTATTATTTAATTATCAATAGGGGTTAATAATTCACATTATTATACCAATTAATTTAAAAACACCTAACAATGGTTTTGTATAATACCAATAGATAATAAGCCGCATTAAAACAAAAACAACAAGTAGGTTCTAGCAAATATTATCATTTGTGTGTATAGAAAACTTCGTCTGTAGTTGAAAGGCTTGTCTATTTTGAATGAGATTGCTTCCCACTTTTGCTTTCGAAAAACACTCGCAATGTCGTAAGCAATAACAATACGAGCCAACCCCTCCCCGGACTTGATCCGGGGGGATAGATGCAAGAGATTGTTTGGTGCTTTTGTGTTGGCTAAGCTTTTGTATTTACTCATTCTTTATTATTTTATCATGTTCGTTTTTGGCTTGACCCAAAAAGAACCAAAAAGGTCAAGGCTTACAAGTATTTAATGCACAGCTTTTCACAAAACCCAAGTGCGGTTGGGTG
>NVUQ01000111.1 GCA_002401955.1 Flavobacteriales bacterium | reverse complement strand
TCACTCTCTTTAATGCCAATTATTACTCGTTTTCCCATATAATAAAGGTACACAATTTTCTGAATATATCAGGCGTTTTGTTTCAGAATTGGTATTACTCCTAAATTGATGTCTTTTTATTTAAGCTCATCATATCGCATAAAAAAAGGTAATATTGAGGAATTAAAACAGGCGTTTATTTAAACCGTTAAACGAACTTTTAAGAAATTCTTCCCCAATTAATTTTATTACCAAACAGTTGTTTTAATGTAGTTACTAAACGGTGGTTTTTTTCCATTTCTAAGTTAGGATCTTCTTTTAAAGTGGCAACAGCTATATCTCTAGCATATTGTAAAATTTGTCCATCACGAACTAAATCGGCAATATTTAAATTGAGCAAACCACTTTGTTGTGTTCCTTGTAAGTCTCCTGGACCACGAAGCTTTAAATCTACTTCACTCAACTCAAAACCATCATTGGTTTTAACCATGGTTTCCATTCTTAGTTTTCCATCAGCACTTAATTTGTTACCTGTCATCAATACACAATAAGATTGCTCTGCTCCCCTTCCTACTCTACCTCTCAATTGGTGTAGTTGAGATAAACCAAAACGCTCAGCACTCTCTATCACCATCACACTTGCATTAGGCACATTAACTCCAACCTCAATAACAGTGGTTGCTACCATAATTTGAGTTTCTCCTTTTACAAAACGCTGCATTTCAAACTCTTTATCAGCAGCTTTCATTTGTCCATGTACGATACTTATTTGATAATTTGGCCTTGGAAATCTTCTAACAATACTTTCGTAACCATCCATCAAATCTTTGTAATCCATTTTTTCGGACTCTTTAATTAATGGATAAACGATATAAATCTGTCTTCCTTTTTTAATTTCCTCTTCCATAAATCCGAAAATCTTTAAACGAGAGGAATCAAAACGGTGTATCGTTTTAATTTCTTTTCTTCCCGGAGGCAATTCATCAATAACTGATACGTCTAAATCACCATAAAAAGTCATGGCCAATGTTCTAGGGATTGGTGTTGCTGTCATTACGAGAATATGAGGTGGTAAAGCCCCTCTAATCTCCCCATCGGGGAGACTTTTTAGTGCTTCCACAATCTGTAATACAACACTATCAATATCTCCTAGAACTTCTTCATTAGCAAATCGAATTACTTTAAAACCAAAATCTTCTAAAATTTGAGTTCTCATTTCATCAACTTCTTGCTGTTCTTTTTCTAAATGGTATTTGCCATCAACTTCAATAATCAAATTCTTCTGTAAACATAAAAAGTCAACAATGAACTGATCTACAATGTGCTCTCGTCTAAATTTAACGCCTAATTGTTTTGTTTTTAATTGTGACCACAAAGCTATTTCAGCATCTGTTGGTTTATTTTTCTTTTCTTCTTTATTTGCTTTAAGTAAAGCATAAGTAGATGGTCTTGCAGTCTGATACTTATAATAAACCTGCTGCTTTTCTTTCCCTTTGGGGAGGACTAAGGATGGGCTCGCCCCCTTTCTCCATAATTTAGATCGTTGCTGAACTCCAAAACGATGTTGTTCATCAATTACTACAAAACCTAAGTTTAGAAATTTCACTTTATCTTCTATCAAAGCGTGAGTTCCGATAAGAATATCAAGTTCTCCGTTTTCTAATCGTTCATGAATTTCTCTTCGTTTAGCTGCCTTAACCGATCCGGTTAATAACTCAACGTTCAAATCCATTCCTTTAAGTAAATCAACAATACCTTCAAAATGTTGGTTGGCTAAAATCTCTGTTGGAGCCATTAAACAAGTTTGAAAACCATTATCTATAGCTATCAACATACTCATCAATGCCACAATGGTTTTTCCACTACCAACATCTCCTTGCAACAAACGATTCATGTGGTTTCCATAGCCAACATCATCTCTTATTTCTTTTAAAACTCTTTTTTGAGCACCAGTTAATTCAAAAGGTAAATTGTCGTTATAAAACTGATTAAAATAAGTTCCTACTCTATTAAAAACTTGTCCTTTAATCTTTTCTTCTTTAATTACTTTTTGTCTTAGTAGGTTTAGTTGCAAAAAGAAAAGTTCTTCAAATTTTAGTCGGTATCGTGATTTTTGCAGCAAATGTTCATTTTCTGGAGCATGAACATTAACAACAGCTTTTTCTTTACCAAGTAGTTTTAATTCTTCTAGAATTGAAAAAGGTAAAGTCTCTTGCACTTTACCTGCTAATTGATTAACCAAATTTTTCTGTATTTTATGAATTCCTTTTGAATTCAAACCCAATTTGGTTAATAAATCTGTACTTGGATAAACTGCTTCTAAAGTAACTTTGTTAGCAATTAACGAATTATCTACTTCGTCTAAATCTGGATGAGCAATGTTGTATCTATTGTTGTATTTAGATGGTTTTCCGTATACAACATATTCCTTTCCAATAACAATAGAAGAGGCTAACCATTTAATTCCTTTAAACCATATCAATTCTATCTCTCCAGAATCATCTTTTAAAGTAGCCACCAACCTTTTGCCTCTCCGTTCTCCTAAAGTTTTTAATTCAACTATTTTTCCTCTAAGTTGTATATGAATTTCATCAGAATTAATATCAACTATCTTAAAAAGTTTCGATTTATCGATGTATCGAAAAGGGTAATACACCATTAACTGACCAAAAGTAGCTATACCCAATTCTTTCCTAAGGAACTCAGCCCGCTTAGGGCCAACTCCTTTTAAGAATTCTATTTTTGTATCTAGAAAGTGGTTAGACATAAAGCGAATTTAAAAAGAAAACAGCATTAACAGGCATCTTTTGAAAACTTTAAAACGAATCATAAACAGGCCCTCTTAATCTTTGTACTATTGTCAACATGAATTTTTATAGTATTGTATGAGAATTAATTTAACCCTCATTCTGTTTATATTATCTTTTGGGATAAAAGCACAAAGTAATTTAAAAGTGAAAGTTGCTAAAGGAGATGTACTTATCTCAATTTTTGAAAAATACCATATTAACAACTTACTTTGTAATGAAACTGAATTTTGCAAGCTCAATAAATTAGCTGCTATAGAACTTATACTAGCTAACAAATCCTATTTCCTACCTATAAAAATTTATAACTATGATGGAAAAAGTATTCGATCTACAATAGGAATAGATGATTGGGATATTGCAAAAAAAGTTGAAGCTTACAATCTCAATTTAGAAAGTGATGCCATAAAAAAAGATAATTACAAATCTGGAGAACTTTGGGTTCCATTTCACTTAACAACTGAATGCTCTCTTCCTAAACCAGTAATTGATAAGCCTAACAAACCTTTGCGATATTCTATTTTTGGAAAAGATAATGAGTTGGTTACAATTGAAGATAATGAACTAAAGAATCAAGTTTATTATTTAGTAAGCGGCCATGGAGGACCAGACCCTGGAGCTATTGGAAAGTACAACAATGAGTCTTTATGTGAGGATGAATACTCCTATGACATTACGCTACGTCTAGCCAAAAACTTGATATCACATGGAGCAATGGTTTATGTAATTATTAGAGATACTAATGACGGCATTCGATCTGGTGACATCTTGCCTTGCGATAAAGATGAAGTGTGTTGGAAAGAACAAACTATTCCCCGCAATCAAAACAAACGACTAAAACAGCGATCAGACATGGTTAACAAATTATACTTGACAAATAAGCCTAATTATAAAAAACAATATATGATTGTAATACATATCGATTCTCAAAGTAAATCAAAACGGGCCGATATGTTCTTTTATCATCATGCTAAGAGTAAAATTGGGAAGTCATTGGCCAATCAATTACATAAAACAATTAAAGGACAATATAAGCTTCATCAAAAAGGAAGAGGATATACGGGAACAGTTACTACAAGAGATTTACATATGATTAGAGAATCACACCCTGCAACTGTTTATATTGAATTGGGAAACATAATGAATACACAAGATCAAAAAAGGTTTATCATGGAAAGTAACCGCCAAGCTGTTGCCGATTGGCTAGCTCTAGGAATTCTGAAAAACTAGAAACCCTATTCTTATTTAAAAATTTCCCTCCTTAGAGGGATAGAAATTAATCCATTTTTCACGGGTTTAAATTTCTTGGATGGGTTTAATCATTTTATCCAACTCTATCTCCTCCTCCGAGGAGGAGACCTCTTTCCGTATCCAAAATTCTATCTCTTTTACTACACTAGCCATCTGTTTCTTCATATCTTCATCATCAAATCTAAGAAATTTTACCCCCAAACTTTCTAATCGTTTTTGCCTAACACCATCTTTTATTTTAGCTTCATCAGAATTATGAGAATTTCCATCTACTTCAATTGCTAATTGTAGGTCTTTACAGTAAAAATCGACTATAAAATTATCTATTGGTCTCTGCCTATCAAAATCATATCCTAACATTCTTTTTTGTTTCAATTCATTCCACAACAACACTTCTCCAAAAGTCATATTCTTTCTTAACTTTTTAGCAAGCTCTTTTAATTTAGGGTTGTATGGAATTATTTTTCTTGGCACAGAATAAAAATACGTAAAGTTGTTCTTCCCTCCTTGGAGGGATAGAAATTAATTCGTTTTTCACGAATTAAAATTTCTTGGGTGGGTTTTATTTTTTTAATTAATACACACTATTTACCCACCCCTAGCCCCTCCGAGGAGGGGAACTTTCACTTTATCTTTAATCCATAAGCCAAATAACAGCACTAAAGGGATTAGTATTCCAGTAACCTGAATATAAATTATAAACGAAATTCCCAAAGAATATTAATGTAGATAGAATAAGGTTTGTTTATTGACATCTTTAAAACTTATGAATCGGTACAACCAAAAAATCCTCAACAATATTGTTGAGGATTTAAATTTTTCAAGAGTGAATCCACCCTTAATCTCTCTGAAGAGGAAAATACTTTATATATTCTGAGCTCCCAATAAAACTACAGGGTTTTCCATGTATTGTTTAAAGTCATTTAAGAACTTAGACCCTGCAACACCATCAACAACTCTGTGATCGCATGATAATGTTACTTTCATAACGTTACCAGGAACTACCATTCCGTTTTTAACAACAGGTACTTGTTTTGTTCCTCCAATTGCTAAAATACAAGCGTCTGGCGGGTTAATAATTGCAGTAAATTCTTCAATCCCAAACATTCCTAAATTAGAAATGGTAAATGTGCTACCTTCCCAATCTTCTGGTTGTAATTTTTTATCTCTAGCTCTTACGGCATAATCTTTTACTTCTAAAGAAATTTGACTTAAACTTTTACCATCGGCAAAACGTACAACAGGAACCAATAAACCATCTTCTACAGCAACTGCTACTCCAATATTTACATGTTCATTGTAACGTATTCTATCTTCTAACCATGATGAATTTACTGTAGGATTCTTTTTTAATGCTCCAGCAACTGCTTTAATAATAATATCATTAAAAGAAATTTTAATTGGTGCTATTTCATTAATGGATTTTCGTGCTGCAATAGCATTATCCATATCAATATCCATTGTTAGGTAAAAGTGAGGAGCAGAAAATTTACTTTCTCCTAACCTCCTTGCAATTACTTTTCTCATTTGAGAAACCTCAACTTCGGTGTATTTTTCTACTCCTACAAAATTTGCAACAGCTCCACCTCCACTATAATTCTCGATGTCTCTTTTAATTATTCTTCCTCCGTCACCAGTTCCATTAACCGTTGCAAGATTAATGTTCTTATCTGCCGCCAACTTCTTAGCCAATGGCGAAACCATAATTCTTCCGTTGGCATTTGAAGTAACAACTGGAGTTGAAACAGATTTTACAACATCAACTTTAGCTGATTCTGCTTTAGCCACAGGAGATTTTTCAACTTTAGCAGCTGGTTTTTCTTCTGCAACATCTGCAACAGGCTCCTCTTTTAATAAAGCAGAAAAATCTTCTCCTTTTTCTCCAAAAATAGCCAATACTGTATCTACCGGTGAAGTTCCTCCTTCAGGTACACCAATATGTAATAAAACTCCATCTACAAAAGATTCGAATTCCATTGTTGCTTTATCAGTCTCAATATCAGCTAATAAATCACCCTCACTTACCTTATCTCCTACTTTTTTATGCCATTTTGCTACCACTCCCTCTGTCATGGTATCACTTAATTTGGGCATTCTAACTATTTCAGCCATCTTTTTTAATTTTAATTAATTAGAGATTTGAAATTATTAATTCAATTTCTAATTATCAATTTCTAATCTTTAATAAAAGGATAATCCGGTTCTGCATAAATATCTTCATACATTGCTTCTGGTTCTGGGAAAGGAGATTCTTCAGCAAACTGAATTGCATCTAAAATTTCTTGTTTCACATCCTCATGAATTTTATCCAACTGCTTATCAGTAGCGTATTTCTTAGTCTTAATTGCTTTTAAAACTTTAGAAATAGGATCATCATCTTGGTATTCTGCCTCTTCTTCTTTTGTTCTGTACTTACGTGGATCAGACATTGAATGTCCTTTAAAACGGTAGGTTTCCATTTCTAATAAATAAGGTCCTTTTCCATCTCTACAATGTTTTGCAGCTTTAGCAATTGCATTGTGAACTGCTTCTACATCCATTCCGTCAACAGCCTCTCCTGGCATATCGTAACTTAATCCTATCTTATATAATTCGGTAACATTAGATGTTCTTTCTACTGAAGTTCCCATCGCATACTTGTTATTTTCAATAATATAAATAACAGGTAATTTCCATGTCATTGCCATGTTAAAAGCTTCGTGTAAAGCTCCCTGACGAATTGCTCCATCTCCCATAGAACACATAGTTACAGCGTCTGTTCCTTTATATTTTTCAGCGAAAGCTAAACCAGCACCTAAAGGAATTTGACCTCCAACAATACCGTGTCCTCCAAAAATTCTTTTACTTACATCAAACATGTGCATAGAACCACCTTTACCTTTAGATAATCCTGTAGTTTTTCCATACAACTCTGCCATCATATATTTAATAGGTGTCCCTTTTCCTATTGGGTGAGCATGACAACGGTAAGCGGTAATCATATTATCTTCTGGTCTTGTAGCAGAAACTGCTCCTGCAACAACTGCTTCTTGCCCTATATATAAGTGTAAAAATCCACCAAACTTACGTTGAATGTAAAGTTGGCTCAGTTTCTCTTCGAACTTACGCATTAAGTACATTGATTTGTACCAGCTTAAGTACTGCTCTTTTGAAAACTTCGTTTCTTTTGCCATAATTAAAATATTAACGCACAAATTTATAATAATAAACCATTAAAATTCATTGTTTTACTAACCTTTTTCCTTTAAAAATTCACCATTAAAAGCAAATGGTAGTATATCGCTTACACTTTTAAATTGCCAAATTTTAGAATCTCCTGATTTCATGGTTAATTCAATGGGCTGATTTTGAGTGATTTCATACTCTATCAACACTTGTCTACACGCTCCACAAGGAGAAACAGGTAAGTCTGTTGATTTCTCTGTTGTGACTACAATTTTATCAACTTTTTGATCTGGAAATTGCGACTTGGCAGCAAATATAGCAACCCTTTCGGCACATAAACCTGAGGGATAAGCTCCATTCTCTTGATTCGTTCCTTTTACAAGTTCACCATTAGCCATTTTACATACTGCACTCACTTTAAATTTTGAGTATGGAGCGTAAGCATTTTTCAAATTATCATCAGCTGCATGAACTAAGTTTAATAATTCATTATCCAAACCGTTAATTGAATCATATTCCACGTATTCGATATTAAGCGACTTTTTATTCATTTAGCTATTTTTAATAATTTTTTAATACTACTTTTAAACCTCGTAAAATTTGAGTAGTCAAACATAACAAAATTAACCATGAAAAAATACTTTTTTATATTCAGCACTATTGCTTTAATCTTATTTTCTTGTTCTAAAGAAGAGGGTGAAGGTGGTAGATCATCAATTTCAGGAACAATTCACATGACTGATAATACAGGTAATATTACAGGCGAATATAATGCCCCAGATTACGATGTTTACATTATTTATGGTGATAAAGATGATGTTTACGATGATGATATGAAAACTAATTTTGATGGCACCTTTCAATTTAAAAACTTGAGAGAAGGCTCTTATAGAATATATACCTACACAAAAGCTGACCCTACAATTACTACACCTAATGTTTCTCCTGTTTTTAAAGCCCTTGACATAGGTAAAAATGAAGATGGAAATGTTGGTACAATAGAGGTTACTAAATAATTGGATCAACTTCACAACATATTACAAGCACTAGACCCTATTTCTCTAAAAGAAATGGACAGGGTAAAGTTGCAAAATAGAACGGATACTAAGTTTGTTTTTAATGCTGATTTACTCCCTACTATTTTAGATGAAATTAAAGAATATTACTCTATCTTAGAGATTAAAGAGAAACGAACCAATAGTTACAAAACTCTTTATTACGATACTAAAGAGCTGCAAAGCTACATACAACACCATAACGGAAAAGCAAACAGAATTAAAGTAAGGTTTAGAAAATACATTGAATCTGATTTAAATTATTTAGAAGTAAAATTCAAAAACAATAAAGGAAGAACGATAAAAGCTAGAACAATAACTAATGATATTGAAATTAAGCTTTCTTCAGATTCAAAAAAATTTGTTAACGATAATTCTTACTCTTTTTATGGTGAAAGTGAAATAATTCCTGTTTTATGGAATAGCTTTACTCGATTAACGTTGGTTCACAAAACTAAAACCGAACGATTAACCATAGATCTTAATTTAGAATTTAAGTCCTTTTCTGATAATACTGAAAAAGATATTCCTCATCTTATTATTGCTGAAGTGAAACAAGAAAAAGCTTCTAGTGATTCTGATTTTATTAAAGCCATCAGAAAACATCACATCAGAAAAAGTGGCATGAGCAAATACTGTGTTGGCACAGCTTTACTGAATAAAAGTTTAAAACAAAACAATTTTAAAGAACGTATTTTAAAAATTAACAAAATAAAACAATGCTAGACGAATTATTACTAAGACTACCAATATTAGGATCAAAATTAATTGACTATGATGATTTTTTCGAAATGATTATTCGATTTGCGATTAATTTTTCAGTTGTTTTTATGCTTGTAAGAGTAATTTACTTTCCTATTCATAAACGAAAAGATTATTTAGTTACCTTTTTCTTGATAAACATCCTGATCTTTTTTGTTTGTATAGTGATGAATGACGTAAAATTAAATATGGCATTTGCGTTTGGTTTGTTCGCTATTTTTGGAATTTTAAGGTACAGAACAGAACAACTCCCCATCAAGGAAATGACCTATCTATTTATGGTAATTGCCATTGCTGTACTGAATTCATTGGCAGGAAAAAAAGTCAGTTTTGCTGAGTTAATGTTGGTTAATATTAGCATAATTGTAGCTACCTATTTATTAGAAAAAGTATTCTTATTAAAGCACGAATCAAGAAAATCTATTCTTTATGAAAAAATTGAAAATGTAAAACCTGAACATCACGAAAAGCTTATTTCGGATTTAGAAGAACGAACAGGATTAAAAATTAACAGGGTACAAATAGGCAGAATCGACTTTTTAAGAGATACTGTAAAAATCATTATCTATTATTATGAAGATGACCCTGCAAACAGTTTTAATGATTCTAGCACTTTTGTGAGTAATAAAAATGAATAGAATTATACTTATCATATTACTTGTATTTCCTTTTATTATTAACGCCCAGGTTGTTAGCGATGCTAAATTATGGACTGGTCTTAGCATTAGTAAAAAAGTAGATGATTTTGAATTTTCGTTTAGCGAAGAACTCCGTATGGACGAAAATGTAAGTCATATAGATAAAGTATTTAGTGAAATTGGGGCTCAATATAAAATAACAAAAGGTCTTTATGCTGCTATAAACTATCGTTTTAATAGAGATAATGATTATGAAACAGTTAATTATGACATCAGACATAGAATTGATTTGGGACTTACCTACAAACATAAATTAAATGATTTTCGTTTTGCTTTTAGAACAAAAATTCAAACAAAAAATGCACTACCAGAAGAAAACAGTCCAACATTTAGCAGAAACAAATTCTCTATTAAATACAAACTAAAAAACAATTTATCTCCATTTGTTGCTTATGAATTCTATTACCAATTTAATGAAGAAAAAGTAATTAATAGAACTCGTATTTCTTTAGGAAGTTCATACAAAATCAATAAACACAACGCTGTTAAACTATTTTACATGTATGAGAATAAGTTTAATGTAAAAAACCCTAAACACAATCATATTTACGGAGTAAGTTATAGCATTGAAATCTAAAAGCTATCCTTTATAATATCTATATTTGCTTTCCGTTTAAATCAACTAATAATTAGTTAACAGAATGTTTAAGTTTATACGTAGCAAAACTTTTCTAATCAATTTAGCCATTTCTGGCCTATTTGCTGTACTTGTTATTTGGGGTATTTTTAAATTTATTGATAGTTATACTTTGCACGGTGAAACCATTAGTGTTCCTACATTAGAAGGACTAACAACAACAGAAGTTGAATCAATTTTAACCGAGAAAAAATTGCGTTTTAGCATTCTTGACTCTATATACATTGCTGAGGCTGATAAAGGTGTGGTACTAGAGCAAAACCCCTCACCAGATGATTTAGTAAAAGAAAATAGAACCATTTACATTACTGTTTCTAAAGTTACTCCTCCGAAAGTTTCTATTCCTGATGTAAAAGGTATGTCTCAAAGGTTAGCTATTGCGAAGCTAGAAAGCTATGGTTTTAAGGTAAAACCTAATTATGTAATTTCTGAACACATTGGAAATATAGTCTCTTTAAAAATGAAAGGAAAAGAGGTTAATTTTAATGACAAAGTTAATAAGGGATCAACTGTTGTTATTAATGTAGGTTTGGGGCAAAGTAACGAAAAGGTAATGGTTCCCTATTTAATAGGTTTAACAAAAGAAGAAGCTGAAAATAAATTAATGGAATCTTCGTTAAGTATTTTTGTTGATACTACAAATTGTAATTGTAAAACACCTGAAGACTTGTTACTTGCTAAAGTTTATCGTCAAAACCCAATTCGTAACGAAAACGCTGCAATAAACATGGGAAGTTCAGTAGATTTACATTTTACTTGTGATACAAATTTGATTAATTTTAACCCTCCTGTTATTGACTCATTAAGAACAGATACTGTAAAATGATTAAACAACTCTTAATATCATTGGCTATTTTGTTCACATACAGCAATGTATTTGCGCAAGATGTTCTGCTAGAACTAAGTGGTAACAATACTATTGGCAAGTTTTACAATGCCAATAAAAACAATCCAGACTCACCGTATTTAGAAAAAAACAAAAAAAACAATAAAGCAGCTTTAACACTTCCTTTTATTGATGATTTTTCTCAAAACTATATTTTTCCTGATGGAAATTTATGGGAAGATATGGATGTTTATATCAATTCTAATTTTCCTGACTACCCTATTACTTATGGTGTAGCTACTTTTGATGGATTAGATGCTACAGGAACTCCATATAACTTTGCAGTACCTACTTCTTATGGACCTGCTGATAGTCTTACTTCTAAACAAATTGATTTAACAACAATAACGGATAGTGTATTTTTAAGTTTTTATTATCAACCCCAAGGTTACGGGAACAAACCTGAAACCAAAGATAGTTTACGATTAGAGTTTTTTAGACAATCGGATAGTAGTTGGGTAAGAATGTGGGGAATACCAGGAGCACCTAATCAACCTTTCCAAAAAGTAATGATTCCTGTAGATACCTCTTTTCATAACAATGAGTTTCAATTTAGATTTCTTAATTGGGCAACATTATCTGGTAATGTAGATCATTGGCATGTAGATTATGTGTACTTAAATGATAATAGAAACCATGCTGATACAGCTTTAAATGATGTTTCTTTTATTACCAATCATTTTAATCTACTAAAAGAATTTACGGCAATGCCTTGGTCACACTACTTAATAGATACCACTGGCTTTATGAAAGATTCAATTGGCATTGCATACCGAAATAATGATAATAGTAATATACCTGTTGAATATAAATATCAAGTTATTAGTAATAATGGTAATGGTCTCCCTACTGGTTCTCCATTTCCATTTATAACATCAAACCATGTAGTTACTGCACATACAGATTCTATAGTATTTCTTGCTGTTTCTCAGCCTGCACATGAATTTAATTATCCTGCTGATTTCTCTGCCCTAACCAAAGTGTTTCAAATAAAAAACTATTTCAAGCTTTTAACTACTTTTCCTGATGACCATCTAAAAAACGACACAGTATATTCCTATCAAGTTTTCGGTTCTTATTATGCCTATGATGATGGAAGTGCAGAAGAAGGTTATGGAGTGCAAGGTATTGGCTCTAAATTAGCACATGAATTTGACATTAAAAAAGATGATACTTTAAAAGCTTTTCAAATTTATTTTAATCCTATTATGAATGATTTAAGTGATCAAACATTCCGGTTAAAAGTATGGAGTAGTTTAAGTCCAGAAACAGAAATATATTCACAAGCAGCAACCCTATATTATGAGCCTGAATACTCTAAAACCAATGAGTTTTTAAATTATGATTTAGATATCCCGCTCTATCTTACTGCAGGGACTTATTACTTTGGCTGGGAAAAAATTTCACAAGAATTTTTAAACGTTGGTTGGGATGTAAATACCAACAACAGAAGTAAAGTACATTACAATTCTGTTGGTGTTTGGCAATCTGCTTCTTTTGATGGCAGCTTAATGCTTCGTCCTGTTTTTGGAAGTGTTGCAGATCCGGTAGTTAGTATAAATGAAAAAGAAATTTTAACCGATGATTTTGATGTTTATCCAAACCCAACTTCTAAAGCTATTTATTTTAAAAATAACAATGCAAATAACAACTCTTACCACATTCAATTAATTGATATTTATGGTAAAGTAATTATTGAAACAGAATCTGATTTAACCAATAAAATAGATGTTTCTACTGTTGCAAATGGTATTTACATTATACGTTTCACTAATAATGAAACAAGTAATTCTATTCTAAAAAAAATCATTATATCTAAATAAGTTTTGGAAGAAAAAGAGGAATATCTAACAAATAATGATGGGCTTTTTGAGCATTATAGTTTTGAAGTAGATAAAGGACAGGAATTATTAAGGATTGATAAATTCTTAATGGATCGCATTCCTAACGCAACAAGAAGTAAATTACAAAGTGCGGCTGTTGATGGCCACATTTTTGTCAATAAAAAAACGGTAAAATCAAACTACAGGGTAAAACCATTAGATAAAATTACTGTTGAACTAGCTTACCCTCCTCAAGAAATTGAGTTAATACCTGAAGATATTCCGTTAAACATTATTTATGAGGATGATGATGTAATTGTTATCAATAAACAATCGGAAATGGTTGTTCATCCAGGATATGGAAATTACACGGGAACCTTAGTAAACGGTTTAATTTATCATTTTGAAAATTTACCAAAAACAGACGTTGCAAATAGGCCAGGGTTAGTACATCGATTAGATAAGAATACTACTGGAATTATGGTTATTGCAAAAAATGACCATGCCTTAACGCATTTAGGAAAACAATTTTACGATAGAACTACTGAAAGAAGATATAACGCTTTAGTTTGGGGTGATGTAAAAGACGAGGAAGGAACTGTAACAGGTAATGTTGGTAGAGCTTTAAAAAACAGAAAGGTAATGGAAGTTTTTCCTGAAGAAGATTACGGAAAGCATGCTGTTACACACTATAAAGTACTAAAACGTTACGGTTACGTTACATTAATAGAATGTAAATTAGAAACTGGTAGAACTCACCAAATTCGTATTCATATGAAACATATTGGTCATACCCTTTTTAATGATTTAGAATATGGTGGTGACAGAATCTTAAAAGGGACCTCTTTTAGTAAATATAAACAGTTTATAAATAATTGTTTTAAAATATTACCAAGGCAAGCACTCCATGCAAAATCGTTAGGTTTTGAACATCCAAAAACTGGTGAATGGATGCAGTTTGAATCTGATTTACCAGAAGACATGATAGGTACACTAGAAAAATGGGATGTTTATGTTGCCAATAGAGGTGATGTAAAATAACAAGAATCTAAGCTGTATTACACAAAAATACTAATCTGAAGATTTCAGATAAACAATGTTATTTTGATTTTTCATATTGATGTATCGTTTATAATAATCGTCTTTCTCTTTTTTTGAAGGTAATAAACTAACAAGACCAGTAGCTACTTTTATGACATCAACCATATGTTCAGGAGGAATTTGACCATAATAAATGGACTTATTCGCTTCCTTCTGCAAAGCCGCTTCTAACTTATCTTCAGTTGTTGACTCTGTAGTTGTACGAGCTTCATACAGCGATAAATTAATATTATTTTGTGCATTTACAAGATCTTTATCTGCTTGAATATCCATATTAAGAAACATCTTTCTAAAATATTCAAAGTCTTTCAATGATGAAATTACAACTTCCTCAAAATTGAGTGTGTCACTAACCAAAAATAATTTAGCAACCAGTTTACCATCTTTTACTGTACTAGGGATATAAATTGACATAGTATGAAAGCCTATATGACTAACTTTTAAGGTATCATTTGGAATTACATTTAAAGTAAATTCTCCTTTATAATTAGTACTTGTTCCTGTGTGTTGAAGTGTTATAATATTAACTTGTCCCAAGGGCCTAATCAAACTATCGGAATCGTACACAATACCAGAAAATACAATTCGCTTTTCTTCATTTTCTTGCCCGAAAACAGTAGTAGCAAACATCATCCCTACTACAAAGATTATCAGGTAATAAATCCGTATGTTGTTAAGCCTGAACATATACTAAAGTTAATAAATTATCAGCAAACTATTCATAAAAAAGTAATTTTACTTTAAGTCTAAATAAAAGAATTTCTTGAAACGATCATCCCAGAAGCAGAACTTTCGAGGTATTTCTATCGTTCCATTTTGACCTAAAAGTCAAAACCCAAAATTCACTTATTTTGCCTCACCAAAAACTTTTACAAAGTTTTGACCTCTCCGAAAGGAAAGGTATATTTGGAAACCCCGAAGCAGAGCTTCGAGGAATTCTCTTGATTAAAGTTTCACATTACCTATTGGAAATCAATCAGAAAATAATGGTGGCGTGATATAAGTCATTCATCGAAATAAAAGCATGCTTTATCTAAAAAAAAAGTAATGATGAAACCTTCATATAAGCTTTTACGTTTGCATATATTATAATATTACGTAGTTTCCCGTATTGTAATACACATTTTAATTGTGTAAATTTACGGAGAGAGTGTTTTACACATATTAAAGTAGCATGATAAAAAAAGTATTAATCATATTAATAGCAACATTTAGTATAATTAATATTGAAGCCCAAGTAATTCAATTAGGTAGTGGTAATACTTTAAATACCATATATGAAGCTTCTCCTGTTAATATTTATTGGAGAAGAACAGTAAGTCAATTCGTATATACAGCTACTGAAATTAACGCTGCTGGCGGTAGCGGACCAAACACATTAAGTCAAATGGGATTTTATGTCACCAACCAGCCAATTTATGCGATTCCAGGCTATACAATAAAGATTAAACATACTACAGCTAATAATGTGAATAATGCACTTGGTGCAACAGGATGGACTACTGTAAAAAACTCATTTTCTTACTCAGTAACTCCAGGTGGTTATGATATGATTATTTTTGATACTCCATTTGTTTGGGACGGAGTTCAAAATATTGGTGTAGAGATTTGCTGGTCACAAGTTCAACCAAACTGGGATTATTCGGGACAATGTAGAATATATACTGAGAACAATGGCTATCGTTATTCTAGAACTGATAATGCAGGTAGTAGCTGTGGAGAGACTCCTGGCACAAAAGCTAACACTAAACCTCAAGCTCAACTAATTTTTAAAACAACCACAACTTGGAATGGGTCAGTAAATACTGATTGGTTTAATTCTAATAATTGGGATGCAGGTGTTCCTGATTCTGAATTAAATGCTGTTATACCTAGTGGGTTATCAAATTACCCAACAATAACAAGTGCAGGTGCCGAATGTAAAAACTTAGATATTAACACAGGTGCTTCATTAACCTTAAATGCATCTAATGGCATTGACATTTATGCTGACTGGACTAATAATGGTTCTTTTACGAGTAATACTGGTACAGTTACACTTAAAGGAGCTGCTTCTGGGAATAACATTAATGGTGCAAATAATCAAATTTTATATAACTTAACAATTGATAATGTAAATGGAGCAACAATAGCTTCTGGAAGTATCAATATAACAGGAACGCTTGATATTTCTATTGCTACAGGCAACTTCAACACTAATAATTCTCTTACCATTATTTCTGATGCTTCTGGAACAGGTAGAATTGACGAATTAACTTATAAGTGTAAATATACCTTAGACATGTCTGATAGTTGGGGAGACGGATGGAACGGTGGCTACATTACTGTTCTTATTGATGGTGTTTCTATTGGAGATTATTTTGGACTAAGTGCTAATTCTCAAGATGATTTTTACGCAAGTAATGGATCTACGGTTCAAATCCAATACACTAATGGAAATTACGACAACGAAAATTCATATATTCTATATGATGGTGATGGCAATAATCTATTTAGCGACAACCCCACACTAGGAACTGGTATTGTTTTCACTACTACATCTAATTGTAATTTCTTCAACCCAATTACAGGTGATATTACTATGCAACGGTATATAAATGCAGGAGCAACACACTGGCGTTTTTTAACTTCTGCAGTTAGTGGTGCTACTTTAGCAGACTTGAATGATGATTTTATTACTAGTGGTTTC
>NVUQ01000110.1 GCA_002401955.1 Flavobacteriales bacterium | reverse complement strand
TATTTTATTAGCCAACTTACTAGCTACAAACGTTAACTGCTTTGGAGATTGTGATGGAACTGTTGTATCAACAACTACTGGAGGAACAACACCTTATCAGTCTTATGCTTGGACTTCAAACCCAGCCAACCAGGTAACTGCAGGACAAGGAACAGATTCTATTAGTAGCTTATGTGACGGAACCTATTTTGTTACCATAACAGATGATAATTCTTGTACAGTTTCTGATAGTATTTCCATCTCAGAACCAAATGCAATAACATCTACACATACATTCGTTGATGTAACTTGTTCTATAAACTGTGATGGTAGTGCAACAGTAACTCCAGCTGGAGGAACACCAAATTATACTTACCAATGGAATGGTAACACCACCCCTTTACAAACTAATACAGCAACAGGTTTATGTTTTGGATTAAATACGGTAATTATTTTCGATAATAATAACTGTAGTATTATTGATTCTATAATGATAGGAGCAACAGATACAGTAGAGTCAGATGCTGGTAAAGACACTACATATTGTATAGGAACACCTATTAATTTAAATGGAATTCCTGGAGGAACATTTACTAATGTAGAATGGTTTGAATTACCAGGTATGATTTCTTTAGGGAATATAGATTCGATAACTATAAATCCTACTGCTCCTGGAGTAATAGAATATGTGTTCCAAGTAACAGGACCTTGTATTATTACTGATACTGTTAGGATAACTATTGAGGCATTACCCCTTGCATATGCAGGACCTGACGTTACTATTTTCGAGTTTTCAAGCACCATATTAAATGCAACAGGTGGAGGTTCTTATACTTGGACACCAAGTACCGGATTAAGTGATACAACAATATTTAACCCTGTAGCATCACCAGAGATAACCACAACCTATATCGTAACAGTAACATCTGCAAACGGATGTGTTGCTACCGATACAATGATTGTTGAAGTTCTTCCAACTATAAACTTCCCTGATGGAATATCTCCAAATGGAGATGGAACTAATGATGTATGGATTATTGATTTTATTGAACAATACCCTGGTAATGTAGTAGAGATTTATAATAGATGGGGAGAATTATTATTCCATGCAGATGGTTATCAACAAGATTGGGATGGAACATACAATGGAAAAGAATTACCTATTGGAACCTATTATTACATCATTGATTTACATAATGAAGATATTAAACCTTTTACTGGACCATTAACTATTTTAAGGTAAGTTAACTATGAAAAAGATTATCATCATCTCATGTTTACTTTTATGTGGAAGCAGTGTGTTTTCACAACAACTTCCTCATTTTAGTCAGTATTTTTTAAATGACTTTTTAATTAACCCTGCCGTGGCAGGAAGTAGAGGTTATTTTGAAGGCGTTTCTACCCACCGCTACCAATGGGAAGGAATAACAGATGCACCAAGAACTTATACACTAAGTGTACAAGGCCCCTCTAAAAATCGTAAAATGGGTTTTGGCGGTTATATTTTTACCGATATTGTTGGCCCAACAAGAAGAACAGGAATTGATCTATCATACGCTTATCATTTAAAGATTAATGACAAATTAAAAGTATCATTAGGTATAAATGCCGGACTATTACAGTTTATGATAGATGCATCAAAAATTACGTTACGAGAACAAGATGATGCTGTTATTTCTAATGGCGTACAATCAGAATTAGTTCCGGATGCAGGTTTTGGTTTATTTGTTTATCATAAAAAATACTATTTTGGATTTTCTGCACCACAATTATTAAACACCAAGGTTGATTTAGCTGATGCAGAAGAAGAAACTGAGGGAACATTGCCTTCTCACTTTTTTGCAACAGCAGGTTATAAATTCCAAGTAACAGAAAGTTTTATTGTTGAACCTATCGTTTTTTTAAAATATGTTAGTCCAGTGCCTCTTCAATATGAAGGGACTTTAAAAATTACTTACAAAGAAAGAGTTTGGATTTCTGGAACTTATCGAGATAGAGATGCCATAACAGCTTCATTAGGCTTTTTCTTGAACAAAAGTTTTACTGTAGCTTACGCTCATGATTTTACTACAACCAATCTTAAAAATTATAGTAATGGGTCTCACGAATTAATGATTGGAGCAAGGTTTTACAACAAAAAAAAGAAAGAAAAAACAGCTCCTTCTATTGAGTAATATTAAAAGAAAGCCCTTACCTGAACACCTCCAGTATGAATAATTGGTGTTTCTTCAGATTTTCTTCCATTATAATTAAGACTCAACTGCATGTGTTTAGATAGATTTTGCTGATAGGTTAATTCCCAAGTCATATTTGCACCCTGTTGTAATCCTTCTAACATTTCATAAGTCAAAGAAGCATTGTTGGTAACAGAAAACTCATTCTCAATATAATTGAATCCAGCTCTAAAACTTCCTTTAGATGCAACATTGTACCTTATTTCAGTTCCTGCTTTTTGGCTTACCAATTCTTCTCCACCGAAAAATTCATTATTTTTCTTTTCTTCATAAGTATACAAAACGCTTATTCTGAATTTAGCATTTGGTTGAAAGGTGAATTTCGGTTCTGCTTCTATTGATTTTATTTCAAAATTTCTATTGTTAAAAAATTCTGAAACACTCGATTTTGCCCCATTAGCCGTTAATAAAGAAATGGTAAAAATTCGTGTAATGTTCCAACGTGTTTTAATTGCTCTAGTTAGGTTTTGCCTAGATTCAATTCCATTAGTGAGTAATGATCTATCTCTATTATCCTGAAAAGTAAATTGTGTTCCAAACTTGGTTCCTGTTCTGTTAAAGTAAATGGTATTTAAAAATCCAAAGTTTAACGTAACCAAACTGGTATCAGAAATATCACCCATAAAAGGATTATAATAATTCAATTTATCTGATACTTTACGACTTACTCTATAATTAGTACGATTAGAAAATCGTGAAAACATTTTTTTCCATCCTTTTTCTGCTCCCCATTTTGTTTCTGGTCGCAAAAACAACCCTTGATTAAACTGATTGGTATATATTCTTACATAGTCATTTGTTGGAGTAAATATTTTAATAAACGTAGCTTGATCTTGAAAAGCTGCCACCTCAAATTCATTTAAATCTTTTACGCCATTCCCATTTAAATCACCAATATATGCATGAGTTCCTTGTCCAGGTTGAACCTCAATAAATGAAAACTCTTTTTTTACTTCCAATCCAGAACCAACTTCATAATAAGTATTAGAAGTTATCGCACTTTTCAAAAATTTAGCAACATACTCTACTCGTGCTAAAATGTTTTCTTCAGGATTTAAAGCCGAAAGTGTTGTAGATAAAATTTCTAACTTTCTATAAGTTACTTTAGTTCTAAATTTATGATTTTTATTTTTTAACAATCCTAAAGAAAAAGTAACATCTTCGGCAAGTGTTGTGGCATTAAAATCAGTTGCCAATGGAGCATTATCCATTCTTTGTTTATAGCTCACCATAAATTTATTAATGGTAGTATCCGCATTGTGAACAAATGCATTCCAAGAAATAAACTCAAAACTATTGGCTTGTAAAGAGTCTGTATGTTCATTAATATAAAACTTATTTTGCTCTGTTTCTTCTTCAACTCCAATTACTAACCACTTAATTCCTTTAGATAAAGTGGCTTTATGCTTTATAAACTGTGTGTTATTAATTCCTTTGGTTGTTAAATAACTTCCATCACCTTTAAAAATAAATCCTTTTAAATTATAAAGTGTAAAAAGTGAATTCCGTATTCCATCGTATTCTCCTTCATTTTTCAGAACACTTACCATATATGAAAGATCTGCTTTTTTCTTTTTCTCAAAACCTAAATAAGCATCAAAAACTTGTTGGTTTGATGTAAAAGAAACATTGGTAATGTTCCAATTTCTCTCAAATTCAACAGCTCTAAATCTTTCTATAGGTGTAAAATATCGATCTAAAAATTCATACCCTGTTCCTATTTTAAATTTCCATGGCTCCTTTTTATCAGCTAATCTAATTTTATTTTGTGTATTAACTTTAAACGCATAACCAACATCATCACTTCTATCTTTATCAGAAAAAGTATTAATATCATTATTTGAGACACCACCTTCCCAAGAAATAAAAGATTCTTTAGAGAAAGAATATTGTCCTCCAAAAGTTGCCATCTGTTTGGTTTTTGGGGTAACCAACAATACCACAGGCTCATATTCTCCTTGAGGAACTCCTGCAATTGGTACTACCCATTGATAAACCTTTCCATTTGCCGAACTCTGAATTTGAATGTAATTCCCTTTATTAGCTCCCAATAAAGAAAAACCCAATTGATAAATGGCACTATCTGAGTTTGTTGAATAAACATAAACAGGATTAAATCCTAATGTATCAATAGCTTTATAAAGCACAACATTTTCTGAAAACTCAACAGAACTTACATTTGGAACAATCGCATTTTGTAAACTATCACCAATATCAGCTAATAATAATTTTTCTGTATCGCCTAAATCCTGTTGTAAAGGTTGGTTTCTTGAATCTTGTTCTGAATAAATATTAATACTTAACCTTAATTTTTTTGTTTCATAATCATTTCCAAAATGAACTAAAGATCTTGCATAATTTTTATCTGAATATTGAAACTCAGCCACAATTCTAGAATCTTTTGTAATTAATTTATTCGTAGTAAAGATTAATTCTGCTGTATTATAATCAATGATATAATCAAACTCATTACCTCTTTTCATTAATCGTCCATCAACATATATTTGTTCTGTACCTGATAAAATAACAATAAAGGTTTCGTTTTCTGCTCCAGTTAATCTATACGGACCTTGATTCCCTTCAATTCCCTGTATTTTATTTCTAGCAAATTTTCCTTTAGAGATCGCCCCACTAATAATTGGTCTCATTGTGTTAAATTCGTTCTTTTTACTCGTTTTCATCTTCATTTCAAAGCTTCCTCCTTTAACTTTTTTATTGAAATTCATAAAATAGCTTTTAGGTCGTTTTAGATAAAAATCTCCTGCTGTTAGTTTCCAAGAATCGCTAAACAACTGAATAAAAACTCTATCGAATTCTTGTAATTGTTGCGTATTTCCTTCTGCTTGTATGGGGATATTATCATCAGAAATACTAGCTAAAATGTTTACTTCATCACTTATTTTACCTGACAATTGTAAATTTAAACTAGAATTAACCGCTAAATCTTGATTATTTCCAAACACTACCCCTCTAGAAATACTTCCACTTTTATTTAATCCATTTAAATAAAAAACATCTTCATTTTTAGGAATGTATTCAAATAAAAATGGATTTCTTGATGTCTTCTTTTTCTCTTCTATAGATGTTATTTTCTTATGCTCATAAGCTTGATCAAAAGACAGCGGAAAAACACGATAAGTAAGCGTAATTTCTTTTCCTTTTAGCAATTTATCATTCATAATAAATAACCCTTTAGAGTAATCTATTTCATAATTTGAATGATCAAGTATTTTGTTCCCAAAAAAAATAATTTCAGAATTAGGAACAAGGCTTAAACTATCGATTAAAATGGTATCACTATTCAACATCATTTTTTGCTGACGAATATTTGTAACTCCCTGTGCAAGTGAATCTTTTAGAAACACAAACAACAGAACAAACACTATTAAAATTACTTTTTTCAACCTCCTTAAAACAAGCTATAACTAACAAAGATACGATTTGTATAAAAGCATTATAATAACTCAAAAAAGAACACTTTATTAAAACTAAATTTCACTTCTTTTTTAATGAATAAAAGAATAAAAGATACTTTATTTAGGATTTCCTACTGTAATCACTATATTTGTAATTACGTTAAAAATATATACGATAAATATGAAGAAAATAATCTATTTATTAATTGGTTCAGCACTAGTTTTATCAAGCTGTGGCGGAGGTCAAAGTGAAGATTTAAAAAATACGAAAGTTGCTAAAGGTGGCGTTAAATACGGTGGTGTTTTTAAAATGAACGAAACCGAAGATTTTAAAAGCTTGTACCCCTTAAATGTTACAATGGCTTTAGAAAATAGAATTGCTAAACAAGTTTATGAAGGCTTGTTAAAGTTTGACCAATCAGACTTAAGCATTATTCCTTCTTTAGCTGAAAAATGGGAAGTAAACGAAGATGCTACATCATATACTTTTCACATTAGAAAAGGTGTAATGTTTCATGATAACAATTGTTTTGAAGGAGGAAAAGGAAGAGAAGTTAAAGCTGCTGATTTTAAATATTGCTTTGACAGAGTTTGTGTAAGTGACCCTTCTAACCAAATGTATTGGTTATTTAAAGATAGAGTTAAAGGTGCTAATGAATATCATGAATCGGCAACTAATAAAACCCCATTAGAAGGTGGTGTTTCTGGCATTACTGTAGTTGATGATTACACACTTCAAATTGATTTAGATTATTCTTTTGCTGGGTTCTTAAACATTATGGCGCACAATGCATGTTATGTTTATCCTAAAGAAGCTGTTGATGAATATGGAATGGAAATGAGAATTAACTGTGTAGGAACTGGACCATTTAGAGTTAAAAAAATTAAAGAATCTGAAACTGTTATTCTAGACAGAAATCCTGGTTACTGGGATACTGATGATCACGGAAATCAATTGCCGTATTTAGATGGCCTTAAATTCTCTTTCAACAAAGAGAAAAAAGCAGAACTACTTGAATTTAAAAAAGGAAACTTAGATTTAGTTTTCCGTTTACCTCTTGAAATGATTGGTGATGTAGTAGGAGAATTAGATGATGCAAAAAAAGGTGGAAACAGACCATATATTATGCAAGTTGTTCCTGCTTTAAGTGTATATTATTTAGGGTTTCAACACAAACTAGAACCTTTTAATAACGTTAATGTTCGAAAAGCTTTTAATTATGCTATTGATAGAGAATCAATTGTAACTTACACTTTACAAGGGGAAGGAAGACCAGCTTCACACGGAATTGTCCCTCCATTTAAGGGCTACGATTATGAAAATGTAGCAGGATATAATTTTGACGTTGATAAAGCAAAAGAATATATGACTAAGGGAGGATTTCCTAATGGAAATGGATTCCCTGAGATAACATTACAAATTAACCCTGGTGGAGGAGATAGAAATGTTCAAATTGCAGAAGTAGTTCAAAAAATGCTTAACGAAAACTTAGGCATAAACATTAAAATAGAGCAATTACAGTTTGCACAACAATTAGAAAACTTAGAAACTGGAAAGGCTGTATTTTGGAGGTCTGGTTGGATAGCTGATTACCCAGATCCAGAAAATTTCTTAAACTTATTATATGGGGTACATGTTCCAGAAGAACTTTCTCAAAAAGCATACATAAACCCAATGAGATATCAAAGTCCAAAATTTGATTCTTTATTTGATATCGCTTTAAGAGAAGTAGATGATGTTAAAAGATTTGAACTATTCAGACAAGTAGATCAAATAGCTGTTGACGAAGCTGCTATAATGCCTATTTTTTATGATGAAAATACAAGGCTTATTCAAGTTTACGTTAAAAATTTCCCATCAAACTCTATGGAATACAGAGATATGACTGAGGTTTATTTTGACTATGACGATGAATAAACAACCTAAAATTTAAACAAAAAAAGAGCCTTTCTTCCAAAAGAGAAAGGCTCTTTTTTTTTGTTTAAGACAAACCATCCTTTCTCTTGTTTTATTCGTATTATTGCACAAACACATTTATATGAGTAAAGTAGCATTAATTACAGGAGTAACAGGTCAAGACGGAGCTTATTTAGCAGAACTTTTATTAAATAAAGGTTATGTAGTTCATGGTATTAAAAGAAGAAGTTCTATGTTTAATACTGGTAGAATTGACCACTTATATACCGATTTACATGAAGATAATGTAAAATTCATTCTTCATTATGGAGACATGACAGACTCTACCAATCTAATTAGAATAGTACAAGATGTTCAGCCTGATGAAATCTATAATTTAGCAGCAATGTCTCACGTTCAGGTTTCTTTTGATACTCCTGAATATACCGCAAATGCAGATGCAACTGGTGCATTACGTTTGTTAGAAGCTATTAGGATTTTAAAATTAGAAAAAAAGACCCGCTACTACCAAGCTTCAACATCAGAATTGTATGGTAAAGTAATGGAAGTTCCTCAATCAGAAACAACTCCATTTTATCCAAGAAGTCCTTACGCTGTAGCAAAACTTTACGCTTTTTGGATTGTAAAAAACTATAGAGAAGCTTACAATCTGTACGCATGTAATGGTATTCTTTTTAACCACGAAAGTCCGCTTAGAGGTGAAACTTTTGTAACTAGAAAGATTACAAGAGGAGTTGCTAAAATTAAATTAGGACTTCAAAAAAAGATTTATTTAGGAAACATTTCAGCAAAAAGGGATTGGGGACATGCTAAAGATTATGTAGAAGGAATGTGGAGAATGCTACAACAAGATGTAGCTGAAGATTATGTATTAGCAACGGGAACTACAACTACTGTAAGAGATTTTGTTACCATGTCTTTTAAAGAAGTAGAAATAGAAATAGAATGGAGTGGTGAAGGAATAAATGAAAAAGGAATCAACAAAGCAACTGGAGAAATAGTAGTTGAAATTGATGAAAAATACTTTAGACCTACTGAAGTTGATTTACTAATTGGAGACCCCTCTAAAGCAAAGAAGGAATTAGGATGGGAACACACTCACGATTTAGCTAGTCTTTGTAAAGATATGGTTCAAGCAGATCTTAAACTGTTTAAACAAAATCAATACTTAAAGGAAGGCGGTTATGATATTTTGCAGGAAAATGAATAAAACTGACAAAATATATGTTGCTGGTCATAGAGGTATGGTTGGATCTGCAATTGTAAGAAAACTAACAGAGGATGGTTTTAACAATCTTATTTTTAAAACATCTTCAGAATTAGATTTAACCAAGCAACAAGCAGTAAATGATTTTTTTGCTAAAGAACAACCTGCTTATGTATTTTTAGCTGCTGCTAAAGTTGGAGGCATACATGCAAACAATGTGTACAGAGCAGATTTTATCTATCAAAACATAATGATAGAATCTAATATCATTCATGCTGCCTATGTAAACAAAGTAACTAAATTGTTGTTCTTAGGATCCTCCTGTATCTATCCGAAAATGGCTCCCCAACCACTAAAAGAGGCTTACCTTTTAACCGACACATTAGAAAAAACAAATGAACCTTACGCCATTGCCAAAATAGCAGGAATAAAAATGTGTGAGGCTTATCGCAATCAATATGGATGCAATTTTATATCTGCAATGCCAACAAATTTATATGGCCCCAATGACAATTACGACTTAGAAAATTCTCACGTTTTACCCGCACTTATGAGAAAATTTCACACGGCTAAAGAAAATGAAGATAGTAGTGTTGAACTTTGGGGAACAGGGTCTCCGATGAGAGAATTTTTGCATGTTGATGACTTAGCTGAAGCGTGTATTTTTTTAATGGAAACATATAATGATGAGCAATTTGTTAATGTAGGAACAGGAACAGACATTACAATTAAAGGTTTAGCTCAAACCATTCAGAAAGTTGTTGGGTTTAAAGGAGAATTAACTTTTGACACCTCCAAACCTAACGGAACCCCAAGAAAAATAATGGATGTTTCTAAAATTAATTCATTAGGATGGAAACATAAAATTGAGCTACTAAAAGGAATTGAAATGGTTTACGAAGAAGTGAAGCATTTTGATTTTTCAAACATAGACTAGTTAATAAAATTCATCTAACCTCTCTTTTTCTTTTATCGCATTTTAATATAATTGTTCTCAGAATAGAACGATGAGAAATACATTTTCAATACTACTTATCTTATTGGCTACAATTAATCTGAATAGCCAAATATTAGAAATAAACAAACCATTGTTTAGTGACCTCCCTTTTTTTAATACTCAATTCATTAAAAGCAATAACATCAAATCTATTACAGGATCTATCTCTTCTAAAAAAGTACGCGATATTATTCGTTCAACCGGAACAGATTATCATTATCAATTTGGAGAAGATGGACAACTCAAGAATCAATTATCTAGTTATTTTTCTGACGGATTTAAAGACACAACCACCCTGTTTTACACCTATAATGCTAAAGGGCAAATAGCTGTTAAAAGAAAAAGTGATAGCTATAGTTACTGTTCATACCATTACAACTATGATAATGCCAACAACATTATTACACAAACTTATTGTAGAGATGAAAACAAGTTTGATTCTAAAAATAAATTTGAATTAAAAAAAGAATATGTGATTGTGAAGGATAGCTTTTCTTATCTGAAAATTAGTGATGAACAAACTAAAAAATTCTTTTACAACAGTTATGGTAAAAAATTTAAAGAACAAATTAACTATTATGATAAACTCGGTTATTTAATAGAAGAATACACCAAATTCATTATTGGGAATAATAAAAAGAAACTTACTTATGAATACAATGAAAATGGTAGGCTTTTTAAAAAACACATTTTTACCAACATTGCAAAAGACAAAAAAACAACAGAAATTTATACTTATGATAAAATTGGAAATGTACTAGATATAAAATACTTTAAGAATAGCACTCACAATTCCACTAAACAATTTTTATACGATAAAAAAACAATGTTACTCACTGCAATGATTATACAAGATATAGAAACAGAGTTTGTTAGAATTATAAAATACCGCTATACTTTTTTTGATGGCACCACCAACTTTAGTGAATTAGATAAGTCTTTAGATAGCTTATCAATCCCTAGCAGTAAGTAGTCCACAGTCTTCAATTCGACATTTAAATTGTTTATCGAAAAAGATATGTCCCCAAGATGTCCCCCCTTTTTAATGACCTTTACTTTAAAAAACATTTAAATTTGTATTGCCTTTTAGCTTAAAGCTTTCTTACACATATAAAACAAAACGGCATGAAACGAATTTTAAAATCAGGATTAATCGCATTAACAATATTGTTAATTAACAACTCTTTTGCTCAAAACGGAAAGCACCTTCAGTTTGATGGTGTAGATGACTACGCAGAAGTTCTTGACCATAGCGACTTAGATGTTGACAACGGGGAAGATTTATCATTTACTTGCTGGGTTAAATCAACTAATACATCTTCTGATTTTAGATTTATTGATAAAAGATTAGCTGGAGGAACTGGTTATGAATTGTTAACAAAATCGGGAACTGGCAATTTTTTAGTAAACCTTCAAAATTCAATATCGCAAATCATATCTCCAGGTGCAGGATCAACAAATATTAGCGATGGCAACTGGCATCATGTAGCATATGTTATCAACACAGCTAACGACTCAAGCAAAACATACGTTGACGGTATCCTTGAACAATCTGCTTTCAATGCATTTATTAGTTTACTAAATAGTGCCAATTCGGAAAATCTACATTTTGGAGCAGACTTAAGCTATAATCAATTTTTCGAAGGAGGTCTTGATGAGGTAAGATTTTGGTCAACAGCGTTAACTCAAGCAGAGGTAGTAATAGATATGAATACAGATTCTTTATTTGGAACAGAGCCTAATTTAATTGCTTCATGGGATTTTGAAAATGTAACTGGAGTTAATGCTCCCGACATTAGTGGTAATGGACATACCGCCACATTAATGAATGGAACTACTGTGTTTGATCCTGATCACGATCAACTTATAACAATAGACCCTATCAGTTATAAATATACTACAGACGCTCCGTTTTTTGCTCATGCATCAGCAAGCACTGGATTATCTATTACCTACTCTATTGTTTCTGGACCAGCAACTGTACTCGATAGCACCATTACCTTAACAGGAATATCAGGCACCGTAGTTGTTAAAGCAGAACAATTAGGTAACGGAACATTTAATCCCGTTTCAACAACTACCTCTTTTTATGTGTTAGATTTAAATACCATTTATCCTGTAGTGTCAACAAAACATACAGCTGCTTATCCTATAGAAATGCCAGTATTAACTGCTTATCCACTATATGCCTCTGCAATAATTGATGAACCAACTCAACTTTCTATTACTAATATTGAGTTTGAAATAAACGGAACACCAATTACCACCACTCAAGAAAATGGATATTATTTTGCTTGGTGGACTCCTGCTGCTACAGGAAACTATGATATCTATACAAAAGCTACTGCAAGCAATGGAAACATTACTACAGATACTGTAACTGTTAACGTTGTAAATACTGCTAGCAATCAAAATGTACAAACATTTAATGGTGATTTAGTTGCTTTTGGTTCTGGAGCAAACAGAACTTTTTATGGAAACTATACGCTACCTCAATCAATTGGTGCTTACGATCAAATCATTGCTAATTTTGCAGTAACCTGTCCTTCAATTAATGGGGGTTGTGATGATTGGGATAGATTGGCTTATGTAGAATACAAAGCTCCAGATGGCAACTGGATGGAATTATTTAGATACATCACTCCTTATGGTGTTGCTTGTAATCATAGTATTGATATTACAGATTACGCATCATTATTACATGGAAACATTGAATTACGAATGTTTATTGATACCTGGGGTACAGGTGGTTGGGATATCCATTTAGATTTAGACTACGTTGCTGGAACTCCTCTTTATTTATACTCAAGCATTCAGGAAGTATGGCATGGAAGCTACAATTTTGGAAACCCAGCTGATTTACAACCTTGTGACACTGTTTCAATAGTACACCCTACAAACACACAAAAAGCAACATTCAGATTAACCACTACAGGACATGGTTGGGGAGGAGATAATACGGGTAATGCCGCTGAATTTTATAACGCTACACATAATTTCCATGTAAATGGTAGCTCTACCTACACACAAAACTTATGGAACACCTGCAACCCAAATCCTGACAATTGTACTGGACAACTAGGAACTTGGCAACATAACAGAGCAGGATGGTGTCCAGGAACAATTGCTCCTCCTAACTCTTATGATGTAACTTCTCAGATCGGGAACGCACCTTATGATTTAGCCTATGTTTTTCAGCAATCTTATCAAGATTATTGCCATCCAAACAACCCCGCTTGTGTAAGTGGAGTTACTTGCAACGATTGTAATGCTGGGTACAACCCATTTTACAGAGTTGGTGCTTATGTAATAAGCTTCAGTAATTCTGCTATAGTTACTGGTGTTGACAGCCCTAAAGAGGAAAAACCTTTTGAAATTGATTTATTTCCAAACCCAAATAATGGGGTTTTTAAAATGGACCTAACTAGAGACATGGGTAATGTTGTGGTTACCATTAATAACATTACTGGAGAAACTGTTAAAACTTATTACTTTAATGGAAAAGACCAATTAAACTCTTATCCATTTGATATTTCTGATTTAAGCAAAGGGGCTTACTTTATTAATGTAAGAACAGAACATCAATCTAGTGTTAAAAAGGTAATACTTAACTAAGCGTTGCAAACAATATAATACTTTTTAAAAGAAATTGATTATTAGATAATGTAGTCAGTAATGAAACACTTGGCTCAATTATTGACCTGTTTCATTCAAAATTCTATCATGATTAAATCTTTTCTTCTTCCATTAATTATTATTTTTTCCGTTGTTAGCACTAATGCCCAGAAACTGAATAATGAATCAGCAGCTGACAACTTTATAAAGGATCAAATAAATCAAAAAAAAATTGCTGGAGCAGTCATTATGATTTCTCATAAAGGAGAAACTATAATGCACAAAGCTTACGGACAACAAGATATTGATGACAAGTTAAAGATGGAGACTTCTTCTATTTTTAGAATCTACTCCATGACAAAACCTATCACATCACTTGCAACTATGATGTTGGTTGATTGGGACTCTATAGCATTAGACGACCCTATAGAAATGTACATTTCAGAACTCAAAAACTTAATGGTTTTAGAAAAAAATGAACTTGTTAAAAGTGAAAATAAAATAACTGTCAGAGATCTTTTAAGGCATACATCAGGATTCGCCTATGGTATTGGATTAGGATCTTCAAAAGTAGATAAACTGTATGATAAAAACCATCCATTATTTGTGAGTAATAATGATCAAATGGTGCAACGATTATCTGAATTACCTCTACAAAGTAATCCTGGAGAAAAATACAACTACAGCATTTCCGTTGATGTTCTTGGTTGCCTAATTGAAAGAGTTAGTGGCATGAAGTTATCCGAATTCTTCAACAAAAACATTTTTGAACCACTTGAAATGAATGATACTCATTTTAAACTTCCAGCATCAAAGGTTAACAGATTCTGTTCATATTATGAAAACAACTTAAAACTAAAAGAATCTTACAAAACCACTCATTACACAAAGGATCGAAGGCAATCTGGTGGTGGTGGACTAGTATCAACGAGTTCTGATTATTTAAAATTTTGCAAACTGCTATTAAATAATGGTATTTATAATAATGACACATTAATCAATCCCTCAATAATCACAGAAATGACATCCAACCAACTACCTAAGGGCGAAGGGGTTTATAAGGTAAATGGTGATGTAGGAATTGGATTTGGATTAGGCTTTATGATTTACTTGAAAGAATGGGGTAAACATGGTCATAAGGGAGACTTTGGTTGGAATGGTATTGGAAGTGCCCATTTTTACATCTCACCAAAAGATAATTTAATCGTTATAATAATGTCTCAAAAAGCGCCATATTCCAACACTCTTGTAAATGGTTTAAAACCTATTATTTTTGAAGGATTAAAACCTTACAACAAAAATTAAACGCCATTAAAATAATAGAGTTAGCAAACATACTCCACATCACAAAAACGAGATTAATTTAACAGCTAACGTGAAAATTTTGAGGTTTTATATGAAACCAATTATTGTTTATTAAGCGAAAACCGACCATTAAACCGCCAAAACCTACCTTTAAATGGAAAAATGGTTTAAATAATGGTTTAATACAATAAAAGGATTACGTTTATAAACAACAATTTAATATTTATATAAATACATATATCATATAATTATTAAAAATAATAGTACAGATTATACAAATAATGCAATTTATAAATTTAAACTAATAATTTCTTAAGCAATTACAAACGACTACAAACGTTTATTGTCGTTTGTAAACGGATAACAAAATGCTAAATAATTGAATTACAGAATATTAAAAAATAAAATGGGTTTTTAATGGAAATTAAAAACCTGAATATATAATGCGAATAAAGTGCATATGCACTTTATTCGGTTGTTGTAGCCAATTAAACAGATTCGGTAATATTTTAAAGAATGAAGATAAATTGCACTTGTGGAAATATAATTGTTGACCAAACTGATTACCTTAAAAATAAAGGTTATCTGATTTCTGATACTCAATGGTTTGATTTTTGGAATGATATTGATAACGCAATTGAAAAATCTGGAGAATCGAAAAAAGAAAAAGAAGAAGCTTGTATGCAACTCAGAAATCAAAATATTTTCAAAACCTTATGGGAATGTACAAGTTGCGGAAAATTATATATTGATGACAAAAATGGAAACTTGATTTCATATACCAGTGATAAAAATGATTACAACGGAATATTAGATACAAAATGAAATTAATACCTCTAAAGAAAATAAAAGATGACCAAGAGTATTGGAAAGGAACTCGCTTTCGACAATATGAAATTGGTTTAAATTTAAAAAATAAAGAAGATGATTTCTATGAGTATATGCTTGCTGAAATACCTGGAGAAAGAGACTTTATGTTATTGACTTGTGTTGAAGGGTATAAATCTGGTAGTGCTTTAGCATTAGTAAAGACATTGGAAGATAAAAGCAAATTTATTGTTACTGGAAAAGCTATAAAGTATTCAATGGGAGTAGAAAACACATATCAAAAAGAAGAATAAAACTGGCTACAACAATCTGTATAGTTAATGGCTACATAGTACAAAATTTGAAGTTCAGTTCTTTTAATTAAATTCTGTAATAAACTGAAAGTTTCGGCTCTTTAAAACGCCACTAACCATACAGTAAACGTTAGCCCTTATTACAAATCAATGAAGAAAATATTTTTACTCATAAGCATAATCACTTTTTTCGCTTGTAATCAAAAGTCAAATGATTATAAAGAATTATACAAATTAGCATTAACTGAAACGGACAATGGAAATTTTGATGAAGCCATAGATTATCTTGACCAAGTCATTAAAATAAAACCAGATTTTGATAGCGCATATGCAGAAAGGTCATATAATTATTTAAGCATAGATGAAGCCGAATTAGCACTAAAAGATGCTGATAAAGCAGTCAAATTAAATTATAATAACACCTGTGCTTTGTATTACCGAGGAATGATAAATGATTATCTATACAATACGGACGAAGCAATAAAAGATTACACTCACATTATCCGTCTTAGGGATTCAACATATATGAATGTCGCTCTACAAGAAAGAGCTTATATGTTTTATAATTCAAATCAATTTGAAAAATCAATAGAAGACTTCAATAGAATAATAGAATCAGACAGTTTAAACGAATCTGCTTACACTTCCAGAGGAATAGCAAAATCTAAAAATGATGTTTACAGACTTTATTCAGACTCTACAACTTCAACTTCTTTTTTAAAATATTTTAGAATATCTTTTTCTAACAATTCGACAATAATACTTGACACAAAAGGAGCTATTGAAGATTTTTCTAAAGCAATAGAAATTAACCCTAAATACGATTTCGCATATTACAATAGAGCAAAAATATATGATGAATTAGATTTAATAGAAAAAGCTCTTACAGACATTAACAACGCAATTAAACTAGAAGAAAAAAGCGAATACTATCTCACTAGAGCACTTATTTATAAAGGAAATAATGATGCAGAAAAATCGTTAAATGATTTTAATAAAGCAATTGAAATCAATCCTGAAAATGAAATTGCATACGTGAATAGAGGCTACCTAAAACGAGAGCAATTAAATGACAAAATTGGTTCTGCTAAAGATTTGGAAAAAGCCGAAGAATTAGGCTTACCAATGGATTAAAAAAAACAACAAGGGCTAACATCATCTATATTTCATAGGGCAGTTAGATAGTAATTTGAAACAGAAAAGCAATTAATAAGCACCGCCAAAATTTGTTTTGCAGTTTTATTAAGACAAAAAATTAAACCCCAAAGCCAAAGCTTTGGCTAATTAGTTAAACGAAAATATGTACTTTTAAATCGCCCTACAAAAACATAGATTGGGCGTTAGCAGTAATTGAACATAAAAGCAATGATTGATTTAAAACACAGCAAACTTGATACTGATAAAAAAGAGCTTCTAATCGAAATATT